>JBDTKZ010000093.1:0-116610 GCA_039935075.1 Bradyrhizobium sp.
GGGGCGTCAGGACCACACGACTTCGCCGTCCGCTTGAGCGCTGTTCGTCAAGAGCGCCTCCGCGTCCACCGCATCCCGCCCCGCGTTCGTGACGATCGCGAGCCGCCCCTCGTTTGGGACGGGACGGGGGAAATAAGCCGGTGATTTGGGTCGGATGTGAAGCGTTATTTTTCACGTGACGACTGGACAGGACCAACCAGCTTGATTCCGTTCAACAAACCCGCCATGCGCGCAGGTGCCGTCGCCCGTGAAATAGGCCGAATATTAGCTATTCAGCTGCCTACGCCAACGCAAGCTCGTCATATCCGTTCGCTGCCACCTCGTCGCATCGGGCACGGTAGGCGGGGGCGCTGCCGCTGTAACGGGCGACGATGCGGGTCTGCTTGCCTTCGACGTTGGAGTTGATGCCGGTCATCCATGAATTGACTTCGTTGGAAAGCAGTCCGACGCCGAGCGCCTTGACGTGATCGGTCCAGGAATGCACGCCGGCGGCGGTTGCTTCCAGCCGGGTCAAATTGTTGTCCCGCGCAAAACCCATCAGGCCGGTGACCCAGTCGACGCTGTATTCGATGCTGCGCGGAATGTTGCCGAGCGCGGTGTGCGGTCCCATCAGCATCATCATGTTGGGGAAGCCATCCACCATGATGCCAAGATAGGTCTCCGGACCATTTTGCCATTTGTCCTTCAGCCGCGCGCCGCCAGCGCCGCGGAAATCGATCTTGTCGAAACTGCCGGTGATGGCATCGAACCCGGTGGCGTAGATGATGATGTCGAACTCATATTCGGCGGCACTCGTCTTGATGCCTGCGGGCGTGATTCGCTCGATCGGCGTCTCCGTGATGTCGATCAGCTCGACATTGTCCTGGTTGTAGACCTCGTAGTAGAAGGTCTCGAGCGGCAGTCGGCGGGTGCCGAAGCCGTGATTCCGGGGGATCAATTTCTCCGCGACCAGCGGGTTCTTCACCCGCTGACGAATCTTGCGGGCGACGAAGTCGCTGATCGTCGCATTGGCCCCGCGGTCGATCAGTATGTCGCGGAAATTGCCCTGCCAGATGCCGAAGCCGCGCTCGCCATAGAGCTTCTCATAGAACGCTTCGCGCTCCGCGTCGGAAACCTCGAAGGCGCCGCGCGGGTCCGGCGTATGCAGGAAGCAGGCAAAGGTTTCCTGGCAGCGGGCGAACATTTCCGGATAGCCCGCTTTGATCTTTTGCTGGGTTTCAGCGTCGATCTTGCCGTTGTGCAGCGGTGCGCACCAGTTCGGCGTGCGCTGGAACACGGTGAGTTGGCCGACGTCTTTGGCAATCGTCTGGATGGTCTGCACGCCGGTGGCGCCGGTGCCGATCACGGCGACGCGCTTGCCCCTGAAATCGACCGGCTGGTGCGGCCATCGCGCGGTGTGGAAAGACTGGCCCTTAAAATTTTCGCGCCCCTCGATCCGCGGCAATGTCGGCGTGGACAGCGGGCCGATGGCGGTGATCAGGAATCGGCTGCGGAAGCGGCTGCCATCCTCCAGCGCGATGGTCCAGTTGCGCGTATCCTCTGCATAGGTGGCCGCCGTGACATGGCTCGCGAACTCAATGTCGCGGCGCAGATCGAATTTGTCGGCGACGTGGTTGAGATAGCGCAGCGTCTCGGGCTGGCCGGCGAAATGCTCGGACCAGTCCCATTCCTCCAACAGCTCCTTTGAAAACGAGTAGCCGTAGGAATAGCTCTCGGAGTCGAAACGCGCGCCGGGATAGCGGTTCCAGTACCAGGTGCCGCCGACATTGGTGCCGGCTTCGAACACGCGCACCCGCAGGCCCAGTTGGCGCAGCCGATAGAGCTGATAAAGGCCTGACATACCGGCGCCGATAATGATGGCGTCGTAATCCAGGCTGGTGTTTAAGCCGGGTGAGGTCTCGGTATCGTTTGCAAGCGACATCTTGTTATTTTCCAGGTTCTGTTCGGTTCATAAGGTCGAGAGCAGAAAATCGAGCATGGAGCCCTGTAGCGCATTGTACATATCGGTGCCGGTCGATGTCAGGCAGCCGAGGCGTCGTGCCGCCTCGATCAATGGCGGAACGGCCGGCGCGGTGATGACGCAACCGACAAAACTCGTCGGGGCGAGCTTCGTGATATCGATTGGCAACGGATCTCCCGCTTTCATCCCGGCCGGCGTCGCGTTACCGACCAGATCGAATCCGCTGGGGTCGGAAGACCCGGCGATGATGTTCGCGCGACCGAGTGTCTTCAACCGCGCAATCAGGTTGTCGCGACGCGCGGTGTCGCCGTCATGAATGGCCAGTTCGCTGACGCCGGCCTCGACAAGGGCCATGGCGATGGCCGAGCCGGCGCCACCGGCGCCGACCAACAGCGCGCGTTTGCCACGCGGGTCGTAGCCTTTGTCGCGTACGGCACCGACAAAGCCGAGGCCATCCACCATGTCGCCATGCCAGCCGCCATCCTTGCGGCGGCGCATGATGTTGACGGCGCCGAGAAAGCCGGCGCGGTCGCTCGAGCTTCGGCAGTGTTTGAAGCACGCGAATTTATGCGGCACCGTCACGACGATCCCATCCAGATTCTTGAGGTGATCCGCAACCGCGAGCAGCGCGCCGAGATCCCCGGGAACAACCTGCACCGGCACGAGGATGCCGTCGTGGCCGATCTCGGCAAACGCCTTGGTCATGCCACCAGGCGCCTTGACCTGCGCAATCGGGTCGCCAACGATGATGTTCAGCCGGGTTGCGCCGGTCAAATTGTGGTTCATTGTCCTGTCCTGCATTAAATGGCTGCACGCTTGAGCGTGGCTTCGAGTTCGTCACCCTGCACAACGCCGAGCAATCGGGCCTGCAGGTCGTGATCGCGTTCGAGCTGGCCTGCGTCGCCTTCGAAAGCGATCTGGCCGTTGACCAGTACGTAGGCGCGATCGACGATCGGCAGCACGGTTTCGGCGTGATGCTCGACGATGATCATGGCGACTTTACCGCGCAGCTTCACCAGCGCGTCCATGACTTCCTTGACCACCGCCGGAGCCAGGCCCTCGAACGGTTCGTCGAGCAGGATCAGTTTGCTCGGCATCACCAGAGCCCGCGCAATCGCGACCATCTGGCGCTCTCCGCCCGACAGGTTTTCCGCCTTTGCCTTCTGCCGCGTCCGCAGGCGCGGGAACAACTCGAACACCTGCTCCAGGCTGGCTCCCCCCGGACGGGATGCCAGCTGCAGGTTTTCAGTGACGGTCAGATTGGGAAACAGGCGGCGTCCTTCCGGGACCAGCGAGATACCGAGACGGTTGATCTGGTAGGGCTTTAGGCCGCCGAGCGGCTGGCCTGCGAAGCTGATCTGGCCGGCGACCGCCGGAAGCGTGCCGGTCAGACAGCGCAGCGTCGTGGTTTTTCCGACCCCGTTGCGGCCGAGCAGGGCGACGGCTTCGCCTTCGTGAACACAGAGGTCAAGGTTGTTCAGGACCGTGCTGCCGCTGTATCCGCAGGCGACGCCGCTCACCTCGAGCAGCGGACGGGCCGTCTTGCGAACGTTGCGCTCGATTTCAGGGGCCGGTGCGCGCGCGTTATCGGCGGTGCCGAGGTAGGCGGCAATGACGTCCGGATGGTTGGCGATATCGGCCGGCCGGCCGTCGGCGATCATGCGTCCTTGGTGCAGGACCGAGATTCGATCGGAGATCGCGAGGATGCGATCGATATCGTGCTCGATCAGAACGACCGCATGCCGCGTCGACAGCTTCTTGATCAGGTTGGCGACGATGACGCGGTCGGCCTCGGCCAGGCCTGCCAGCGGCTCGTCGAGCAGGAGCAGCTTGGCGTTGATCGCGAGCGTGATGCCGATCTCAAGCAGCCGTTTGGCGCCGTGCGGCAGGTTGAGGCAGGAGTCCGCGGCCTTATCGGCAAGGTCGACGGCGTCGAGGATCGACCAGGTCCGGTCATTGATCCCGGTAATCGCGTGAGCATCGGAAAACAGGCCCCTTGCGCCGCGCCGTTCGGCCTGGACGGCGATGCGGACGTTCTCGAACACCGTGAGATTGGGGAAAACCGACAGGATCTGGAACGAGCGGCCGATACCGAGCCGGGCGCGGACATGCGTCGGGGTTCGCGTGATGTCGTTACCCTCGAAGACGATGTGCCCGCCGGTCGGAGCCAGCGAGCCCGAGAGCATGTTGAAGAATGTCGTTTTGCCGGCGCCGTTGGGGCCGATGATGCTGTGCAGGACGAAGGGGAAGATATCGAGATCGATATCGCGTGCGGTCACCAGATTGCCGAACCGCTTGCTGAGCTGTTGGGTTCGCAGCAGCGGCTTGTGCGGATCGGCATGGATGGCGGCACTTTCGAACCGCGTGATGACCGCCGGCCGGGCGGGGATCGTGTTGCGCACCAGCGTCCAGTGCGGACGACCGAACAGCCGCTGCACCAGGCCGGCAATGCCCTCCGGCGACAGCAGCGCAAACAGGATCAGGATCGGCGCGAAGATCAGCCACCAATTCTCGGTAATGGCCGAAAGGCGGTCTTCCAGCAGGATGAAGGCGATGGCGCCCCACAGCGGCCCCAGCGCATGATGGACCCCGCCGAGTACGGTCATCAGCAGCGAGTCGCCGGCGTGCTGCCAACTGAGATTGTTGGCATAGACGCCCTGCAGCATCAGCGTCAGCAAGGCACCGCTGTAGCCGACGAAGGCGCCCGTCAGGATGAAGGCGCCAAGGCGCACCAGATAGACGTTATAGCCGAGGCTGCGGGCGCGATGCTCGTTGTCGCGCACGGCCTGCAGGACCCGGCCAAACGGCGAATGGGCGATCCGCCATAGCAGCCACAGGGCGGCAACGACCGTCACGACGACGAAGATGTGAAAGCGCAAATCGCTCGAAAAGCTGCGCCGCGCGATGCCTTGCAATCCGTTCTCGCCCCCGGTCACGGCGGTCCACTTGAAGGCAACTTCAAACGCGATCTGCGAGAAGGCGAGCGTGAGCAGGGAAAAATAAAGGCCGGTGCGGCGCAGGATTACCGCGCCGATCACCAGCGCCATGGCGATCGACAACAGCACCGCAAAGATCAAGGAAGTGAGGTCATTGCCGTAACCGCCCAGCACGAAGAAGGCGGAGGCATAGCTCGCGCAACCAAAGAACACCGAGGCGCCGAATGGAACCAGCCCGGTGTAGCCGACCAGCAGATTTACCCCGGCGCCATACAGCGTATAGATCGCGATCTGCGTGATCAGCGAGACCGGTGCGCCGAGCGCCAGCCAGATCAACGTCAACGCCGTCAAAGTGAGGGCGGCCCACAGCGCGGGGTTTCGAATGACGGCACGCATGCTCATTCGAACCTTTCCCATTTTTCGCCGAGCAGGCCGCGCGGCCGGACCAGCAGAATGGCCGCCATCAGGATATACATCGCAGTGCCAGACCATTCCGGCTGAAACTGGATGGTCATGGCGGTCGTGAGCCCGACCAGAAGTCCTGCAATGATGGCGCCCGCGTAGGAACCGAGACCGCCGATCGTGACGATGACGAAGGCGGGCATGATGGCGCCGGCCGCCATCGAGGGCGTCACCGTCCAAAGTGGTGCTGCAAGCATGCCGCCGAGACCGGCGAGCAGGCAGCCGATACCGAATACGCCGCTGAAGACAACCGGAAGATTGATGCCGAGCAGGCCGACCATCTCCGGATCGCGCGAGCCGGCGCGAATGATGCGGCCGTAGGGCGTATAGGCAAGGAACGCCCAGAAGGCGACCAGCACCAGCACGGTCACGACCAGCACGAACATGCGGTACTTCGTGATCAGGATCGGTCCATATTCGGCGAAGCCCGCCAGGAATTTCGGCGCCGAGAACGGCACCGGTGCGCCGCCGAACACCAGCCGCAGGATGGCCTCGACCAGCAGCGCCAGTGCAAATGTCAGAATCAATCCGAGCAATGGCTCCTTGCCATAGAGCCAGCGGATCAGGACCATCTCCACGACAACGCCAATCAACCCGGTCAGAACAGGTGCGAGCAGCGCGGCCCCCCAGCCGAACTGCCGATTGAGTGAATAGGCGAGGTAGGCGCCGATGGCGAAGAACGCGCCATGAGCGAAGTTCACGATCCCGAGCATGCCGAAGATAATCGACAGGCCGATGGCAATCAGGACGTAAAGAAAGCCCAACACGAGCCCGTTGACGGCCTGCGACAGGATCATGTCGAGCATGGCATCATTCCTCCGGAGACCTGCGCGGAACCGGCAGCGGATCGCAGGAGATCCGCTCCCGGAAGACCGCAATGCTTCAGAGCGTATCCATCTTGCAAACGCTGTCGGCCTGCGAGCCGAAGGCTTTTGCAATATCATCCGGCGTCTTGGGTAACTGCGCCTTGATGTCGAAGTAATCCCATTTGTCCGTGATCTTGGGATGGATGCCGGCGACCAGAAGGCGGCCCGTCATCTGGTGGTCGAAGGGACGATAGCCGACGTCGATGTCGCCGCGTTTGTACTTCCAGTTCTCGAGCGCCTGGACGATGGCGGCGGGCTCAGTCGTCTTGGCCATCTCGATCGAATCGAGCAGGCTCTTCATGCCAAGCCAGCCCATCCAGGTCTTGTCGGCGGCCGGGCGGTTGTATTTCTTCTCGTAGGCTGCAGCCATCGCCTGTTCTTCCGGCGGATTGTTCGGGTCCTTGTACCACCAGGTGATGGTGAAGAGGCCATCCGCGGCCTCGGGGCCGACGCCCCAAAGATCGGTATTGCCGACGGAAATTTCCGCGAACGGAATCTTGCCCCTCATTCCAAGTTCGTTCCACTGCTTCAGGAACGTGGTCAGGTCGCTGGCCGCGACGCCTCCGATCACGACGTCGGGCTTCGCGGCCCGGATCTTCAGAATGAAGGAGCTATAGTCGGGCGTTCCGACCGGGACCTCGTCGGCGCCAACGACGGTGCCGCCATTGGCGAGGATATAATCGGTGAACGCTTTCTTGATGTCCTGGCCGAAAGCGTAGGACGCCGTCAGCAGGTACCATTTCTTGCCGATCGATGCGCAGTAGGGTGCCAGGATGCGGGCGTGAACGTCGACAGGCGGTTGCAGGCGGAAGGTATATTTGTTGCACGATTTTCCGGTGAGATCGCCAGTGGCCGCGTTGGCGGCGATGTAGGGGATCTTGGCTTTCTTGGCCACTGAAGAGATCGCCAGCGCGAACGACGATAGCGCGCCGCCGACGATGCCGACGACCTTTTGCTCTCCGACCAGACGTTCCGCGCTCTGCTGAGCCCCTTGCGGATTCGGCTCGTCCAGCCAGACGATTTCGGCGGGGCGGCCAAGCAGCATGTTGTTGCGCTGTTCCAGCGCCAACATGCTGCCTTGCGCCAGATATTCGGCCTGATCGACGATCGATCCCGTCTTGGCCCAGATCATCCCGATCTTGATGGGCTCGGCCGCGGCAGCGTTGCCAATATAGGGCATTCCCAATCGGGACGCGCCGAGGCTGCTGGCCGCAAGTCCCGCTGACCCGAGAAGCAAGCTCCGCCGACCGATCTTGCGACCCGTCGGCGCGATTCTTGTTTCCGTCATTGCATCCTCCCCCTTGAATGCCGGTCGTTTGGATCGGCGCCGGCGGCCGCGGAGACTTGCTCGCAGGGTCCATGATCGTTCTAATATGACTGGAATTCAATTCCAATAATCGCTTGCAAGAAGTGGAATCCAATTCCAAAGTCACTTGACGGGACGCCGGGCAATGGCGCAGGACAACGATAAGGGACAAAGGCGAGGAACCCGAGCCATGGAAACTGTGGCGAACCGAACAGTGCCCGATGTCGGCCCAAGCGGCCTGCTGGAGCGCACGCTCGGCGTCCTGGAACTGCTGTCCGACAATGCCCAGGGCATGCTGCTGTTCGAGATCGCCGAAAGGCTGCGAATTCCGCGTAGCGCCACCCATCGCGTGCTGACCAGCCTCGTCGAGCATGGCTATGTCCGCCAGGAACGGCAGCAAGGGGCCTATCAACTGACGGCCAAAATTGCGTCGCTTGCTTTTACCTTTCTGGCTGGCAGCGGCATCACCGATTTCGCACAACCGATCCTGGACCGGCTCGCGCGTGAGTGCGGCGAACTGGTGCGGCTCGCGATGGTCGACGGCAAGGAACTTGTTTGGGTCGCCAAAGCGCAGGGCTCCCCGCACGGATTGCGCTATGATCCCGATATGGGTCAGGTCGGCCGTCTATCGTGTTCGGCCAGCGGCCACGCGTGGCTGGCGTGTCTCTCCGACCCAGAGGCAATGGCGCTGATCGAGAAGCAAGGGTTCGGCCTGAGGAAGGATTATGGTCCGCGGGCGCCGGAGACGTGGCCGGCGTTGCTGAAATATCTGCGCAATACGCGCAAACGCGGTTTCAGCATCGTTGTTCAGACCTACTCGCCCTGGATGAATGCGACGGCCGCGCCGATACGGCACCCCAAGACAAAGGAAGTGACCGGGACGATCGTCGTTGCCGGTCCGGACATTCGCTTCACCGAGCAACGGATGCTGCAGATTTCACCGGCACTACTCGAAGCCGCGCAAGAGCTGTCGCTGGCGACCGTGGCGTCGCCGGGCCTCTACGGTCGCAGCTTGCGGTCTCAAATGAGTATTTTCGATGAACCGAAACATGACGTGTCGAGCAAGAAAACAGCCTGAGGGGCTGTCGAATTCCATCCCGCAAAATCCGTCCTGCAAAATCCATCCTGAAAGCCCCGGTCGATGCCAACGGTTACCCTCGGCGCTCATACATTCGGGTTTGTCTGGAGCTGCCTCGCGGACGAAGCGTTCGAGCGGCTCGTCGAAGCCGGCTTTCGCCATGTTCAATTGATGGCGACGCCACCCCATTATGATCCGTGGGCGGAGAATCCGGAACTGACCAAGCGGCTGAGGTCGATCCTGGATCGGCACGGCATGTCGCTGCTCGCGCTCGATCTCGCCAGCAGCGACATCAATCTGGCAAGTCCCTCGGCCGATGTGGTCGATTTCGCGGTCGATGCCTATGCGCGCGGGATCGATCGGGCAGCCGAGCTCGGAGCGAAATGGATTTGTGTCGGGTCCGGTCGGCGTCACGCCTTGCTGACAAAAGCCAACGATCGCCTGATGCAGACGTTTCGCCCCGCCTTCGCCCGAATTCACGCCAAGGCGCAACAGCGCGGCGTCGGCATCATCCTCGAAAACCATCCGCAGGGGTTGCTGGCTGAAGCCAGGACGATCGCGAGCTTTCTGGATACCGAGGGATACGGATCGATCCCGGTCATCTACGATGTGGCGAATGCGTTTGCCATCAATGAAGACCCTGTTGCCGGTCTGGCTACGCTATGGTCGCGGCTCGGGATCATTCATTTGTCGGATAGCCCACGCGGTCAGTGGCGCCATGACCCGATCGGAGCTGGAGCTATCGATTTTTCCGCCATTGCCGCGTTTATTAATGAGAGGGGTTTCGAGGGCGCCGTCGTTCTCGAAATTCTGTCGGATGCCCCTTTGCACGGACTGACGGACGGCGTGGCAAAGTTGCGAACGAGCGGGTTCGCGTTTCAGGACACGATCAAACAGGCCAATTAAAATCGACCGCGACGGCTTTAGTCGCGGATCAAAAAAAATGGGGGAACACATGAAGTGGCTCGATCTCACCAGTAAGGTAGCTGTGGTCACCGGCGGAGGATCGGGTATCGGGCAGGGCATTGCGATTGGTCTAGCCGATGCCGGCGCAACGGTGGTGGTGCTGGATCGCGATGAAGGCTCGTCGCATACGGTGGATGACATCGCGTCGCGCGGCGGCCAGGCCCGGTTTGTTCGATGCGATGTGACCGACGACCGCAGCGTTGCCGCGGCCGCGGCTGAATCGCTTGGGGCGATCGGGCCGGCCACGATCCTCGTCAACAACGCCGGAGCGTTGCGGGCGGGAAGTCTCGACACGCTATCGATCAGCGACTGGCAAGCCAACCTCGCGCTGAACCTGACCGGCTATTTTCGCTGCGCCCAGGCTTTCGGCGCGCAAATGCTGGAAAAAGGAGCTGGTGCAATCGTCCACATCGCTTCGGTTTCCGCGCACTTTCCGCAGAACCACAGCGGCGCCTATAGCGCCGGCAAGGCGGCGGTCGCCATGCTGTCCCAGCAACTGGCGACCGAATGGGGTCCGCGCGGCGTTCGCAGCAATGTTGTCTGTCCAGGGTTGATCCGCACCCCGATGACGCAAGGCATCTATGATACCCCGGGTGTCCTCGAGGCGCGGCGCGCGGTGGTGCCGCGCGGACGGATCGGCGAGCCGGAAGACATCGCCAATGCCGTGGTGTTTCTGGCCAGCAACCGTGCCGATTACATCACCGGCGCGGAGATTGTGGTCGACGGCGGTTTTACGCGGGGTATCATGAATTTGATCCCGCGGCCGGGCTATGACGCCAAATAGTGCTTGGGATAACCGTCCCATCCGCCTCGCGAGGATCAAAAATGTCGTCTTTTTCTCTCGCCGCGCTGACCGCACTCGAACTTACTCCGCCCGAGCTGGTCAATGTCGCCGCAGCCTGTGGTTATAACCACGTCGGACTCCGTCTTCTGCCTGCTACACCCGGAGGCCTTGCCTATCCTTTGATGGATGACCCCGTGCAATTGAAGGAAACCCTCGCAAGGCTCGATGCGACAGGCGTGACTGTCGCGGATCTCGAAGTAGTTGCGTTCACGCCGGAGACCGAGATTTCCGGCTTCTCCCGCTTTTTCGAGACCGGCGCGCAGCTTGGCGCAAAGCACATGCTGGTCGCGGCATACGACCCTGATCTGACGCGGTTTGCCGATCGGTTCGCACAATTCTGCGAGGCCTCGGCGCCGTACGGGCTGACCGCCGATCTCGAATTTATGCCCTGGACGTTCGTGCCTGACCTCAAGGCCGCGATGGGTATCGTCGAGCAGGTTGGGCAACGCAACGCCGGCATTCTCGTGGATGCGCTGCATTTTGACAGGTCGGACAGTTCGGTGACCGACATCGCCCGCATCCCTGCCGGTAAAATGCATTATTGGCAGCTGTGCGACGGGCCGGCCGAAAGACCGACGACGACAGAGGGATTGATCCACGCTGCGCGATCGGAGCGCATGTTTCCCGGCGAAGGCGGCATCGATCTTGTTTCTCTGGCGCGCGCCATGCCGGCGGACATCACCATCAGCGTTGAAGTGCCGACGGCTGAATTGGCGCGGACGATGGGCGCAGAGGCCCGGGCGAGACGAGCACTCGATGCCGCCAAGCGGGTGATGGCGTCGGCACGCAGTGCACCAACCTGACGCGAAAGCATCCAGCCTTGACCCAACAGAGTTTTCTGACCGGATTGATCGGAGCGCCGATCGCTCACTCGGCTTCGCCGGCGATGCACCAACGTGCTGCGGACGCTCTGAATGTACGCTGCCATTATCAGCTGATCGAGGTTGCGGGAGCCAGCCGCGAGGAATTGCGAGTCCTTCTTGACGGCGTCAGGCGGCTTGGGTTCGCGGGCGTGAACGTTACTTATCCGTACAAGGAAGCCGTCGTCGATCTGCTGGACGAGATATCATCGAATGCTGCCGCCATCGGGGCCGTCAATACCGTTTTGGTCCGAGAGGGTCGGCTGATCGGTCATAACACGGATGCGACAGGCTTTGCGCGAGCCGCGAGCAAGCTTGTCTCGGGCTCCGGATCGGAGCGTGTCGCTGTGATCGGAGCAGGCGGTGTCGGCAAGGCCATCGCAGTCGCGTTGGCAGGTCTCGGTGCTTCGGAGATCCGAATATATGACACCGATCGGGGTAAAGCTGACAGACTTGTTTCGCTTCTCGGATCACGCGGGGTCGTTGCTCGCGATCTCGAAGCAGCACTTCAGGGGGCTGTCGGCGTCGTCAACGCAACGCCGGTGGGAATGTCTCCCAATCGGGACACACCGATTCCTGAAGTCCTTTTGCACGACAGGCTTTGGGTCGCCGACGCCGTCTATTTTCCGCTGTGGACACCGCTTTTAACCGCGGCAAAAGCAAAGGGCGTGCGGATCATGACCGGTCGTGACCTCGCAATTTTTCAAGCCGCCGAAGCATTTCACCTGTTCACGGGACTTGTGCCCTCGGAGATCGAAATGGGAATTGCCTTTGATCAAGCGATGGCAGACAGGCGCTGATAGTTACGTCAAGCGATGCGCAATCAGCGTGCCATCTTCATTTCCACTTCACTTCTTCCTCGCGCGTCCCGGCGAACGGGTTAGCCGAAATCTGCCGTGAGTGCGCGGCAGGAATTGCGCGCCGCGGGCGCTGAGAAACTCCAGCATCGCGCGCGCGGGGGGCAGCAGCACCTTGTCCTTGCGGGCGAGGACAAACCATTGCCTGACCACGGGAAGACCGACGACATCAAGCGTCACCAGCCGTCGCTCGTCGAGTTCGGTCGCCACCGTATGCGCCGAAATGAACGCAATGCCGAGGCCGGCGATGACCGCCTGCTTGATGGTCTCATTGCTGCTCATGGCCATGCCGATGGTGGGGCTGATGCGCGCGGTTTCGAATAATTGCTCCATCAGGCCGCGGGTGCCGGAGCCGGGCTCGCGGGTCAGGAAGGTTTCGTTGGCAAGGTCGGTCAGCACAATCCGGGGTTTTCGCGCCAAGCGGTGGGCTGTCGGCGCGATGATGACATGCGGATGATCGCCGATCAGATGGACATCCATATCGATGTCGGCCGGCGGACGGCCCATGATGGCGAAATCGAGATCATAGCCGCGCAGCGCCGTGCCGATCTCCTGCCGGTTTCCGATCGACAGCGTGATTTCGACGTTCGGGTGTAGTTTCGAAAATCCGGAAATCATGAACGGCACGAAATATTTCGAAGTGCTGACGGCGCCGATTGAAATGCGCCCGGCGGTTCTTCCCGTCATCATTTCGATCGAGGTTTCGCAATCGCGGATTGCCGCCTCGATCCGCTCGGAAAGGGCGATCACGTCGCGCCCGGCATTGGTCAGCAGCATGCCCTCGCTGGTGCGCTGAATCAGGGGAATACCGGCTAGCGTCTGCAAGTTCTGGATTTGCAGCGTGACGGCTGGCTGCGTCAGATGAAGCTGTTTGGCGGCGGCGGTGACCGAGCCATGCTTCGCGGCCGCGGCCAGCGCGCGCAACTGGCGAAGGGTCAATTCCCGCATAAACCGGCTCGCCATCGCAGCCTCCATTATAAGAAATACTTTGGTCAGCCCAAAGATAAGAAAATTTCCCTAATTTGGCAAACTGCGTTGTTGTGAGTGACGGACTGCCGATCGGCAAGACGTTTGAAATGGCCCCGAAGAGGGCGACGACAGGGGAACGGCCATGGACGAGCGCGTGACGTTGCGTTCGCATCTCGATCAGGCGGCGTCGCGCTCGCACCGTGGGCCCGCGGTCACCGATGTGATTGAAGCGATCGCAGCCGCATCGATCGAACTCGCCGGCCTCATCGCCGAGGGGCCGCTGGCCGGCATTACCGGTCGGCTCGGTGGCGTCAACCCGGACGGCGACCAGCAGAAAGACATCGATCTTGCCGCCGACGGAATCATGCGCCGCGCGTTACGCATCGCGCCGGTCGCGGCCATCCTCTCGGAGGAATCCGAACTCCCGGAAGTCTTCAATGCCGCGGCGCCGTTGTGTATCGCGATCGATCCGCTCGACGGCTCGGCCAATCTCGAAAATAACATTTCGGTCGGGACTATTTTCTCGATCCGCCCGCGCAGTAACGACGTTCTTTCCACCTTCTTCGAACCAGGAACCGCGCAGTGCGCTGCCGGGTTCGTGGTTTACGGGCCTCAGACGACGCTGGTGCTGGCGCTCAACAACAGCGTCGATAGCTTCATTCTCGACAGGCGTGCCCGGGATTTTCTGTTGATCGCGCGAGGCATCAAGATCGCGCCGAGCACGCCGGAATTCGCCATCAACGCATCCAATCGTCGGCACTGGCACGGACCGGTCCGAGCCTACATCGACGAGTGCCTCGCCGGCACCAACGGCAACGGTGAAGCGGATTTCAACATGCGCTGGATCGGGTCGCTGGTGGCGGAGTCGTTTCGCATCCTGGTTCGCGGCGGCGTGTTCCTCTATCCGGCGGATGCCCGCCCCGGCTATCGCGAGGGACGTCTGCGCCTGCTGTATGAGGCGCATCCGATGGCCCTGATCATGGAATGGGCGGGAGGTGCCGCGACCACCGGACGCCGGCGGATTCTGGAGCTTGCCGCGAGGACACCGCACCAGCGCGTGCCGTTGATCATGGGCTCGTTGCGCGGTGTCCGCGATGTCGCCGCCATTCACGAAGGTGTTGAGCCGATGTTCGACAACAGCGACGCCCCGCTGTTCGCGCGGCGCGGCTTGTTTCGCTAGAGCCTGGAAAAACCGATGTCGCGCAGTTATCCCATCATATCGATCACGGGTTCATCGGGCGCCGGAACGACGTCGGTGAAGAAGACGTTCGAGAACATCTTTCGCCGCGAACAGGTGACCGCGGCCTACATCGAGGGCGATGCCTTCCATCGCTACAACCGCGCCGAGATGCGCACGAAAATGATGGAGGAGGGCGACAGGGGCAACAGACACTTCAGTCACTTCAGCCCGGAGACCAATCTGTTCGAGGAACTCGAGAAGGTGTTTCGCGATTATGGCGAATCCGGCACCGGCACCACGCGCCATTACGTTCACGACGATGGCGAGGCGAATTTATACGGCGCGGCTCCCGGTACCTTTACCGAATGGGGAGCGCTGCCGGAAAAATCCGATCTGTTGTTCTATGAAGGCCTGCACGGCGCCGTCGTGACCGAAAAGGTCAACGTCGCGCAATATGCCGACCTCAAGATCGGCGTCGTGCCGGTTATCAATCTCGAATGGATACAGAAACTGCACCGCGATCGCAATGACCGCGGCTACACCGCGGAGGCGGTGACCGACACCATCCTGCGCCGGATGCCGGACTACGTGAATTACATCTGCCCGCAATTTGCCGAAACCGACATCAACTTCCAGCGCGTGCCGACCGTCGATACGTCCAATCCGTTCATCGCGCGGTGGATCCCGACCCCGGACGAATCGATGGTGGTGATCCGCCTGAAGAATCCGCGCGGCATCGACTTTCCCTATCTGCTGTCGATGATCCCCAACAGCTTCATGTCGCGCGCCAATTCGATCGTGATCCACGGCGCGAAGCTCGACCTAGCGATGCAGCTCATCCTCACCCCGCTGATCCTGCAACTGATGGAACGCAAGAGGCGCACCGTATGACCGCCAGATCCCTGTCCATCGCCGATCGTCCCGAAGTCACGCATGCCGATATGGCGAACGCCATCCGCTTCCTGGCGATCGACGCGGTCGAGAAGGCCAAATCCGGACATCCGGGGATGCCGATGGGCATGGCTGATGTGGCGACGGTGTTGTTTTCGCGCTTCCTGAAGTTCGACGCAGCCGATCCGTCCTGGCCGGATCGCGACCGCTTCGTGTTGTCGGCCGGCCACGGCTCGATGCTGCTGTATGCGCTGCTTTATCTGACGGGATATGAGGGCGTCACCGTGGACGAACTCAGGGCGTTCCGGCAGTGGGGATCGAAAACGCCCGGTCATCCCGAATACGGCCACACGCCGGGTGTGGAGACGACGACCGGACCGCTTGGCCAGGGCATCGCCACCGCGGTCGGCATGGCGCTGGCGGAGCGGCTGATGAATGCGCGCTTCGGCGATCAGCTCGTCGATCACTATACTTACGTGATCGCCGGCGATGGCTGCCTGATGGAGGGCCTCAGCCACGAAGCGATTTCGCTGGCAGGACACCTGAAACTCAATCGCCTGATCGTGCTGTTCGATGACAACCAGATTTCGATCGATGGATCGACGTCGTTGTCCTGTTCCGACGACCAATTGGCGCGTTTCGCCGCCTCGGGATGGTCGGCGAGCCGTATTGACGGGCATGATCCCGAGGCTATCGCGGCCGCGATCGAGCAGGCTCGGCGTCATGATCGCCCGTCGTTGATCGCGTGCCGCACCGTGATCGGCTTCGGAGCTCCAAACCGGCAAGGCAGCGAAAAGGCGCACGGCGCACCGCTCGGCGCCGACGAAGTGGCCAAGACCCGCGATGGGTTGGGCTGGCCGTACGAACCGTTTCAGGTTCCCGAAGCCGTGCTCGATCCCTGGCGCCAGATCGGCGGGCGCGGGCAGGCGGCGCGCCGGGCCTGGATCGAACGAAGCAAGCGCCTTTGTTCGAGCGGTCGGTCGCCTTTTCATGATGCGCTCAATCGAAAGCTGCCGTGCGCCTATGCGACGGCGATGGCGCAGCTCCGCGATCGCTTTGCCAGCGAGCGGCCCAACATCGCCACGCGGCAGGCGTCGCAGCTCGTGATCGAAATGATCGCGGAAGCGCTGCCGAACCTGCTCGGCGGCTCGGCCGATCTGACCCATTCCAATCTCACCCGCGCCAAAACGCAGAGGCCGGTACGGCACGACGATCTCGAAGGCAACTACATCCATTATGGCGTCCGCGAGCATGCCATGGCCGCGGCCATGAACGGCATCGCGCTGCATGGTGGCTTCATCCCCTATGGTGGCACGTTCCTTTGCTTCGCCGACTATAGCCGCCCCGCGATCAGGCTCGCCGCCCTGATGGGTATCCGGGTGATCCACGTGATGACGCACGATTCGATCGGGTTGGGCGAGGATGGCCCCACCCACCAGCCGGTGGAACATCTGGCGTCGCTGCGGGCGATCCCGAATTTGCTGGTGTTTCGCCCCGGCGACGCCATCGAGACCGCGGAAGCCTGGGACTGCGCATTGCGGGCGCAGCATAACCCGTCGGTGCTGTGCCTGTCGCGTCAGGCGCTGCCGACATTCCGCGACGCCGGCGAGGTCAATCAGGTCGCGTTCGGGGCTTATGTGGTGGCCGAGCCGGAGGACGGTCGCGACGTCACCCTGATCGCAACCGGCTCGGAGGTCTCGATCGCGATACACGCCGCGGAGCTGCTGGCGAGCGTCGGCATCCGCGCCGCTGTGGTCTCGGCGCCGTGCTTCGATCTGTTCCGCCAACAATCACGCGAATACCGGACCGCCGTGCTCGGACGTGTGCCGCGGATCGGCATCGAGGCCGCCGTCGAGGGCGACTGGGCGCGCTGGCTCGGTGATTCCGGCGAATTCGTCGGCATGACCGGCTTCGGCGCCTCGGCGCCGGCCGAAACACTCTATCGCGAATTCGGCATCACCGCGGATGAGGTGGCGAAAGCGGCGCTGCGCTGCCTCGCGCGGGCGCGGATGGCGGCAAGCTACGCATGAGCATCAACACACCAGGAACAACACGGAGGCTCCGATGGCACGGATAACGCTAAGGCAATTGCTGGATCACGCCGCCGAGCACGGCTACGGCGTGCCGGCATTCAACATCAACAACATGGAGCAGGGGCTTGCAATCATGGAGGCGGCGGCCGCGGTCGATGCGCCTGTCATCATCCAGGCGTCGCGCGGTGCGCGCTCGTATGCCAACGACATCATGCTGTCGAAGATGATCGATGCGCTCGAAGCGATGCACCCGCGGATCCCGCTGTGCCTGCATCAGGATCACGGCAACGAGGAATCGACCTGCGCCACCGCGATTCAGCATGGTTTTACGTCGGTCATGATGGATGGCTCGCTCAAGGCCGACGCCAAGACAGCGGCGGATTACGATTACAACGTCGATATTACCCGGCGCGTGGTTGAGATGGCGCACTGGATCGGCGCCTCGGTGGAGGGCGAACTGGGCGTGCTCGGCTCGCTCGAGCATGGCGGCGGTGAACAGGAGGATGGCCACGGCGTCGAAGGCAAGGTCAGCCACGATCAATTGCTGACCGATCCGGAGCAGGCCGTCGATTTCGTTCGCGCCACCAAGGTCGATGCGCTGGCGATCGCGATGGGTACCTCGCATGGCGCCTACAAATTCTCGCGCAAGCCGGACGGCGATATCCTGGCCATGAAGGTCGTTGAGGAAATCCACCGCCGATTGCCGAACACGCATCTGGTGATGCATGGCTCGTCGTCGGTGCCGCAGCCGCTGCAGGACATGTTCAATGCGTTCGGCGGCGAGATGCCGCAGACCTGGGGCGTGCCGGTCGAGGAGATCGCCCGCGGCATCCGGCATGGCGTGCGCAAGGTCAACATCGATACCGACTGCCGGCTGGCGATGACCGCTGCATTTCGGAAAGTTGCGACCCAGAGCAAAAGCGAATTCGATCCGCGAAAATTCCTCAAACCGGCGATGGATGCGATGCGCGACCTGTGCCACGAGCGCTTCGAGCAATTCGGCACCGCGGGTAATGCCGGCAAGATCAAGGTGATGCCGCTGGCGGAAATGGCGAAGCGCTATCGCAGCGGCAGCCTCGATCCGCGGCTCGGTTCCATGGCCGACGCGGCCGAATGAGATGACGAGTATTTTTGAACAAGCGATCCGTGCCTGCAACCAAAATGTGAGGAGAACATCATGAACGAGCATTCGATGACGGTTCGCGGCAAGGATCGCTACAAATCCGGCGTGATGGAATACAGGAAGATGGGCTATTGGGAGCCCGACTATCAACCCAAGGACACCGACATCATTGCGTTGTTCCGCGTCACGCCGCAGGATGGCGTCGACCCGATCGAGGCTTCGGCGGCGGTCGCCGGTGAATCCTCGACCGCGACCTGGACCGTGGTGTGGACCGATCGGCTCACCGCCGCGGAAAAATACCGCGCGAAATGTTTTCGGGTCGATCCGGTGCCGAATTCGCCGGGACAGTATTTTGCCTATATCGCCTACGATCTCGATTTGTTCGAGAACGGCTCGATCGCCAACCTCTCGGCCTCCATCATCGGCAACGTGTTCGGCTTCAAGCCGCTGAAGGCGCTTCGACTGGAAGATATGCGTCTGCCGGTGGCCTATGTGAAGACGTTTCAAGGGCCGGCAACCGGCATCGTGGTTGAACGCGAGCGCATGGACAAATTTGGCCGCCCGCTGCTCGGCGCCACCGTGAAACCGAAGCTCGGGCTTTCCGGCCGCAACTATGGCCGCGTGGTTTACGAGGCGCTGAAAGGCGGCCTCGACTTCACCAAGGACGACGAGAACATCAACTCGCAGCCGTTCATGCATTGGCGCGAGCGGTTTCTGTACTGCATGGAGGCGGTCAACAAGGCGCAGGCAGCGTCAGGCGAGATCAAGGGCACCTATCTCAACGTCACCGCCGGCACCATGGAGGACATGTACGAGCGCGCCGAATTCGCCAAGGAGATCGGCTCCGTCATCATCATGATCGATCTGGTGATCGGCTACACCGCGATCCAGTCGATGGCGAAGTGGGCGCGGCGCAACGACATGATCCTGCATCTGCATCGGGCCGGGCATTCGACTTATACGCGGCAGCGCAACCATGGTGTCTCGTTCCGGGTGATTGCAAAATGGATGCGGCTTGCCGGAGTCGACCATATCCATGCCGGCACGGTAGTCGGTAAATTGGAAGGTGACCCCGCGACCACGCGCGGCTATTACGACATTTGTCGCGAGGACTATAATCCGACAAAACTCGAACATGGCGTGTTCTTCGACCAGAACTGGGCGAGCCTCAATAAACTGATGCCGGTGGCATCGGGCGGCATCCATGCCGGCCAGATGCATCAACTGCTCGATCACCTCGGCGAAGACGTGATCCTGCAGTTCGGCGGCGGCACCATCGGCCATCCCATGGGTATCCAGGCTGGCGCCACGGCCAACCGCGTGGCGCTGGAAGCCATGATCCTCGCTCGCAATGAAGGCCGCGATTTCCTGCACGAAGGTCCGGAAATTCTGGCCAAAGCCGCGCAGACCTGCACGCCGCTGAAATCGGCGTTGGAGGTCTGGAAGGACGTGACCTTCAATTACGAGTCGACCGATATGCCCGACTATGCCCCCACCGCCAGCGTCTCGATGTAAGGAGCCGGACTCATGCGCGTTACTCAAGGTTGCTTTTCGTTCCTGCCCGATCTGACCGACGAGCAGATTTCCCGTCAGGTGCAGTATTGCCTGGAGAAGGGCTGGGCTGTGAACATCGAGTTCACCGACGATCCGCACCCCCGCAACAGTTTTTGGGAGATGTGGGGGTTGCCGATGTTCGATTTGCGCGACGCCGCGGGCGTGCTGATGGAACTGAACGAGTGCCGCAAGGTCTATGGCGATCGTTACATCCGGATGTCGGCGTTCGACTCCAGCCATGGCTGGGAGTCGCAACGGCTGTCCTTCATCGTCAATCGCCCGAAGGAGGAGCCGGGCTTCCGGCTGGAACGGCATGAGGTTGAGGGCCGCAACATCCGCTACACCACGAAATCCTATGCCGTCGATCGTCCCGAGGGTGGGCGTTACGGCTAGTTTCTCCCGTCCGGTCCGCGGCGCGATCGGCCCCCTCATCGTTCCCCGCGTGCCGGATGCACTGCTCCGCCGCTGTGAAAGCGGCGGCGGAGTTTTTCTTTCCATTGAAGGCGCGCGTGGCGCGTTGAGGTTTCGCTGATGGATATGGATGCACCGATGACGGACAGGGTCAGTCTCCGTGAGGAACTCGAGGCCGTCGGCATCGAGGAGATTCTCACGCAGCTCGATAGCGAGTTGATCGGCCTGAAGCCGGTCAAGACCCGGATCCGCGAGATCGCCTCGCTGCTGCTGATCGAGCGCATTCGCAAGCGCATGAACCTGACCTCGGGTGTACCGACGCTGCATATGTCGTTTACCGGGAATCCCGGTACCGGCAAGACCACGGTGGCGCTGCGGATTGCGAGCATTCTCCACAAACTCGGCTTCGTGCGCCGCGGGCAGGTGGTGTCGGTGACGCGGGATGAACTGGTGGGACAATATATCGGCCACACCGCGCCGAAGACCAAGGAGATCCTGAAGAAAGCGATGGGCGGCGTGCTGTTTATCGACGAGGCCTATTACCTGCACCGGCCGGACAACGAGCGCGACTATGGTCAGGAAGCGATCGAGATCCTGCTGCAGGTGATGGAATCCCAGCGTGAGGATCTGGTGGTGATCCTCGCCGGCTATGGCGACCGCATGGACAAGTTCTTCGCCAGCAACCCCGGCTTTCGCTCCCGTATCGCGCACCACATCGAGTTTCCGGATTATGCGGACCAAGAGTTGCTTGCGATCGCCGAGCTGATGCTGCGGGACATGAACTACAAGTTCAGCCCCGACGCGCGTGAAGCGTTCGTTCGTTACGTCACGCTGCGCAAATCCCAACCGCTGTTTTCCAATGCGCGATCGATCCGCAACGCACTGGATCGCATGCGGCTGCGCCAGGCCAACCGCCTCGTGGCCGATCTCGACCGGGTGCTGACCGTCGACGACATCATGTCGCTGGAAGCCTCGGACGTATTGGCGAGCAGGGTTTTCTCGCGCAACTCGAACGCCTGAAGCTCGCCAAAGGGAATCCCGATAGATATCGATAACAGGTCGTTGGCGAGGCGCATCGACATCATTTCTCGTTCTCTACGTCGGCCAGCGGCCGAGCAGATCCTGCGATGCCTCGAACAACGCACTGACACGCAATAACTCGACATCTCCGCGAAACTGGCCGACCAATTGAATGCCGATCGGCAAACCATCCGAGCCGAAGCCGCAGGGAAGGCTGACGGCCGGATGCCCGGTCATGTTGAACGGCATGGTCCAGGGAAACCAGTGTGGACGAACGTCGTTGAGCACTTGCCCGTCGATTTCGATCGTGCCGAACAGGTCCTGGTCGATCGGAAGCGCCGTCCGCGAAAGCGTCGGCATCGCCAGCATGTCGGCGCGTTGCAGCAACGATTGCACCCGCCGAAACAGCGACGTTCGGTCAAACATGGCCTGCTGATAGGCGACCCCGCTGACATTCCCGGCCAAAGCCAACTGCTTCAGGAACGTTTCGCTTAACTGGTCGCCGTGATCGGCCGCAAGCTTTTCGAACCGTGCGCGCCACGCCGTGTGATTGATGGCGCGCCAGATCGGCTCCACGTCAAATCCGTCGCCGGGGATTTCTTCAACCTCCGCACCAAGCGCGGCCAGTCTGGCAACGCTCGCCTTGAAGGCGTGAGCCACGTCCGCCGAGACGGGACGGCCCGGCGGGGTGAGGCAAAACAGAATTTTGCGTCCACGCAGGTCACCGTGCGCCGCCGCGCCATCGACGAAATCCTGCCGGGGAATTCCGATCGACCATGGATCGCAAGCATCCTCTCCGCTCATCGCTTGCATCATCAAGGCGGTATCCGCGACGGTACGTGTCATCGGGGTCACATAGGTTTGATTGCCGAAAGCGTCCTGCACCTGGCTGTGGGGGATCACGCCGTTGCTCTGCTTCAGGCCGACAACGCCGTTGCAGGAAGCCGGGATTCTGGTGGAGCCACCGCCATCGGTCGCAATGGCCAAAGGTGCGATGCCGCTGGCAACCGCTACCGCGGCTCCGCCGCTGGAGCCCCCACTCGAGCGCGCAGGGCTCCAGGCGTTGCGGGTGCGGCCAAACAAGGGCGAGTCGGTCAGGCACTTGGAGCCGAATTCGGGCGTGGTGGTCTTGCCCAGCAAGATGGCGCCTTCCGCGCGCAGCCGGGCTACGGCGACAGCATCGTGGTCGGGGACGTTTTCGCTGTGCGGAACCGCCCCGAAAGTCGTGCGTACGTCCTTGGTATTGACGAGATCCTTCACCGTGAACGGGATGCCGTGCAGAAGACCGAGCGGCTGGCCGGCCATGACCTCGCGCTCGGCGTTTTTGGCGTCGGCCATGGCTTGGTCGCCACAAAGCGTGATGAAGCAATTCAACTCAGGCTGCAATCGCTCGGCGCGCGCCAGCACGGCGCGCGTGATTTCGACTGGAGAGACGTCTTTACGACGAATCCGCGCGCCCAGTTCGACGGCAGACAGGAAACATAGATCTTCGCTCATCTCTCAAGCTACTCCGGTCGTTGACGCGCACCACATCGGGTGAGCGTTTCCGTGGAACTCACATGCGATAGGAAGTCCCCGATGTTAACGCACAACTCTACCGCAAGCTATTCCGGCGCCTTATCCCAGGGCACTCGCCGTCAGAATGTCGGCGGCGTGCAGGCGCTGATCACTTCGCATGGCTTGGCGCCGACGCAGCGGAAACGGTGTGGCCGGCGGCTCTCGAAATAGTAGGCGTCGCCGGGCCCCAGGATGCGGCGTTCACTATCCACGGTTACCTCCAATCGACCGCTGAGAACGATGCCGCCTTCTTCGCCATCGTGAACCAGCGGGATGCGTCCGGTATCGCCACCGGGGGCGTAACGCTCCTTCAGGATCTGGAGCGCGCGGCCGAATAAATTGTCTCCGACCTGACGAAAGGAGATCGGCCCCTTGCCGATTTCGCTCAACTCGTCGGCGCGGTAGAATGCCTTGCGCGGCCGGTCGGGCTCGAGCGCAAAGAATTCCGCCATTCCCATCGGGATGCCGTCCAGAATGCGCTTCAGCGCGCCGACCGAGGGGTTCATCTGATTGGATTCGATCAGCGAGATCGTCGAGTTGGTCACGCCGGAACGTTTGGCGAGCTCACGCTGGGATAGCTTGTTGCGGCTGCGGACAAAGCGAAGCCGTTCGCCGACATCGATGCTCATCGTCGCCCCCAGGGGTTGGGATGGTGCTGTTGGTAGTGTTGCGGATCGAATGAATGTTACCAAACGATCATAATAAAATCAATGGCTTAGGTGACAATAAAAAAGGTCTTGATGCGTGTTCGGCAACATGATGTCGATGCGGCGAACCGAAGGAGACCACCCGTGACGATGCATCAGTTGCCCAACACGCTCAGCCTTGACGCTTTCTGGATGCCGTTCACCGCCAACCGGCAGTTCAAGGCGGCGCCGCGCTTGATCGCGTCCGCGCAAGGCATGCACTACACGACGGTCGATGGCCGCAAGCTGCTCGACGGATCGGCCGGTCTGTGGTGCGTGAACGCCGGTCACGGCCGGCGCGAGATCGCCGATGCCGTGCAGCGGCAGTTGATGGAGCTGGATTATGCGCCGTCATTTCAGATCGGGCATCCGATCGCGTTCGAGTTCGCCACGAAGCTGGCCGCGATTGCGCCCCGCGGACTGGACCGGATATTCTTCACCAATTCCGGTTCCGAATCGGTCGACACCGCGCTCAAGATTGCGCTGGCCTATCATCGTTCGGCCGGCCAGCCCACGCGCACCCGCCTGATCGGCCGCGAGCGCGGCTACCACGGCGTTGGCTTCGGCGGCATGTCGGTCGGCGGCATCGTCAGCAACCGCAGAGCCTTTGCGACCCATCTTCCGGGTGTCGATCATATCAGCCATACCCACGATCTCGCCCGCAACGCCTTCTCCAGGGGGCTGCCGGCGCATGGCGCCGAACTCGCCGACGACGTCGAGCGTCTGGTCGCGCTGCACGGCTCCGAGACGATCGCGGCCGTCATCGTCGAGCCGGTCGCCGGTTCGACCGGTGTCCTGGTCCCGCCGCAAGGTTATCTCCAGCGTCTGCGCGCGCTGTGCGACAAGCACGGCATACTCCTGATCTTCGATGAAGTGATCACGGGATTCGGTCGCCTCGGGACACCTTTTGCCGCCGATTATTTCGGCGTCACGCCGGATCTCATCACTTCCGCGAAGGGAATCACCAACGGTGCGGTTCCGTTGGGTGCGGTATTTGCCAGCCGCAAAATTCACGACGCGCTGATGGTCGGACCGGCGGGCCAGATCGAGTTGTTCCACGGCTACACCTATTCCGCACATCCGGTCGCCTGCGCGGCCGGGATCGCGACGCTGGAAATCTACCAGAGAGAGAATCTGCTGACGCGTGGCGCCGCGCTGGCGGAGCACTGGCAGAACGCGATGCATTCGCTGAAAGGCTTGTCGAACGTGATCGACATCCGCGCCATCGGTCTTGTCGCGGGCATCGAACTGTCGTCGCGGCCGGATGCGGCAGGCAGCCGCGCCTACGACATCATGGTCGATTGCTTCAACCGCGGCCTTGTGGTTCGCGTTACTGGCGATACCATCGCGCTATCGCCGCCGCTGATCGTTGAGCGTACAGAGATCGATGATATCGTGATGATACTCGGCGACGCGATCAAACGTGTGGCCTGAACCTTGCTTGGCCCCGTCGTCGCGGAAATTCGCGCAGCGACGGGACGGCAACCTCTGCAGGAGCGGTGACGATCGTGAAAGTGCTGGTTCTGGGCGGCGGCGTCATTGGCGTGACGACCGCATATTATCTTGCTCACGCCGGGCACGAAGTCACGGTCGTCGACCGCCAGGCGGGGCCAGCGCTCGAGACCAGCTTTGCGAATGCCGGCGAGGTGTCACCCGGCTACGCTTCGCCCTGGGCCGGCCCTGGCGTGCCGGTCAAGGCGATCAAGTGGCTATTGATGAAGCACGGTCCGCTGGTGCTGCGGCCGAAGCTCGATCCGGCGATGTGGGCGTGGCTGATCAAGATGCTGCGCAACTGCACCTCGGCGCGGTATGCGATCAACAAGAGCCGCATGATCCCGCTCGCCGAGTACAGCCGCGACTGCCTGCGCACGCTGCGCGTGGAGACCGCCATCCGCTATGACGAGCGCAGCCTTGGCACGCTTCAACTGTTCCGCGCGCAGAGCCAGCTCGATGGCACCGCTGGCGACATCGCGGTGCTCAAGCAATACGGTGTGCCGTATGAGGTGCTTGACCGCGACGGCTGTGTCAGTGCTGAACCGGCGCTCGCCGCCGTGAAGCACAGGATCGCCGGCGGCCTTCGTTTGCCGCAGGATGAGACCGGCGATTGTCACATGTTCACGCTTGCGCTGGCCGACCGCGCCGCGAAACTTGGCGTGCAGTTTCGCCTTGAGACGGCCATCGAGCGCCTGATCGCGGACGGGTCGAAGATATCAGGTGTCGCGACCAGCGCAGGGGTGTTGCAGGCCGATGCCTATGTGATGGCACTCGGCAGTTGGTCGCCCCGGCTGCTTGGGCCGATCGGCATCTCGATCCCGGTCTATCCGGTCAAGGGCTACTCGATCACCGTGCCGATCGCCGATCCCGATGCGGCGCCGGTGTCGACGGTGATGGATGAAAGCTACAAGGTGGCGATCACCCGGCTCGGCGATCGCATCCGTGTCGGCGGCACCGCCGAAGTTTCAGGCTACTCCAACAGGCTCGATGCCGCGCGACGGGCGACGCTCGAGCATTCGTTGACCGACCTGTTCCCGCGCGTCGGCCATCCGACGGAGGCCACTTTCTGGAGCGGGTTGCGGCCGATGACCCCCGACGGTCCGCCTGTCATCGGCGCGACGCGCTACGCCAACCTTCATCTCAACACCGGTCATGGCACCCTCGGCTGGACCATGGCATGCGGTTCAGGGCGAGTGCTTGCCGATCTGCTGTCGGGCCACAAGCCCGAGATCGACACCGCTGAACTTGCTATGGCCAGATACGAAAATCGTTTTGGCTGATCTCGGGACCAAGCCGACGCAGTTTGGATCGCGGCGGTCGATGTCGTAGCGGGCAGTGTCCACCGACGCGGTACATGATGATCCTCTTCGGCGGTGCTCATGGGAAAAAATCACGGCGAACTGTCACGGAGGCGTTCCTCATAGGACAGCATGCTCTGTTCCCATATGAGCCAGTCGCGCGATCGTTGTCAGTTATGGCAATCCGCCTCGCACGCCGCGGCGTGCTGGGATGAACTGAAAGCACAGCTTGGCGCAACGACAATTCGCAAACAAAAAGGGGCGTTGACGTGCCCTGGACGAGATCAATTGCAAAGCGACGCAGCGACAAAACGGCGCGGCCACCACCGAAGACTTGATTTTATAAACTGTCGTGCCAACTATGAGACATGGTTATCATCGCGCTTGATCAGAAGTATTTTTTTCGCGCGGGCCTCTTGCAAATCGGCAAGTAGCCCGGCGGCCTTTTGCCGTCCGGGCTGAGTTTCCCCACAAATGCAAGTTTCGTTTGATTGCAGAGTTCCGGAGTACATACGTGCTTCGTAATCACTCGGGCACTCAAGCCTTGAGTGCTCGGTCGTCGCTAAACGCCAAGACCGATCGACAACCGAGTTAGGAAAGTCTCCAAGTTGTGAATGATGGTGGCGGCCGACAATTGGGCTACGAAATTGAATCATTATGAATGAAGGAGAGCGCGATGATGGAGGCAAGGGAGATGGGGCGGTTGTATGTGAAAGTCATCAATAACGTGGCCGGAACCATTGCCGACTATAATCTTAAGAGCATGAAACTGTCGAGCGCCAGTGCACTGAGTTCGTTCGAGTACGTATCTCGGCTTACTGGCTCGAGGACCGCACTGGAAATGATCGAGTGTTCGGGTGCCCATTACCGAAATCAACTTAATGTACTGGGCGGCTATGCTGAGGATCTCGTCGATCTCGCCTCCAAGACGCGAAAGATCTGGCGGGAACCTTCGACCGCCAGCTGAAAATGGCGATACAGCGCATCGTCGCGATTCAGCTTTTGTTTTGGCCCCGTGATTGATGTGCGCGCTTTCGGCGCGATGCTTGAAATGAGCGTAAGGGCTATGGCTGCCATGATCTACGTCCTGGACATCGATCCGCGGATCGCGCGGCATCGTTTGCGCGCCGGACGCCTGCATTCAGGCGGTTAGCCGGACGGTAGTTGGTGCCGTCCGGATTCTCTTTCTTCATCAAACGGTTTTGACGTGTGGCTTCCTATGTGAAGTCCGAACAAGGAGGCATGCTGTGTCCAATGTAGTTCTTCCGAGCGTTACCATTCCGGCATCTGATTTTCCTCGCCTGAAACAGTTGGCGGGGATAGCCGCAGAGCCAGACAGCAACACGGACGCGCTCTTTCTGATGAGTGAAATCAAGCGCGCGGAAGTTGTCCCAGACCGCGCGGTCCGATTGAATTATATCGTTACCATGGGATCATGGGTGACGTTTTGGACCAATTGGGGTTTCCCGCGCGAGACAAGGCAACTGGTGTATCCCGAAGATTACACGTCGAACCAAACCCAGATCCCTGTGTTGTCGCCATTGGGCGCCGCGTTGGTCGGCCTGAAGGTCGGAAGCGAAATCCCCTTCTTCGCCGCAGGGTGCACTAACGTCGTCAGGATCGAAGGCGTGAGTCGAAGAAAGCCGAATGATGTTGTCGCGCTCCTTCTTCGCGGGCCGATAATCAAGTTCGGTCCGTCCTTTGATGACGAAGATCCAGGACCAACAGCGGCTTAGACGCAAAGGAGAGAGAGTAATGAGAAAAAGCAAACACAATAGCCAGCCACCTGAACCCGTGTTGCCTCCTATCGTAATCGCCACTGAGGAAGCGCGCCGTCTCAATACGTTGGCCAATTCAAGTATGGTGCTCTTCCCGCGAGTGGCCTATTTCCTCGCGCGGGAGACGGAACGTGCAAAAGTGGTCAGCGATGATTCCGATCTGCGCGGCATAGTCCGGATGGGTTCTCAGGTGCGTTATTGTGATGATGAAACCGGCGACGTTCGGGATGTGGTGCTGGTGTATCCGCACGAGGCCGATATTTCACTGAAACGCATCTCGGTTCTTACGCCGGTGGGAGCCGCACTTATTGGCTTGTCGGTTGGTCAGGCCATTGAATTCCAGACGCCCGGCCCTCGAAAGCGCTCACTCAGGATTCTGGGCGTGTCGTATTGAAGATAGGGAGTGTTGATGTGCGCGACGTATCAATAAGAGAGGCTGCCCTCAGTGTGATTTACTCGATCATAGCCATAGTCGTCTTTTTGGGTGGCTTGGCTTACGTTACGAGTATCCTTTGATGCCGACGGCAAAGGCGGCTCCCTCGCGGTAGATCGAGAGGGGGCCCCATTGGCCTTCCAACAGACCGAAGAAAAGAAGGGATGTCATGCCGCGTGATTTTAGGTTTGGAGAGGCAGCTATAGTCGTAGTTTGCGTCACCATGGGACTGATCCTCGGTTTCGGCAGCCTGACCACCCTTTTGAAGCTAATGTAGGCAAGGCGCGAGCCGCTTGAGTTCGACCACAACGGATGGCCCATCTCACGCTGCGGCGCTGGGTCGAGGATACTAAAAGGACGATTGTCCGTGGCTGCCCGCGACCGCGCCCAGGACTGTGATGAGGGCCAGCGTCAACAGCACCCAGTGCGCCCGATGCAGCCAGGCAAAGGCTGTGCCGGGTTGCTCAGTCGCGCACCGACGAAACCGGCGCCGCAGAATGAATGGCTCGGCGACGAACAGAACGAAGGCGAACAGCAGCCACACGCAGACCATCGCATGCATCCACCAGAACGTAATCGCCTGAAATCGATTCCAAAGATCGAGGCGCCACGTCATGTAAAGGCCGGTCAGCCCGACGACGATTATCGCCGTTCGTGCCTGCCAGACGAAGCGATGCTCGATCGCCTGAAATGCCCGCAGCCGGTCTTCGCCCAAGTCGCCGCGGCGCACCGCCGGTAGCACGACGGTCGTTGCCATGGCAACACCGCCGATCCAGATGACGACGGCGAGAACATGCAGGGCGCGGGCGAGAATGACGTCATTCATGATCGATCCGGCAGAGGCGTCGTCGGTTCCCAGGTTTCAACGTACACGGAACATCATATCGGCCCTCTGTGGTGCCGATCCTATCCCTGGGATTGACGGGCAGGTTTGCGCTGGCGCAAACCGTTGCCCTTATTCGGAAAGTCCAGATAAGGTTTCGGGATGACCGCAAACGATCGCCTCGCTCCTCAGGCCCTGGCTTCGTTGGAGCTCTTTCAGGATATTTCGCCCGCGGCGCTCGATGACGTGATGACGTTGGCGCGCGTGCGGCGCCTGCCCAGGGAGACCCGGATCTTCGACCAGGGCGATACGGGGGTGCGTGCCCATGGGTTGATCGAGGGGAGCGTCCGCATCGCCCAATCCGGAAGCGATGGCGCGCAGATCGTCATGCGCTTCATCGCTCCGGGCGAGATGTTCGGAACCGTGCCGCTGTTCACGGATGGCAGATACCCCGCCGATGCGATCACGCTCACCGAATCGCTGGAGGCAAGCTGGAGCGAAGCCGAGTTGTTCGAACTGATGGGGCGCTATCCCCCGATCGCGATCAATGTCATCCGCGTCATCGGTAAACGCTTACAGGAGGTGCAGGACCGACTTTGTGAGGTTTCCACCCAGCGGGTCGAACAGCGCGTTGCTCGTGCCGTCCTGCGGCTTGTTCGTCAAGCCGGGCACGACACCCGCGACGGCACGGCGATCGAGTTTCCGCTGCGGCGCAGGGATGTGGCGGACTTTTCCGGAACCACGCTCCACTCGGCGAGCCGCATCCTGACCGCCTGGGAGAAGGCAGGATGGCTGGTGAGCCGCAACCAGCGCCTCACCATTCGCAAGCCCTTTGAAATCCAGCGGATTGCTGAAGCGTCGGCAAACTGACGCGCCGACCGGAGATCCATCGAGCTTGAGGTGTGTTCGTCCCTCGGTTTGCGCCAGCGCAAACCCACGTTCCCGTGGCTGCGATATCGTTCCGAAAGCAAAGGCTGGCGGCGACAGGCGCCCGCGGCGTCACCTGTCTCGGCAGACATCATAGGGAGAGATACAACATGGCGGTGCCGGCCGTGCAGGTGGCGAGAAGCAAGCCATTCGCCGTCTGGACGATGGCTTTCAGGCCCTTCTTCCTGGCGGCCAGCGTTTGGTCGGCGGCGGCGCTGACCGGATGGATTGCGATGCTCTTGGCGGGGCTCCGATTGCCCAGCCGCTTCGATCCGTTGACCTGGCATATCCATGAAATGCTTTTCGGATTCGTGATGGCCGCGATTGCCGGATTCATGTTGACCGCGATTCCGAACTGGACTGGCCGCGCACCCATCAGCGGTCGGCCGCTTGCAGCGCTGGCGACGTTATGGCTGGCGGGCCGCCTCGCGTGTCTGTTTTCGGCGTTGCTCCCGTTCTGGCTGGCTGCGGCAACCGATCTTGCCTTTCCGTTCGTGCTGTGCGCGATTGCAGCCGGCGAGATCATCGGCAGCCGCAATTGGCGCAACCTGCCAATGCCGGTTCCGATCGCCGTTCTCGGCATCGCCGACCTCCTGATGCATCTGGATGTGGGAGGCTTCTCCGTGCCGACCGGACTGGGTTGGCGCCTTGGGCTCGCGGCAATCATCGTCCTGATCTCGGTTGTCGCTGGGCGGATCATTCCGGTGTTCACGCGCAACTGGCTCGCAAAGCGTGGTGTGGCTGATCTCCCGGCCGCCCACGGCATGGTCGATAGCGTCGCGCTCGGTATCCTCCATGCCGGGATGATCGGCTGGGTGTTCTTTCCAGCATCTCAACCTATCGGTTGGCTGCTGCTTCTCGCCGCGGCGTTTAATCTCTGGCGACTCATGCGCTGGCGCGGCATTGCCACATGGGTCGAACCGCTGCTGACCATTCTGCATGTCGGATATTTCTGGGTGGTCATCGGCGCCGCTCTGCTGGGCGCGTCGATGCTAACCGACCACGTGCCGGAAGCCGCAGCAATCCACGCGCTCACAGCTGGTGCCATCGGCACCATGGTGCTTGGAGTCATGACCCGCGTTTCGCTCGGCCACAGCGCGCGCGCGCTCACGGCGGATCGGATCACGGTCCTTATCTATCTGCTCGTGATCCTGGCTGGCGCGGTGCGCGTGTTGGCGGCGGTCAGCGGATCGTTTCTCGTTTTGATTCAGATTTCGGCCGCACTGTGGATCGGCAGCTTTGTCCTGTTCGCTCTATGGTATGGACGCATGTTGCTGATGCCCCCCGTGTCCTGAATTGCGCGCCGCATTCCCGGAGCCGCGCCAGGCCGGTAGCGAATGGCGCGGTCGGGGCATAATCTGCGTAGTTTCGAAAGCTGCGCACGCGCCAATAGGCATTGGGCGAAGGCTCAACGCTGCGCGACCTTCCCCGCAAGCCGCCAAACTCGGCGATATGCTGGTAGCCGATCTGCCAGGGCTCCAATGTTCCCGGGAGCGTTTCCTGATTGAATTGCGGGTTGGTGTGCGACGGTATCGATCTGACGTCGATAACAAGCTCGACACCGGACTCCCGCAACAGATCGACAAACTCGACGATCGTCCTGGTCGAGTGGTCTATGGTGAAAAACATAGCTGGACCCGCTACAATGGCGTCCAGCAACTCAGTTATTTCTGTTGCTCGCAGAAATTGTTGATGCGGGTGCTTTTGCTAGGACTTCCGATGCGTAGCGTTCACGGCGATGGCGGCCGCCGCGGTTCGGTTCTCGAATGCAGATTGCTTCGTCTCTTCATACCGGAAAGAATTACCGTCGCCGGTTCTTAGCAATCCCGCCGTACGCAAATTCTTTTTCTCTATGATCGCCGAAACTACGATCAGAGCGTTGTGGGCCTAGGCGCGCGCAGGGCGCAGCGCTATTTTGTGACCTCGGTTGACTCTTCGGTCACCTTGTCTGAAGTCGGCGGAATTGAAGTGGGTCAAAGTTGCAATAAGAATAGAGCGTAAACGATATGGCGAGCGAGGGGAGCGGTGAGCGAATAGAGTCCGGTCGGCAACTGGACGCGCTCAACTTTCTGGATGCTACTTAGATGTATCGTGAGTAATCGGAACTGACTTTTTGATCGGTCACATACTTCAGAACTTCGCCTACGGCACGCGCCGCCCGAATAGGAATTGGCAATTTCTGATTCATCTGGGTCGAATTCCAATTGATCTTTGTAAGCGCCAACACTTCGCTCGCTATCTGCGCGATCGTACTGTCGCCGCCCTTGTATGGGCAGAGTAACAACGGTCTTGGATCGTATTGACCAGGATAAGTGCCATAGTACGGGATGCTTCCATTTGTATACAGCAACCCCTTACCGTCGAGATTCACAAATGTGCCTCTCATCACCGGGTAATTGCCATCCCGGAGAACTTTCACCGAATAGGATTCTTGAACCCAAACGAGGTCGCGTAGCTCCGCTCCGGCCTCGTCTAAAGCTTTCAGAATGCCGTCAGCTTCTTCTTCGCGAAATTGCGATGTCTTCAATACAATGACGCGCGCCGGATAATTCTTGTGGTGATTCTTGTAGGCCATCAGCGCGTCCGCGATAAGTTGCTTCGCGTCGTTCTGGGTCATGTAGGGGTGCCGGCCGCGACTCTCCGTATGGGCGCGTTTTCCCTTGAGGATGAATCCCCGGCCTCTTTCATCAAACATCTGGGCCGCGCTGGTGAAAAGCTGTTGCCCACCCACTTCACGGTAAAAACTGACGCCGATGTAGCACGCGGTGAACTCGCCATCCTGTTGCTTTTTGCGCCATGGAATGCGGCCTGTTCCCTTATAGTAGAGTGTGGTTAGCAGATTCCACGTCCGATCCGCCCGATCCTGTATTTTCCTAGCGGTGTTTTCCTTCACTTTGCGTGGAATGCTTGCGCTCTCATCGAACACGTCTTCCCAGACAATCTGGATCGGGAAGCTGAGCCCCATCGCCTTTGCTTTGAGCATCCCGCGAAAATCAGGGGCAACCTACGCACTGGAGCGGAGGCGCGCTCAAGTGGTCGTCAATGGAGGTTCGGTGTTGCCCTGAGAACGTTGCGCTCGCTGCTGCAAGATCTGGGCGAACCCGTGCAAGCCACGGCTCTGTAGATCGTCGATGATCTGGTCGATTACATAAGTTGATCCGATGCCTTCGATCGCGGTGACTAATATTTCAGCGATCTGTTCCAGTTCAGAGTCGGAAAGGGCGCCATCACCAGCTTGATACACTCTCTGGAGGCTTGATTGAACACCCAAAAGCTGACGGGTTGGAGCATCTGCCTTAGTGCGCGTCAAATTGGGCTCTGTACTAGCGGAAACAGTATGCATCGTCTCGTGGCCAGCGTGCGCGCTATCGCGGATTCGAATCGCCTCAAGGGAAGTCACTTCAAAATCCAAGGTCTCGCCTTCAGGGGTTTTGTAACTCCCATGCACTGCACCCTTACAGTCGGCCGCTACCTTGAGTATGGCTTCCACGGATCGCGCGCCAGGCTTTTTTCTTTCTGCGCCGTTTCAATGGCTTCTCTGGCGGGTCGGATTTGGCTTTTTCCAGCAAAGATTTTAGCAGTTTGGCTAAGTCAGCGATGCCTTTGATCGCGGCTCCGACCGCGAGTGCATCTTTCACGTATGGCGCTACTGCTAGTGCAAGGTCGGTGAGCGTAGCTATCAATGAGCCGGATTCGACTCTCGATACGACCAACGTTCTGCCAGCCGTTAGATCATCGTAATCACGCGCCAGTGCAGCAAACAACTCTCCCAGATCGTCGGCAGCCGGAGGAATTTCGTATTCAACGGTGAGAATGAGTTCGTTTTCCATGCGTGGAGGGTATGACAATTTAGAGATGCGATCTACGACAAAGGCGCGTTACTCACGATTTGTCGAAGCAAGAAGGCTGCGGACGCGCGATCAAAGTGCGATTTCAAAAAACGGGATTGTTCACTAGGTTATCGAAAATTGCGTGCTAGTCATTAAACTTCCGATGCCCAAGGGTTGGTAGCCGAGTGTCGATTCGAGCCACCGGAGTATTGGCGCTCGATGTGATGCCGCGACTGGGCTCGGTGTAGTTGCTCTTGCGGCTGGCATCGCCTAATTAGGGGGATGCTCAAGAGAGACCTGCTACAGAGCCGTTTTAGCGTCGCCCCAATGATGGATTGGACCGACCGGCATTGCCGTGTGTTCCATCGGCTGATGACGCGGCGGGCGCGGCTTTATACGGAGATGCTGACGACCGGGGCCATCATCCATGGCGACCGCCAGCGATTGCTCGGGTTCGATTTGAGCGAACATCCGGTCGCGCTTCAACTCGGCGGCTCGGATCCGCGCGGCCTCGCGATCGCGGCCAGGATCGGCGAGGATTTCGGCTACGACGAAATCAACATCAACGTCGGCTGCCCGTCGGATCGGGTCAAGGATGGCCGCTTCGGCGCCTGCCTGATGGCGGAGCCGCAACTGGTGGCCGAGGGCGTCGCTGCCATGAAGCGCGCGGTGCGTGTGCCTGTTACGGTCAAGTGCCGGATCGGGATCGACGATCAGGATCCTGAACTGGCGCTGGATACGCTGGCACGCGCCGTGGTCGCCGCCGGCGCCGACGCGCTGATCGTGCACGCCCGCAAGGCCTGGCTCAACGGACTATCGCCGAAGGAAAATCGCGACATCCCGCCGCTCGATTACGACAGGGTCTATCGGCTGAAAGCCGCGATGCCCGATGTATCCATCATCATCAATGGCGGCATCGTCGGCCTTGACGAAGCGACGGGCCATCTCGGCCACGTCGATGGCGTCATGCTGGGCCGCGCCGCCTATCACGATCCCTGGCGGTTGCTGGCGGTCGATTCCGAACTGTTCGGCGAGACGCCGCCGCATGTCGCGATGAAGGACGTGTTCGAGGAGATGGTGCCCTATATCGAGCGCGAACTGGCGCAAGGCACCCGCTTGCATTCGATCACGCGGCATTTCGTCGGTGCGTTTCATGGGGTGCCGGGCGCACGCGCGTTCCGCCGTCACCTCGCCGAGAATGGCGTCAAGCCGGGCGCGGGTGTGAATGTGTTGCGCGATGCGATCACGCGGGTCGAGGATCGCGTCAAGGCCGCGATCGCGGCGTAGTCCCGAGGCTGCTACGGATAGCCGTGCAGCATCAGCCGGTCCGGGCGCACTTCCCAGCTTTCCAGTCGGTCCAGAAAGCTCATGCCGAGCAGATTGGTCTTCATTTGGCCGTGCGGCACCACCAGCGCCGGCACCGAGCGCTCGACCAGCTTGCCGATTGCCAGGCGATCGAGCGTCAGACGCGCCGCCTTGGTGTGTCCGCCCGCGGTTTCGACGTCGACGTCATATTCAAGCAGCTCCAGCGGCAGGCCCGCCGCCTTCGCGGTCTCATAGGTCAGCACCACGGAGGTCGCCCCGGTATCGATCACCATCGGCGCGTTGACGCCGTTGATCCTCGCATGCAGCGCGAACTCGCCGCCCTGTCCGCGCGGAATCTGCACGGCACGCTCCACCGGCGTGGCGTGCTTGCGCAACAGGCCCGAGACGGTATCGCCGGCGCGCGCGATCCGGCTTGGATCGCCATAGGCGACCACGGCGCCGGCGGTCGCCGCAAGCATGATGACGACGAGCAGGATGCGGCTCACAACGGCCCTCTCACACCAAAGCGAATGCTGTCTAGTCTACGTTCGATTTTGCTGTTGGCTGCAATTGCGCCAGTCCGGCGTCGGCCATGCGCGCCGGCAGCAGCGCCATCACCGCATGACGTTCTGCGCTGTCCATGCGATGCCAGCGCGCGATCTCCGGCAGCGTTCGTCCGCAGCCCAAACAGAGGCTGGTCCCGGGATCCATCATACAGACGGCGATGCACGGCGTTTCTTTGCTCATTGACGGAGTTTGAAATGGTTTGGGCCATTTGTGCAAGCGCCTGAGTGATATGCATCCCTGTCACAACCCGGTCCCTGCGCTCATAATGGGCTTGTTGCGGACCCGGCGTTTCTCCTCGGGCACCGTGGGTTCCGGCTGCAGCGGGGGCGCGCTTTCCTCGGCCATCGGCGCCAGCGCCGACATTACGCGTTCCGGCGGGAAGGTGACGATCACCTCGGTGCCGATCCGCAGCTTCGATTTCAGCGTGAAGGTGCCGCCATGCATGTCGATCAGGCTTTTGGCGATCGGCAGGCCGAGGCCCGCGCCTTGCTCGGCGGATTTGATCGAATTGGAGCCCTGGCCGAACGACGCCAGCACGATCGGGATTTCATCCTCGGCAATGCCCGAGCCGGTATCCTTGACGCTGAGATATTGCCCGCCGGAGGCGGTCCATCCGACCTTCAGCCAGATCTCGCCGCCCTGCGGCGTGAACTTGATCGAGTTCGACAGCAGATTGAGCACGATCTGGCGCGTCGCGCGCTCGTCGCCCCAGATCCTGGGCATGCCGTGCTCGAACACTTCGTGAATGGCGATGCCGCGGCTCGAGGCCCGCAATTTCAGCAGATGATGGCAGTCGGCGACGACGTGCACCAGCGAGACGGCTTCTTCGTTGAGTTCGTAGCGGCCAGCCTCGATCCGCGACAGATCGAGAATTTCATTGATCAGATTGAGCAGATGAACGCCGGAATTATGGATGTCGGCCGAATATTCCTTGTACACCGGCACCGCGTGACCGCCGAAGATTTCGCTCTTCATTACCTCGGAAAATCCGAGGATGGCATTGAGCGGCGTGCGTAGTTCGTGGCTCATCTGCGCCAGAAAACGCGACTTGGCGACGTTGGCGGATTCGGCGCGATGGCGTGCTTCATCCGAAATCGCCTTGGCCTGTTCGAGTTCGCCGATCAGCGCGTCCTTTTCGGCGCGCGCCTCCAGCGTATCCAGCGTGGTCGAATGCAGGCGGCGGGCCAACAGCGCGAAGTAACCTTCGGCGGCGATCGCCAGCAGCGCCAGCACGTAATTGTCGAACGTGCCGGTCAGCACCAGATCGAGCGCGATCGCCGCGGTGACCGGCGCGGTGGCGACCAGCGCTGCGATCGGCAGGTTTGCCGCCAGCATGCTCGACACCGCGATCACCAGCAGCATCAGGAACATCATCAGCGTGTTCGATGTCATGTCCGGGCTGGCCGGATGGATCAGGAGCGCGGTCCAGCACAGCCCGTACAGCAGATCGAGCATGATAAAACGCGTCCGCCATTTGCGCGTTGTGGTCAGCGAGGGCGGTTCCTCGAGGAACTGGCGGCAACGGCGGATCATCACCGCATGGATGCAGAGCATGGCGCCGGTCCAGGCCGCTGCCGAAATCGGCTGCATCCAGAAACCGAACAACAGGCCGGTTGCCACCACCAGCAGCATGACGACATAGGATGCCGACAGCCGCGTCTGGGCATATTGCCGGAGCAATTCACGATCGAAGGCGGGCCGGGTTCCGCTGGTCGACGTTAACCTGTCGCGCGCCTCACGCACCCGCTGGGCCGCCGCACGGCGATTATGCACCGGTGCTGCAATCGGCGTCTCCGCCGGAAGCTGGACAATCTCGGGCTTGTCGGCGGGTTTACTCATTAAACAACACAAATCCTGCCCGCGAACCGCGCGGGCTTTTGCATTGTCTATCTGTCGCTCCAAATCATTAAGAGGGGCCTTAAAGAGCGAGAGAATCTCGTTAACGGGAAGTTAAATTAACTTTTGACGCGTTGTCAGCGACGCCCCATCAAGTTCGTCATGCCCGGGCAAAAGCGCGTCTTCGCGCTAGATGTCCCGGGCATCCACGTCTTCACTGGGCACTGGCGAGAAAGACGTGGATGGCCGGGACGGAGCCCGGCCATGACGAAATGTTAGCCCTGTTCGCGCAGCCGGAACTCAGCGCTGCAGTCGCGCCAGCAGGCTCGACGTATCCCAGCGCTTGCCGCCCATCTTCTCCACTTCGGAGTAGAACTGATCGACCAGCGCGGTCACCGGCAGGTTGGCGCCATTGCGCCGCGCCTCAGCGAGACAGATCGACAGATCCTTGCGCATCCATTCGACGGCAAAGCCGAAATCGAATTTGTCTTCGTTCATGGTCTTGTAGCGGTTCTCCATCTGCCAGGACTGCGCGGCTCCCTTGGAGATGGTGTCGATCACGGCCTGAACGTCGAGACCGGCCTTCTTGGCGAAATGAATGCCCTCGGACAGGCCTTGGACCAGGCCGGCGATGCAGATCTGGTTGACCATTTTGGTGAGCTGGCCGGAGCCGGCCGGTCCGAGCAGCTTGCACATCCGCGCATAGGCCGCGATCACGGACTCCGCGCCGGCATAGGCATCGGCGCTGCCGCCGCACATCACCGTCAGGACGCCGTTTTCGGCGCCGGCCTGTCCGCCGGAAACCGGCGCGTCGATGAATTTGAAGCCGGCTTTGGTGGCGGCGGCATCGAGTTCGCGCGCGACTTCAGCTGACGCGGTGGTATGGTCGACGAACGTCGCGCTCTTTTTGACACCGGCGAACGCGCCGTCGGCACCGAGGGTGACCGAGCGCAAATCATGGTCATTGCCGACGCAGCACATCACGAAATCCTGGCCCTCGGCGGCGGCTTTTGGCGTGGCTGCGGTTTTGCCGCCGAATTTATCAGCCCATTCCTTGGCCTTGGCGGCGGTCCGGTTGTAGACCGTCACCTCGTGGCCACCTTTTTTCACCAAATGTCCTGCCATGGGGAAGCCCATGACGCCGAGACCGAGAAAAGCGACTTTAGCCATGTTTACAACCTTGGGGTTTTGCCGGCGTGGTTAGCTCTGCCGGGCGGTATACTGGAGTGGTGGCAAATGGGCCGGTTCGATGCTCGAAACAGGTCCGCTGCCGAAGTGGAATGCCGTACAATAAACCCTGCAGCATGAAGGGCAACGGCTGGTTTGGCGAAGCAGCGGGCTTTGGTGCTAGAATGCCCGCGACACCGTCAAAGCAGGCAACGGGCAAAAACAACAGGCCAAAACAACAGGCAAAAACAATGGGAGTGCCAGTATGAGCGTGGGTTTACTCGATCATTTCAATATTCGTACCGCCAGGCTCGGCGAGACCGTCCGTTTCTATGAGGAAGTGCTTGATCTCACCAAAGGCGACCGGCCGAATTTCGCGTTCCCCGGGGCCTGGATGTACAGCGAAGGCAAGCCGGTGGTGCATCTGGTCGACATTGCGCAGACCAGCGAGCAGCAAAAGCCGGATTCCGGCGTGGTCCATCATGTCGCCTTTGCGAGCCGGGGTTTCGCCGGCATGAAGCAACGGCTCACATCCAGGGGTTTGCCGTTCGATGTCCGTGAAGTGCCGGGCGTCGAGGTCTGGCAAATTTTCGTGACCGATCCCAATGGCGTGATGATCGAGCTCAACTACGAAATGTCCAAAGAAGACCGTAAGTAAGGCAATCGACAGGCTCGGGCAGGGCGCTTGCCTGTCGCGCGGGCCTGATACCGCTCCGCGACGGGTATCCTTTTCGGCCGGATCGCACTATCTGTTGCGTCCAGATGTGGGTTCCAGGAGAGTTTTCGTGAGCGCGACGCAGCAGCAGGTTCTTGATGGTCTGGCCAAGGTAATGTCGCCACGCGGCGTTGCCTTGACCAACGCGAATGTGCTGTCGGCGATTTCGATCAGCGACGGCAAGGTGTTCTTCTCGATCAATGTCGATGCCGCGGAAGCCCGCGCCTGGGAAAGCATTCGGGCGCAGGCGGAAGCCGCCGTCCGCGCCATTCCCGGCGTCACCACCGCGATGGTCGCGCTGACGGCCGAACGCAAGGCCGGCGCAGCGCCGCCACCACAACCTACGCCGCACAATCACGGCCATGGTCATGGCGTGCAGCCTGTCGCTGCGCATCGGCCGCCGCAAAGTCCGGCTTCGCCGATGGCCAAGCAAGCCGAAATCCCCGGTATCTCGGCCGTGATCGCGGTGGCGTCCGGCAAGGGCGGTGTCGGCAAATCGACCACGGCGCTCAATCTGGCGCTTGGTCTTCGCGATCTCGGTTTGCGGGTCGGCCTGCTCGACGCCGACATTTACGGGCCCTCGGTGCCGCGGCTGACCGGCATTCGCGAGAAGCCCAAATTGGACGACAACAAGAAAATGATTCCGATCGTCCGTTTTGGTCTGGCGATCATGTCGATCGGCTTTCTGGTCGAGGAAGAGACCGCGATGATCTGGCGCGGGCCGATGGTGATGTCGGCGATCACCCAGATGCTGCGGGATGTCGCGTGGGGCACGCTCGATGTGCTCGTGGTCGATATGCCGCCCGGCACCGGCGATGCGCAACTGACGCTCGCGCAGAATGTGCCGCTCAAGGGCGCGGTCATTATTTCGACACCGCAGGATCTTTCCCTGATCGATGCGCGGCGCGGGCTCGCGATGTTCAGGAAGGTCAATGTCCCCGTGCTCGGGATAGTCGAGAATATGAGCTATTTTCAGTGCCCGCATTGCGGCACCCGGTCGGACATCTTCGGTCACGGTGGCGCGCGGCACGAGGCCGAACGGCTGGGCGTGCCGTTCCTGGGTGAGATCCCCCTGCACATGTCGATCAGGTCGACCTCGGATTCGGGGACACCGGTTGTGGAAAGCGAGCCTGATGGCCCTTATACGGCAATCTATCGCGCGATCGCTGCCAAGGTCCGCGACCAACTGCAGGGCGTCATCGCCGCGGGCTGAGCGATTTCAGCGCAGACAAGCCCGGCAGACAAGCCCGTCCGCCGAAATATGCGACTTTCGTTTAATCTGTGGTGTCATGCCTTTGTTGCGTTTTCGCCGCCCGACTTCCGTGATAAAGCCCCGCCAGAACAAGTTCGGTCGATGCAGTGATCGCGTCGCCGGAGCGAATACTCCAGAAAACCCAAATACTCCAGAAACCTCGGACTGCCCCACCAAGGAGATGCCTGAATGAAGCGTCGTGATTTTTTGAAAGTTTCCGCAGTCGGTGCCGCCGCCACGGCGGTGGCCTCACCGGCGATCGCGCAGTCGATGCCCGAGATCAAGTGGCGCATGACGTCAAGCTTCCCGAAGTCGCTCGACACCATTTACGGCGGCGCGGTGGAGTTCTCGAAATACGTCGCGGAGATGACCGACAACAAATTCCAGATTCAGGTATTTTCCGCCGGCGAAATCGTTCCCGGCCTGCAGGCGCTCGATGCCACCTCCAACGGCACCATCGAGATGAGCCACACCGTCTCGTATTATTACGTCGGCAAGGATCCGACCTTCGCGATCTATGCGTCGGTGCCGTTCGGTCTTAACGCACGCATGCAGAACTCCTGGTGGTACCAGGGCGGCGGCATGGAGCTCGGCAACGAGTTCTTCAAGAAGTTCGGTGTGATCGGCTTTCCCTGCGGCAACACCGGCACCCAGATGGGCGGCTGGTTCCGCAAGGAGATCAAGACGGTTGCCGATCTCTCCGGCCTCAAGTTCCGCATCGGCGGCATCGCCGGCCAGGTCCTGCAGAAGGTCGGCGTGGTGCCGCAGCAGCTCGCCGGCGGCGACATCTACCCGGCGCTCGAAAAAGGTACGATCGATGCGGCCGAGTGGGTTGGGCCGTATGACGACGAGAAGCTCGGCTTCCAGAAGGTTGCTAAATACTACTATTACCCGGGCTTCTGGGAAGGCGGTCCCATGGTGCACGCGTTCTGCAATCTCGAGAAATGGAATTCGCTGCCGAAAAACTATCAGGCGATCGTCAGTAACGCTTGCGCCAACGCCAATACCTGGATGGCCGCGCGTTACGACATGCAGAATCCGACCGCTTTGAAGCGTCTGGTTGCCGGTGGCACCCAGCTTCGTCCGTTCACCAACGAAGTGCTGGAAGCCTGCCTCAAGGCGACCAACGAATTGTGGGGCGAAATCTCGGCGCAGAACGCCGACTTCAAGAAGACGATCGACGCGATGCAGGCCTATCGCTCCGATGAGTATCTTTGGTGGCAGGTGGCCGAATATACCTTCGACAGCTTCATGATCCGCTCGCGCACGCGCGGCTGATACCGTTTCAAATCGTCGCAATGAGCCCGGTCTCCGCGAGGAGGCCGGGCTTTTTGCGTTGCGATACGCCAGATCGGCATGGAAATCGGAATCCGGATGTTCCATGCTCGGTTCAAGCCTCGAAACGAAGGCAAAGCCTGATCCGGAAAAGTGGATAACGGTTTTCCGAGAGGATCTGGCTCAAACCAAGAGATCATCATGAGGGGGTAACGACGTGAAGCGAAGGGATTTCATCAAGGTCACGGGAATCGGCGTCGCGGGCGCCGCGACCATGGCAGCACCTGCGATCGCGCAATCGATGCCGGAAATCAAATGGCGCATGACGACGAGCTGGCCGAAATCGCTCGATACCTTGCACGGTGGCGCCGAGTTGATGGCGAAAGCTGTTGCCGAGGCGACCGATAACAAGTTCCAGATCCAGACCTTTGCCGCCGGTGAAATCGTTCCAGGCCTGCAGGTTCTCGACGCCGTTCAGAATGGCACCGTCGAAATGGGCCACACCGCGTCGTATTATTATTTCGGCAAGGATCCGACCTTCACGTTCGGCTCCTGCATTCCGTTCGGTCCCAACGCGCGGCTCAATCAGGCGTGGTACATGCTCGGTGGCGGCAAGGAGATTCTGAACGAGTTCTACAAGAGCTACAACGTCACCTCGCTGCTCGCCGGCAACACCACCTGTCAGATGGGCGACTGGTTTCGCAAGGAGATCAATACGCTCGACGATCTGCAGGGACTGAAATTCCGGATCGGCGGTTTCGCCGGCCGGGTGATGCAGAAACTCGGCTGTGTGCCGCAGCAGCTCGCCGGCGGCGACATCTATCCCGCGCTTGAAAAAGGTACGATCGACGCGGCTGAATGGGTCGGGCCCTATGACGACGAGAAGCTCGGCCTCTACAAGGTCGCCCCGCATTATTATTACCCGGGGTGGTGGGAGGGCGGCCCGATGTTGATCGCTTTGATCAATTTGGAGAAATGGAACGGCTTGCCGAAATATTACCAGAACGTTCTCGAACAGGCCGGCCATTTCGCCAACAACTGGATGATGGCGAAGTACGACACGGTGAACCCGCTCGCGTTGAAGAAACTGTTGGCCGGCGGCACCAAGCTGCACGGCTTCTCGCCCGCCATCATGGAAGCGAGCTACAAGGCGACCAAGGATCTCAACAACGAAGTCGCGGCGACCAACGCGAATTTCAAGAAGGTCTACGATTCGATCACGGCCTACACCAGCACCGGCTATCAATGGTTCCAGGTCGCCGAAATCGGTTACGACAATTTCATGGCGCGCCACGCCCAGACTTGATCGTGCGCGACGTCAGTTAGTCCGAACGTCGGACACGTTCCCCGGATCAGCAGCGCGCCGCGCTTGCGGCGTGGTGCGCTGCTGATCCGGGTCCTCTCTGTGGCGCTGGGTCCCGGCCCTACGGAGCAGCGTTACCGGACGATGCTTCGCTATCTTTTGCGTTCATCATTTTTCTAACGTTCTAGCCAGTCTGCGACCCGCAGTTCCATTTCTTAAGCAAGCATAGGACGAGGGCTTGGTGGCTACGGGCGTTGTTCACCAAGGTGGCGTGCATCGTGACCATCACCGAGTATTGAAATCTCGTTTCGTATATCGATCGAATTATACTGCCTTTTCGGTCACGAGCTCGATACGCTTCAGTTCGGGAGCGATCTTCTTCCGTGCTGTTGCCACATCGAACGTATTCTGCAGGTTGAGCCACAGTTCCGGCGTGGTGCCGAACGCCTTGGACAGCCGCAGGGCCGTATCGGCGGTGACGCCGATTTGCTCGTTCGCGAGCCGCTCGATCCGCGTGCGCGGAACGCCACAGGCTTTCGCCAGAGCGCCGGGTGACATATCCAGCGGAACAAGGAATTCTTCCCGCAGGACTTCGCCGGGGTGCAGCGGTGGAAGCTTCTTAGCCATTTGGCCCTCCGTCAGCGGCATCTGCCGCCCTTCTATGCTGCGGCATCCGCCGCGGTTCGGGTTAGTGGTAGTCAACAAATTCAACGTCGCTCGGACCCTCCGCAGTCCAGATAAAGCAAATCCGGAATTGATCGTTCACCCGGATTGAATGCTGCCCTTGACGGTCGCCCTCCAGCGCTTTGAGGCGGTTGGCCGGGGGAGCGCGTAAATCGTCGAGCGCAGTGGCGGCGTTGAGATAGCCGAGCTTCCGCCGTGCGACCTTGATCAAATCAGCCGGAAACCCCTTGCGGATTTCGCCGTTGAAGGCGGCTTCCGTCACGGCGTTTTTAAAGCTCTTGATCATGACGATGAGTGTATCAATTTATGATACGTTCGTCAAACGTTTTGTATCAAAGACTGATACATGTTGCCCAAGTTGGGCAGTTGGAGATGCACGAGCCGGCGCTACGGTCAGTTCGCGCTAGCCATGCCTCGCACTATTGCTTGGCCGGTGGCCCGAAATCCAGCGGCGGCAGCTCGATCTGGGGAACGTCGATCTTGACCTTGTTCAGATCCACATTGACCGGCTTGTCGAGCAGGCCGGTGACCGTGATCGGAAACGCGATCACGATAAACACCATCAGGGCTTGCAAGCCGACCCAGGGCAGGGCGCCCCAGTAAATATCCGAACTCTTGACTTCCTTCGGCGCGACGCCGCGCAGATAGAAAAGGGCAAAACCGAACGGCGGATGCATGAACGATGTCTGCATGTTGACGCAGAGCATGACGCCGAACCAGATCAGCGCCGGTCCATCGCCGACCACGGGCCCCAGGACTTTCTGCGCGATCGGCGCGATCATCGGCAGGATGATGAAGGCGATCTCGAAGAAATCCAGGAAGAACGCCAGGAAGAAGATGAAGAGGTTGATGAAGATCAGGAAGCCCCAGACCCCGCCCGGCAGCGAGGTCAGAAGGTTCTCCAGCCAGACGCCGCCGGAGACGCCGAGAAACACCACCGAGAAGCAGGTCGAGCCGATCAGGATGAACGTCACCATGGTGGTGATGCGCATGGTCGTCTCGTAGCCCTGCTTGATCAGGTCGCGCAGCTCGGGAATGCGGACGGCTTCGAGGCAGATCCACACCACCGCGAGATAGGTGACGGCAAAGGCGGTCTTGAACACGATGCCCTCGGTCATGAAGATGCCGACCATGGTGCCGATGCCGCCGGCGATCACGCCCGCGATGAGGACCTTGCGGCCCATCGTGCTGAAATCCTTGCTGTGGATCGCAGCCAGCACGATGGCGCCGACCGCGCCCATGGCGCCGGCTTCGGTCGGCGTGGCAAGGCCCATCATCATGGTGCCTAGCACGACGAAGATCAGCACCGCCGAGGGGATGATGCCCATCAGGCATTTGCGCCACAGCGGCCATCCGGTCAGCGTCAATTCCGTGATCGGCACCGGCGGCAGATAATGCGGCTTGAAGATGCCGAGCACGAAGGTGTAGCCGGCGAACAGGAAGATCTGGAAAATCGACGGACCCCAGGCGCCGAGATACATATCGCCGACCGACTTGCCGAGCTGGTCGGCCAATACGATCAGCACCAGCGACGGCGGCACCAATTGGGTAATGGTTCCTGACGCGGCCAGCACGCCCGTGATGTAGCGGATGTTGTAGCCATAGCGGATCATGATCGGCATCGAGATCAGTGCCATCGCGATCACCTGGGCCGCCACCGTGCCCGTGATGGCACCGAGAATGAAGCCGACCAGGATCACCGAATAGCCGAGGCCGCCGCGGATCGGCCCGAACAACTGGCCCATCGAATCCAGCATGTCTTCGGCGAGGCCGCAGCGCTCGAGGATCGCGCCCATGAAGGTGAAGAAGGGAATCGCGAGCAGCAGTTCGTTGGATAGCACGCTGCCGAACACGCGGCCGGGGATCGCCTGCAGGAAGTTCATGTCGAAGAAGCCGAGATGGATCGCCAGAAACCCGAAGCCCAATCCGACCGCGGCCAGCGTGAACGCCACCGGGAATCCGATCAGCATGGCGATGACCAGGCCGCCGAACATCATCGGCGGCATCGTCTGTAACGTAATCATTGCGTCGGCCTCTCGTACTTCGCGTCGATCGTGACCTCGCCGCGCAGCGCGGCGATGCGCTTGATCACCTCGGAGACGCCTTGCAACGCCAGCATCACGAAGCCGGACGGAATGACAAACTTGATCGGCCAGCGGATCAGACCGCCGGCATTGCCGGACATCTCGCCGACCGCGTAGGCCTGATGAAAGAACGGCCACGACAGATAGCTGAGCAGCAGACAGGACGGGATCAGGAAGAACAGCGTGCAGATCAGATCGAGCCAGAGCTGACCGCGTTCGGAGAGGAACAGATAGAAGATTTCGACCCGCACATGTTCATTGCGCTTGAAGGTGTAGGACGCGCCGAACATCACCAGGATCGCGAACATGTACCATTGCAGTTCAAGCCAGCCGTTCGAAGAGTAGCTGAACGCGTAACGGATCATGGCGTTGCCGGCGCTGACGAGACAGGCGGCCAGCACCAGGAAATTGCAGACGTAGCCGATCTTCTCGTTGATCTGGTCGATAACAGTGCTGATTGCCAGCAATGGGCGCATCGTTTTCTCCCCGGCACCCGCCATCAGGCCGCGCCGATCGTTTCAATAAAGGTTGCGTCGCCGGCATGGCGAGAACGCACAAAGCCAGTCTTCATCTGAAGACCCGGCGCATTCCTGCGAGCGATTGCAACGGACATCTCCCCCAAACGGTGCTTCTGCTGTGTTGGCTGCGCATCAGGCGCAGCGGCTTATCCAGCCGAGCCAGCATGAAGCCGCCGCACCAAACCAGCGCGCAACACCGCCGTCAATCGGAAGTTTGTTGATATTGTGGAGGAATTTTCGCTTCTGTCCGAAGCGAGACAGGCCAGAGGTCGGTACTGATTAACCGCCCGTGACGCTCATGTGCCGGCTGACGCTGGGGCGGTTGTGCCGGCGATCGATGATGAAGTCGTGGCCCTTGGGCTTCAAGCCGATGGCGCGGTCGATCGCAACACTCAATAGCTCATTGTCGGCGGAGGCCCGCAGCGGTTTGCGCAGGTCGGAGGCATCCTCGTGGCCGAGGCAGGTGTGCAGCGTGCCGGTGCAGGTGATCCGCACCCGGTTGCAGGACTCGCAGAAATTATGGGTCATCGGCGTGATGAAGCCGAGTTTGCCGCCGGTCTCGCCGACGTGAACATAACGGGCCGGGCCGCCGGTATCATCGGGGAGGTCGGTCAGGGTGAATTGCTGACTGAGGCGAGCGCGCAGCAGCGACAGCGGCACATATTGGTCGATGCGGCCTTCGCCGATGTCACCCATCGGCATCACCTCGATCAAGGTCAGCGCCATGCCTTTGCCGTGCGCCCATTGCATCAGCGAGGGGATTTCCTCCTCGTTCATGTTCTTGAGTGCCACCGCGTTGATCTTCACCGCGAGACCGGCGGCGCGCGCCGCCTCGATCCCGGCCAGCACCTTGTCAAGATCGCCCCAGCGGGTGATGGCACGGAATTTTGCCGGATCGAGCGTATCCAGCGAGACGTTGATGCGGCGTACCCCGCAGTCGCGCAGTTCAGCGGCGAAGCGCGCCAGTTGCGAGCCGTTGGTGGTCAGCGTCAGTTCGTTGAGCGCGCCGCTATCGAGATGGCGCGACAGCGAGCGCACCAGCGACATCACATTGCGCCGGACCAGCGGCTCGCCGCCGGTCAACCGCAGCTTCCGCACGCCCTTGGCGATGAACGCGGAACACAGCCGGTCGAGTTCCTCGAGCGTGAGCAGATCGGCCTTGGGCAGGAATGTCATGTCTTCCGACATGCAATAAAAGCAGCGCAGGTCGCAGCGATCGGTCACCGACACGCGCAAATAGCTGATCGACCGGCCGAACGGATCGGTCATCGGCCGCAACAGCGATGCGGGGGGACTCAACAATACGGGTCCGTTCATTCAACCGGCCTTGTCACTGCAGCCAGCCGCCATGCGCCTATGGCAGCTGCCTTGCAGTCACAATGTATGCATCAAGCAATCTGCATACAATCGGTACGTTGCCGGACCCCGTTTGCGTGCAGTGCAAACAATCAGCGCGTGGGCTGCGTCGGCGGTGGGGGCGGAGGAGGTGCCGCGGGAGCCGCCTGGGTCGGTGCCGGGAAGGCCGAATCCGCAGCCGGAGGTGGCGCCGCAGCGCCCTTCGGCGGCTTCGGCCGTTTCGGCCGCATCACCCTCTTGCGGGGCGGCTTCGGCGGCGGGCCCGCGGGCTGCAGTTCCGCGACCACCGGATTGGGATCGACATTGGTCGATGCCGGCGTGGAGAAGTCGCCTGGATTATGAACCACCGCCACCGGCACGGTCGCCGGCTGGAACCTGTTCAAGGTGTAGGTGACCGAGAAACCGGTGTCCGGAGCCGGCACCGTGACCGAACAGGGGGTCTTGCAGCCCGGACCGAGCGAGGTGCGGGCATCGGCGCCTTGCGGCTGCGAGTCGAGCTGGACCTGCACCGTCGGCGGCGTCGACTTGAAGTAGTCACCCATGGAAAAGGAGGAGCAGCCGGCCAGACTGAATCCAGCCGCGGCAATCGCGATGACACGACGCATGATCAATCCGTCACTCTACTGCGGCTTACTGCCACAATCCCCATTGGCGACCATAGGAGCCTCGGTACGTCAGCGCAACCGTGGGGACGGTCATCGTTTAGTGATGGTTAATTTTCATCCGACGCTCAAAAAATATATGATAAATATCATATATTTAGGAGGTTTTCTCGCGCGCCATCAGGCGTTCGACGGCGGCCGGCAGATCGCGCATATGGCCGATCAGCAGGTCGGGTTTCAGGTCGGCGATGGGAACTTCGGTGTAGCCGAATTCAACACCGATCACGGGAACATTGGCGCGCCGCGCCACCCCGATATCCGGACCGGCATCGCCCACCATCACGGTCGCGGAGAGCTTGCCGCCGGCGCGCGCCACGGTCTGTTGCAGGATCACCGGATCGGGCTTGGCGACCCCGAACGTGTCGGCGCCGCAGATCGCGGCAAATCGCGAACTCAATCCCAGTGCGTCGAGCAGCTTCTTCGACAGCCATTCCAGTTTGTTGGTGCAAACCGCGAATTGATAGCCGCGCGCGGCCAGATCATCGAGCGCTGAGCCCAATCCATCGAACGGGCGCGAGGCATCGGCAATGTGCGCCGCATAATAGTCGATGAAATCGCTGGTCAGCCGGGCGATGTCGGCGGGACTTATGGCGCGACCGTCCGCTTCCAGGCCGCGCTCGATCATGCGGCGGGCGCCGGCACCGATCATGGTGCGCGCGGATGCCAGCGGGATCGGCGCCATGCCCTCGCGGTCGAGCACGAAATTAAGGGCGGTGATCAGGTCGGGCGCGGTATCCACCAGCGTGCCGTCGAGATCGAAGACAACAGTGCGAACGGAGCTCATCGGCGATCGCTAGCGTTCCCGGCGCCATCTTGCAAGCTGGCACATCGGGCTTCCCGGGAAGTGATCAATTACGGCCGGATCGGGGGGTATAATGCTGTTCCTCTCCGCAAAACGACGCTAGATATGCCCCCGCCGGACACCCCGGTCGCCGGATCGGCAGCGGTTTCCAAACGATAGGCCTAGCGCGTGAATATGGAAGAACTCAAACGGCAAGCGGCGGCGCGTGCGCTGGAGCAGGTAAGCTCCGGCATGAAGCTGGGCCTCGGCACCGGTTCGACCGCCAGGCATTTTGTCGAATTGCTGGGCGAGCGGGTTCGCGCCGGATTGGATGTGATCGGCGTGCCGACCTCGGAAGTGACCCGCGCCGACGCCGAGCGCTGCGGCATTCGCCTGACCACGCTTGACGACATTGATCACCTTGACCTCACCGTCGATGGCGCCGACGAAATCGATCCGGCGCTCAATGTCATCAAGGGCGGCGGCGGCGCATTGTTGCGCGAGAAGATCGTGGCGGCGGCGTCCGATCGCATGATCGTCATCGCCGACGAGTCGAAATGGGTCGATGTCCTCGGCCGCTTTCCGCTGCCGGTGGAAGTGATTCCGTTCGGCCTGAAGGCGACGCAGCGCGCCATCGCCAAGGCATTTGCCGCGAGCGGCGTTTCCGGGCAAATGGTGGTCCGTAAGGGCAAGGACGGTCACGTTTTCGTCACCGATGGCGGCCACTGGATTGTGGATGCCCATCTTGGACAGATAACGGACGTGCCTCGGCTGGCGGGATTGCTGAACGTCATCCCGGGCGTGGTCGAGCATGGGCTGTTCGTTGGCATGGTGCGCACGGCGATATTGGCCGGCGCCCAGGGAATTCGTGTGGTCGAAGGAATTCGCGTTGTTGAACGGCGGTAATGCCGCAATCGAGGAGAATCGGAATGAAGAGCCTTTCGAGAATTTTGTCGGCCGCGGGCCTGGTACTGGGTCTGGCGCTGGCTGGCGCGCCGGCACGGGCTCAAACGGCTGACAAGCCGGCGTCTCCCGCAGCGGTCGCCGCGGCCAAGGAAATCCTGGCGATGAAAAATGCCAGCTCCATGTACGCCCAGGCGGTGCCGAACATCGTGCACCAGACCAAGGATCGGTTGCTGCAAAGCAATCTCAACTACCAGAAGGATCTGAACGAGGTTGAGGTGATCGTCGCGCAGAAGCTCGCCGGCCGCCAAAACGAAATCGGCGACGGCATGGCGAAGGTCTATGCCAGCCAGTTCACCGAGCAGGAATTGAAGGATCTGGTGACGTTCTATAAATCGCCGCTCGGCCAGAAGCTGCTGACCACCGAGCCGAAGGCGATCCAGATGACCATGGGCTACATGAATCAGTGGGCGCAGCAGTTCGCTGAAGTCGTCAATGGCGAATTCCGCGCCGAGATGCGCAAGCGCGGCAAGGAGATTTGATCGGGGCAATCCGATCCGGTCACCTAACGTGGGCGGGGCTTGAATGGCTGAGTTCGACGTCGATCTTTTCGTGATTGGTGGTGGCTCGGGCGGCGTGCGCGCCGCCCGAATCGCCGCCGGCTACGGCGCGCGGGTGATGATTGCCGAAGAGTATCGGATGGGCGGCACCTGCGTGATCCGCGGCTGCGTCCCCAAGAAGCTGTTCGTGATCGGCTCGCGTATCCATCATGAGATCGAGGACGCTGCCGGATTCGGCTGGACCATTCCTCCCGTGACCTTCGACTGGCCAACCCTGGTCGTCAACAAGGACAAGGAGATCGGCCGGCTCGAAGGCATCTACACTTCGAACGCCGAAAAAGCCGGCGTGCAGATCGTCAAGGCGCGCGCGGTGATCGAGGATGCGCATACGCTGCGTCTTGCCAATGGCAGGAACGTCACGGCGAAAACCATCCTGATCGCCACCGGCGGCACACCCAACCACGGACCGGCGATCCCCGGCATCGAGCATGTGATTTCCTCCAACGAGGCGTTTCATCTGCCGGAATTGCCGAAGCGGATCGTGATCCAGGGCGGCGGCTATATCGCGCTGGAATTCGCCGGCATTTTTTCAGGCTTCGGCTCCGACGTGACCGTGGTCTATCGCGGCGATAATATCCTGCGCGGCTTCGATGAGGATGTCCGCGTCCATCTGCGCAAGGAGATGGAGATGGCCGGCATCACCATCCTGACCGGCTGCACCGTCAAAAGCATCGACCGGCACAGCCGCGATTTCACCGCGCATCTGTCCAGCGGATCGAGCATCGCCGCCGACAAGGTGATGTTCGCGATCGGCCGGCATCCCAATGTCGCGGGCCTCGGGCTGGAGAAGGCGGGCGTCGCGGTCAGCGCGCATGGCGGCATCGTCGTCGATGGCTTTTCCCGCACCTCGGTGCCGAACATCTATGCGGTCGGCGACGTCACCAATCGCATCAATCTGACCCCGGTCGCGATCCGCGAGGGCCATGCGTTCGCCGACACCGTGTTCGGCAAGCGGCCAATAGAGGTCGATCACGCCACCATTCCGACCGCGGTGTTCTCGCAGCCCGAAGTCGGCACGGTGGGATTGACGGAAGCGGAAGCGCGCGCGCAATTCAGCCACGTCGATATCTACAAGACCGATTTCCGCCCCATCAAGTCGACGATGTCGGGCCGCGATACCCGCATCCTGATGAAGCTCGTGGTCGACGCCAGCAGCGATCGCGTCGTGGGTTGCCATGTCATCGGCGACACCGCCGCCGAAATCATCCAGGCGGTCGCCATCGCGGTCAAGATGAAAGCGACCAAGGCCGATTTCGACGCCACCTTCGCGCTGCATCCTTCGGCCGCGGAAGAACTCGTCACCATGCGCACGCCGACCGCGCGTTATGTGCGGGAAGCAGCGGAGTAGCGGACGCGACGCAGCGCCGGGATCCAGAAAAGCCGGCATCTAGGGAAGCGGAGTTACGTGAGCAATGATTGAATCGATTGGTATTGTGGGCGCGGGGACGATGGGTAACGGAATCGCGCAGATCTGCGCGGCGGCCGGTCTCCAGGTGACAATGGTCGACATCTCCGATGCCGCGCTGGCGCGGGGCATGTCGGTGGTGTCCTCAAGCCTGGAGCGCCTGGTCAACAAGCAGAAGATGACCGACGCCGACCGGCACGCGGCGCTGGCGCGCATCGCCACCACCACGGACAACGCCAAATTCGGCGATTGCGATCTGGTGATCGAAGCTGCGACCGAGAACGAAGATCTCAAGATCAGGATACTGAAGGATATTTGTTCGAAATTGCGGCCACAGGCTTTGGTCGCGACCAACACCTCGTCGATCTCGATCACCAAACTCGCGGCGGCCACCGACCGTCCGGACCGTTTTATCGGGATGCATTTCTTCAATCCGGTGCCGCTGATGGCGCTGCTGGAACTGATCCGCGGCCTGCAGACCTCGGACGATACGCATGCCAAGGCCGAGGCGTTCGCCAAGCGGATCGGAAAAGTATCGATCACCGCGAAGAACAGCCCGGGCTTCGCGGTCAACCGCATCCTGTGCCCGATGATCAACGAAGCGATCTTCGCCGTCCAGGAAGGGTTGGCGACACCCGAGGACATCGATGCCGGCATGAAGCTCGGATGCAATCATCCGATCGGCCCCTTGGCGCTGGCCGACATGATCGGCCTCGACACCATGCTGTCGGTGATGGAAGTCTTCTATGAGGGTTTTAACGACCCGAAATATCGTCCGGCGCCGCTGCTCAAGGAAATGGTCGCCGCCGGCCGTCTCGGCCGCAAGACCGGGCAGGGGTTCTACAGTTACGGCAAGCCGGCTTAGCATTGTCGTACGCGTTCGGGCACGGCGCGTGCACCACCAATGACGTCATACTCCGCCACCGGGTCTCGCCTCTGGCGAGCCCGATGACAGGCTCCAGCGGAGTATCCAGTAATCACCGCTGTCGGTGATACGGACCGCGGTGGAATACTGGATCATCCGGTCAAGCCGGATGATGACACTTCCGTTGGCTCAACCCAATCGCTCTAACCCGCCGCCCGTCGCGGCATCGCATCTCCGGCGATTTCGGACGGCGCGGGGACGTGCATCAGGATGGTCTGGCCGGCCGATGCGATCTCGATGCCGCATTCCTGGAATCGTCGCTTCATGCGGCGGTTGAATTCGCGCTGCACCGGCCAGCGGCCAGAGTCGGTACAGCGGATCTGGCCGACGATCGAGGCCATCGTGCCGTCGACCTTGTCGACGCCCCACAATTCGAGATCGCCGCGGATCGCCTGCCGGTATTCGCTCTCCTTGCGCATTTCGGTGACGATATCCTTCAGGATCTGGCCGGCGCGGTCGGTGTCTTCCTTGTAGGCGACGTTGACGCTGACGGCGGCATTGCCGGCGCCACGGCTGGAGTTGGTCAGCGTCGTCACCGCGCTGAAGGGAACGATGTGCACCGCGCCGTCGCCGGCGCGCAGCCGAATGGTACGGATCGAAACATTCTCGACGGTGCCCGACAGGCCGGAGACCGTGATGTTGTCGCCGACCTGCACGGTATTCTCCAGCAACAGGAACAGTCCGGTGATGAGGTCCTGCACCAGCTTCTGCGAGCCGAAGCCGATGGCGATTCCGACGATTCCGGCGCCGGCCAATAGCGGCGCGACGTTGACGCCGATTTCGCTCAGCGTGGTCAAGCCGACCACCGCGACGATCACGCACAACAGCGCCGTTCGCAGCATCGGCTGAAAGGTGCGTAAGCGTGCGGCGCGCGCGAAATGACCGTCGCGCGACAGCGCATTGAGCTGGCGGTCCATCAGTGCGTTGCTGGTCTCCCAGATCGTTGCCGCTGCCAGTGCGGCGATGCCGATCGTCACCACCGCCGACAGCAAGCGGCTGCCGATCTGGCCGCCATAGAACCAGACGATGGCATCCACGCCCCAGACCTCCAGCAGGGCGACGAAGCCGATTACGGCGATGACCGCCGCGACGATTTTGCGCAACAGCGGCAGATAGCGATTGGCGCGGGCTTCCAGGCCGGGAAAGCGCCGCAGGATATCCGGGCTGATCCGAAAACCGCGATCAATCAGGCTCAACACCACGATGGTGGCCAAACGCGTGATCAGCACGACCGCGGCGGTGCCGACGAAATACTGCAGCAGCAGCGCATAGCCGTTGCGGATATTCAGCGCCCATACCGCCCACAACGCCAGATCGAGCACGATCGCCAGATAGTGCCACAGCCCGGCGATGCGATTGCGCGCCCTCGCAGCCGGGCCTTCGCGGCCATCGGCTGCGCGAATCGCGGCGGCGACGGGCCTTCGGCATTGCAGGATGATGACGACGACAAACAGATGCACGATCAGCATCACCAGCCGCAGCAACGCCGCATAGCCGGCGCGATGCAGGCCGAGCAGCAGCGCCACATTCGCAAAGGCAATGCCGGTGACAGCGACGGTGACGATGCGCCGCGCCCAGATTTCGATATAGGCCGCGGTCTCGGCGCGCACGCGAAACAGGCCGAGCGGTCCGGCGAGCGCCCGCGCGATACAGATCAGCCCGCGCGACAGCGCGTAGGCGTTGACGATGGCGAAGATCACCAGCCGGGTGGTTGCGAGTTCGCCGATCTCGGTGCCCAGCAACATCGTGGCGACTCCGACAAAGGCCAGCACCGGCAGCAGTTCGAGCAGCAGACGCCCCAACACAAACGGCAACCGGATCAGCGACTGCCAGGCGCGCGCCAGACTAAGCCGCCGTCGATGCCGTTCGGGCGCCGTGGCGATGTCGTCCGCGGAGGAGGGCGGGTCGGTAATATCGGGCGTTGGCGCCGGCATCTGCGCCAGGGCCGGCGCCAGGTGCGGAAGCGGGGCTTCCAGCAGTGCCACCGGCCGCTTGATGGCACGAAAGATCAACCATTCGGCCGCGAAAGCGCAACCAAACACCAGCGCCAGTTTCCAGGCGATATCGAGCAACTGGTCGTAGGCGGTGGGATCGTTGGCCGTTCGCACGATCCAGTAATAGAACGCCGGGAAGTGCGTCAGCGTTCGCGCGATGTCGGCGACCTCGTGCGAGATCTCGCCGACCTGTTCGGACACCGTCAGCAACAGCTGGGCGCCAAGGCTGTCCGCCGTGAGCGGGATCGCGGATTGCGATTCGGGCGCGGGAGACACCGCTTGCGCCGGGGAAGAGGTATTGGCAGGCGCGACATTCGCGGGCGAAGCGTTGGCGATCGCACGCAGCGTATCGATCATCTGCGCGCGCTTGGCATCGTCCTGCAGGGTTTCGAGCGCGCGCCTGGCCTGGTCAGGCGTCAGCGCATTGGCGTTGTTGGTGGCGGGCGGGGCGGCCTCGGTTAGGGGATTGTTCTGCGCGAAAGCAGGAAACGCCATCAAGGCGAAGGCCAGCACGATCGATCGGAAGATGATTTTTTGCGACACGAAGACCCCTTTAAAATATTTGCGCGACGGCAACACCGCAGCAGGTGTCGGCCGTCGCGACGCGTCATGTCGGATCGCCCCTTTTCGCCGTGATCGTGTGTCGGAAGTTTGCCAGTGCGGCGGCATTCTCTTGGCATTTCCGTCCGGCATTCCCGCATCCCAAAAATGACGCAGCGATGAATCGCGGGACGCAGCGAACACTCCACGGCGAAACAGGATCGCCGCGTTTCGATTCGCGCCGCCCAAAGCTGCCATCTCCAGACGACCATGGCGGGCGCTGCGTCCGACGTATTCCGAAATGTAAAGCCCTTTATTTGTTGACGTTTCTCGGGAACACTACGCTCCGGCTCGTCGGCTATGCCGTCGCTGGCCTATTGCCGATTGATTCCCGCCGTCTGGATTTTTTGAATGAACCTTGATTCCGCGCGCCTTGGTCAACTCCTGACGGCGGTAGATCTGGTTTACGCCGCGGCGCTCGATGCTTCGCAGTGGAAGCCATTCCTCGGTGCGGCGGCGGTGCTGTTGAAGGCCGACAATGCCTATGTCAGCGAGATCGCGCATGGTAACGGCACGCTGGAATATGTCGTGCTGGATACCGAGAATTGGGATTCGGTCTCGGTCGGCCGTTACGCCGCGTTGATGGACGAGGATCCACGCATGCCGGCGTTCCGGCAGAGCCCGTACCAGCCGCTACATTGCCGGATGGTGGTGGCGGAATCGAAATTACGGCAGTCCCGGGTCTATCTTGAAGCGCTCAAGCCGCTCGATATTGAATACACGCTGGTGGTCGGCGTGCCGGCCGGGGACGACATCACCAACTTCCTTGGCTTTACCAGAAAGGCGGTATCCCCGGCCTTCAATACGGAAGATTGCGAATTGGTCGGAGAGCTGGTGCCGCATTTGGCGCGCGCCTTCACGGTGCACCGGACCCTCAACCGCGAGCCGTCCATATCAGTACTGCCACCGGCGAAGCCGTGGCGCGACGATTCGAAAGAGAAAATGCTCCAGCGGATATTCGCGCTGTCGCCGGTGCAGGCGCGGCTGACCGCGTTGTTGACGGCGGGGCGCACCATCAAGGAGATCGCATCGATCCTGGAGATCACCGAGGGCAGCGCGCGGCAATATCTCCAGCGCATCTTCAGCAAGACCGGCGCCAGGCGCCAGGCCGACCTTGTCCGTATCGTCGGCCAGGCCCTGATGCGGTATTCTTGACGGCGACGTCGCGTTCAGTAACTCGCGCTCAGGCGGGTGAGCCCATCATGTAAGGCTTCAGCACCGCGTACAACGTGGCATGCGTTGGTGTGGGGACACCCAGCTCGCGTCCGAGCTGCACCACCTTACCGCCGAGCCAGGGCAATTCGAGCCGGTTGCCGCGATCGAGATCGAGCGCCATCGACGCTTTCATCGCAGGCGGCGCGTGGGCGTTGAACTCGACGATCTTCTCGCGCGCATCGGCGGGCAGGGGGATTCCTTTGGCGCGGCCGACATCGATGATTTCCTGGTAAGACGCCATGAACATCGGCCGGATGTCGGGATCGTCGCGCAATTTGCCGATCGGCTGCCGCGTCGCCGCCGTGATGCTGGCGTTGGTGGCGAGCAGGATGAACTTCATCCACAGATCGGTCAGGATCTGCTCGCTCAAGGTGGCGTCGAAGCCGGCCTTCAGGCACAGCGCCAGAAAGTCCTCGCTCCGTTGGCTGCGCTTGCCATCGAGTTCACCGAAGATCATGCGCATGAAGGTGCCGACCTGCTGGATCAGGGCCGGTCCTGTGATCGATGCGCTGATTTGCGCCACGCCGCCCATCACGGCGTTGCTGCCGAGGATCGGGATCAGCCGCTCGGCGGCGTCGATGCCGTTCTGCAGCGGGATCACCGCCGTGTTTGGGCCGATCAGCGGCTTGATGTGCTGGCCCGCGCTTTCGACGTCCCAGAGCTTGACGCAAAACAGCACGATGTCGACGGTGCCGACCTCGGCGGGATTGTCGGTCGCCCGGGTCGGCACCAGATGGGTTTCGCCGCGACCGCCCTGGATTTTCAAACCCTGGGTCTTCATGGCGGCCAGATGCGCGCCGCGTGCGATGAAGGTGACATCGGCCCCCGCCTTGGCCAGCGCCACACCAAACCCGCCTCCAACGCCTCCCGCGCCGACAACCGCAATACGCATGAATTCTCCTGATCGACCAACGCCCGGCGAGATCGCAAGGCGCGAATGAGCGATAGCGTATTCCGCCGTTCACCGAAATACAAAGAGGCGTTGCGCCTTTCGTTTCGGCTGGTGGAACTGGCTCGACGGGCAAATCACTGATTTGCCTGTCCAGCCCCTCCGCGAAAAATATTTTCATTTTCTTCCGACCCAAATCACCGGCTTATTATCACCGTCTCATCCCTCACGAGGGGGCGTTGGCCATCGTCACGAACGTTGGGATGGGATGCGGTGGACGCGAAGGCGCTTTTGACGAACAGCGCTGACGCGGACGGCGAAGTCGTGTGGTCCTGACGCCCCGATGCTGGCGTCAAGTTCTTGAGAAGCAAGCTTCTGAGGGATGACGGTGGCAAGAAAGCCGGTCACCGGGGAGAGCACGTTATAAGCCGTAAAACCATTGCGCAGGGAAGGCCGGACTGCCTCCGCTGAACCTGTATGCTCGTGTGCGCTTTCTTCTTCTGCTTTTGCGCACGAGATCGCGGGTGCAGCGTGCACCCGGTCTTCCCTGCCTCCCTCTTGGGATGGCACTGCGCCCTCTGATTTTTATGGGGGCAACGAATTTGCAAAACTCGGGCGCATCGTGTCGCGAGAAGGCGGAGACACATCCCGACGTCATCGCCCGGCTCGACCGGGCGACCCAGTATTCCAGAGTGTCGATGATGGAAGCGAGAAGCTGCGGCGTACTGGATCCCCGGTCCTAATGCGCAATTGCGCACAAGGCCGGGGATGACGGCGGTGTGTGGAGCGCGGCACCGCCGCGCGTCCCGTCCCTCATGGTGAGGAGGCGCGAAGCGCCGTCTCGAACCATGGCGACATTGGATACGTTGCAACGCAGGCCCTATCTACTACTCCGTCGCCTGCAACCATTCCGCGGCGCCGCGCCACAGCGTGTCGCGGTGTTCGGGGCGAAAGAAACCGAGATGACCGATCTTGCCGGCATCGGCGTCGGCCGGCGTAATGGTCAGGATCTCCGGTGTGATCGCGGTGAATCCCGAACACAGCAGTTCGACCGCCGGACGCGTCGCCCAGGGATCGTCGGACAGGCACAGCGCGCGCATCGCGCCCTTGTAGTTCGCAAAATTCGACAGGCCGGTGAGCGTGGTGTCGTCGAACAGATAGCGTGGGCTCATAACCCAGCGAGTCCACTGCTCGAACACGCCCTTTGGCAAATCCTCGCCGATGCCGCCCCAGCCCGGTGCATAGCCCTTGAATCGGGTGAGGGGGACACCGACGAAATTCAGCATCGCATAGATCCGATAGCGCTCCGGCGTCGCCATCAATTTCCAGTAGCCGGCCTGCGAAGCGACCAGCAACGCGCGGGAGATTTCGCTGTTGTTGGCGAGCAGCCCCAGCGCCTGGCCGCCAAAGGAATGGCCGACATAAGCGAGCGGCAGGGTTTTGTAGCGTTCGCGCATCCAGCCGACCGCGGCGGTGACATCGAGTGCCGCCCAGTCCGCCATCGAGGCCTTGAAGCCGACCAGCGATTTCGGCTGGTTGTAGCCGACCAGCGAGATCTGCCGGCTGTCGCCGGTGCCGCGGTAATCATAGGTCAGCACGGCGCAGCCGCGCCGCGCCAGATAGCCGGCGAAACCGCGATAGACCTTGCGCGGCACCGCGGCGGCGGAATTGATCAGGACGGCGTGACGCTTGGCGCCGAGCGGCAAAAACAGCGTCGCTCCCAGCGAATAGCCGTCCGATGCGGGGAAGCTGATGTCGTCGATGAAAAAATCGTCCAGCGCAGCCTCAGCCACCGCGATAACCCCTGTACTTTCGCGATTGCCCAGCAAATGCGAATTTGGCTTTTGCCGCAAGGGGTTGTATCGGCAGCCAGAAATCCGATAGCGGTCCGCCCCCGGCCTGTGTATAACCCGGCCCTCCACACCCACCCCATAAGTAGCGGTTTTTGCTCAGGAGTTAACGTCATGTCCGAGCGGTGGACACCAGACAGCTGGCGCGCCAAGCCGGTGCTGCAAGTACCCGACTATCCCAACGCGAAGGCTTTGGCCGACGTCGAGGCGCAGCTTGCGACTTTTCCGCCGCTGGTGTTCGCAGGCGAAGCCCGCAACCTGAAGCGGGCGCTCGGGCGGGTTGCCAAGGGGGAGGCCTTCCTGCTGCAGGGCGGCGATTGCGCCGAAAGCTTTGCCGAGCATGGCGCCAACAACATCCGGGATTTCTTCCGCGTGCTGCTGCAGATGGCGGTGGTGCTGACCTATGCCGGCGCGCTGCCGGTGGTGAAGGTCGGCCGTATCGCCGGACAATTCGCCAAGCCGCGTTCGTCGCCGATGGAGAAGGTCAACGGCGTCGAACTGCCGAGCTATCGCGGCGACATCGTCAACGATATCGCCTTCACGGCGGAATCGCGCACGCCGGATCCGCAGCGGCAGCTGATGGCGTATCGGCAGTCGGCGGCGACGCTCAACCTGCTGCGCGCGTTCGCGACCGGCGGCTTTGCCAATCTCGGCAGCGTGCATCAATGGATGCTCGGCTTCCTGAAGGATTCGCCGCAGTCACGCCGCTACCGCGAACTGGCGGATCGAATTTCCGACGCGCTGAATTTCATGCAGGCCTGCGGCCTCGATCTGGAGAGTCATCCGGAATTGCGCGCCACCGATATCTACACCAGCCATGAAGCACTGTTGCTCGGCTACGAGCAGGCGTTCACGCGGGTCGATTCCACCACCGGCGACTGGTACGCGACCTCCGGCCACATGATCTGGATCGGCGATCGCACCCGCCAGCTTGATCACGGCCATGTCGAATATTTCCGCGGCATCAAGAACCCGATCGGTTTGAAATGCGGTCCCTCGCTGAAGCCGGACGAATTGCTGAAACTGATCGACGTGCTCAATCCGGACAATGAGCCGGGACGGTTGACGCTGATCAACCGCTTCGGTGCGGACAAGGTCGGCGACCATCTGCCCGGCATGATCCGCGCCGTGCAGCGCGAGGGCCGCATGGTGGTGTGGTCCTGCGATCCGATGCACGGCAACACCATCACGGCGAATTCCGGCTACAAGACCCGTCCGTTCGACCGCATCCTGTCGGAGGTGAAGTCGTTCTTCACCATCCACGCGGCGGAGGGCACCCACGCCGGCGGCGTTCATCTTGAAATGACCGGCCAGGACGTCACCGAATGCATCGGCGGCGCGCGGGCCATCAGCCATGAAGATCTCAGCGACCGCTATCACACAGCGTGCGATCCGCGCTTGAATGCCGAACAATCGATCGACATGGCTTTCCTGATCGCGGAACTGCTCAAGCAGGATCGCAGCAGCAGGATCAAGCCGATGCCGGCCGCAGCGGGTCTTTAGCGTTGCTGAGGTTCTGGCGGGCGACGATCAATTCGCGTAACGGCCTGGCGTTCGCCATCAGGTCGGAACAGGCCATTCGCGAGGAATTGGTCGCGCTGGTGCTGGCGTTGCCGCTGGCGTGGCTGATCGGCGTCACGGTGATGCGCCGCATCGAACTGATCGCCGCCGTCGTGCTGGTGCTGATCGTCGAACTGCTCAACACCGCGATCGAGAAGCTTGCCGACCGCCTGACCACCGAGCACGATATGCAGATCGGCCGGGTCAAGGACATGGGCTCGGCGGCGGTCGGCGTGGCGCTGATCATGGCAGGGCTGTTCTGGATCTTCGCCATCGCCGAACGCATGGGCGCTCTATAAAGCATGCAATTGCAGTTTCCGCCCATGCAAGGCACGATCCGTCAATGACCGAACCCGCCTCCCGATTTCTGATTACGCTGGCCCAGTTGAACCCGACGGTCGGCGATGTCACCGGCAATGCTGCCAAGGCGCGCGCCGCGCGCGCCCGCGCGACGGCCGACGGCGCCGACCTCGTGGTGCTGTCCGAATTATTCATCGCCGGCTATCCGCCCGAAGATCTGGTGTTGAAGCCGGCGTTCCAGTCGGCCTGTCGCGCGGCGATTGAGGAACTGGCGCGCGAGACCGACGATGGCGGCCCGGCCATGCTGATCGGCACGCCCTGGGTCGAGGACGGCAAGCTCTACAATGCCGCTGCGTTGCTCGATGGCGGACGCGTCGCCGCACTTCGCTTCAAGGCCAATCTGCCGAATTACGGTGTGTTCGATGAAAAGCGGCTGTTTGCGCGCGGTCCCGCCGCGGGCCCGGTGACGATCCGCGGCATTCGGGTCGGGGTGCCGATCTGCGAGGATATCTGGCTCGAGGAATCCACCGAATACGAAAACGTGGTCGAGTGCCTCGCGGAGACCGGCGCGGAAATCCTGATCGTGCCCAATGGCTCGCCTTATGCGCGCGACAAGAACGATGTGCGGTTGTCGGTCGCGGTGGCGCGCGTCACCGAAAGCGGGCTTCCGCTGATCTACCTCAATGAAGTCGGCGGCCAGGACGAACTGGTGTTCGACGGCGCGTCGTTCGCGCTGAACGCCGATCTTTCGGTCGCCGCCCAGCTTCCGGCGTTCGAAGAGAACATCACCACCCTGCGCTGGAATCGAACCGACGCCGGCTGGCGCTGCGACGGACCGGTGACGCCGTTGCTCGAAGGCGACCCGGGCGATTACGCCGCCTGCGTGCTGGGCCTGCGCGACTATGTCGACAAGAACGGGTTTCCCGGCGTGCTGATGGGCGTTTCCGGCGGCATCGACTCGGCGCTATGCGCGGCGATCGCGGTCGATGCGCTCGGCGCCGACCGCGTTCGCGGCGTGATGCTGCCGTTTCGTTTCACCGCGCAGGTCTCGCTCGACGATGCCGCCAAACTCGCAACCTCGCTCGGCATTCGTTACGAGGTGCTGCCGATCGCGCAGGCCGTGAATGGTTTTGAGGAAATCCTGTCCGGCACGTTCGCCGGCCTGCCGCGCGATATCACTGAAGAGAATTTGCAGGCGCGGACGCGGGGCACGCTGTTGATGGCGATCTCCAACAAGACGGGCGCGATGGTCGTCACCACCGGCAACAAGTCGGAAATGTCGGTCGGCTATGCCACGCTCTACGGTGACATGAACGGCGGCTTCAATCCGATCAAGGATATCTACAAGACCGAAGTGTTCCGGTTGTCGAGCCTGCGCAACTCATGGAAGCCGGACGGCGCGTTGGGCCCGTCGGGCGAGGTCATTCCGGTGAACATCATCACGCGGCCGCCGACCGCGGAGCTGCGCGAAAACCAGACCGATCAGGATTCGCTGCCGCCCTACGACATGCTCGATGCGATCCTGGAGCGGCTGGTCGAACGCGAGCAGCCGCTGGCCGCGATCGTGGCGGAAGGATTCGATCGCGAAGTGGTGGCGCGGATCGACCGTCTGCTCAACATCGCCGAATACAAGCGGCGGCAGGCCGCACCTGGCGTCAAGGTCACGCAGAAGAATTTTGGTCGCGACCGCCGCTATCCCATCACCAACCGGTTTCGCGATCTGGGCAAGCCGTTGCCCGAACCCGACCACGCGCTGGTGTCGCGCGCGAGCAGGGGATCGGCGGAGGCGTTCGAGGGCTAGGGGCGTTCCGTCAGTGCGCGGGGACAAAGGTCGGACCGACCGAGCGGATCGGCTTGTCGCCCGCGGGCGCCGCAGCGGTGTTGGCGGAATTGTCAGGCGGTGGCGCCACCGCGGTGGTCGCGGGAGGTGCTGTGCCCTTCCTGGCCGAAGTGGACGTCGGTTTGGTGGGAACGCGCGACATCTTCTTCGCGCTCTCCTCGGTGACGATGATATCGCCTTGCTGTTCGGCGGCAGCCTTGTCGTCGATACCCTGCAAGGCATCGGACCAGGTCTGGCCGGCGGCCTTGCAGGCGCAGGACGGATTGAAGTCCTGGCGAAAGCGGAACGCATTCGGCAGCGCCGTATAAGGCTGACCGTTGATCGACACCGCATTATTGATGTCTTCGCCGGGGTTGCGGTAGCTGAACAGCGTGGCCTCGGAGGCGGGGCACTGCGCCTTGCAGGCCTTCTCATCGTCGGGAAAGCGTCCCGGCACGGTGGCAAAGGAGATTGGAAAATAAGCGCCGTCACAGGTGCGGACGCAGACCGTACGATAGGTTCCGGATTGCGGTCCGAGATCGGCGCTCGGTACGCCGGATTGGCCGGCCGGATTGTTGCCGAACAGATTGTTCAGGAAATTGCCCGGGCCTTGCGCCGCCGCGGCGGCATATTGCGGGCCGCAATTGTTCTGCGCCAGCGCGGTCAAGACCGAGCGGCGCTGATTGTCGCGATCTGCACCGCCGCCGCTGCGCAACCGCTCGAGGCTGTTGGTGATCTGATCGAGATTGGCCCGCATCTGCTGAATCTGGGTGTTGACCGGGCCGCATTGCGCCGATTGACCCGAGAACAGCGAGAAGAAGCCCGAACTGTCGCAGCCCTGCCGCTTGGCCTGCGACGTCACGCGGTCGAGTTCGGATTGCTGCTTGGTCGCGGCATCCTGATAGCGGCGGATCTGGTCATCCTTGGCCGGGTCGCCGCTGCTACCGCCGCGATCGATGCTGGCCAGTTGCGCTTCCAGCCGCGGGCACATCGGATTGGCCGGTGCTGCCTGTCCGGGCTGCGGCGCATTCGGGTTCATCTGCGCCCACGCGTCCACACCGGGCGCAGTGACACAGAGCGTCACGACGCAAGCCAGAATCCATTTGGAGAAGGGGGCGTTCAACGTTTCAGGCATATCCGGCCATTAGGGCGATTCCGCGCGGGCTGGAAACAAGTGCACAGCCAGCGCGGCATCACATAGCCGCTTCTCGGGGCAGCGTCACGTCGTTTCCGGGGCGCCGGTGTGGCAGGGCGATAGCCCCACATGATACCTTGGCATGACGCCGTGGCGGAGTTCAGCGCTGGCAGGTAATCGCGACATATTCGCCGCAACCGGCGTGGTTGCAGCTGCCGGCGGATTTGGGAACCGACCCCGTGACTTCGTCCGGATCGATGCGGCGATAGGACGAAGCCTGCGCGAAATCCCGCGATTGGCAATAAGACAGCGCGGCATGCGCGCCGCATTTCTCGCTCCTGGCGAGGCACTGATCGACGCCATAGCCATCGGCCTGGTTTTCTACGATGAAAACCCGGCTATCCGCCGACGCAGCCGAGGCGGCCAGGAGAAACACGCACGCCAGGAGTGCTGAAAGGGATCGCATGCTGCACCGATGAATGAGAGATTATCTCTCATTCCATAAGCCCAAAACGTTAAGAATGATTAACCATGGCGGCAGCGGGTATCGGCGGATCGTGGCCGAAATCAGTCCTTTCGGGCCTTGACGCGATCCCCCTGGCTGCCGCATGGTACCGCGATGAACGGTTTCCTCGCCATTCGCGGCATTTGCCGCGAGATTATGAGCTAGCGATTCGCTGGCTGAGGCCGTCTTTTCTCACGTGAGATCACTGGACGCCCGGCCGCAAGGGACGGGATATCCATGGAATTACGCCTTCACGATACGTTGACCAAGGAAAAGCGCGCCTTCGTGCCGCTCGATCCCAACAACGTGCGCATGTATGTCTGCGGACCGACGGTCTATGACTTCGCCCATATCGGCAACGCGCGCCCGGTGATCGTATTCGACGTGCTGTTCCGGCTGCTGCGGCACATCTATGGCGCGGATCACGTCACTTACGTCCGCAACATCACCGACGTCGATGACAAGATCAACGACCGCGCAGTGCGGGATTTCCCGGGCCTGCCACTGAACGAGGCGATCCGCAAGGTCACGGAAAAGACCGCGATCCAGTTCCATGCCGACGTCGCCGCACTCGGTTGCCTGCCGCCGACGTTCGAACCGCGCGCGACCGATTTCGTGCTGCCGCGCCCGGACGGCAAGGCGGACATGGTGACGCTGATCGGGCAACTGATCGCGCGTGGCCACGCGTACGAAGCCGGCGGCGAAGTGCTGTTCGACACCCAATCGATGGCGGATTACGGCGCGCTGTCCGGCCGAAGGCTCGACGAGCAGTTGGCTGGCGCGCGCGTTGCCGTCGATGCCCACAAGAAAAACCCCGCCGACTTCGTGCTCTGGAAGCAATCGTCGGAAAACGAACCGGGTTGGGAAAGCCCGTGGGGCAGGGGACGGCCGGGCTGGCACATCGAGTGCTCGGCGATGAGCGCGGCTTACCTCGGCGACGTCTTCGACATTCATGGCGGCGGTCTCGATCTGATCTTTCCGCATCATGAGAACGAGATCGCGCAATCACGCTGCGCGCACGGCACGCCCACGATGGCGAATTACTGGATGCACAACGGCTTCCTGCAGGTCGAAGGCGAGAAGATGTCGAAGTCGATCGGCAATTTCGTCACCATCAATGAGGTGCTGGCGGATTGGCCGGGTGAAGTGCTGCGTCTCAATATGCTGAAGACGCATTATCGGTCGCCGATCGACTGGACGTTGAAGAGTTTGGAAGAGAGTGCCAAGACGCTGGACGATTGGTACTGGGTCGCGGCCGATATCAAGGGCGATCAGCCTTCCCGTGCCGTGATCGAAGCGCTCTCGGACGATTTGAATACACCGCAGATGGTCGCGGCATTGCACGGCCTGCGGAATCATGCGGCTTCCGGAAATGAACGCGACCGCGGTGCGTTCGTGGCATCGCTGCGGCTGCTCGGCTTCCTGTCCGAGAGCGTGGCGGCGTGGAATGAGCGCAAGCAAAAGGCAAGCGGTATCGACGCCAGGCAAATCGACGCTTTGATCGCGGACCGCACCGCGGCCCGCGCGCGCAAGGACTTTGGAGAAAGCGACCGCATCCGCGACCAGCTCGCGGCGATGGGCGTTGTCATCAAGGACTCCAAGGAAGGCACCACCTGGGAGGTCGCGCGCTGATGGGACAGGCACTTCCCAAACCAGCGTTGCGGCCGTATCTCGCGGCGGATACCCCTGTGCTGGCGACGATCTTTGTCGCCGCGATCGAGGAGTTGACAAGCGAGGATTACAGCGAGGCGCAGCAGCAAGCGTGGGCCAGCGCCGCCGATGACGAAGAACAGTTCGGCAAACGCCTGGCCTCCGAACTTACCTTGATCGCCACGCTGCAGAATTCGCCGGTCGGCTTTGCGTCGCTGAAGGGCGCCGATCACATCGACATGCTCTATGTGCATCCGAACGCGGCCGGGCAGGGCGTCGCCTCGATGCTGTGTGATGCGCTTGAGAAACTTGCGGGCGCCCGCGGCGCCAAGAGCCTCACGGTCGATGCCAGCGACAACGCGCAGGTGTTTTTCGCCAAGCGCGGCTACGTCGGCAAGCAACGCAACACCGTGACTGTCAACGGTGAGTGGCTTGCCAACACCACAATGCAGAAAACATTGGCCGATGCCGCGGCACCCGGAGGCCAGTCATGAGCCGCGAACGCCTGTATCTGTTCGACACCACGCTGCGCGATGGCGCACAAACCAACGGCGTTGATTTCACGCTGCATGACAAGCGACTGATCGCCGCGATGCTCGACGAACTCGGGATCGATTATGTCGAGGGCGGCTATCCCGGCGCCAATCCCACCGATACCGAATTTTTTGCCGAAAAACCAAAGCTCGATCATGCCCGCTTCACCGCGTTCGGCATGACGCGCCGGGCGGGCCGCTCGGCCTCGAACGATCCGGGCCTCGCGCTGCTGCTGGAGGCCAAGGCCGATGCGATTTGTTTCGTGGCAAAGGCCTCGGCCTATCAGGTGCGGGTCGCGCTCGAGACCACCAACGAGGAAAATCTGGCCTCGATCCGCGACAGCGTGAAGGCGGCGAAGGCCGCGGGCCGCGAAGTGATGCTGGATTGCGAGCACTTCTTCGATGGCTACAAGGAAAATGCCGAGTTTGCGCTCGCCTGCGCCAAGGCGGCTTACGATTCCGGCGCGCGCTGGGTGGTGTTGTGCGACACCAATGGCGGCACCATGCCGCACGAGGTCGAGGCTATCGTCGGCGAAGTGATCAAGCAGATCCCCGGCGATCACGTCGGCATTCACGCCCACAACGACACCGAGCAGGCGGTGGCCAATTCGCTGGCCGCGGTGCGGGCCGGCGTGCGCCAGATCCAGGGCACGTTGAATGGTCTTGGCGAACGTTGCGGCAACGCCAATCTGTGTTCGCTGATTCCGACCTTGCGGTTGAAGCGCGAGTTTTCCGAGGCCTTCGAGATCGGCGTGTCGCCGGACAAGATGGCGACCCTGATGAAGGTGTCGCGGACGCTCGACGACATGCTCAATCGCGCGCCTGACCGGCACGCGCCCTATGTCGGTGAAAGCGCGTTCGTCACCAAGACCGGGATTCATGCCTCCGCGGTGCTGAAGGATCCGCAGACCTATGAGCATGTGCTGCCGGAGTCCGTCGGCAACCGCCGCAAGGTGTTGGTTTCCGATCAGGCCGGCCGTTCCAATGTCATGGCAGAACTTGACCGGGCCGGCATCGCCTACACCAAGGAAGATCCGAAACTGGCGCGGCTGGTCGACGAATTGAAGGAGCGCGAGGCTGCGGGCTACGCCTATGAATCCGCCAATGCGTCATTCGATTTGCTGGCGCGGCGGACGCTCGGGCGGGTGCCGGAATATTTCCAGGTCGAGCAATTCGATGTCAACGTCGAGCAGCGCTACAACGCCAATGGCCAGCGCGTCACGGTGGCGATGGCGGTGGTGAAGGTCGACGTCGCCGGCGAGAAATTGATCTCGGCGGCGGAAGGAAACGGTCCTGTGAACGCGCTCGACGTGGCGCTGCGCAAGGATCTCGGCAAGTACCAGAAATATATCGAAGGCCTGAAGCTGGTCGACTACCGCGTGCGTATCCTCAATGGCGGCACCGAGGCGGTAACGCGGGTGCTGATCGAGAGCGAGGACGAGGCGGGCGCGCGCTGGACCACGATCGGGGTGTCGCCGAATATCATCGACGCCTCGTTTCAGGCGCTGATGGATTCGGTGATCTACAAGCTGGTGAAGTCAGGCGCGCCGGCGTGAGGCGAGGGGCGATCGATGATCGATCATGTTTCCGTCGGCGTCCGCGATCTCGAACGTGCCGCGCGTTTTTATGAAGCGACGCTGGCCGCGCTCGGGCTCTCGCGGCTGGTGACGCGACCCGCGACGGTCGGTTTCGGCAAAAACTATCCTGAATTCTGGATCAACCTTCGCGCCGGCATGGCGCAGGTTTCGCCGGGGAACGGCAGTCATATTTGTCTGCGGGCTAAATCGACCGTTGAGGTCGATGGATTCCACGCGGCGGCGTTGAAGGCGGGCGGCTTGTCGGAGGGCGCGCCGGGCCTGCGGCCGCACGACCGCGTGCGTTACTATGCAGCCTTCGTCCTTGATCCCGACGGCAACCGGATCGAAGCGGTGACGTTTCCGGAAGCGTGACGCTGGGCGGCGAAGCTAAAGCCTGCGCGCGACTTCGGGCGCCAATTCCTCGGTGCCGGCCGGTGCCTGCGCTGCCGCGGCTCGCAGCCGTGGCAGGATGTCGGCGACACGTTCCGCTTTGAGGATATCGATGCTCAGGGTGGGGCGGATGAACGCGGTGGCGCGCATATGGGCCAGCAACGTCAGCAGCGGTTCCCAGAACCCGTCGATGTTGGCGAGCAGCACCGGTTTGCTGTGACGTCCGAGTTGCTGCCAAGTCAGTTGCTCGACCAGTTCTTCCAGCGTTCCGATGCCGCCGGGCAGGGCAACGAACGCATCGGAGCGTTCGAACATCAGCCGCTTGCGTTCATGCATGTCCGGCGTGACGATCATTTCCTGAATGTGCGCCAGCGCATTTTCCTTGGCCTTGAGAAAATCCGGGATGATGCCGGTGACGGAGCCGCCATGATCCAAAGTGGATTTGGCGACCGCGCCCATCAGGCCAACCGAACCGCCGCCATAGACCAGGCGGATATTGTTCTCAGCCAGCGTCTTGCCCAGTTCGACGGCGGCCTCGATAAAACGTGGATTTGTGCCGGGACCGGAGCCGCAATAGACACATACGGTTGTGATCTTGCTCATATTCGCCATGTGGCACTGCAGCGTAAACCGCGTCAAGACCGGCGTGGTGTGGAGGAAATCGGAATTTACCCCTAAACAGCGGAAAGCGCGAAAGAATAACTACGCGAGGCTGTTCGGCGAGCCGGAACGCCCTATATGAGACCGAATGCGGATGAATGGAAAAATACCGGCAGCGCCGAATAGGCGCGCCGATCGGCGATGGGCTGTTGCTGATGGCTCATACTGATTCGTCCGGGAGAGCCGCCGGGATGCTGTCCGGCGCCGACAAATCCGTCGAACGGGCCACCCTGATCGGCACGCTGGCGCATCTGTGGCCGTATATCTGGCCGGGTGATCGCGCCGATCTCAAGATGCGCGTGGTCTGGTCGGTGGTGCTGCTGCTGCTCGCCAAGGTCGCGACGCTGACGGTGCCCTTCACTTTCAAATGGGCGATCGACGCGCTGACCGGTGCGGATAGCGCGCCCGTGCAATCGTCGAACTGGCAATTGTGGCTGATCGCCTCGCCTTTGATCATGACCGCGAGCTACGGCGCGCTGCGCGTCCTGATGGCGGTGATCACCCAATGGCGGGACGGTATCTTCGCCAAGGTGGCGATGCATGCGGTGCGCAAGCTTGCCTTCATCACCTTCGTGCACATGCACGAGCTATCGTTGCGCTTTCATCTGGAGCGCAAGACCGGCGGCCTGACCCGCGTGCTGGAGCGCGGCCGTACCGGCATCGAGACCATCGTCCGGATGGTGATCCTGCAACTGGTGCCGACCATCGTCGAAGTGTCACTGCTGATGGCGGTGTTGCTGTGGAAATTCGACTGGCGCTATCTGGTCGCCACGCTGATCACGGTCATCGCCTTCATGTACTACACCTACGTCGCGACCGAATGGCGGATCGAGATCCGCCGCAAGATGAACGAATCCGACACCGATGCGAACACCAAGGCGATCGATTCGCTGTTGAACTACGAGACGGTGAAATATTTCGGCGCCGAGGCGCGCGAAGCCAGCCGCTACGACCGATCGATGGAAGGCTATGAGCGCGCCAGCGTGAAGACCTACACCTCGCTCGCGGTTCTCAATACCGGGCAGGCGGTCATTTTCACCGCCGGATTGACCGGGACCATGCTGATGTGCGCGCTCGGCGTGCGCGCGGGCCACAATACCGTGGGCGATTTCGTCATGATCAACGCCATGATGATCCAGCTCTACCAGCCGCTGAATTTCATGGGCATGGTCTATCGCGAGATCAAGCAGGCGATCATCGATATCGAGAAGATGTTCGTGGTTCTGCAAAAGAACCCCGAGGTCCAGGATATTCCGGGTGCCAAGCCGCTGATCGTGACCTCGGGGAACGTGCGCTTCGACGACGTGCGCTTTTCCTACGATCCCGAGCGTCCGATCCTCAAGGGACTGAGCTTCGAGGTGCCGGCCGGCAAGACGGTCGCGATCGTTGGCCCCTCCGGCGCCGGCAAGTCGACGATTTCGCGGCTGTTGTTCCGGCTCTATGACATTTCGAGCGGCAGGATCCTGATCGATGGCCAGGACATCCGCGATGTGACGCAGGATTCGCTGCGGGCCTCGATCGGCATGGTGCCGCAGGACACCGTGCTGTTCAACGACACCATCCGCTACAACATCCGCTACGGGCGTTGGAACGCGACGGACGCCGAGGTCGAGCAGGCCGCGCAATTGGCGCAGATCGACGGTTTTATCCGGATGTCGCCGAAGGGATACGAGACCCAGGTCGGGGAGCGCGGTCTGAAATTATCGGGCGGCGAGAAGCAGCGCGTGGCGATCGCGCGCACGGTTCTCAAGGCGCCGCCGATCCTGCTGCTCGATGAAGCGACGTCCGCGCTCGACAGCCATACCGAGCACGAAATTCAGGGTGCGCTGGAGCGGGTGTCGCGCAACCGTACCTCATTGGTGATCGCGCATCGGCTATCGACCATCATCGGCGCCGATGAAATCATCGTGCTGGACCAGGGCCGGATTGCCGAGCGCGGGACGCATGCACAGCTTTTGTCGACAGCCGGACTTTATGCCAGTATGTGGAACCGGCAGCGCGAAGCCGAGGAAGCGCGGGAGAAGCTGGCACGGATCGACGACGAGAACGACGCGCCGAATCGCGCGCCGCCAGCGGTCGACGACCCGCTGGTGACCCCGGCCGCGGCTGAATGATTGAAATCGCTCTCCCGCAAGGGGAGAGAGGAAGCATAGTGAAACCTGATGTCCATTGGTAATTCCATCCGCGCGCAGATTCCGCCGATCCACCCGGAGGGCTATCCGTTTATCGGAGGCTTCGCGCTGGCGAGCCTCATTCTGTTCTGGCTGTGGACGCCGCTCGGCTGGATCGGAACGGTCCTGACGGTCTGGTGCGCGTTGTTCTTTCGCGATCCGGTGCGGGTCACGCCGGTGCGCGAAGGTATCGTCGTGGCGCCGGCCGATGGCCGGGTCTCGCTGATCGCGCAGGTATTGCCGCCGGCCGAGCTTGGTCTCGGCGATCGGCCGCTGCTGCGCGTCTCGATCTTCATGAGCGTGTTCAATTGCCACGTGAACCGCAGTCCGGTGGCGGGGCGGATCGATCGCATCGCCTATCGGCCGGGTACTTTCATCAACGCCGAACTGGACAAGGCGAGTGAAGACAATGAGCGCAATTCGCTTGTGATCTTGATGCCGAACAATGGCCGCATCGGCGTCGTTCAGATCGCAGGGCTTGTGGCGCGCCGGATCGTGTCATTCGTTCGCGAGGGGCAACAGATCTCTGCCGGCGAGCGGTTCGGCTTGATCCGCTTCGGATCGCGCCTCGACGTCTATTTGCCGGAGGGAACCACCGCGCTGGTTTCGGAAGGCCAGACCGCGGTGGCCGGCGAGACCATTTTGGCCGATTTCAGGCTCAGCGACGCCGGCCGCACCTATCGGACCAATTAACCATCGAAACGGCCGGAACAGCCGGGTTCCCACGCCGATGGCAAGGGAGCCCGGGGTTTGCTATATACAGGCTGTCATGCAGATGCCTGCCGATCCCAGAGATCCCGAATTGCGCCGCCGCCGGTTTCGCCCGATCCCGGTACGCATGCTGGTGCCCAACGTCATCACGTTGCTGGCGATCTGCGCAGGCCTGACGGCGATCCGCCTGTCGACCGAAGGGCGGATGGAATTGGCGGTGGCTGCGATCGTGTTCGCGGCGGTGCTCGACGGTCTCGACGGACGCGTGGCGCGCATGATCAAGGGCCAGTCGAAATTCGGCGCCGAACTCGACAGCCTCGCGGACTTCGTCAATTTCGGCGTGGCGCCCGGCTTGATCCTGTATTTCTGGCAATTGCATGAGCTCGGCAATGGCGGCTGGATCGCGGCGATGGTGTTCGCGATCTCAGGCGGCTTGCGGCTGGCGCGCTTCAACGCGACCATGGACGATCCGAACAAGCCACCGTTCGCGGCGAACTATTTCACCGGTGTTCCCGCGCCCGCCGGCGCGATCACGGTCCTGCTGCCGATCTATTTCGCCTTCCTCGGAGTGCCGCATTTGCCGGCGGTGCTGACCGCGCTCTATACGCTGGTGATCGCCTTCCTGATGGTCTCGCGGCTGCCGGTGTTCTCCGGCAAGACCGTGCGGATGCGGGTGCCACCGGAAATGGTGCTGCCGGTTTTTGTCTCGGTGATCTTCTTCATCGCGCTGTTGATCGGCTATCCCTGGTACATCCTCTCGGCGTTCACGGTGGCGTATCTGCTCAGCCTGCCGGCTGGATGGAAATCCTATCGCGATCATGAGCGCCGCGCCGCGGCGCCTGCCGCGATGCCCGCCGGTGTTGCGCCGGCGAGTCCGGCTGCGCCATTCACTTCGCCCGCATCCGGGCCGGAGCAGGACGATCGGCCGACCCGGCTGAATTGAGCCGCCTGCCGCCACCCAAGCTCTTTCCATTTTTGCCGATCGCGCGTTTGTCTTGTATAGGCTGTCCCGCACGGCCTTTCGGAAACGGCCGTCCATGAAAAATCAGGAGAGAACGCCGTGACGACATCCGCATCCGCGCCGCTGCCCGCTTCCTTGCTCGAGGCGTTGGGTCGCTATGACACCCCGACGATCTGTAACGCGATGGAGGTCGTGGCGCCGGAGCGGCGGCTGATCGGCTATACCACCAAGCCGTTGGTGTGCCCGTTTCCTGATTTGCCGCCGATGGTCGGCTATGCGCGCACGGTGACGATTCGCTCGGTGCTGAAATCCGATCTTCCGGCCGCCGAACAGTCCAGGCGGCGGATCGAATATTACGAATATATGGGCACCGGTCAGGGGCCGCGGATCACCGTCATTCAGGACATCGACGGTCCCGATGTCGGCTATGGCGCGTTCTGGGGCGAAGTTCAGAGCAACGTCCACAAGGCGCTCGGCTGTCTCGGCGTCATCACCGACGGATCGATCCGCGACATCCCGCAATGGGCGCCGGGTTTCCAGGCGCTGGCCGGTTCGATTGGGCCATCGCACGCCTGGGTCCATGCCGAGAATTTCGGCGGTGAGGTCCGCGTCGCCGGCATGACCGTGCGTAATGACGATCTGATTCACGCCGATTGTCACGGCGCCATCGTGATCCCGCATGATATCGCCGCCAAGATTCCCGACGCCGCCGAACTCTGCGGCCGGCGCGAGACACCGATTTTGGAAATCGCGCGCAGTCCGGATTTCACGCTCGAAAAGCTGAAGGCGGCGCTGAAGAAATCGGCCGAGATTCATTGACGCTGATCACGGAGCGCGGCGATGAAGATGGATGGCAAGACGGTCCTGATCACAGGCTCGACCGATGGTGTCGGCCGTTACGTCGCCACGAGGCTTGCGGCCGCCGGCGCAAATGTTCTGATCCACGGCCGCGATAAAGAACGCGCCAAAAGCCTTGCCGACGACATCCGCCGGCGAGGGCATGCGGCGCCCACCTTCTATCCTGCCGATCTGTCGTCGCTATCAGGTGCGCGGCAGCTCGCGGAGGCGGTGCTTGCCGACCATAAGCGGCTCGATCTGTTGATCAGCAATGCCGGGATCGGCTCGCGCACGCTGGGCGCTGAACGCCGCACCAGCGCGGACGGGCACGAATTGCGGTTCGCGGTGAATTACCTGTCGGGCTTCCTGCTGGCGCATCTGCTGTTGCCCGTGATCAAGGCGAGCGCGCCGTCGCGCATCGTCAATGTCGCCTCGCTCGGCCAGCACCCGATCGATTTCGACGACGTGATGATCACCAGGGGTTACAATGGCGGGCGGGCTTACGCGCAGAGCAAGCTTGCGCAGATCATGTTCACCACCGATCTCGCCGATGAACTGAAGGGATCCGGCGTCACGGTCAATTCGCTGCACCCGGCGACCTATATGAACACCACGATGGTGCGGGAAGGCGGGATCACGCCGATCTCTACGGTAGAGCAGGGCGGCGAGGCGATCCTGCATCTGGCGGTCGGCGACGATGTCGCGGGCAAGAGCGGATTATTTTTTAACGGCATGCACGAGGCGCAAGCCAACGCCCAGGCCTATGATTTGGCCGCGCGCAAAAAATTGCAGGCGCTCAGCCTGGAGCTGACGGGTTTGGCTTAGATCCAAGCTGAGTTTCGTCTTTCGATTGAAATCGAACGTCCAAGTTCAACCACCTCGCCCCGCGCGCGGGGAGAGGTCGGATCGTTCTTACGATCCGGGTGAGGAGGCCTATCCGCGAGGTCGACTTTGGAGAGGCGCCCTCTCATCCCAACCTTCTAAGAGCGAGCTTCGCTCGTCTCGACCCCGTACGCGGGGAGAAGGAGAGATGGAATTACTTCACCAGATGAAACCCACCGTCCTTGACCTCGATCAGGAACGCTGACCGCTCGTCGTAGCCGTTGTGGTTGTCCGGCGTCATGCTCGAGAGGCCGTTGTTGAGCGCAATATCCTTGCCCTTCTCGATCTCGTTGCGCAGAGCGGCGCGAAACTCCGCGGTGCCGGGCTTTGCCACTTTCAGCGCGGCCGGAATGGCGTGCTCGACCAGGGTCATCGAATCCCAGAGATGGGCGCCGAAGATCGAGGGCGTGACGCCGCCGTTGGCGGCCTTGTAGGCGTCGATGAAGGAGGCCGTGACTTTGCGGAACGGGCTGTCGGCGGGAAGATCGTTCACAACCGTAAAAGCTTCGCCGGTGAAGATCGCGCCGTCGACATCCTTGCCGCCGAGTTTGATGAACTCCTCGGTGGCGACGCCATGGGTCTGGAAGATCGGCCCTTTATAACCACGTTCACGCAACGCCTTCTGCGGCAGCACCGCCGGTGTGCCGGCGGATGCGACGAACACCGCGTCGGGCTTGCTGGCGATAATCTTCAGCACCTGGCCGGTAACGCTGGCGTCGCTGCGCGCATAGACTTCATGACCCGTCAGCGTGATGCCAAGCTTGGGCGCGGCTTCACTCAACACCTTGTAATAGCCCTCACCATAGGCGTCGGACACGCCGATATAACCCAGCGTCTTGACGCCTGACTTGGCGATATATTTGAGGACGGCGTTGGCCATGATGTCGTCGTTCGGCACGACCTTGAATACCCATTTGCGCTTGTCGTCCATCGGCGCCACCAGGACGGCGGCGGCGGCCATCGTCATCAGCGGCGTTTTCGCTTCAGCGGCGATATCGATCAGCGGCAGGCTCACCGGGGTCAGCGACGAGCCGATCAGCACATCGACTTTTTCTTCGGCGATCAGCTTGCGTGCGTTCTGGGCGCCCTTGGTCGGATCGGACTCGTCGTCGAGCGCGAAATAGGTGATCTTCTGGCCGGCGATCTCTTTCGGGAGTGCCGCGACCGTCTTGCTCTGCGGCTGACCCAGGGCTGCGCCCGGCCCCGAACCACTCATGGTGATGCCCACCTTGATTTGCGCCTGCGCGCTGCCGGCACTCAGCACCACAGCCGCCAATGCGACCATCCAGCCCTTACTTCCCAACATGACGTCTCCCTCCGTTTGTTTGTTGATCCGGTTTTTCTGATCCTAATACTCATTGCCGCCGAGGCCGAGATAACTTTCGACCAGCCTGGGATCTCCGGCGATGTCCGCCGGCGAGCCCTGCGTCGTGATGACGCCGAGCTCCATCACATAGGCGTAGTCGGCGACTTCGAGCGCCGCGCGGGCGTTCTGCTCGACCAGCAGGATGGAAACACCTGATTTGCGCAGATCGGTCAGGATATGAAAGACGTCGCGGACGATTTTCGGCGCCAGTCCGAGGCTCGGCTCGTCGAGCATCAGCAACACCGGCCGCGCCATCAGCGCCCGGCCCATCGCCAGCATCTGGCGCTCGCCGCCGGATAACGTCCCGGCCAGCTGCTGCCGCCGCTCCTTCAACCGCGGCAGGCGCGTGTAAATCTCGTCCATCGTCTGCCTGCGTTCGGCGCGCGATCGCCGGAAGCCGCCCAGCAATAGATTGTCCTCGACCGGCATGTCCGCGAACAATTCGCGCCGCTCCGGCACCAGGCAGAGGCCGGACTGCACGCGGCTTTCCAGCGGCACCGCGCCGATCTCGGCGTCGCGGAATCCGATCCGGCCCTTGGCCTTCAACAATCCCATGACGGCATTGAGTAATGTGGTCTTGCCGGCGCCGTTGGAGCCGATCACGGTGACGAGCGCGCCTTGCGTGACCGCGATCGAGACGTCGTGCACGACTTCCGCCCGGCCATAGGAAACACAGAGACCGCGGACATCCAGCAGAGGCGCGGTCATGACACGCCTCCCAGATAGGCCTCTAGAACGGCGGGATGCTGCCGGATATCGGCTGGGATTCCTTCGGCGATCTTGGTGCCGAAATCGAGCACCACCAGGCGGTCCGCGAGGCTCATGACGAAATCCATGTCGTGCTCGACGAGCAGTACACTGAGGCCTTCGCTGCGGACCTCGCGTAGTAGCCGCGCCAGCGCCTTCTTTTCGCCGACGCGCAGTCCGGCCGCGGGCTCATCAAGCAGCAACAACACCGGATGGAGACACAGTGCGCGCGCCACCTCGACCAGCCGCAATTGGCCCAGCGCCAGGGTGCCGGCCGGTTTGAACGCGACCTCGCCGAGGCCGACGCGGTCGAGTTGACGTTGCGCGTCGGCGAACAGCAATGCCTCCTCGGCACGATCAAGCCGCAGCATCGCGCGCAGCGGCCCCGCCTTTCCCAGCAGATGCGCGCCGAGTGCGACGTTCTCGATCACGCTCATATCAGCGACGATCTCGACATGCTGGAAGGTGCGGCCCAATCCGAGCGCCGCGGCGCGTTGCGGGGTCTGCGCCCGCAGCGCGTGACCCTCGAACTGGATCTGGCCGGCGCTCAAGGGGAGCACGCCGGTAATCAGATTGAACGTCGTGCTCTTGCCGGCGCCGTTCGGGCCGATCAATCCGATGATGCGGCCGCTTTGGACGTCGAAATTGACGTCGTTCACCGCGACCAGACCGCCGAATATCTTCCGCGCATCCTGCACCTGTAACAAGGGCGTTCCCGGCGCCGGCAGCGGCCGCTCCGGCGAGGTCTTGTTACCGCGCGTCGGCGGCGGCGTTGGCGCGGGCGGCGGCCCGAACAGGATTGGCCATAGGCCGTTCGATGCGGTCTGCAGGATCAGCACCAAGACGGCGCCAAAGGCGATGGTTTCGAAATTGCCGGTATTGCCGATCAGCCAGGGCAGGAGGTTCTGCAACTGGTCGCGCAGAAACGTGATGCCCACGGCGCCAAGAATCGCGCCGTAAACCCGGCCGGCACCGCCCAGCACCGCCATCAGCAGATATTCGGTGCCGGTCGTGATGCCGAAAGGACCTGGCGACACCGAGCGCTGGAAATGGGCGTACAACCAGCCAGCGAGGCCCGCGAGCATCGCGGCATAGACGAACACCATCAATTTGGCAGCGGGAGTGTTGACGCCGAAGGCCTCCGCCGCACGGGTGCTGCGACGCAGCGCGCGGATGGCGCGGCCGACGCGGCCCCCGAGCCGGTTCTGGGGTGCGATCACCGCCAGCACGACGGCGATCCAGACCACCACGAAATAGTCACGCGGATTGATCAGCTTGTAGCTGCCGATTTGCAGCGGTGGGATCCCGGCCAAGCCGTCATGGGCGCCGAGCCAGCTGATATTTCCAAACAGATAGAAGAACGCGATGCCCCAGGCGATGGTGCCGAGTGGCAGATAGTGACCGGAAAGCCGTACCGTGATCGCGCCGATCAGGCCGGCCACGACCATGGTCACGGCCAGCGAAACGAACAGCGTCAACCATGGCGACACGCCGAACCGCACCGTCAGCACCGCGGTCGTATAGGCGCCGAAGCCGACAAAGGCCGCCTGTCCGAACGAGGTCATGCCGCCGACGCCGGTCAACAACACCAGACCGATCGCGACCAAGCTGGAAATGCCGATATAGTTGAACAGCGTGATCCAGTAATCCGGCAACAGCCCGGTAAAGGGCACGATCAGGATCGCCAAAGCACAGATCGAGGGAACGACGGGGCCGCGCGACAGCTTCATTCGGTTTCCTCGGCATGCGGCGCATAAACCGAGCGCCAGGCGAGAACCGGAATGATCAAGGTGAACACCAGCACTTCCTTGAAGTTGCTGGCCCAGAACGAAAACAAAGATTCGGCAAATCCGACGCCGAGCGCGGCCAGCACCGTCATCGGATAACTTACGAGGCCGCCGAGGATCGCCGCGACAAAGGCTTTCAATCCGATCAGGAAACCCGAATCATAGGACACCGTCATCAACGGGCCGACCAGCACGCCGGACACCGCGCCGAGCAGGGCGGCCAAGGCGAACGCGATCTGGCCCGCGGCGGATGTCGGAATTCCGACCAGGCGCGCGCCGACGCGGTTCGACGAGCAGGCGCGCAATGCCTTGCCAAGCAGCGTGCGCCCAAAGAACAGCGCGAACAGCACCAGCAGCAGCGCCGTGACGATCAGGACCGCGATGCTCTGGCCGCTGACGACGAGGTCGCCGAGTGCAAATGAGGCCGACGACAACGGCGCCGTGCCGGTGCCTTCGGGGCCGAAAAACAACAGGCCCAACCCCGTCAGTGAAAAATGCACGCCGAACGCGGCCATCAGCAACACCAGCACGCTGGAATGGGCGATCGGCTCGAAGGCGATGCGGTAGATCATCGGGCCCATCGGCGTAATCAGCGCGATCGCCAGCAGAATATTGGCGGCCTGGCCGAGCTTCATCGGCGCCAATGTTCGCGTCAGCAGCAGCAGGGCGATCGGCAGCGCCAGATCCAACAACGCGATCCTGGCGACGCGCCGGAACGTCAGTTCGCGAAAGTGACGCACCAGCTCCGAGGTCGCGGCCAGGCAGCCGAGCGCCAGCAACAGCCACGGCGTCGACGGGACCTGGCCGTTTTCGAGCGCGGCGATGGTCAGCGCGGTGAAGGCGACAAATTCACCCTGCGGTACCAGGATCACGCGCGTCACCGCAAATACCAGCACCGTCGCGATCGCGACCAGCGCATAGACCGCGCCGTTGATGATGCCGTCCTGCAGCAGAAATAGAAAAATAGTGCCGTCCACGCGCGCTCGTCCCCCCGACAGGCGCTTGATTCCGGGCAATTATGCTACCCGGCGCGCTGATTATTCTTCGTTGCAGCCAAATTCACCAACCGCCCGCTTAATTCAAGCTGATAGTTCGGCCCTCGCCGGATGGGCAATGAGGGTGCGCTTGCGCCACGGCCAACCCGTTGATCTCCATCATTCGATGCCGCCGTTCCAGCCACCTCCAGGCTCGCCGTTCGCGCTGCACAATATGCGGGCAACCACCGCACGCGACACGCGATTTCCCGAACAAACCGCGTTGTTTGCGACGAAAGTGACATTGACAGGGGGACATATCGTGAAGCGTTATGCCGTCTGAGCAACCTCCGCGACGTGCGCCTTTGAACGAGGCCGCCAGCGTTGGCGCTGTATCGTCTAAACGCTCGGCTGTTGTCGGTCGTGTCACAATAAATACTAAATATTTGGGAGGATCGGTCATGAAAAAGATTATTGCCGGGCAGGATTCCGGCCTCGTGGTGTCCCGTCGCAAGCTGTTGCAGTCCGCCGCCGGATTGGCCGGGGGCGCGATACTACCCGCAGGGATGGCGCTGCCGGCCTTCGCCGCCGACAAGCCCGCGATCGGGACCTATCCCGCGGGCTCGTCGGGCTCCTCGGTTTTCATCGGTATCACCGTGCCGCGCACCGGCACCTATGCGGTGCAGGGTGAAGACGAGCTCAAGGGCTATGAACTCGCGATCGAACACATCAACAGCGGTCACGAACTGATCAAGAAGATTTCGCCCAAGACCACCAAGGGCGTGCTCGGCAAGGAACTGAAGTATGGCGTAGCGGACTCCGCCGCCAAGCCGAACGAAGCGGTTCAGGCGCAGCAGCGCTTCATCAGCGAGAACAAGGCGATGGTGATCACCGGCGGCACCTCGAGTGCCGTGGCGGTCGCCCTGAACAAGCTGGCGCAGCGCGAAAAAGTGCTGTTCGTGTGTGGCATCTCCGGCTCCAACGACACCACCGGCAAGGACTGCGTGCGTTACGGCTTCCGTCAGAACTTCTACGGTCAGACGGCCGCGGCGGCGATCAGCCCGACGCTGGTCAAGGCGTTCGGCAAGAACAAGAAGGCCGCCTATCTCACGCCGGACTACACCTACGGTCACACCGTCACCAAGTCGATGCAGGACAACCTCGCGGCGGACGGCTGGACCACCGTGACCAACCAGGTCTCGCCGCTCGGCGCGCCCGACTTCTCGTCCTATCTGCTCAACGTCGCCAATTCCGGCGCCGATGTCCTGATCAACGTCAACTGGGGTCATGACGCCGTGCTGTCGATCCAGCAGGCCAAGCAATTCGGCGTGCTCGACAAGATGAAGCTGGTGGTGCCCTACCAGGTGCCGTTCCTGGCCCGCGAAACCGGCGGCCTGATGCAGGGCGTCTATTCGGCGACCGATTACTGGTGGTCGATCGAGGACAAATATCCGCTGGCCAAGATGTTCAACGAGGCGTTTGAAAAGAAGTACGGCTACAAGCCGGAGTGGGGCGCGGCCAACTCCTACATCAGCTTCGCGCACTGGGCGCGCATGGTCGAGGAAGCCGGCAGCTTCTATCCGCCCGACGTCATCAAGACCTACGAGAAGGAAGAAGTCATTCCCTCGCTGGTCGGCGATGTGCACTACCGCAAGGAAGACCACCAGTGCGTCCGCCCCGTGATCATCGTCAAGGGCAAGATGGAAAAGGACATGAAGGGCAAGGAAGACTATTACGACGTGGTCGAAATCGTGCCCGGCGCGGGCTTGATGCAGAAGCCGGACGCCTTTGGCTGCCAGCTCGGCGACTACACCTGAGCGAGATATGAAGTTTGGCGCCGCGGGGGACTTCCTGCGGCGCCATTTTTGCGTTAGCACCAAAATGTCCAAGCTTTTTTTAAGTCTTCCGTACAACCAAGGTCCTGCGATCCCGTTTCATGATTAATTGGCCGAATTTCATTTCGCAGGTATTCAACGGCCTGGCGCTGGGCGCTCTGCTGGCGCTGATCAGCTCCGGCCTGACGATCATCTATGGCACGCTGGGCGTGCTCAACCTCGCGCATGGCGCGATGTTCATGCTCGGCGGTTATGCCGGCTACGTCGCCTTTCAATATACCGGATCGTTCATCGTCGCGGTGATCGCCGGCTCACTGTTCGTCATGATCGTGGGCGTGGTGATGGAGCGCGTCATCATCCGGCACTTCTATCATCGGCCGCACGAGGATCAGCTGCTCGTCACCTTCGGACTGGGCATTTGTTTCGTCGAACTGGTTCGCCTGGTGTTTTCCAGCGACTCCAAGCTGGTGCCGCCGCCGTCGCTGTTCCAGGGCATTACCTCGCTCGGCTTTATGTATTATCCGACCTATCGTCTGGCGGTGGTCGGCATCGTGGCCGTCGCGCTCGGGGCGCTGTTTGTCGTGCTTTACCGGACCAGGCTCGGGATGATCGTGCGTGCCGGTATCGAGGACTCGGTGATGGTCGACTCGCTCGGCATCAACGTCTACCGCGTCTTCATGGTCGTGTTCGGCATCGGGGCAATGGCCGCGGGCTTTGCCGGCATCGTCAACGCGCCGGTGGTCTCGCTGACGCCGGGCGTCGGTGACGACATCCTGGTCGAAACCTTCGTGGTGGTGGTGATCGGCGGCGTCGGATCGTTTCCGGGCGCTATTCTTGGCGGTCTGATCGCCGGAGAGATCATCAGCGTCACCGCGATGTTTAATCCCGGCTACGCCTACGTCATGCTGTTCGCGGCCATGGTGCTGGTGCTTGTGGTCCGGCCGCACGGCCTGCTTGGCACGCAGGGCCGCGAATGAACGTGGTCATCTGATGTTCAAGCAACGTCCCTTTTTGATCGAGACATTGACGGCGATCGGCCTGATCGTGGCGCCTTTCGTGCTGCCGCATCTCGGCTTCGCCCCCAATACGGTGAACCGCATCCTGGTCTGGGGCCTGTTTGGTCTCGGCTTCGACATCCTGTTCGGCTTTACCGGGCTGTTGTCGTTCGGCCAGTCGGCTTTCTATGGCACCGGCGGCTTCGTCGCGGCGTATCTGTTGACCCGCGCCGGATTTCCCAACGTGATGCTGGCGCTGATCATCGGCATGATCGCGGCCGCCGTGGTCGGCTATCTCGTGGGCCTGATCGCGCTGCGGCGCACCGGCATCTATTTCGCCATGATCACGGTGGCGATCGCCGAAGTGTTCTTCTTCGTCGAGTTCAATCCGCTGTCGGCCTGGACCGGCGGCGAGAATGGCTTGCCCGGCGTGCCGACGCCGAGCTTCAATCTCGGCTTCGTCAATATCCACTTCACGACCGGCTGGTCGCTCTATCAGTTTCTCGCACTGTGCTACTTCATCGGCGTGGTGATCGCGCTGCGCATCGTGCGCTCGCCGGTCGGGGCGATCCTGAGCGCGATCCGCGACAATCCGCTGCGCGCCACCGCCGTCGGCCACAACATCCACGCCTACAAGCTGACGGCATTCGTGATCGCGGCGGCCTATGCCGGTTTCGCCGGTGGCCTGCTTGGTGTGCTGCAGGCGTTCATGCCGCCGGATGCGTTTACCTTTGATACGTCGGGGCAACTGGTGATGCAGACCGCGATCGGCGGCCGCGGCACCCTGTTCGGCCCGCTGGTCGGCGCCGCGGTCTGGTTGTTCCTGCAGGACTTCCTGCAGGCTGCCCTTGGGCTCGGCGCGGCGTGGAAGCTTGTTCTCGGCTTGATCTTCGTGCTGCTGGTATGTTTCCTGCGCCGCGGCATTATCGGCGGCATCGAAGACCTCTATGGCTGGATGACCGGCAAGCACGCCAAGCATGCTGAGCCGGAGGAATCGTCGCCGGCGCCGATTGCCGATGCAGCAAAAGTCATGGAATCGCTCGCTGCCGAGACAGCGAAGCCGGCGCCCGCTCGCCAGTTCCCATCCGGCCCGATCCTGCAGGCAACCGGCCTGACCAAGCGTTATGGCGGCTTGGTCGCCAACAGCGACATCGATTTCACGGTCAATCATGGCGAACTGCGCGGCATCATCGGCCCGAACGGCGCCGGCAAATCGACTTTCTTCAAGATGCTGACCTGCGAGGTCCACCCGACGTCGGGCACGATCATCTTCGAGGGGCGGGACATCACCGGCACCAGCGTCACAGACGTTTGCCAGCACGGCCTGACCAAGAGCTATCAGGTCAACCAGCTGTTTACGGGGCTGACGGTGCGCGAAAACGTCGTGATCGCGGCGCTGGCTAAATTGCGCGGCAAATTCCGCCTCGATCTGTTCCGCAGCCTCGACAGCATCCCCGGATTGAACGAGCAGGTGAAACGCACGCTCGAGCTCGTCAATCTCTCGTCGCGGCCCGATACGCCGGTGTCGGAACTTGCCTATGGCGAGAAACGCCGGCTCGAAATCGGATTGGCACTGGCGACCTCGCCGAGCCTGTTGCTGCTGGATGAACCGTTGGCCGGCATGAGCCCACGCGAGCGCGTCGAAACCGTCAAGCTGTTGAAATCGATCAGCCGGGATCGTACCATGATCATCATCGATCATGACATGGATGCGCTGTTCGAACTGGCCGAACGCGTCACCGTGCTGCAGGAAGGCCGGGTCCTGATCGAGGGCACGCCAGACGAAATCAAGAAAAGTACCGTGGTGCAGGAAGCCTATCTTGGCGGCGTGCATGGAGTGCTCGACGCATGAGCTTGCTCGAGGTCAACGGCCTGAACAGTTATTATGGGGATTCCCATATCCTCTTCGATGTCTCGCTGCGGGTCGAACGCAACGAGGTCGTGGCGCTGCTTGGCCGCAACGGCGCCGGCAAGAGCACGACGCTGAAAAGCCTGATGGGCGTGGTGACACCGCGCGCGGGCACCGTGATGTTCGACGGCGCCAATATCGCCGGGCGAAAGAGCCATGCTATCGCGCAGGCGGGCATGCAGCTCGTGCACGAAGATCGCCGGATATTCGGCAGCCTCAATGTCGAGGAAAACCTCATCATCGCCGGGCTGACGGCCTCGAAGCGCTGGCCGCTCGACCGCGTCTACGAGATGTTCCCGCGGCTCAAGGAGCGGCGCGGCAACCGCGGCACCGATTTATCGGGCGGCGAGCAGCAGATGCTGGCGATTGCGCGCGCGCTGGTGCGCGATCCCAAGATCATTCTGCTCGATGAACCCTTCGAAGGATTGGCGCCGATCATCGTGCGCGACCTGATGAAGGCGTGCAGCGATCTCGCGGCCGCCGGCCAGACCATCGTGCTGGTCGAACAAAATCTGGCAGCGACGCTGTCGTTGGCCCAGCGCATCTACATCGTCAACAACGGGCACATCGTCCACGAAGGCCCGGCACAGGAAATCAAGGCTCAACCCGAAATCCTGCAACGATATCTCGGCGTATAACGGAGCACGAACGCGAATCAGGGAGGAGCTTTCATGAACGAGAGCATCTCGGCGCCATTCATTCGCTACCCGATCGCAACATCGTTGCTGATGGCAGGCATCCTGTTCGTGGGTCTTGTTGCCTATCCGCTGCTGCCGGTGGCGCCGCTTCCTCAGATCGACTTTCCAACGATTCAGGTTTCGGCGTCATTACCCGGCGGCAGCCCCGAAACCATGGCCGCTTCGGTGGCGCAGCCGCTGGAGCGGCAACTTGCGCAAATCCCCGGCATTGCGCAGATGACCTCGACGAGTTCGCTTGGCTCGACCGCGGTCACGATCCAGTTCGACCTCAACCGCAACATCGACGGCGCCGCCAATGACGTGCAGGGCGCCATCAACGCCGCCAGCGGCCAGCTGCCGAAAAACCTGCCCACGCCGCCGACATACCGCAAGGTCAATCCGGCGGACTCGCCGATACTGCTGTTGTCGGCGACATCGGACAGTCTGCCGCTGATCAAGGTGAGCGACGCGGTCGATGCCCAGCTTGGGCAACAGATCAGCCAGATCTCGGGCGTCGCGCAGGTCTTCATCGGGGGCCAGCAAAAGCCCGCGATCCGGGTCCAGATCGATCCCGCCAAGCTGGTGGCCAAAGGCCTGTCGCTGGAAGATATCCGCGGTCAGATTGCGACTACGACGGTCGACAGTCCGAAGGGCAACATTGACGGCGACAGCCGCGCTTACACCATTTATGCCAATGACCAGTTGCTGGATCCGGACGCCTGGAACGGCGTCATCATCGGCTACCGCAACGGCGGCCCGCTGCGGATCAGGGACATTGGCAAGGCGGTCGCCGGACCCGAAGACATGAAGCAGGCGGCCTGGGCCGACGGAAAGCGCGGCGTTTTCCTGGTTATCTTCAAGCAGCCCGGCGCCAATGTCATCGACACCGTCGACAAGATCAAGGCGCAATTGCCAAGGCTCATTGCCGCCATTCCTCCCGCCATCAAGATCAAGATCATCAGCGACCGAACCCTGACCATCCGCGCCGCCGTCGAGGATGTGCAATTCACGTTGTTGATCACCATCGCGCTGGTGGTCATGGTGATCTTCATCTTTCTGCGAAGCGCATGGGCGACCATCATTCCAAGCGTCACGGTGCCGCTGGCATTGCTCGGCGCCTGCTCGTTGATGTGGGTGTTCGGCTATACGCTGGACAATTTGTCGCTGATGGCCTTGACGATTGCCGTCGGATTCGTGGTCGACGATGCCATCGTGATGCTGGAAAACATCACGCGTTACATCGAGCAGGGCGAGAAGCCGCGCGCTGCCGCGTTCAAGGGGGCCAGCGAAATCGGCTTTACCATCGTGTCGATCAGCGTCTCGCTGGTCGCCGTGCTGATTCCGCTTCTGCTGATGGGCGGCATCATCGGGCGGCTGTTCCGCGAGTTCGCCGTGACGCTTTCGATGGCCATTTTCGTTTCGCTGATCGTGTCGCTGACGTTGACCCCCATGATGGCCTCGCGTTTCCTGCGAGCGCACAACGAGGTGAAGCACGGCAAGTTCTATCAATGGAGCGAGCGAGCCTTCGACGGGATGCTTCGTCGCTATGAACGCGGTCTCGATCTGGCGCTGCTCTGGAGCAAGACGACGCTGTTCATCTTTTTTGCGACACTGGCACTGTCGATCTATCTCTTCATCATCATTCCAAAGGGGTTTTTTCCGCAGCAGGACAACGGCTTCCTTAGCGCAACGTCGGAAGCGGCGCAGGACGTTTCGTTTGCCGACATGAAGCGGCATCAGGAGGAACTCGGCGCTATCGTGCAGGCGGATCCCGCGGTCGACAGCATTGCCATGTTCATCGGCGGTGGCGGCACCGCGCTTAACTCCGGCCGCATGTACGTTACCCTGAAACCGCACGAAGATCGCGACGCCGACGCCGAGCATATCATAGCGCGACTGCGGCCAAAATTGGCAGAGGTCGAGGGTGCAAGGCTGTACATGCAGGCCTCGCAGGATGTGCGGCTCGGCGGCCGCGCAACGCGTACGCAGTTCGAATACACGTTGCAGGATGCCAATCTGGACGAGCTCAATGAATGGGCGCCGAAGATTCTGGCCAAAATGCAAACGCTGCCCGAATTGCGCGACGTTGCGACCGACCAGCAGACCCAGGGCACGACGCTGACGCTGACGATCGACCGCGACACCGCATCGCGCTACGGCATCACGCCGCAATTGATCGATGACACGCTGTACGACGCGTTTGGCCAGCGCCAGGTCACCCAGTATTTCACCCAGCTCAACAGCTATCACGTGATCCTGGAAATCCTGCCCGAGCTGCAGGGCAGGCTCGACACGCTCGACAAGATCTATCTCAGGTCGCCAACCACAGGCGGTGAGGTGCCGCTATCTGTGTTCTGCAAATGGTCAACGGTGCCGGTCAAGCCACTCTCGATCGCCCATCAGGGCCAGTTTCCCGCGATCACCATCAGCTTCAATCTCGGCCAGGGCGTGGCATTGGGCCAGGCCACCGCGGCTGTTCAGAAGTCGATGCTCGATCTGGGCGCACCCGCGACGCTGAGTTCGAGCTTCCAGGGCACGGCGCAGGCGTTTCAGCAATCGCTCAGTACCGTGCCGCTGTTGATCATGGCGGCGCTGGTGGTGGTGTATCTGATCCTCGGTATTCTCTATGAGAGCTATATTCATCCGCTCACGATCCTGTCGACGCTGCCATCGGCCGGTGTTGGCGCGCTCGCGATCCTGATGTTGTTCGGATTCGATTTCAGCCTGATCGCCCTGATCGGCATCATCCTGTTGATCGGCATCGTCAAGAAGAACGGCATCATGATGGTCGACTTCGCGATCTCGGCCGAACGTGACGAGCACCTGTCGCCGCGGGAATCGATCCGCAAGGCCGCCATCCTGCGATTTCGCCCGATCATGATGACAACGATGGCGGCGATGCTTGGCGGCCTGCCGCTGATGCTTGGCACCGGCACCGGCGCTGAAATTCGCCAGCCACTTGGTTACGCGATGGTGGGCGGCCTGATCGTGAGCCAGGCGCTGACGTTGTTCACAACCCCGGTGGTGTATCTCTATCTCGATAATCTCTCAAACGCGCTTTCGCGCTGGAGCCGGGCGAGGAATCCCGCTGCTTCTCCGCCAGCGGCGGAACACGACGTGCAGAAATACGCCGCAGAATAGCGCAGCGGCGGAAGAGCTTCTCGGCTGGTGGAACAGGCTCCTGAATGCCACGAATGTGCGTGTGCCGTTGGGTTGAAATTCGGGAACTATTCCGCCCGCGGACCATCCAATGGGCTGAACGTACGACGCCCGGCTTTGGTTTGGCGCCGGCAATGGAGAGGGAGTCCCGATGAAACCGAATGTGCATGCGCTGGATCGTGCGAGGGCAGCGCAACCCGGGCTTCAAAAACCTGATCGGGCCGAAGTCGAAGCCGCGGTGCGAACGATCATCCGATGGACCGGCGAAGATCCCGATCGGGACGGCCTGATCGAGACGCCGGCGCGCGTGACCCGCTCGTTCGAGGAGTTTTTCTCCGGCTACAATCAGGACCCGGTCGAGATTCTGGAGAAGACCTTCGAGGAGATCGAAGGGTACGATGAAATGATCGTGCTGCGCGATATCGGCTTCGAGAGCCATTGCGAGCATCACATGGCGCCGATCGTCGGGCGGGCCTGGGTGGCCTATATTCCAAGCGGTCGGGTGGTCGGCATTTCCAAACTGGCCCGGGTGGTGGATGTCTATGCCAGGCGCCTGCAAATCCAGGAGAAAATGACGGCGCAAATCGCCAACACCATCAACGACGTGCTCAAGCCTCAGGGCGTCGGTGTCATCATCAAGGCAACGCACCACTGCATGACCACCCGCGGCGTGCACAAGCCCGGAACCGATCTCGTTACCAGCCGCATGTTGGGCTGCTTTCGCGACAATGCTTTGACCCGCCAGGAATTCCTCGGGATGGCGAATTGAACCAGATTACGGTTCGATTGTTACTGCAACGATGCTGGAGTGAACATGGCTGAACAACAGGCGGCGCCCGCAGGACCGGATTTGTCCCAGGGTGTAGGCGTAGCTGACTTCAAAGGCGAGACCTTGCTCGGCCATGTCGGCGACCAGGATGTGCTGCTGGTGCGATCCGGTTCCGAGATTTTCGCGATCGACGCGCATTGCAGCCATTATCACGGGCCTCTCGCGGAGGGGCTCGTCGTCGGGCAGGAGATCCGCTGTCCCTTGCATCATGCCTGCTTCGATCTGCGCACCGGCGAGGCGACACGCGCGCCGGCGCTGAGCCCGCTCACGGTCTGGCAGGTCGAACAGGAGAGCGGTCGCATCTTCGTCCGGCGACAACGCGAGCAGCCTACGCCGCGCGGCAAGGCACCGGCCGATGCGCCGGGCAACATCGTGATCGTGGGTGGTGGCGCGGCTGGCTTCGCCGCGGCCGAAATGCTGCGGCGACAGGATTTCCAGGGCAGCATCGTGTTGCTGAGCGATGACACCGATGCGCCAGTCGATCGGCCGAACCTTTCAAAGGACTATCTCGCCGGCAGCGCGCCGGAGGATTGGCTACCGCTGCGCCCCGAAAGCTTTTATCAGGAAGCCGGCATCGACATCAGGCTCAACGCCGCTGTCACCGCCATCGATACCAAAGCACGTCATGTCGCCATCGCCGACGGCGGCACGATTTCCTACGATCGCCTGCTGTTGGCGACCGGCGCTGAACCGGTGCGGCTGCCGATCCCGGGCGCCGATCAGCCGCATGTTCATACCTTGCGGTCGCTGACGGACTGCCGGGCGATCATCGCTTCCGCCGATGGCGCGCGCCGCGCCATCGTGATTGGCGCCAGCTTTATCGGGCTGGAGACCGCGGCAGCGCTGCGCGCGCGCAACATCGAGGTCCATGTCGTGGCGCCGGAAGCGCGGCCGATGGAGCGCGTGCTGGGGCCCGGAATGGGCGATTTTGTCCGCGCCTTGCACGAGGAGCACGGCGTGATCTTCCATCTCGGCGACACCGTGACCGCGATCGACGGCAAGCGCGCGACGCTCAAAAGCGGCGGCGTACTGGAGGCCGACCTGGTCGTCGTTGGCGTTGGGGTGCGTCCGCGCCTGAAACTGGCCGAAGCGGCCGGTCTCAGGATTGATCGCGGTATCGTCGTGAACGAATGGCTCGAAAGCAGCGTTCCCGGAATCTTCGCCGCCGGTGATATCGCGCGCTGGCCCGATCCGCATTCGAAAGAGAATATCAGGGTCGAGCATTGGGTGGTGGCGGAACGCCAGGGCCAGACCGCCGCGCGTAACATGCTGGGACAGCGTGAGGCGTTCGACGCGGTGCCGTTCTTCTGGAGCCAGCATTACGACGTGCCGATCAATTATGTCGGCCATGCCGAGGCGTGGGATGAGATCGCCATTGACGGAGACATCTCGAAGCGGGACTGCCTGTTGCGGTACAGGAACAAGGGCCGCGTTCTGGCGGTCGCTTCGATCTATCGCGATCTCGAAAGCCTGCAGGCCGAGCTTGCGATGGAGCAGGGGACGATGCGCTGACCGCGCGTCACCGCAACGCGTGATCGGGCGAAATCCCCAGCAACGCTGTCAGTCGCGCCCGCGGCTGCACCAGATCGTCCAGCGTATAGCCGTCGAGCACCTCGACAAAGGCGTCGCGGGCTTTCTTCAAGGCGCGCTTCAGCACACAGCACGATTTGATCGCGCAATGGCCATCGACGGGCTCGAAGCACGACACGATCGCCATATCAGGCTCGGTATGGCGTACCACTTCGCCAAGCCCGATCGTCGAGATCGGTCTTGCCAGCCGCAATCCGCCGCCACGGCCGCGAACGGTCTCGACAAAGCCGGCGACGCCCAATTGATGAGCGACCTTCATCAGATGGTTTTTGGAAATGTCGTAGCTTTCGGCGATCTCCGCGATCGTGGCCAGCCGATCTTCCTTCAGCGCAAGGTACATCAGCATGCGCAGCGCGTAGTCGGTATAGACGGTCAGGCGCACTTGCTTCTCCCCGGGAGCGACGGTCGCCCGATAAAAGATGTATCAAAAATATTGCTTTTCGGCAAGTGCGACTTTATAAGATGGATAGGGCGTATATCTTATAGGAGAGTTCGATGAAGATGTCCGTTTCGATCAGTGACGTGATAGCTGCGCCGTTTCTGTTGCCGGGAAATCTGGCCTGCCGCGCCATCGGCGTAACGAGGCAGCGGGATCTGGTCCGGATGTTGATCAACTCCCTGTTCTGGACCGTGCTCGGTGTTGTCGTTGTTGTGGTGCTGACGGTATGACCACGATGGCGGCCAAGATCGATCATGTGTCCGAGGATGGCATTCGCAGGCTGGTCGATGCGTTCTACGCCAGAGTTCGGCAGGATGCCGAACTGGCGCCGATCTTCGCGCGCGCGATACCGGGCGATTGGGGCCCGCATCTCGACAAGATGTATGCCTTCTGGTCGTCGGTGATGCTTACCACCGGGCGCTACAAGGGCAATCCGCTCGCCAAGCATTTCGCGCTGCCGGGCATGCAACCGGCGCTGTTCGAACGCTGGCTGGCGCTTTTCGACGAAACCGCGAATGAGTTGTTTGACGACGACATCAGCGCCGAGTTCCGCGCCAAGGCCGTGCGGATCGCCGAGAGCCTGAAGCTCGGATTGTTCTATCGGCCGGATCGCCCGTGGCCGCCCGAGGCGGTGCGATGACCTTCGTCGTGACCGACAACTGCATCAGATGCAAATATATGGATTGCGTCGAGGTCTGCCCGGTCGATTGCTTCTACGAGGGCGACAATATGCTGGTGATCAATCCGGACGAGTGCATCGATTGCGGGGTGTGCGAGCCGGAATGCCCCGCCGAGGCGATCTTTCCGGACAGCGAGCCGGGTCTTGAAGCCTGGGTCAAACTCAATGCGCAATATGCCGCCGTTTGGCCAAACATCTCGATCAAGCGCGACGAGCCTGATGACGCCAAGGCCTTCGATGGCGTCGCCAACAAGCTCGAACAGTATTTCTCCGCCGAGCCGGGGCAGGGCGACTGATCCTGTCCGCCGAAGCGCGACCGCACTGAGAGCCATGGCTATCGGCAACGCCGCGCGCGCATCGACGGCGCGTGATCCCTGCCGCCAGACCCGGTTTCTAGCGTTTTGTTAACCAATTGTTATGCCTACCAAATTCGGTAACGCGTCTTTAATGGCGGGAAAGTAGGGTCGCTCCACGCGGGTCAGGATGAGCCGCGCCTCCGTCCAGGATGGCCGGACGTTTGCGTGCGTGTTGGAGTTACCCAATGGATATCATGACGAGCGTTGGGCTGGCGTGCGGCTTCGCCGTCATCACCCTGATCATGCTGATGGGTGGCAGCATGGAAATGTTCTGGAGCGAACACGCGGTCATCATCATCTTCGGCGGATCGATCGCCGCCACCATGATCCGGTTTCCGCTCAGCGCGATCCTGCATGGCTTGCCGCTGGGCGCTAAATTCGCCTTCACCATGAGCCGGCTGTCGGCGCACGACCTGGTCGACCAGCTCGCCAGCATTGCCGAGATCGCCCGCAAGCAGGGTCCGGTCGGCCTGGAAAAGGTCGAGACCAACGAACCATTTCTGGCGAAGGGAATCCGCTACGTCGCCGACGGCTACGATCTCGAATTCATCCGCGACAATCTCGAGCGCGACCGCGACAACTTCCTGATGCATCTGGACGAAGGTGGCAAGATATACCGCGCCATCGGCGACTGCGCCCCGGCGTTCGGCATGATCGGAACCCTGATCGGCATGGTGCAGATGTTCGCCAACATGACCGACCCATCAAAACTCGGCCCGTTCATGGCGACCGCGCTGCTCGCGACGCTGTACGGCGCGCTGGTCGCCAACCTGTTCTGTCTGCCGCTCGCCGACAAGCTGCACGGCAAGCTGCTGGACGAGGAAACCAACCGTACCCTGATCATCGACGGCATCCTGATGATCCGGGATTCCAAGAGCCCGGCGCTGGTGCGGGAAATGTTGCTGGCCTATTTGCCGGAAAAGCACCGCCACGAAGAAGCCGAGCCGGTCCCGGCATAACGCGGCCGATCCCGGTCCGGAACAAACACCATGGCCAAGAAGAAACGTGGCGACGCGCATGGAGGAGGCCACGGCTGGTTCGTGACCTTCGCGGACCTGATGGGCCTGATGATGAGCTTCTTCGTGATGCTCGTCGCGTTTTCCACCATGGACAACAACAAGCTGAAGATCGTCGCGGGCTCGATGCGCGACGCATTCGGCGTGCAGACCGACAAGCGCTATTCCGGCATCATCGAATCCGACGGCCTGCCGACGCGTCCAAAACTGAAATATTCCGCGCACATCAATCCCGAGGATGCGTCCAATACGCCGACCCCGGATCAAGCCGATAACGCCAAGACCTCCGGCGCCAAGCTGAAGATGGACCGCGAGTTCGCGCTCGCCTCGGCCTCGTTGCGCCAGGCGTTGCAGGACATGCCGGAGCTGACCGAAATGTCAAAGCACATCATGTTCGAGGAGACCAAAGAGGGCCTCAATCTGGAAATCGTCGACCAGGACGGGCGCTCGATGTTCGCCGACGGTTCCAAGATGCCGTACGACCGTACCCGCCGGCTGATCGAGAAACTCGCCGCGCCGCTCAAGGCGACGCCGCTGCGCGTTTCGATCGTCGGCCACACCGCCTCGGGCTTCGTGCCGTCGCAAAGCGACTACGGCGCATTCGATCTGTCGGCCGATCGCGCCAACGCGGTTCGCCAGATCCTGGAGCGGGAAGGGCTGCCCCCGGCCCATATCTTCGCGGTCTCCGGCAAGGCTGACACCCAGCCGCTGTTTCCCGACGATCCGTCGCTGTCCGCCAACCGTCGCGTGACCATCACACTGATGCGTGAAGATCCGGCACTGCCGCCGAACCTGCAGCCCTGATCCGTAGCGCTACCATATTACCGTAAATTATTCCGCAGGGCGTTGCTTTGCCGGCACGGTCGGCATGATCGGCGGTGCTATGGTCGATCGGTTGACAGGTTTCCCGCAAGCGTCGATAGCCGGCCCGGATCAAATCAAGCGATAGGGCGTTTTCCAGCGCAATGACCGTCAGCGTCACATCCACCGAAACCCAGGAGGGGTCGGTCACGACAGGCTTTTGGGCGTTGACGCTCGGAAGCATCGGCGTGGTCTTCGGCGACATCGGTACGTCGCCGCTCTATGCGTTTCGCGAGGCCGTCGGCGCCGCGGCGCAGGGCCAGCCGGTCACACGGGCCATCGTGCTCGGGGTGCTCTCGCTGATCCTGTGGGCGCTCTTTATCGTCGTCACCGCGAAATACGTGCTGCTGCTGCTGCGCGCCGACAATAATGGCGAGGGCGGCACATTGTCGCTGATGGCGCTGGGCCAGCGCGCCTTCGGACGGCGAAGCTGGCCGCTGCTGACGCTGGGCGTGATCGGCGCGTCGATGTTTATCGGCGATTCCATGATCACGCCGGCGATCTCGGTGCTGTCGGCGGTCGAGGGTCTCAATCTCGCGGCGCCGGCGCTGGAACATTATGTGGTGCCGCTGACGGTCTTCATCCTGGTCGTGCTGTTTTCGGTGCAAAGCAGCGGCACGGCGCGCGTCGCCTCGGCATTCGGGCCGGTGATGGTGGTCTGGTTCTCCTGCCTCGCCGTGATGGGCCTCATTCATATCAGCGACGATCCATCGGTGCTGGCCGCGATCAATCCGCTGTACGGAATCGAATTCCTGCTGTCGCACGGCACCGTCGGGATGGTGACGCTGGGCGCGGTATTCCTCGCGGTGACCGGTGGTGAGGCGCTCTACGCGGATCTCGGTCATTTCGGGCGCAAACCGATTCAGGCCGGATGGCTTTATTTCGTGTTGCCGTCGCTGTTGATCAATTATTTCGGCCAGGGCGCGCTGGTGCTTTCGAACCCTGCCACGGTCGAGAATTCGTTCTATCGGATGGTTCCGGAAATCATGCTGTTGCCGCTGGTGGCGCTGGCAACCGCGGCCACCGTGATCGCAAGTCAGGCGGTGATCACGGGCGCCTATTCGTTGACCCGGCAAGCCGTTCAACTCGGCCTGTTGCCGCGCTTCGAGGTTCGCTACACCTCCGAGACCCATGCCGGGCAGATCTATCTGCCGCGCGTCAACCGGTTGCTGCTGATCGGTGTGCTGCTGCTGGTGCTGCTGTTCCGGACCTCGAGCGGGCTCGCCTCCGCCTATGGCATCGCGGTCTCCACCACCATGGTCGCCGACGGCATCATGGGGTTCGTGGTGATCTGGAAGCTGTGGAACTGGCGTGCGGCAACCGCGGCAGCGCTGATCGTTCCGTTTGTCGTGGTCGATACCACCTTCTTCAGCGCCAACCTCCTGAAACTGTTCGAAGGCGCCTGGGTGCCGCTGTTGTTTGGCGTGGCGATGGCGGTCACGATCTGGACCTGGCGCCGCGGCGCCGCGATCCTCGTTGCCAAGACCCGGCGCACCGAGGTCCCGCTCAAGGACCTGATCAAGAGCCTCGAGAAGCGCCCGCCCCACATCGTCAAGGGCACCGCGGTTTTTCTGACCAGCGATCCCAATTTCGTTCCCACCGCGTTGCTGCACAATCTCAAGCACAACAAGGTGCTGCACGAGCACAATGTGATCCTGACGATCGAAACCGCGCAGACCCCGCGCGTCGATCTGGCCGATCGTGTCCGCATGGAAACCATCAGCGATAAATTCGCCACCGTCCGGCTGCGCTTCGGATTCATGGAATCCCCGAACGTACCGAAGGCACTCGTGATCGCGCGCAAGCTCGGCTGGCAGTTCGACATCATGGCGACATCGTTTTTCGTGTCGCGACGCTCGCTGAAACCGTCGGCGCAGTCGGGTATGCCGCAATGGCAGGATCACCTGTTCATCGCGCTCAGCCGTTCAGCCAACGATGCGACCGACTATTTCCAGATTCCGACGGGCCGGGTGGTTGAGGTTGGAACTCAGGTCACCATTTAACGTACCTGCACATCGGACCGGCCGCGAGTCATGCAAAGTTTGCATGTCTGCGGCCCAAAAACGGCGTAGGCTATGCTCTGAACGCAGGGCTATATGCCCAGCGCTTTGCTATTGTGCAGTGAAGCATTTTTGAGGCCTCAACTTCCATGACTACTGATGTCATAGCTCCCGCTGCGGAAACGCCGGCGGCCAATGGTCATGGCCACGCCCATTCTACCGCGGGCTTCAAGGCGTTGATGCTGGGCAGTATCGGCGTCGTCTATGGCGACATCGGCACCAGCCCGCTCTACGCGCTGCGCGAGGCCGTGCTCGCCGCCAGCGGCAGCAGCCCGACCGCCGGTGTCGATCCCGAGGCAGTGCTCGGCGTGCTCTCACTGATCCTGTGGGCGCTGATCGTGGTGGTGACGCTGAAATATGTCCTGATCCTGCTGCGCGCCGACAATCATGGCGAGGGCGGAACCCTGGCGCTGATGGCGCTGGCGCAGCGTGCGGTCAGCCACGGCGCCGGCACCATCGTTCTGCTCGGCATCATCAGCGGTGCGCTGTTCTACGGCGACGCGGTCATCACTCCGGCGCTGTCGGTGCTGTCGGCGATCGAGGGCATCAAACTGGTCACCGCGACCTTCGATCCCTATGTCGTGCCGCTGACGGTCGTCATCCTGTTCGCGCTGTTCGCGGTTCAGTCGCGCGGCACCGCAAAGGTTGCGGCCTTCTTCGGGCCGATCATGACGGTGTGGTTTGCGGTGATCGCGATCGCGGCGATCACCCCGATCATGCGCCACCCCGAAGTGCTGTTCGCGCTCAATCCGCTGCATGCCATCGCCTTCATGCTCCATCACGGCATCATCGGATTCGTCACGCTGGGCGCGGTGTTCCTCGCGGTTACCGGCGCCGAGGCGCTGTATGCCGATCTCGGCCATTTCGGCAAACGACCGATCCAGACCGCCTGGCTCTTCATCGTGCTGCCGTCGTTGGCGATGAACTATCTGGGGCAGGGCGCGCTGTTGATCGCCGATCCGCACGCCGTCGAGAACCCGTTTTTCCTGATGTTTCCGGACTGGGCGTTGTTGCCGATGGTGTGTCTGGCGACCGCGGCGACCGTCATTGCGAGCCAGGCCGTGATCACCGGCGCCTATTCGCTGACCCGTCAGGCCATTCAGCTCGGTTTGTTGCCGCGATTTGAAATCCGCCACACCTCCGAGGCCCATTCCGGCCAGATCTATATTCCGCGCATCAACATGCTGCTGCTGGTCAGCGTCACGCTATTGGTCCTGATGTTCCGCTCCTCGAGCGCGCTGGCCTCGGCCTACGGCATCTCCGTGACCGGGACCATGGTGGTGACGGCGATGATGGGTTTCGTCGTGATCTGGCGGGTGTGGAAGTGGTCGCCGATCGCCGCTGCCGCGCTGATTGCGCCGTTTCTATTCCTCGATCTCACCTTCCTCGCCGCGAACCTGCTCAAAGTCTTCGAGGGCGGCTGGGTGCCGCTGGCGCTCGGCGCCGTCGTGATGCTCTTGATGTACACGTGGCGGCGCGGCAGCCGCTTGCTGTTCGAAAAATCGCGCAAGCTGGAATTTCCGCTGGCCGACCTGGTGGCGATGCTGGAAAAGCGACCGCCGCAGCGGGTGCCCGGCACGGCGGTATTCCTGACCAGCGATCCCGCCAGCGCCCCGACGGCGCTGATGCACAGCCTGAAGCACTACAAGGTGCTGCACGAGAAGAACGTCATACTCACCATCGAGACCGCACCGACGCCCCGGATTGACCCGTCCGAGCGGGTGCGGATGGAGGAGATCAGCGCGACGTTTTCCCGGGTGACGCTGCGATTTGGCTTCATGGAATCGCCCAACGTGCCGAAAACGCTGGCGATCGCCCGCAAGCTCGGCTGGCATTTCGACATCATGTCGACGTCGTTCTTCCTGTCGCGGCGCGCGCTGAAGCCGGCGGCGCATTCCGGCATGCCGCGCTGGCAGGATCATTTGTTCATCGCGCTGAGCCGCACCGCCAACGACGCCACCAACTATTTCCAGATTCCGACCGGACGGGTGGTGGAAGTCGGCACGCAGGTCACCGTCTAAAGCATGATCCAGCGGCGCCATTTGGCGTTTCCAAACACCGTTCTAGCGCTTGATTTTCAGCGCGCGAGAGGCGACTTTGGCCGCCGAAATGCGGGCGGCCAATGCGGCCGATTTGCCTTCAGAAATGGATCGTTGGGAGGACTGGCGTGGCGGATCATCAGGTGCACGATTTAACACCGGACGAGGTATCGAAGGGCATCGCGGAGGGGCGTTACCTTCTGGTCGATGTTCGCGAGCCGAATGAAGTGGCCGTCGAAGCCTATCCGGACGGCGTGGTTGTTCCGTTGTCGAGCTTTGATCCGAAAAATATTCCTGATCCGAAAGGCAAACAGGTGGTTTTCGCCTGTCGTTCCGGCAAACGCTCGGTGACGGCGTCGCTGGCCGCGCAGGCCGCCGGCCTGCCGTATGACAAGCATCTCGCGGGCGGCATATTGGGCTGGAAAGCTGCGGGAATGCCGACCAGGACCGGCGGCTGATCGCTCCCAAGGACTTTCCTGAAAATGACCTCCATGAACAAGGTCTTTGCCGACCTTCCCGTCACCATTTTCGAGGCGATGTCGCAGCTTGCGCGCGACAACAACGCCATCAATCTCGGCCAGGGGTTCCCTGACGATCCCGGTCCGGAGGACATTCGCCGCGCCGCGTCGGACGCGACGATGGATGGCTACAATCAATACCCTTCGATGATGGGCATTCCGGAATTGCGGCAGGCGATCGCGGCGCATTACGGGCGCTGGCACGGGCTGAGCCTCGATCCGATGACCGAAGTGATGGTAACCTCCGGCGGCACCGAAGCGCTCACCAGCGCCATCCTGGCGGTGGTCGAGCCCGGCGATGAAGTGATCGTTTTTCAGCCGGTCTATGATTCCTATTTGCCGATCATCCGCCAGGCCGGCGGCATCCCGCGGCTGCTGCGGCTCGAACCGCCGCATTGGCGGCTCTCCGAAGAGATGCTGCGCAGCGCTTTCAACCACAAGACCAAGGCAGTGCTGTTCAACAATCCGCTCAACCCGGCCGCGGTGGTGTATCCGCGCGAGGACCTCGAATTGCTGGCGCGGTTCTGCCAGGAGTTCGACACGATCGCGATCTGCGACGAGGTCTGGGAGCATGTGGTGTTCGATGGCCGCGAGCATATTCCGCTGATCACCATTCCGGGAATGCGCGACCGCACCATCAAGGTCGGCTCCGCCGGCAAGATCTTTTCGCTGACGGGCTGGAAGATCGGCTTTGTCTGCGCCGCGCCGCCGCTGCTGCGTGTCGCAGCGAAGGTGCATCAGTTTCTCACCTTCACCACTGCCCCCAATCTTCAGGCCGCGGTGGCCTATGGCCTCGGCAAGCCGGCGGAATATTTCCACGACATGCGCAAGGATCTGGCGCGCAGCCGCGACCGCCTCAGCAAGGGATTGGAGAGCCTCGGATTCCCGGTGCTGCGCTCGCAGGGTACCTACTTTCTCACCGTCGACCTGTCGCCGCTCGGGCTGAACGAGACCGACGAAGCCTTCTGCCGGCGCATCGTGACCGACTACAAGGTGGCGGCGATCCCGGTATCGGCCTTTTACGAGCGGGACGCGGTGACGTCGGTGGTGCGGTTTTGCTTCGCCAAAAAGGACGCCACGCTCGATACCGCGCTGGAGCGGCTGTCGGACGCGATACATCGCCGCTAGGAGGTAGCCCATGACGCGCCGCTTCCGCCGCACGCATCTCCGGTTCGTGGCCGCGTTGGCGGCGGCGCTGGCGGCAGCGACATCGCCCGCGTGGGCGCAGCAGCGCACGGTCAATTTCTACAATTGGTCGAACTACATGGCGCCGGGAGTGCTGGAAGACTTCACCAGGGAAACCGGCATCAAGGTCGTCTACGACACGTTCGACGCCAATGAGACGCTGGAGACCCGGTTGCTGGCGGGAAAATCCGGTTACGACCTCGTGGTTCCCACCGCCTATTTCCTGCAACGCCAGATCACGGCGCATGTCTTTCAAAAGCTCGACAAGTCGAAGCTGCCAAATCTGGCCAATGCCTGGCCGGTGGTGACGCAACGGCTAGCGACCTACGATCCCGGCAATATTTACGCCGCCAATTATATGTGGGGCACCACCGGAATCGGCTACAACGTCAAGGCTGCGCAGAAAATCCTCGGGCCCGACGCCAGGATCGACAGCTGGGACATGGTCTTCAAGCCGGAGAATTTGGCAAAATTCAGGGATTGCGGCATCCAGATGCTGGATTCCGCCGACGATATTTTTCCCGCGGCGCTGGGCTATCTCGGACTTGACCCCAACTCGACCAAGCAGGCCGATTTGGAGAAGGCCGCCGATCTGATCCTCAAGATCAGGCCCTATGTCCGCAAGTTTCATTCCTCGGAATATCTGAGCGCGCTCGCGACCGGCGAGATCTGTTTCGTGGTAGGATGGTCAGGCGACATCATGCAGGCGCGCAGCCGCGCCGCCGAGGCCAAAAGCGACATCGAAATCGGCTACGCGATCCCCAAGGAAGGCGCGCAGATGTTCTTCGACAATCTCGCCATTCCCGCCGATGCCAGCAATGTCGCCGAGGCCTATGAACTGATCAACTATCTCTATCGACCCGATATCGCGGCCAGGAATTCGAATTTCCTGTCCTATGCCAACGGCAATCTGGCGAGCCAGAAACTGATCGATCCGAAAATTTTCAACGACAGGAATATCTATCCGAACGATGCGACGCTGGCCAAGCTGTTCGTGATCACCGCGCGCGACCCCGCCACCCAGCGCATCATCAACCGTCTCTGGACCAGGGTGAAGACGGGACGGTGAAGAGCGTGCGCGCTTACCGCCACCTGCGATGCAGCCACAGCCACTGATCCGGATATTCGCGGATCCAGCTCTCGACCACCGACGTAATCGCCTGCGTCGTGCCCTGAATGTCGATCTGTCCCGCGGCGTCACGCACCGGCTGGACCTCTTCGGATAGTTCGGCGCGGAAACGATTGTTTGGCAGACGAATGATGCGCGTGCCGTGGATCGGACATTCAACCTGTCGCCGCAGTCGGGCCAGCATCGGATTGGCTCTGGTCTTGCGGCCGAAGAATGTGACCTCAACCCCGCCTGTGAGATACTGATCGACCAGCATGGCCACGTGCTGGCCTTTCTGCAGGGCTTCGGCGAGTTTCAGCGGGGCGTTGCGACCCGCCGGGATCAGCGTCCCCATGTTGACCGAGCGTATTCGCTCGATGGCGCGATCGGCCGCCTCGATGTTCAATCGTCGATAAAGAATCGCCGCATCGAGCCCGTGTGCGACGGCGCCCAACGCCGGCAGTTCCCAACTGCCCAGATGGCATGCGAAAAACAGCGCAGGTTTGCCGTCATCCCTGAGCCGATCAAACAGTTCCTTCGACCGCGCAGAGAATTCAATGCGGCTCGGCCTCTCAGGATGCTCGGCGTCGTAATCCCAGATATGGTCGAGGTGCGCGAACTCGGCGCCCATGCGTCCGAGATTGTCCCAGACCCCGGCCAGAATGGTTTCGATTTCCTCCGGCGATTTTTCCGGGAAGGCGGCGGTCAGATTTTCGCGGCCGATCCGTTGCTCGCGCAGCCTTGGGCCGATCAGGCGCGTGATGCGCCCGAATGCGTCGGCGGTCTTGATCGGATCGAAATAGCGCGTGGTGCGCAACATGCCGATGGTCAGTGCCCCCACCGTGGCGCCGCCAAGCGATTTGGTGCCCGCGCGGAGACGAGCCCTGGTGCGGGCGAGCAGGGGATGCATCAGAACCCGACGATCTCGCCGGACATTCAGATCGGCTCGCGCGTCAGGATCAGCGAAGCGTTCTGGCCGCCGAATCCGAACGAGTTCGACATCACGGCGGTGACACGGGCGTCGCGCGCCTTGTTGGGCACCACGTCGAAAGGAATGGCGGGATCGGGGACGTCGTAATTGATGGTTGGCGGAATCCGCTGGTGCTCGAGCGTCAGCAGCGAGATGACGGCTTCGACGGCGCCTGCCGCCGAAACGGTATGGCCGATCATCGATTTGTTCGATGAAACCGGAATCTGTTTGGCGCGCTCGCCGAACACCGTGGAGATGCCCAGATATTCCATTTTGTCGTTTTCCGGCGTCGCCGTGCCGTGCGCGTTGATGTAGTCGATTTGATCGGACTCCATGCTGGCGTCCGCCAATACCTTGCGCACGCAGCCGATGATTGGTTTGCCGTCGGGGCTTGATCGGGTGCGGTGGAACGAATCAGTCAGTTCACCGCAGCCGGCCACGACGCCGAGAATCGTGGCTCCGCGAGCCATCGCGGACTCATAATTTTCCAGGACGAGAGCCGCGGCGCCTTCGGCGATGACGAAGCCGTCACGGTTCTTCGAGAACGGCTTTGATGCCGATCGCGGCGGATTGTTCTGGGTCGATAGCGCCGATAGCAGGGAAAATCGGACCAGCGACTCCGGATTGACCGAACCCTCGGTCCCAACGCACAACGCGGCATCGGTTTCGCCGCGGCGGATCGCTTCAACGCCAAGCTGGATCGCGGTTGCGCCGGATGCGCAGGCCGTCGAAAGCGAAATCGGCGATCCCTTGGTGCCGAACTTCTCGGCTAGGTAGTCCGCCACCGAACCGAACAGAAAACGCCGGTGATAGCGCGTGTATTTTCCGCCGCCGCTGACCCGCAGCAGATCGTCGTAATCGAACTCCGTCTTCCCGGTATCGTGTCCCAGCTCGAGCCGCTGCGGCCACTCGATCTCGACCGGCGCCACGGCTAAAAACAGCGGCCCCGGAAAATCGCCCTTGGTTCCGATCGCGGATTGCGCAATGGCTTCTTCTGCGACGATATCGGCCAACCGTTCCGAAAGGTCGGTTGAGGAAGAGGGTTGCACCGGCAGGAAATCGATCGTTCCGGCCATCGAGGTTTTCAGGCCGTCGGTCGGAAAGCGCGTGATGGTCCGGATCCCGGATTCACCCGCGGTGAGTTTTGCCCAATTATCGGCCTTGCCGGAACCGAGCGATGTTACCACGCCCATGCCGGTCACGACGACGACCGGCCTGCCGAATTTATCGCGCGCAGCTGTCATGTTTTCCCCGCCAATTCCGCGCCGTATTCACTTGACCGCTTCGACAAGGGCCATGCCTTCGCCGCGCCAGTGACCGGCTCCGATCACCACAATCTGGGTCGGAGGCGTCGACATTTCAACCTCCAGCGCGGTCGGATCGTTGGGGGAGCACAAAGCGCCGCGCGAGATCGAAAGCGCGGCCAGCGCCAGGCCCAGGGGAAATTGCGCTTCCATGGTGTGGCCGAACGCGGTGCCGACGGCCCGCACCGCGAAGCCCGGATGCTGGCGGAGAAACGCCAGTTCCTCTGATGTGACCGGTTCGGCGCCGGTAGCACCGGTGATGATGGCGCCGGTGTCGTCCAGCTTGCCGAGCTTCGACCACAATGTTTCCAGTGTTGCCGTCACCTCGCCGGGGCTCTTGCGCCGCGCCCGATCGGCCACGACGTTGGTCAGGCGGGCATAGGGCTTGGCGCCGCGCGCTTCCGCATGCGTTCTGGACTCAATGACAAGAAAAGCGCCGGCCGAACCCAGCGCAAAGCCCGCATTCTGGCTGCGCGCCCACACCGGCGCAAATTTGTTCTTGAGATTGAAATCGTCGAATTCGTAGAGGACCAGCATGTCCTTGCGTTCGCTGTTTTGCGAACCGCCGACCAACGCGATGTCGCTTTGCCCTCCGGCGATGCGCGCCAGCGCGATCCGCGCGGCGTCGAAACCAGCGGCTTCTTCGCCCATGAAGGTGCGCGACGTTCCGGTCACACCATGCACGATGGCAATATTGCCGGCGAGCAGGTTCGAGAGCTGGGCCAGAAACAGCGTCGGCCGCAAGTCGTTCATCAACCGTTCGTTGAGGAAGCCGGGCGCAGAATTGCCTTTCGCTTCGGCCTGCAGGATGCCGGTGTCAACCGCGAGATCGCGCTCGCCGCCGCCGGCGGCGACGATCATGTCCATCCGCGCCAGGATTTCCTTGTTGCCCTTGATCCCGGCGGAATCCAGCGCCAGCCCGGCGGCGTAGGTGCCGATGCGCTGCCAGGCTTCCATCTGGCGCTGGTCGCCCTTTTTGGGGATCTGGGTATCGAGATTGACCGGCGCAAAGGGATGCACGACGTAAGGCGCAAAGCCTTTCTCATCGACGTTGATACGTCGCTGATTGAGCGCGTCCCAGTTCGCGTCGAGCCCCTCGCCAAGCGAAGTCGCAAGACCGATGCCCGTGATCCAGACTTCCGCCGATCCCGGAATCGAAGGCTTTGTTTCAGTCATTGCCAAGGGCCTGTAGCGGAAAACCGATGCGTTTGGCCATGGCGTCCATGTGGCTGCGCAAGTCCGGATGCGGGAAGGGGACAACGCCGAACGTGATCGTCGCGTTGCATCTGAGTTCGCCCTTCACCCTGACCTTCGCTTCGGTGATGGCGTAACCCGAACCTTCGTGAACGACGCTGACATGGATGTTCAAGAGGTCGCCGGGATTGACGAAACTGCGCATCTTGGCTTCCTTGACCGCGGCCAGAAACGGCATGCGCTCGAATTTTGTCAGCGCGATCAGCAACCAGCCCGAGCTCTGCGCCATCGCCTCGATCAGCAAGACGCCGGGCATGATCGGATAGCCGGGGAAATGCCCCTCGAAGATCGTGTTGGTCTGGGGAACCTGAGCCTCGACCGTGATGGTGCGCTCGGCGACATTGAGGTCGACGATGCGGTCAATCAGCTTGAAATATTCGAGGTCCATGATTCGCGATTAGGTGCTCGCGCTCTTGGCGGCAACCAGTTCGTCGATCCGCGCGCAGAGGTTTTTCAGCACAAAATACTGCTCGGTGGTGGCCTTGCCGTCGTTGACTTCCTGGGTCCATTTTTCCAGCGGCAGCTTGATCCCGAACGCCTTGTCGATGGCAAACGCGATGTCCAGAAAATCGAGGCTGTCGATCCCCAGATCGTCGATGGCATGGCTCTCCGGCGTGATCGTGTCGCGCGGGATGTCGCAGGTTTCAGCGATAATCGTTGCGACCTGGTCGAATGTGGATGACATCACTAAGCCTTTGATATATTGAGGATAAATTCAATGGCGGCCAAGTGGCCTGGCACCGGGTCCGGAAACGCCCTGTCCACCATCCGGAGTTGACTGCCCGTATATCGGAGGCCCGCCCCGAGTTCAATGGAGGCAGCCGGCAGGCCGGTCCGGGCCGGATTGGCGAGAATCGCACCCCGGGGCCTCGAAGCGCTCGTCTGGCGCTAAAAAGCCTGCCGTTTCCGCGTTGCAGAAGATCCGCGCCCGGGCGGCGGGCTCGACGGCGCAGGCGTTCAGAAACGCGGCGGAACGCACGTCTCGGGTGGGACCATTGCAAAACCTGTATTGCGGGGATGTGACAGCAACCGCTGGCGACGGAATTCACCGTCGCGCCGGCAATTGAAATGAGACAGATTCTGCGACGGACCGGGCTCGGCTCATCTAGATCGACGGCGCGGAAATACGCACGCAGTCGCGCCGTCCCATCAGCACGCAATCCTGCGTCCTGCGCAGATCGGCGATGCTCACGGCAAGCCATATTCCGATCGCGGTCAACGCGACGGTAAAGGCAATGGCCGCGATATTTGCCAGCATGCGATGGCGGAAATCATCCGGCTCATCCCGGGGCCGCTCGTAGCGCGACAGGTCGTTCGGCTCTGGCCGGGCATGCTCCTGCCGCGCCTGTGCGCTCAGGTCCTGCCGCCAACCCGGCGTGTGCGCCGGATGACGCGGCCGAAACTGGAGCACGCGATGCTCTTCTTCCGCCGCGATGGGCTGCTGGTTTTTCACTGCTGCCAGCTCCGTGAATCCTTGAGCTAAATTAGCACGCTCGCGGTGGCTGTCCCAGAAAATGTTAAGGAGACCTTGGTCTATACCTCCTGGGTCTCATGGAACCTGCCATAGTCCAGCCGCAACCGGCCGTCCTCCTGGGTGCCCAGGATATCGACGTAGCTGCGACCAAATAGAATGGCGTCGTGTTCGTAGCTTTGTCGTGCATGAACGGTTTGCGCCGCAACAACGTCATACCCTGACACCACTATGGCGAGAGTAACGCTTGAAGCAGCGAGGTCCTCGGTCGTCTGGTTGTAAAAGGGACTGTTTTCGTCGATGACGTGATAGAGCGTCCAGCTCAACGCCAATGCGGGATTCTCACTGCGCGTCAGCGGTAGTTCGTAAAACCGTCGATGCGTTCCGCCCTCCGCGGTGATGGTGTTCTTGAACAACCACATTTTGGCGGTGGCATTTCCGATGATGTTGTGGCGTTCGTTGGCCAGGCGCACCATCAAGCTCAGCTTGCCGTCGTGGCTCGAAATCACCGGATTGTCCGCGAACAGCAGCCGCGCGCTCGGCCGCGAGAACCGCGCAAAGATCAGTCCGGTCATCAACGACATCGAAAAAATGCCCGTGAACAATTCCACCGCGGCGATGAAATGTCCGTAATGGGTTTGCGGGTGCATGTCGCCATAGCCGGCGGTCGAAAGCGTCTCGATGCTGAAATAGAGGTAGTCGATGTAGGCGCCGCCCGGCACATTGGAGATCGGCTGGTCCCCGATCCAGTAGAACGACGCGAAAACCGCGTTGAAGGCAACAAACACCAGCACGGCGCCGCCGATGAAGGACGGCCAGGTTGCGGTCATGCAGCGATGGCTGATGTCGGCCCAGAAGCTGAGCTGAAGGCCCTCGCTGATGATGATTTCACGGTCGCCAAACCGGATGATCTGTTCGTTCGGTGTTCGCTCTCTTAGCCTCTTGAACATCATCCAAATCTCTTAAAGCGCTTGCGTAAAGGTATTTAACTGCCTGCGCCATCATGGCATAGTCGCGCCGACTTAAGCGAGATTTTTGCCTGTTGGAGATAGGGGTTCAAGTCATGGCGAACACGCGCGAACCGATCCTCAAGCCCGTACCGATACTCTCGCTGCGCCCGACCCAGATGACGGTGGGAATGCGCGAGGTCAAGGAAAAGCGCAAGCGCTGGCGCGAGCACAAGTCTGAGAAAAAGCGCGGCGAGTTGCTGGGCAAGCATATGATTCCGGTCGTGCTCGGTCCCGACCAGCATTACTACGTGGTCGATCATCATCATCTGGCGTGTGCGCTTCATCATGAAGGCGTAAAGGACATTCTCGTCACCGTGATCGGCGACCTCACCATGGTCGAGCGCGAGGCATTCTGGGGGGTGATGGACAACAAAAGATGGGTCTATCCCTATGACGCCAAGGGCGAGCGCCACCATTTCAAGGATATTCCGAAAGCCGTGACCGGCCTCAAGGACGATCCGTTCCGCAGCCTTGCCGGTGAACTGCGCCGCGCCGGCGGCTTCGCCAAGGACACCACGCCGTTCAGCGAATTCCTGTGGGCCGATTTTCTGCGCCGAAAGATGTCGCGCAAAAGCGTCGACGAGAATTTCTCCAAATCGATGGAGAAGGCCCTGGCTTTCGCCAAAAGCAAGGATGCGGTCTATCTGCCCGGCTGGTGCGGACCGGCAACGGACGATTAGCGGCGCCTCGCTATTAGCGGAGCCTTTCTAACAGGAGAGCCTTGCTAATAGGCGAGCCTTGCGGTCGCCGGTCTATTTCGGCAACCGGCCCATCAGGTAGAATTCGTCGTTCGGGCGCATGGCGGTGACGTTCGCCATCCGGTTCGAGAGCGCAAAGAACGCCGAGATCGCGGCGATGTCCCAGACGTCGTCGTCGCTGAAGCCGTGGCTGGCGAGATCAGCGAAATCCGGCTCGGACACCTTGCCCGCATCGAGGCTGACCTTCATCGCGAAGTCGAGCATGGCGCGCTGGCGCGGCGTGATATCGGCCTTGCGGTAGTTGACGGCAATCTGATCCGCGATCAGCGGGTTCTTGGCCCTGATCCGCAGGATCGCGCCATGCGCGATCACGCAATATTGGCACTGGTTGGCGCTCGAGGTGGCGACCACGATCATTTCGCGCTCGGCCTTGGTCAGACCGCCGTCCTTGTCCATCAGGGCGTCGTGATAGGCAAAGAACGCGCGAAATTCGTCGGGCCGATAAGCCAGCGTCAGGAATACGTTTGGAACGAAACCGGATTTTTCCTGCACCGCGAGCAGGCGGGTGCGGATGTCCTCCGGCAGTGTGTCGATCGGGGGCGCTGGGAAGCGTTTCGGGGTCTGGGTCATCTGAAGGATTCCGGCGCGCGGCCTGCGGGATGCGGGGGCGATCGGACCATAGTCGATGACGGTGTTGCCGCAAAGCGCGCGCCGGGGCGGGAGCGCCGCTTTGCCGGCGGCTTTGAGAGCGTTTTCCAGCGAAGTGGAAACCGGTTCGCGTAAAGAAAACGCGTCAAAATAACGACTAGCGGTCAGCGCAGCGGCTTTTTCAGCAGCGAGAAACGGTCGGGATCGAGGCCCATCGACGGCTGCAGCATCGGCGCCTCCACGGTGCGGGCAACAGCGGGACGATCAACGATGCTCGGGTCGTTGGGAACGTCGCGATGCGAGGTGGCGCCGCGCCAGCGTTCGAGCACGGCGCTGACGAAATGCATGTCGTGGCCGGCGGATGCCGACGGCACCGTCGAGATGGTGGCTTCGCTGCGCGGCAATTGATGCACCGGCACTTCCTTGAAACGCAGCCGGGTCGGCAGCGCGACGCCTTCGCCGAAGGCCAGCACTTCGCGGGTACCGAGCGAGGGCACGAACGACAGCAGGTTGGCGGCGGCGTCCGAGACCGCCGAGCGCAGCAGCGCCTGGTCACGCTCGTTGGCAAGGCGCATGGCGAACAGCGTGTTGCACTGGGAAATGATGGTGGCGTCGAGTTCGGCGGGACGCTGGGTAACGAGCCCGAGATAAACGCCGTATTTGCGGCCTTCCTTGGCGATCCGCGACACCGCCTTGCGGGTCGGCCCGAATCCGATGTTGCGGTCGGCGGAGGCGTAGCGATGGGCTTCCTCGCAGACGAACAATAGCGGCGAAACGCCGTCGCTCCACAGTCCGAAATCGAACGCCATGCGGCACAACACCGAGACCACGGAATCGATGACCTCGGCCGGGAAGCCGGCGAGCTGCATCACGGTCATCGGCCGGCCGTTGGCGGGCAGCCGGAACAGATGGCTGATGACTTCCGCCATGGTGTCGCCGCCGACATTGGCGTTGTCGAACATGAAGGCGTAGCGCGGATCGTTGCGCACGGTTTCGACGCGTGAAATCAGCTTGTGATAGATGATGCGCGACGAGCGGTTCTCGAGCTTGCCCATGCGCTCATCGATCAGCGCGATCAGATCGACCAGGCGATAGGGGACGGGTGTATCGACGGTATAGCCGACCTGCTTGGGGTCGATGCGCTTCAAGCCCATCCGATCGGCGTTCTGGTACTGGGTATAGATGCCCTTTGCCATCGGAATGACTTCGGCGAGAATGTCGAGTTCCTCGGCGACGCCGGGGCGGCCGGCGAACAGCACGTCGACGATCTCTTCGAAATTGAACAGCCAGAACGGCAGTTTCAGATTGCGCGGATTGAGAACCAGCGAACGATCGCCGAAGCAGCGGCCATATTCGTTGTGAACGTCGAGCAGGAATACCCGCAGGTTCGGCCGCGACTTCAGGATCTCGTTCAGCAGCAGCGAGACGCCGCTGGATTTGCCGACGCCGGTCGAACCAAGCACCGCGAAATGCTTCGAAAGCATTTCCTCGATGTCGACATAAGCGATGACGGACGGATCCTGCTGCAGGGTGCCGACATTGATCTGGTCCGATCCGCTCGGCGCATAGACCGTGCGCAGCTCCTGATTGGTGATCAGATCGACCGCATCGCCGATGGTCGGATAATGGGTGACGCCGCGCTGGAATTTCGGACGGTCCGGCGCGCCCATGATTTCACCGAGCAGGTCGACCGATGCACTGGCGATATAGATATCCGACGTCGGCAGGTTCTCGCATGACACCTCGGTGATCATGGCGACGATGGTGGAATTGACGCAACGGATGCTGATGAAACGGCCGACGGTGGCCCTGACTTCCGAGACGGCCATCTGGTTTTTCGCCAGCAGTCCGACCCGGGCGAGCGACCCGCGCACCGAAATTACTCGTCCGAAGGATGTCACTGATCCGTAGTCCGTTATTTGAGGCGCATTCCGTCAGGTCAACTATGGCGGCTGGGGTTGGAGAAACGGTTAAGCAGGTCATGCCCGGCCTCCGTAAAATCCGCGACATCTTGACCGGATTTGATCTGATAGAAGCGATTTGATCGCTTTTCTGCCGGATATTGCTGAAAACCGATAGACTACGGCGCGTGTTCCGGCCGGATCGCGAATTCGGTTTAACGATTGGTTTACCAACCCGGCAGGAGAGCCGCCGTAAGTGTCGATCAGTGGATCACCGGACATTCCGTCCGCGGCGCGGAGGTTTCCTGACGGCTGCTCGCACAGCCCGCCAAACGGCGGTAGGTTGTCGATTGGACCAGCCGGGAGAAAGTCATGCGCGGTTTCTGGCTCGTTTCCCTTGTTGCTCTCGTTACGTGGCCGGCGTTGGCAAATGAGCGATGGGAGACATTGCCCCCGACGCCCGCGCCGATGGCGACCGATCGTGCCGGCCAGCTGCAAGTCAACGGCATCAGCATTCACTACGCGATCTACGGTCGTGGCTCGCCGGTAATCTTCCTGCATGGCGGTCTTGCCAATACCGATTACTGGGGCAATCAGGTGCCGGCCGTCGCGGCGCATCACACCGTCATCCTCATGGACAGTCGCGGCCATGGCCGCAGTAGCCGCGACGTCAAGCCCTATGGCTACGATCTGATGGCGGATGATGTCATCGCGGTGATGGATGCCTTGAAAATTCCCAAAGCCGATATTGTCGGCTGGAGCGACGGCGGAATTCTCGGCCTCGATCTCGCGATGCGCTACAAGGACCGAATAGGCAAGGTGTTTGCCTTTGCGGCCAACACCATGACGTCGGGCGTCAAGGACGGTGTTGAGAAGAACCCGACTTTTGCCGCTTATATCGAACGCGCCGGCCGCGAATACCGGACATTGTCGGCAACACCGGATGATTACAATGGCTTCGTTGAACAGATCAGCGGGATGTGGGCCGAGCAGCCGAACTGGAGCGATGCGCAACTCAGGGACATCGACACGCCGGTGCTCGTTGTTGACGGCGATCATGACGAGGCCATCAAGCGCGAGCACACCGAAACCATCGCAGCAACAATCCCGCACGCGGGGCTGTTGATTTTGCCCAATGTCAGTCACTTCGCATTTCTGCAGGACCCCGAGCAGTTCAACTTCGCCATCCTTCACTTCCTGGGTGACGAATAGCGATCAGTTCCCGGACCACGAAATACAGATGCTTGTTTGGGCGGGAAGGGGTATCCTGTCCGGATTGCAACGAACGGTCGATCTGCAGGAGAAAACGCCATGTGCACCCGATGTCGCGTCAATGAAGCCAGCGGGTTCGCGGCGACCTCACGGCGCCGCTTCCTTCAATCGGTCGGCACGGTCGCGGCCAGCCTGGCGTTGGGGATGCCGGCTTTCGCCAAGGACACTAACAAGGATAGCAACGCGTCGCCCAAGCCGCAGAACGATATCCCTCCGGATGCCGCGATGGACCGCCTGATGAAGGGCAACGCCCGCTATGTCGAAGGCATATCGCGGCGTCACGATTTCAAGACCGAACGCGAGGCGCTGGTTGGCGGCCAGAATCCCTACGCGGGAATCCTCAGTTGCGCCGACTCCCGTATCGCCCCCGAATACGCTTTCGACAGCGGCAGGGGCGATCTGTTCGTCTGCCGGGTCGCGGGCAATTTCGCCAATGACGACACCGTCGCAAGCCTGGAATACGCCGCCGCGATCCTTCACGTGCCGCTGTTTCTGGTGCTCGGCCACGAAAGCTGCGGCGCGGTGAGTTCGACGATCAAATCGCTCAAGGACAACACCACGCTGCCGGGCCATCTGCCGTCGCTGGTCGCCAACATCGCGCCCGCTGTCAAGGCGAGCATGGATCAGCCCGGTGACCTGCTCCAGAATGCGATCAAGCGCAATGTCGTCGATAACGTTGCCAAGCTGAAATCGGCGACGCCGATCCTCAGCGCCGCGGTCGAGCAGGGCAAGCTGAAGATCGTCGGCGCGATCTATCGCCTTGGCGATGGCAAGGTCGAGCTGATCGCTTGAGGCCGCAAAACTGAGCCTGCAAGCTTTTGAGCCTGCAAGCTTTGAGACTGCAAGCCTGGAGCAGGTCCGGTGGCGCGCGAGCGCGTCACCGCTTCAGATGTTGTCGGCCTGCGCGAGGCCTTGCGAATTCGACCTATTTGGACTTGTGATGCTTGGCGAGATACGCGTGCAACGAGTCCGTGCCGGTTTCCTTGAGCAATGTTTTTAACATCAGGGTGGAGCGACGGCCTTTGGCGAAATGCTCGCCATAGGTTTTGCGCAACGAGCCGACCAATGTATTGCCGTGTTTCCTGTCGATCCGGCCACTCTTGTCGCGGTGCCGCCCGTCCAAAGCTTTTTTGGCTTTTTTCGCCGAAGCTTTCTTCGCCATAGGTGCCTCTCCCGCTGGTTGGTAGAGATAGCAGGCTATCGGTTCGCAAAACCGAGTTCAATCCCGATGCGCGTATCCCGCCTTCGTCCTGCGAGAGGCGTGTTAGGATTGCCGGCACCACCCGGCCACCCATACGGAGCATGCGATGAGCTATCTTGTCGGTTCGACCCTGGCCGATCAGCCGGCCGGAATTCGCTTTCGTGAATTGTTGCAGCGGCCGGACATCCTGCGGATGCCGGGCACGCATAATGGGATGGCGGCGCTCATTCGTTGTGGCCGACGTCGCGGCATCGCGCCTGAATCGCTGGCGCGACCATGCATCGCCGGGATTGCTCCCACGCACCCGGGCTGATTGACAGGCCCGATGGCAACGCTACGCTGTACCGGCGTACAGGAAGCCATTTCCTGAATAACAAGAAACCGAGCAGGGTGGAGCGCGATGGACCGCGGCATCGAGTTTTGAGCGAGTTCGCGCGGCCGTCCGCGTTCGCACCCTTCCGGATCAGGAATTATCGTTTCCAGTGGCCCTCCGACCTCTTGACGTCGTGGGCGTTCGAGATGGAGACGATCATCCTCGGCTGGTACGTGCTGGTCGAGACCGGCTCGGTGCTGCTGCTGACCTTGTTTGCCTCGCTCAATTACACCGGCACGCTGCTTGCCCCGCTGTTTGGCGTGATTGGCGATCGCATCGGCCACCGCGATCTGCTCGCCGCGATGCGCGCATCCTACATCGTGCTGGCCACGACCTTGATGACCCTGGCGCTGAGCGGCCATCTGAACGCCTCCTATGTTCTGGTCATCGCGGCGCTGATGGGACTGGTTCGCCCGTCGGATCTTGGCGTGCGCGGTGCGCTGGTCGCCACCATCATGCCGCATGATCAATTGATCGGCTCGATCGCGGTGTCCCGGACCACGATGGATCTGGCGCGGATCGCGGGCGCCCTGAGCGGGGCCGGATTGTTCGCAGGCTCGGGCCTTGGGCCGGCCTATGTCGTGATCGTCAGCCTGTATGTGATCGCTACCGCGCTGACGTTGTGCGTGGTGGTGCCGGCGGAACGTCGCCCCGCCGCTGAACTGGCCAGCGGCGCGCCGCAGCGTTCGCCGATCCGGGATTTGAAGGAAGGCGTCGATCACGTCTGGACCTCGCCGCGGATGCGGGCGGCGATCTGGATCGCGTTCATCACCAACCTGACCGCCTATCCCTTCACCAACGGCTTGCTGCCCTATATCGCGCGGGAGATTTACGACAGCAACCAGACCATCCTCGGCTATCTCTCGGCCGCCTTTGCGATCGGCTCGCTGATCGGCTCGGTGACCCTGAGCGTGGTCGGTAGCGTCAGGGTGGCGCGGCTGATGATCGTCACGACCGCGACGTGGTACCTCACTCTGCTGATATTTGCCCGGATGCCGAGCGTTCCCGCCGCGATGTGCAGCCTGACGATCGCGGGGATATCGCAAAGCATGTCGATGATCACGATCGCGGTGATCCTGATGCGCACTGCCAGCGAGCGTTTCCGCGGCCGGGTGATGGGCGTGCGCATGCTGACGATTTATGGCCTGCCGGTCGGCCTGTTGGCTGCCGGCAGCCTGATCGACCGGGTCGGCTTTGTCGCCACCGCGACGCTCTATGTCGCCGCCGGCCTGGCCATGCTGATGGCGATCGCGGTGCATTGGCGGGCGGATCTGCTGCACGTGCATGCGCCGGCCAACGCCAAGTAAGGCCGCCTTGTTTTTTCGAACTTCAGTGGTCGCGTTGGCGCCGCCAATAGACTAGCTTTGCCGCGCGCCCGCCGGCACCAAACGTTGAACGGGAAGGGACGACGATGACAAAGGGACTGCGATGACAAAGGGACTGCGATGACAAAAACGGCTTTGGTGGTTTCAGCGCATCCGGGCGATTTTGTCTGGCGCGCCGGTGGGGCGATCGCGCTTCACGCCAAAAAAGGCTACCGGGTCAAGATCGTCTGCCTGGCGTTCGGCGAGCGCGGCGAATCCCAATTCGCCTGGAAGCAGCCGGGCGTGACCCTGGAGAAGGTCAAGGCTGGCCGCCGCGATGAGGCGGAACGGGCGGCCGCGGCGCTCGGCGCCGAAATCGAGTTCTTCGACGCCGGCGATTACCCGCTGCGTCTGACTCCGGCCCATATGGAGCGCTTGATCGATATCTACCGCGAGCTCAATCCGAGCTTCGTGCTGACGCATTCGCTGGAAGATCCCTACAATGTCGACCACCCGGCGGCCGCGGCCTATGCGCAGGAGGCGCGGATCGTGGCGCAGGCGATGGGCCACAAGCCGCAGGCCGACTACAATTACGCCGCGCCGCCGGTCTTCCTGTTCGAGCCGCATCAGCCCGAAATGTGCAACTTCAAGCCGCAGGTCATCCTCAACATCGACGAGGTCTGGGATATCAAGCGCAAGACGTTCGAGATTCTCGCGGCACAAAAGCACCTGTGGGCGTATTACGAGCGTGTCGCGCTGCAGCGGGGCATGCAAGGCGGCCGCAATTCGGGCAAGGCCATGACCTATGGCGAGGCCTATCAGAGGCTGTTTCCGATGGCGGTGGAAGAATTGGCATGAAGACGGTCCTTGTCTCCGCCGACAAGCCGGAGATCGATTGATGGTGATGCGACTGCGCACGCTGCTTGGTACTCATCCCTGCACGGCCGCGCTGAAGGACGGCTCGGTCAAGTCGGATTCGGTCGCGTTCGATTTCGCCGACTATTCGCCGGCGCATAAAGGCTTCAAGCCGATGGTGCGCGAAGCCGCTTTCGACGTCTCGGAGATGGCGATGGTCACCTATCTGATGGCGAAAAGCGTGGGCAAGCCGATGGTGCTGCTGCCGAACGTGGTTGTGGCGCGGTTTCAGCATGCGTATGCGGTCTACCGCGCCGAACTCGGCGATCTCAAGCCGCGTGACCTTCAGGGCAAACGCGTCGGCATCCGTTCCTTCACCACCACCACCGGCGCATGGTTGCGCGGTATCCTCGCCAATGATTATGGCGTCGATCTTCATTCGATCGATTGGGTCACCTTCGAGGACGCCCATGTCGCCGAA
>JBDTKZ010000094.1:0-12566 GCA_039935075.1 Bradyrhizobium sp.
AACTCGATGGCGACGAGATGACCCGGATCATCTGGCAGTACATCAAGGACAAGCTGATCAACCCGTTCCTCGATGTTAACCTGATGTATTTCGACCTCGGGATGGAATACCGCGACAAAACCAATGATCAGGTCACGATCGATGCGGCCAACGCCATCAAGAAGGTCGGCGTCGGCGTCAAATGCGCCACCATCACCCCGGACGAAGGCCGGGTGAAGGAATTCGGCCTGAAGGAAATGTGGAAGTCGCCGAACGGCACCATCCGCAACATCCTCGGCGGCGTGGTGTTCCGCGAGCCGATCATCTGCAAGAACGTGCCGCGGCTGGTGCCGGGCTGGACCAAACCCATCATCATCGGCCGCCACGCCTTCGGCGACCAATACCGCGCCACCGACTTCAAGTTCCCCGGCAAGGGCACCCTGACGATGAAATTCGTCGGTGAAGACGGCCAGGTGATCGAGCGCGAAGTCTACAAGGCCCCCAGCGCCGGCATCGCGTTGGCAATGTACAACCTCGACGATTCGATCGCCGATTTCGCCCGCGCCTCGTTCAACCAGGGCCTGTCCAAGAGCTACTCGGTCTATCTGTCGACCAAGAACACCATCCTGAAAACCTATGACGGCCGCTTCAAGGACATCTTCCAGGACATCTTCGACAAGGAATTCAAGGCGAAATTCGACGCCAAGAAGATCACTTACGAACATCGCCTGATCGACGACATGGTGGCCGCCGCGATGAAGTGGTCCGGCGGCTATGTCTGGGCCTGCAAGAACTACGACGGCGACGTGCAGTCCGACACCGTCGCACAGGGCTACGGCTCGCTCGGCCTGATGACCTCGGTGCTGATGACGCCGGACGGCAATACGGTGGAAGCCGAGGCCGCCCATGGCACGGTGACCCGGCATTACCGCGAGCATCAGAAGGGCAAGGAAACTTCGACCAACTCGATCGCGTCGATCTTCGCCTGGACCCGCGGCCTGACCCATCGCGCCAAGCTCGACAACAACGAGGCACTAGCGAAGTTCTCCGCCACGCTGGAGCGGGTCTGCGTCGAAACCGTCGAGGCTGGCTACATGACCAAGGATCTCGCGCTATTGGTCGGCGCCGACCAGCGCTGGCTTTCGACCACGGGCTTCCTCGACAAGGTCGCGGAAAACCTCACCAAGGCGGTGGCATAAGCATGCCACTCGCCAGAACGGCCGCCTTCGCCTTCGTCCTGCTGTCGGGTTCGCTTGCGAGCGCGATAGCAGCCGAGGCCCCGCTCCCCGGCGCCATCGCGGCGCCGGGCGAGACCCTCGTGCTATCAACGCATGCCGAGGGCGCACAGGTCTATGAATGCAAGGCGGGCACCGACGGTAAGTTGGGATGGCTGTTTCGCGAGCCGATCGCGACCTTGATGGCCGACGGCAAGACCATCGGCCGCCATTATGCCGGACCGAATTGGGAAAGTGTCGATGGCAGCACCGTCACCGCCAAAGCCGCAGGCAATGCGCCCGGCGCGACCGCCAACGACATCGCGTGGCTGAAGCTTGAAGTCATCGCCCACCGCGGCAGCGGCGTCCTCTCCGGCGTCACCACCGTGCAGCGGATCAACACCGCAGGCGGGCAACTCGCAGGCGCCTGCGACAAGCTCGGCGCGACCAAAAGCGCGCCGTATTCCGCAGATTATGTGTTTTTGAAGAAGGGTTGAGCGGCATCAAAAGAAGCAACGTCGTCCCGGCCTCCGCGCCGGGACCCATAGCCCCTGGCGCTGGTTATTTAGAAGGCGTCAACCCCATCGTGCAAACGATAGGACACGGCGTATGGGTCCCGGCGCGGAGGCCGGGACGACTATTTTGGGGCGCCACGGACGAACCTGGGCGTCACACTCCCGCCATCGCCTTCTCAATCGCCGCGAGCGCGGCATCGGCTTTGGTGCCATCGGGGCCGCCGGCTTGCGCCATGTCGGGGCGTCCGCCGCCACCTTTGCCACCGAGCGCTTCGGAGGCCACGCGCACCAGATCAACCGCGCTGAAGCGCGACGTAAGATCGGCGGTGACGCCGACCACGACGCCGGCCTTGCCGTCACCGGTGACGCCGACGATGGCGACCACGCCGGAGCCGATTTGTTTCTTGCCGTCGTCGACCAGGCTCTTGAGGTCCTTGGTCTCGACGCCCTCGACCGCACGCGCCATCAGCTTGACGTTGCCGACCTCGCGCACGCCATTGCCACCGGTCGCAGCGCCGCTCGGTGACGCGCCACCGCCCATCGCGAGTTTCTTGCGCGCATCCGACAGATCGCGCTCCAGCTTCTTGCGCTCTTCCATTAGCGCTGCGATCCGCGCCGGCATGTCATCAAGCGTGGTGCGCAACTCGGAGGCCGCGGTCTTGGCCAGCGCCATGGTGTCATTGGCGTGCTTGCGCGCGTGATTGCCGGTCAACGCCTCGATGCGGCGAACGCCGGACGCGACCGCGCTTTCACCGGTCACCGAAATCAGGCCGATATCGCCGGTGCGGCGCACATGGGTGCCACCGCACAATTCGACCGACCAGCCGAGCGCGTTGGTGCCGTGCTCGCGCGCGGTCTTGCCCATCGACACCACGCGAACCTCGTCACCATATTTCTCGCCGAACAGCGCGCGGGCGCCGGCGTCGCGGGCGTCATCCACCCCCATCAGGCGCGTAGTGACCTCGTCATTCTCCAGCACCACATTGTTGGCGATGTCCTCGACACGCGCGAGTTCTTCGGGCGTGATCGGCTTCGGATGCACGAAGTCGAAGCGCAAACGATCGGGCGCCACCAGCGAGCCGCGCTGCGCGATGTGATCGCCCAGCACCTGGCGCAACGCTTCGTGCAGCAGATGCGTCGCGGAGTGATGGGCACGGATCGAGGTGCGTCTGACGTGATCGACCTCGAGCGCCAGCGCCGTGCCCGACTTCAGCGTGCCCTGCTCGACGGTGCCGAGATGCACGAACAGATCGCCGGTCTTCTTCTGGGTTTCGGTGACGCGGAATTTGACACCCTCGCCCAGCATGATGCCGGTATCACCGACCTGGCCGCCTGATTCAGCGTAAAACGGCGTCTGGTTCAGAACGATGGCGCCGGTCTCGCCGGTCTTGAGGCTGTCGACTTCCTTGCCGTCCTTCACCAGCGCGCCGACCACGCCTTCGGCGTTCTCGGTGTCGTAGCCGAGGAATTCGGTGGCGCCGAGTTTCTCGCGCAGCGGAAACCAGATGTTCTCGGTCGCGGTATCGCCGCTTCCCGCCCAGGCCGCGCGGGCCTTGGCTTTCTGCTTTTCCATCGCATCGGTGAAGGAGGCGATATCGACGCCAATGCCGCGGTTGCGCAGCGCGTCCTGGGTGAGATCGAGCGGAAAGCCGTAGGTGTCGTACAGCGTGAACGCGGTGTCGCCGTCGAACATGTCGCCCTTTTTGAGCGAGCTGCTTTTCTCGTCCAGAATGGTCAGGCCGCGCTCCAGCGTCTTGCGGAACCGGGTCTCTTCCAGCCGCAGGGTTTCCTCGATCAGGTTTTCGGCGCGCACCAGTTCCGGATAGGCCTGGCCCATCTCCCGCACCAGCGCCCAGACCAGCCGGTGCATCAAGGGATCGCGCGCACCCAATAGCTGCGCATGGCGCATCGCGCGGCGCATGATCCGGCGCAACACGTAGCCGCGGCCCTCGTTCGACGGCAGCACGCCGTCGGCGATCAGGAACGACGATGCGCGCAGATGGTCGGCGATCACGCGCAACGACGCCTTCTGGGGCCCTTGCGGATCGGCGCCGGTCAATTCGGAGATGGCGCGGATCAGCGCCACGAACAGGTCGATGTCGTAATTGTCGTGCTTGCCCTGCAGCACGGCCGCGACACGCTCCAGGCCGGCGCCGGTGTCGATCGACGGTTTTGGCAGCGGGTTGCGCACGCCCGGCGCGGTCTGCTCGAACTGCATGAACACGAGATTCCAGATCTCGATGAAACGATCACCGTCCTGCTCGGCAGAGCCCGGAGGGCCGCCCCAGATCTTGTCACCGTGATCGTAGAATATTTCCGAGCACGGACCGCACGGCCCGGTGTCGCCCATCTGCCAGAAATTGTCGGAGCCAGCGATGCGGATAATGCGCGAATCCGGCAGGCCCGCGATCTTCTTCCAGAGGTCGAATGCCTCGTCGTCGTCGACATAGACGGTCGCCGTCAGCTTGTCCTTTGCGAGACCGAATTCCTTGGTGACCAGATTCCAGGCCAGCTCGATCGCGCGATCCTTGAAGTAATCGCCGAACGAGAAGTTACCGAGCATCTCAAAGAAGGTGTGATGGCGCGCGGTATAGCCGACATTGTCGAGGTCGTTGTGCTTGCCGCCGGCGCGGACGCATTTCTGCGACGTGGTGGCGCGCTGGTACGGGCGTTTTTCGACGCCGGTGAAGACGTTCTTGAACTGCACCATGCCGGCATTGGTGAACATCAAGGTCGGGTCGTTGCGCGGAACCAGCGGCGACGACGGCACGATTTCGTGGCCGTTCTCGGCAAAGAAGTTCAGAAAGGTCGACCTGATCTCGTTAACGCCGCTCATGTCCATCCAATCGCAAAAGTACGAATCGCAAAACAGCCCGGAACTTGGCCTTAAATAGCTGTCTTTATGCCGCAACGCTTTTAGACAAGGGGGGCCACGGTGTCCAGAAACTGTGCAGGCGGATCATAGGCTTGCCGCATCAGCACAAGAGACGTTGATAATGCTGCAGCTGCGTTGACAGTCTTGGTCTGGCCGTGGTTTCCTACTATCTGTTCGAGAGCGTCACGTCGGGAGAGATCGGCTTAAGTGCCGGCGCCGAAGGAGCAACCGCCCCGGAAACTCTCAGGCAAACGGACCGCGTGACGTTGTTAGCATCTGGAAAGAGACGCCGAGGGGTTTGCCCCCCGACGCGTCCGCCGACGGGATAATACTCTCAGGCACAGCGACAGATGGGGCTTTCTGTGGGTTTTCGCGGGGAATCGTCCCCGGAAAACCGCGAGGGCTCCGTGATGCTAGCGCGTGATGAACCATCCTCCCTGAAACGTACTCCCCTGCACGCCCTGCACCTTGCCCTTGGCGGCAAGATGGTGCCGTTCGCCGGCTACGACATGCCCGTGCAATACGCCACCGGCGTGCTCCGGGAACACCTGCATACCCGCGCGTCGGCCGGCCTGTTCGATGTCTCGCATATGGGGCAGATCGCGCTGCGGCCGAAATCCGGCAAGGTTGCCGATGCGGCGCTGGCGCTGGAACGGCTGGTGCCGCAGGACATCGTCGCGATCGCGCCGGGCCGGCAACGCTACGCCCAATTCACCAACGCGGCCGGCGGCATTCTCGACGATCTGATGGTGGCCAATTTCGGCAGTCATCTGTTTGTCGTGGTCAACGCCGCCTGCAAAGCCGAGGACGAGGCGCATCTGCGCGCGAATCTGTCGGACGATTGCGTGATCGAGCCGCTGCCGAATCGGGCGCTGATCGCGCTGCAGGGACCGAAGGCCGAGACGGTGCTGGCTAAACTTTGTGCAGACATCGCGGCCATGCGATTCATGGATTCCAATCCACGCCGCATCAATGACATCGACTGTTTCGTCTCGCGTTCCGGCTACACCGGCGAGGACGGCTTTGAGATTTCCGTTCCGGCCGAGCACGCCGAGGCGCTGACCAACGCCTTGCTGACCGATCCCGACGTGCTGCCGATCGGGCTCGGCGCCCGCGACAGCCTGCGGCTGGAGGCCGGGCTTTGTCTCTATGGCCACGACATCGACGCCGAAACGACGCCGGTCGAGGGCGCGCTGGAATGGTCGGTGCAAAAGAGCCGCCGGAGCGGCGGCGCGCGGGCCGGCGGTTTTGCCGGTGCCGACAAAATTCTCGGGCAATTTGAAGGCGGCGCCTCGCGCCGCCGCGTCGGCTTGCGGCCGGAGGGCCGTGCCCCCGTGCGCGAAGGCGCGGCGCTGTTCGCCGACACGACCGCGTCCGAACCGATCGGCCGCGTCACCTCGGGCGGCTTTGGCCCGAGCCTCAATGCACCTGTCGCGATGGGCTATCTGCCGGTGTCGCACGCGGCAACCGGTTCATCGGTATTTGCCGAAGTTCGCGGCCAACGCCTGCCGGTGCAGGTCGCATCGATGCCGTTCGTTCCCAACAATTACAAACGTTAACACCTGCAAACGCCAGAGGATCTTTCATGACGACGCTGTTCACCGACGACCACGAATGGCTCCACATCGAGGGCGACGTCGCCACCATCGGCGTCACTGATTATGCGCAGTCGCAACTCGGCGACGTCGTGTTCGTCGAACTGCCGAAGGTCGGCCGCAGCCTGAAGAAGGCGGAAGCCGCCGCGGTCGTCGAATCCGTCAAGGCCGCCTCCGACGTCTACGCGCCGATCACCGGCGAAGTCATCGAGGTCAATGACGCGCTCGCCGCCGAGCCCGCTTTGGTCAATTCCGACGCCGGCGGCAAGGCGTGGTTTTTCAAGATGAAGATATCAAACAAAAGCGAACTCGACGGCCTGATGGATGAGGCCGCCTACGCCAAGCACACCGCCTGAGATGAAGCATTGAAGCAGGAAGCATCGATCTCAAATTCAGCGTCATCGTCCGCGAAAGCGGACGATCCAGTAATCACTGACGTCGCGATTCCATCACTGACGTCGGCGATTACTGGATACCCGCCTTCGCGGGTATGACGGCGAATATGGGTATGACGACCTCAAAATTTTCCTGACGAGGAACAACCATGAACGCGCCCTTCAAGCCTGCCAACGACGTCGCTGCGAACTTTGCGCGGCGGCACATCGGGCCCTCGTCCCGCGACATCGCTTCGATGCTGGAGAGCGTCGGCGCCAACAGCCTGGAAGCGCTGATGGCGGAAACGCTGCCGTCGTCGATCCGGCAGCGCGCGCCGCTCGATCTTGGCGCCGCGTTGAGCGAGACCGAGGCGCTCACGCATATGCGCGAGCTCGCAGGCCGGAACGAGGTCTTCACCTCGATGATCGGCCAGGGCTATTCCGGAACGATTCTGCCGGCGGTAATCCAGCGCAACATCCTGGAAAACCCCGCCTGGTACACCGCCTACACGCCGTACCAGCCGGAGATCAGCCAGGGCCGGCTGGAAGCGCTGTTCAATTTCCAGACCATGATCTGCGACCTCTCTGGGCTCGACGTCGCCAACGCCTCGCTGCTGGATGAAGCCACCGCCGCCGCCGAAGCGATGGCGCTGGCGGAGCGCGCGGCGCAGAGCAAAACAAAATCGTTCTTTGTCGATGCGGAGGTGCATCCGCAGACTTTGGCGGTGCTGCGCACCCGCGCCGAACCGCTGGGATGGAATCTGGTCATCGGCGATCCGCTCAGCGACCTCGGCACAGCCGAGGTGTTCGGCGGCCTGCTGCAATACCCGGCGTCCTCGGGCGCGGTGCGCGATCTGCGCCCGGCGATTGCGGCGCTGCATGCCAAGGGCGCGCTGGCGATCGTCGCCGCCGACCTGCTGGCGCTGACGCTATTGGCTTCGCCCGGCGAACTCGGCGCCGATATCGCAATCGGATCGGCGCAGCGCTTTGGCGTGCCGATGGGCTATGGTGGGCCGCACGCGGCCTATATGGCGGTGCGCGATACGCTGAAGCGTTCGCTGCCCGGCCGCATCGTCGGGCTTTCGGTGGATTCGCGTGGCGAGCCGGCCTATCGGCTGGCGCTGCAGACCCGCGAGCAGCATATCCGCCGCGAGAAGGCTACCTCGAACATCTGCACCGCGCAGGTGTTGCTCGCGGTGATCGCCTCGATGTACGCGGTCTATCACGGGCCGGAAGGGCTGACCGAGATCGCGCGCAACATCCATCGCCGCGCCTCCGTGCTGGCGGCGGGTTTGCGCAAGCTCGGCTTTGGCCCGGCATCGAACGCGTTCTTCGACACCGTGACGGTGAATGCCGGTGCGAAGCGTGACGAGATCGTCGCGCGCGCGCTTGCCGAGAAGCTCAATCTGCGGATCGGCGACACTATGCTCGGCATTGCGCTGGACGAGACCACCACCGCTGACGACGTCGAAGCGGTCTGGCGCGCGTTCGGCGGCAAGCTTGTCTATGCGGATATCGACGCCGGCGCGCGCGAGGCGCTGCCGGCGGAACTGAAACGCGCCAGCGCATTCCTGACCCATCCGGTGTTCCACGCGCATCGCTCCGAGACCGAATTGTTGCGCTACATGCGAAAACTCTCGGACCGCGATCTCGCGCTCGACCGTGCGATGATTCCGCTGGGCTCCTGCACCATGAAGCTCAACGCCACCTCTGAAATGATCCCGCTGACCTGGCCGGAATTTTCCAATCTGCATCCCTTCGCGCCGCGCGCGCAGGCCGCCGGCTATCACGCGCTGTTCAAGCGGCTCGAACAATGGCTGTGCGATATCACGGGATACGACGCGATTTCGCTGCAGCCGAATTCCGGCGCGCAGGGCGAATATGCCGGGCTGCTGGCGATCCGCGGCTATCACACCGCGCGCGGCGAGCCGCACCGCAAGGTATGCCTGATCCCGTCCTCGGCGCACGGCACCAATCCGGCTTCCGCCAGCATGGTCGGCATGGATGTGGTGGTGGTCGCGTGCGACGCGCGCGGCGACGTCGACGTCAATGATCTCCGCGCCAAAGCCGAACAGCATGCGAAAACCCTCGCCGCCGTGATGATCACCTATCCCTCAACCCACGGCGTGTTCGAGGAGCATATTCGCGAGATCTGCGACATCGTGCATGGCCATGGCGGCCAAGTCTATCTGGACGGCGCCAACATGAATGCGCAGGTCGGCCTCTCGCGGCCCGGCGATTATGGCGCCGACGTCAGCCATCTCAATCTGCACAAGACATTCTGCATTCCGCATGGTGGCGGCGGCCCGGGCATGGGACCGATCGGCGTCAAAGCCCATCTGGCGCCATTTTTACCGGGACATCCTGCGACCGATGGCGCCAGGGGCGCCGCCATCGGACCGGTGTCGGCGGCGCCGTTCGGCTCGGCCTCGATCCTGACCATCTCCTACATCTACATCCTGATGATGTCGGGCGAAGGCCTCACCCGCGCGACCGAAGTGGCAATCCTCAACGCCAATTATATTGCCAACCGGCTGCAGCCGCATTTTCCGGTGCTCTATCGCAACGCCAAGGGCCGCGTCGCGCATGAATGCATCATCGATCCCCGACCGCTAAAAGCCTCCAGCGGCGTCACCGTCGACGACATCGCCAAGCGGCTGATCGATTACGGCTTTCACGCTCCCACCATGAGTTTTCCGGTGCCGGGTACCTTGATGATCGAGCCGACCGAATCGGAATCGAAGGCCGAACTGGATCGCTTTTGTGAGGCCATGATCGCGATCCGGCGCGAGATATCGGAGATCGAAAGCGGACGCTGGAAGGTCGACGCCTCGCCGCTGCGCCACGCGCCGCACACCGTGCACGACATCGCTAACGATAACTGGTCGCGCGCCTATAGCCGCGCCGAGGGTTGCTTTCCAGCGGGGACGTCACGAACGGACAAATACTGGTGCCCGGTCGGGCGGGTCGACAACGTCTATGGCGACCGCAATCTGGTGTGCTCGTGTCCGCCGATCACGGATTACGCGCAGGCGGCGGAGTAATGCTGTCGGATGGGTGGAGCCAACGGGTCGCGCGAACGCGCGCCCGATGATAAACTCCGCGATACCCATCATTCTGCTCGATGTGGACGGTTCGCTGCGATGGGTTTCGCTTTCGCTCTACCCATCCTACAGCAACTAGCTAGGGCGCGATCAAGACGCCATTCTCGGTATCCCAGCGCCACAGCCGATCGTTGGTCAATTCAGTCCCGCCCCACCAGCGATCGATCGGGTTGTGTCGGCTGAAATCGTCGCGGCCGGCCAGAATGGCTTGACCGAGTTCGGTGAGCGATAGCTTGCTCTGTTGGTAGCGCTGATGACGATCGCGGTCGTCGTGCATCTCCAACGTGAACGGTCCGTCATCCAGGCCCGACACCGCGGGCGCCGGACAATGCGCCAATCCATCCAGCAGAGCGCCGATCTGCCAATAGTCGAAAACCCGCCGCGTGTTGCGCTTTTCATGGCCGGGAAAAACGTCATACGGACCGGCGTTACCTTCCGAGATCAGCTCCAGCATCCGCGTTTCCGTGGCGCCGAGTCCGGTTGCGAGCCCCGGCAGTTCTTCAAGCAGGGCGATAGCAGCCGGCCGAAACAACGGCAGCGCGCTTAGGTCCGTCGACAGCAGGTTGAACCAGTCCCGCGGCGTCGGCGCGCGATAGGCCTGCCACACCGAACTGGCGCGTTCGAGATGCTCATTCCGTATCTTGACGGCAGGTATCTGCCATTTGACCGCTTCCTCCGCCGGGTAGCTGCCGATCGGAACGTCGGCCTGTACCAAGTGCAGCTTCGAGACGATGGCCTCGTGCGGGCGGAAGTACTGAAGCAACCAAATCAGGATCAGTTGCGCATTCGGATCGGGATCGATCCACAGATCGACCGTATCGAACGGCTCGCAGAGATCGATCATGCGGGTGCGACGATCAGTCTCTCGAGCATACTTCCTGTAGATACGCCCCAACCAATCATCCTCCTCCAGCGAATTGGCGATCTCGACGTCGGACGGCAAAGGCTCTCGGCGAAAGAAGCGACTTCCGATCGGAATCACTGCGTCGGCGACACCAGGCTGCCTGAGGCATCCCGCGCCCGAGTCGCTGGTCGTGAAGATCAATCGCGTCATGCCATCACCCCTTCGCAGGCGCCGTCAAAACCGGATCCCAGCGCCACAACCGATCGTTGGTCAATCTCGTGCCGCCCCACCAACGATTGATCGGGTTATGACGACTGAAGTCTTCCTTGTGGGCAAGAATCGATTTGCCAAATTCGGTTAGCGAGAGTCGGCTGCGGAGGTAGGCCTTGTGGCGATCCCGCAGGTTTTCTCGCCTAATCGTGCGCAGTTCCTCATCGAGCCCGGCAATCGCAGGCTTCGGACCAAACGCAAGACCATCCAGCAGATACCCGTTCTGCCACTCGTCGAAGACGCGGGTTTGGCGGAGGGTCCAAAGATGGAAAAGCGTGTTCGTACCCGCGTATCCCCTTCCAATCAGTTCCAGCATCCGCATTTCCGTGGCGCCAAGTCCTGTCGAAGCGGAGGGCAACTCTGCGAGCAGGTCGAGCAGGACCGGCCTGAGCAGCGGTAACGCGCTCAAATCTTTCTCAAGCAGATCGAAACAGACTTCCGGCGTCGGCGCGCGATACGCTTGCCATGCCGCGTTTGCTATTGCGAGTTCCTGCCCGGTGACGTCGACGAGCGGCGGCCGCCACTTGCCCAATCGCCCCGAGGAAAGCCCGATCAAATCCTGGTCCAGCAGCCGCAATTTCAATCTGGCGACGGTCTCCGGGTAGGACCGGAAGTGATCTAATAGCCAGATCAGTTGCAATTGAGCGGCCGGACGCGTGTCGAACCAGAGTTCGACGGTCTCGTATTGCTGGCAGAATTCGGCCAAGCCGAGATCCCGAAGACTTCCGTTTTTGCTCTGTTCCCAGCGACTTGCAAAGTCCGACCAGTGGCGGCCGCCTTCGGGACTGTGATCGGACGTCCGAGGGCCAAGATAGACTGCAAGTTCATCGGGAGACGGCAACTGCCCCCAGACGAAACGAAAGTAAGGTTCAACCGCGAGATCAGCGAAGTCCGATTTAATGAAGTCCGGGATTAGCCAGCCGGTCAGGATCAGAGTCTTCATGCTCTCACCACCACCCACGCAAACAAAACGGGCGCCAAAGACGTCGGCAACTCAACGTCCTCAGCGCCCGCGATGTCGAACTCAGATCATCCGACCTGACGCTCGGAAAACTTCATGCCTCCGCGGCGTCGTCCGGCTCTTCACCGTCGGCGTCGCGCTCGGGCGAGCCGGCCAGGATCTGCTCGGCGATCAGGCCGGAGTTCTGGCGGATCGCAGCCTCGATCTTCGCGGTCATGTCGGGGTTGGCCTTGAGGAACGCCTTGGAATTCTCACGTCCCTGCCCGAGCCGCTGGCTGTCATAGGAGAACCAGGCGCCGGACTTCTCGACGATGCCGGCCTTGACACCGAGATCGAGGATTTCGCCCATCTTGGAGACGCCCTCGCCATACATGATGTCGAATTCGACCTGCTTGAACGGCGGCGCCAGCTTGTTCTTCACCACCTTGACGCGGGTCTGGTTGCCGACCACCTCGTCGCGTTCCTTGATCTGGCCGATGCGGCGAATGTCGAGCCGGACCGAGGCGTAGAATTTCAGGGCATTGCCGCCGGTGGTGGTTTCCGGCGAGCCGTACATCACACCGATCTTCATCCGGATCTGGTTGATGAAGATCACCATGGTGTTGGATTTGTTGATTGAGGCGGTGAGCTTGCGCAGCGCCTGGCTCATCAGCCGAGCCTGGAGCCCGGGCAAGGAATCGCCCATCTCGCCTTCGAGCTCGGCCTTCGGCACCAGGGCTGCCACCGAATCGATCACCAGCACATCCACCGCACCGGAGCGCACCAGCGTGTCGGCGATTTCCAGCGCCTGCTCGCCGGCATCCGGCTGCGAAATCAGAAGCTCATCGACATTGAC
>JBDTKZ010000095.1:0-32892 GCA_039935075.1 Bradyrhizobium sp.
GGCAATCTCTATGAGCTGCGTGAACAGCGCCGCGACTATCGCGGCGCTGCCGGCAATGCCAATCTGGCCGCCGCCGAAGCCGATAAATCCGGCAAGCTGATCATCGAGGCCAAGGGGATCGGCCGCAGCTATGGCGACCGCAAAATCGTCGATGATTTCTCGATCCGGGTGCAGCGCGGCGACCGCATCGGCATCGTCGGGCCGAACGGTGCCGGCAAGACCACGCTGATCGAAATGCTGACCGGCGCCAATCCCCCGGACAGCGGCACCATCCGGTTCGGCGCCAATATCGAAATGGCGACGCTCGACCAGCACCGCGAAAGCCTCGATCCGAAATCGACATTGGCCGACGCCCTGACCGGAGGCGGCACCGACAACGTCATGGTCGGCGGCAAGCCGAGGCACGTCGTCAGCTACATGAAGGACTTTCTGTTCGCGCAGGAACAGATGCGCACGCCGCTGGAAGTGCTCTCCGGCGGTGAACGCGGCCGGTTGATGCTGGCGCGTGCGCTGGCAAAACCCTCCAACCTCCTGGTGCTGGACGAGCCGACCAACGACCTCGACCTGGAAACCCTCGACGTGCTGGAGGAAATGCTCGGCGATTACGAGGGCACCGTGATCCTGATCAGCCATGACCGCGACTTCCTCGATCGCGTCGTGACCTCGGTGATCGTGCCCGAGGGCGACGGCGTGTGGACCGAATATGCCGGCGGCTACACCGACATGCTCAAACAACGCGGCGCCGATCTGAAGCGCGAGGCGGCGAAGACCGCGGCCGACGACCGCAAGGAGGCCGGCAAGGGAGCCAGGGCCAGCGCGTCCTCAGACGCTCCGAAGCGCAAGCTGAATTTCAACGAGAAGCATGCGCTGGAAACGTTGCCAAAGACGATGGCCAAATTGCAGGCCGAAATCGCCAAGCAGCAGCGGTTCCTCGACGATCCCAATCTCTACAAGAAGGATCGCAAGAAATTCGATTCCGCCTCCGCTGCTCTCACGACGGCGCAAAAGGAATTGCAGGAGGCCGAGGATAAATGGCTCGAGCTTGAAGTGCTACGCGAAGAGATAGAGAGCGCCTGAGGATGAAGCCCATCCTTCGAGGCTCGCCGAAGCCGGCGAGCACCTCCAGCGATAACGGCGTAGCCGTTACGCGGGGATGACGCAAACCATGTAGCCGTCACCCTGAGGTGCGCGCCTTTTGGCGCGCCTCGAAGGGCGACGGCGAAGCACAAAGACTATTTTGAACGTTCGGAGCGACAGCCATGACCACACCCCTCGCCGCCAAAATCGCCCGTGAATATGGCACGCCCGTTGCCGTGATCGACATGGACCGGGTCGAGCGCAACATCGCGCGGATCCAGGCCGCCTGCGATGCCGCCGGGGTCGCCAATCGGCCGCACATCAAGACCCACAAGAGCCCGATGCTGGCGAAGATGCAGATCGCCGCTGGCGCCAAGGGTATCACCTGCCAGAAACTCGGCGAGGCCGAGGTGATGGCGGAGGCCGGGATCGACGACATCCTGATCAGCTACAATCTGATCGGCGACGAAAAGATGGCGCGGCTAGCCGCGCTGCAGGCCAAGGCCCATATGACGGTCGCCGCCGACAATTCGGTCGTGATCGCGGGCCTGCCGCAAGCGGCGGCGCTTTCCGGTCGCCCGCTTACCGTGGTGGTCGAATGCGACACCGGGCGCAAGCGCGCCGGGGTCGAGACCCCAGCCGAAGCGATTGCGCTGGCGCGCGAGATTGCGGCCTCGAAGGGGCTCGTCTTCGGCGGCTTCATGCTGTATCCGACCGAGACCGGTTGGGCCGATGCGCAGACATTTTTCGATCGGGCTTTGGCCGGCATCCGCGAACACGGACTGGATGCCGCGATGGTCTCGACCGGCGGCTCGCCGAACTTGAAGAATCTCGGCAAGCTCAAGGGCGCCACCGAGCATCGGCCCGGCACCTATATCTACAACGACCGCATGCAGGTCGCGGCCGGCGTCGCTGACTGGGACGATTGCGCGCTGAACATCTATGCGACCGTGGTCAGCCGCGCCGGTCCCGATCGCGGCATCCTCGATGCCGGCTCCAAGACGCTGACATCGGATACCGGCGGCGGCCTTGAAGGCCACGGCCTGATCCTCGAACATCCCGAAGCGAAGATCGCGCGCTTTGCCGAAGAGCATGGCTTCCTCGATCTCGCCCGCAGCAACACCCGACCGAATGTCGGCGACGTCGTGCGGATCGTGCCCAACCACGTCTGCGTCGTCGTCAACATGATGGACGAAGTGGTGATGGTACGCGGCGACGAGATCATCGGGGTGTTGCCGGTCGCGGCACGGGGCAAGCTGCGGTAGCCATATCCACCGACGTCATCCTGAGGTGCTCGCCGTCTTCGGCGAGCCTCGAAGGATGCTGTTCATCGCAGTGCTTGCGGCCATCCTTCGAGGCCCGCAAGCGCGGGCACCTCAGGATGACGCCGCAGACTGCAGCCACCTCAACACGCCCCTGCCCGCCGCCGCACCTGTCGCAAACGACGCCTGCAGCAGATAGCCGCCGGTCGGCGCTTCCCAGTCGAGCATTTCGCCGGCCGCAAAGATTCCGGGTAAACGGCGGATCATGAAGCCGTCATCGAGTTCATCGAACGCGATGCCGCCGGCGGTGGAGATGGCGCGCGCGATCGGGGCGACGCCATTGAGCTGAACCGGCACCGCATTGATCCATTCGGCAAGCTCAGCCGCAGCGAGCGACGAGAGCGATACCCCCGACACTATCGCAGCCTCCTGCAACAATCCGATGCCGACCGGCGACAAATGTGCGGCCTTGCGCAGCCAGTTCGAAAATGACTGTTTTGCCTTTGGTGCGGACAATCGCGCAGCCAGGTCGTTGCGATCGAGATCGGGCCGTAATGCGACGTGCAGCGTTGCCTGCCCCCGCGTGAGGATCGCCTCTCGCAACGGCGCCGATAGCGCGTAGACCGCACCGCCTTCGATCCCCGCCGCCGTGATCATTGCCTCACCACGGACGGTGTGCGCGCCGAGCGACAGCGCGATGCCTTTCAAGGGCTGCCCCTGAAAGCGGTCACGGAAGATATCGGACCAGGCCGCCGTGAACCCGCAATTGGCCGGCCGCAGCGCTGAGATGGTCACATCCTTCGCAGCCAGCCTTTCCACCCACGACCCGTCCGAGCCCAGCCGCGGCCAGCTGGCGCCACCCAGCGCCAGCACAACGGCGCGGGCATCGACCGCGCGATGGCCGTCGGGCGTTTCGAACAAAAGATGCCCGTCATGGTCCCAGCCGGTCCAACGATGGCGCAACGCGAACTGCACGCCGCTGGCATCGAGCCGCCGTAGCCACGCCCGCAGCAAGGGCGAGGCCTTGAACGCCTGTGGAAACACCCGGCCGCTGGAACCGACGAAGGTCGGTTGACCCAATGCCTCGCTCCATTCGCGCAAGCGATCAGGCGGAAACGCCGAGATCGCGGCCGCAAGATGTGGCATCGCCTCCCGGTACCGCGCCAGAAACTGCGGCAGCGCCTCGCTGTGCGTGAGGTTAAGCCCGCCGCGCCCGGCCATCAGGAACTTGCGTCCCGCCGAGGGCATGGCGTCGTAGACGGTGACGCAGGCGCCACCTTGCGCCAGCACTTCGGCGGCCATCAGCCCGGCGGGGCCAGCACCGATGATGGCGATATTTTCGGAAGGATGTGACACGGACGAAAGCTTATGCCGGATTCCGGCCGCTCACCCAAGCACGTCATTCCGGGACACGCGTCTTCGCGTGGACCCGGAATCTCGAGATTCTCCGATGTGCAATTGCACATCGTAGTTCGATGCTTCGCATCGCCCCGGAATGACGTCGGGGCGTTACAATTTCACGCCCGCCTTGGCCGCGGCCTGCGCGACATATTTCTGGGTCTGTTCGAATGCGCCTTGCAGCGCTTTCGCCTTCGACATGTCGCTGATCTCGGCGAAGTGTGCCGCGATCGCGTCGGGGGTCCATTCCGAGGCCGGCAGGTTGACGCCTTCGGTTTCCAGGATCTTGATCACGGCGAACGACCCCGCACCGGCGCCCATGATGGTGCGGGTCGGGGCGTCCTCGCTGAGCAAAAATTCCACCGCCGGCGTAATCGCCTCCGGCCGCATCAGCGCCAGGGCCTGCGGCGGCAGCAATTCTTCCGTCATCCGGGTCGCGGCAGTCGGCGATATCGTGTTGACGCGAATGTTGTTCTTGCGGCCCTCCTCGGCCAGCACATTCATCAGGCCGACCATGCCGGTTTTCGCCGCGCCGTAATTGGCCTGGCCGAAATTGCCGTACAGGCCCGACGACGACGTAGTGACGACGATGCGGCCGTAATTGCGCTCGCGCATGCCCTCCCACACTGCCTTGCAGCAGTAGAACGTTCCGGTGAGATGCACGTCCAGCACCTTGGCGAAATCGGCGACCTCCATTTTGGCAAAGGATTTGTCGCGCAGGATGCCGGCATTGGCGCACAGCAGATCGACGCTGCCCCATTCCCTGGTGGCGCGCGCCACCATCGCGGTGACCTGCTCAAAATTGGAAACGTCGGCGCCGTCAGCCATCGCCACGCCACCAGCTCTTCTGATCTCCTCGACCACGGCATCCGCCGGGGTCAGCGATCCGCCGCTGCCGTCGCGGGCGCCGCCGAAATCATTGACCACGACCTTGGCGCCGCGGCTCGCCAGCCCCAGCGCATGCGCGCGTCCAAGTCCATTGCCCGCGCCGGTGACGATGGCGACGCGTCCGTCAAATCTGATTGTCATGCGGTGGGATTCCTGAACCTGGTTTGTTTCGCCATGCCCGGACTTGATCCGGGCATCCATCAAACTCGAAGCGTTTTTTGAGCAGTGATGGATTGCCGGGTCAAGCCCGGCAACGACGGCTGGGGCGCCGTGAAGGCGGAACGGTCAAGCAAAATAAATCAGGCCGATCCAGTCGGCGATTAGCGCGGGCTTTTCCTCGCCCTCGATTTCAACGGTGACGTTGGTGCGCGACTGCAGCTCCTTGGGCTTGCGCAGTTTGGCTTCCGCCAGAGTGAAGCGCCCGCGAACCCGCGAGCCTGAGCGCACCGGCGAGATGAAGCGCAGTTTGTCAAAACCGTAATTGACGCCCATCGTGGTGCCTTCGATCACCGGCATCACCTCATAGGACATGATGCTCATCAGCGACATCGTCAGAAAGCCGTGCGCGATCGTGGTGCCGAATGCGGTCTCGGCTTTGGCGCGCGCGGGATCGACATGGATGAACTGATGATCCTCGATCACATCGGCATAGACGTCGATCCGCTTCTGATCGACCACATGCCACGAGGACACACCGACCTCATGGCCGACCATCTTCTGATAGGCTTCCAGCGAGATCGGCGGCTTCTTCCAGACTTCATTCATTCGTTCAGATCTTTCTTTCAACTCGCTCAATCAGCTCGCTCTATCAGCTCTCTGGCGATCCGGCCGCCCGCACTTTTTGCAGCTCCGGAAAATCCTCTTCGCGGTATTCCTGCCCGCGCAGCGCGTCGCTGCGGTCATTATCATGTTCCAGCCGCCGCAACTGGACCCGGCGGATCTTTCCGGAAATCGTCTTCGGCAATTCCGTCACCAGTTCGATCTTGCGGATGCGCTTGAACGGCGCCAGCCGCGTATGCAGATGCTGGAAGATCGACAATGCGGTTTGCGCCGACCGCTCGGTACCTGACACCAGCAGCACATAGGCTTTGGGGATCGCGAGCCGGATCGGATCGGGGCTCGGAACCACCGCGGCCTCCGCGACCGCTTCATGCTCCAGCAGGATGCTTTCCAGCTCGAATGGGCTGATCCGGTAGTCGGACGATTTGAAGACGTCATCGGACCGGCCGACAAAGGTCAGGTAGCCCTCGTCGTCGGCGAACACCACGTCGCCGCTGCGATAGAGATCGCCGTCGGCACCGCTCAATTTACCGTCCTCGCCCTGATAGCCCTGCATCAGGCCCGCGGGCCGGTCCGCGCCAAGCAGCAGGCTGACCTCGCCTTCCTTGGTCACATGGCCATCATTATCCGTGATCTGCACGCGATAGCCCGGCAGCGGGCGGCCCATCGACCCGACCTTGACCTTCTGTCCCGGCGAATTGCCGGCCAGCGCCGTGGTCTCGGTTTGGCCATAGCCGTCGCGGATCGTCAGGCCCCAGGCCGCCTTGACCTGATCGATCACCTCGGGATTGAGCGGCTCGCCGGCGCCGCAGACTTCGCGCAAGGACACCTTGAAGGTCGCCAGCTTCTCCTGGATGAACAGCCGCCATACCGTCGGCGGCGCGCATAACGTGGTAACGCCGCAGCGGCCGATGGTCGCGAGCAATCCCTTGGCGTCGAAGCGCGGCTGATTGACCACGAACACGGTGGCGCCAGCGTTCCAGGGCGCGAACAAGCAGCTCCAGGCGTGCTTGGCCCATCCCGGCGAGGAAATGTTCAGATGCACGTCGCCCGGCTGCAGGCCGAGCCAATACATCGTCGACAGGCCGCCGACGGGATAGCTGCGCTGGCTGTGCCGCACCAGTTTTGGTTTTGCCGTCGTACCCGACGTGAAATAGAGCAGCATCGGGTCTTCGGCGTGGGTCGGGCCATCGGGCTTGAAATCTTCCGCAAAGGTCGCCGCCTGCTCGAACGGCAGCCAGCCCTCATGGCTCGACGACGCCCCGACCACGATGCGCACCAGCTTGTCGCCGCCGAGGCGTGCGAATTTCGCCACCTGATCCTGCGAGGCCACCACCACCTTGGCGCGTCCGCGATCGAGCCGGTCGCGCAATTCGTCTGGCGTCAGCAACGTGGTTGCCGGAATCACCACCACGCCAAGCTTTATCGCCGCCAGCATGGTCTCCCATAGCGGCACGACATTGCCGAGCAACAGCAGCAGATGGTCGCCGCGCTTGAGGCCCTGCGCGCGCAGGAAGTTGGCCACTTGATTGGAGCGACGCGACAATGCCGCGAACGACAGTTTCGTCTCTTTGTTGCTGCCGGCATCGACGATCCACAGCGCCGGGCGATCCCTGCTGTCGGCGTTGCGGGCGAGTTCCGCATCGAACCAGTCCAGCGCCCAGTTGAACGGCACCGGATCCGGCCAGCGAAAGCCTTTTACGGCCGCGTCGTAGTCCGTGCGGTGTTTGAGGAGGAAGGCGCGAGCGTCCTGGAATGTGGTCATGTCTAGGTCCTGACTAACTCAGCGGTCATCCCCGCGCAATGGCGCCTCACTTCACTTCTTGGCCAACTCTCGCACGTGCTGAACTATTCCCGAAAAGTCAACTCCGCCATGTCCCGCCGCGTCGAATGCCTTGTAGATCTCCTGGGCATGCTTGCCGAGCGGGGTCGCGGCGCCGGCGGCGTTGGCGGCATCCTGCGCCAAGGTCAGATCCTTCACCATCAGCGCCGAGGCAAAGCCAGGCTTGTAGTCGTTATTGGCCGGCGATGTCGGCACCGGACCGGGCACCGGGCAATACGTCGTCAGCGCCCAGCATTGCCCCGACGAGGTGGAGGCGACATCAAACAGCGCCTGATGCGACAGGCCGAGCTTTTCGGCGAGTGCAAAGGCCTCGCTGACCGCGATCATGGACACGCCGAGGATCATGTTGTTGCAGATCTTCGCGGCCTGCCCCGCGCCGGCGCCGCCACAATGCACGATCTTCTTGCCCATGTTTTCCAGCACGGGCTTTGCCGCCGCGAACGCCTTGTCCTCACCGCCGCACATGAAGGTCAAGGTCGCTCCCTTGGCGCCGCCGGTGCCGCCGGACACCGGCGCATCGACCGAAGCGATCCCGTGTTTGGAGGCCAGCGCATGCGCCTGCTTGGCGCTTTCAACGTCGATGGTCGAGCAGTCGATGATCAGGGCGCCCTTGCCCATCGCCGCGATCACGTCGCCCCAGACCGACAGCACATGCTTGCCCGCCGGCAGCATCGTGATCACGACATCCGCGCCCTTGACCGAGGCAGCAGCACTTTCCGCGATCGACGCGCCGTCGCTTTTGGCCTGATGGCGCGAGGCCTCCATCAGATCGAACGCCGTCACCTTGTGATCGGCCTTGACCAGATTGGCGGCCATCGGTCCGCCCATATTGCCAAGGCCGATGAATGCGATATTGGCCATCTCAGATTCCCTTCGCTTGCGCGTTGCTATTTTGATGGATCGAATTTCAACTCGTCAGCTGCGATTTCGGCAAAATAAGGCGCGACCATTTCCGGCGTCACATCCTGGATTCGAGCGGGCGACCATCGGGGGTTACGGTCCTTGTCGATAACGGCGGCACGCACGCCCTCGCGAAAATCGTCGCTGGCAAAAACCTGCAGCGCCGCGCGATATTCCCGAACCAGACACGCTTCCAGCGAGGTTGAGCCTCGCGCCAGCCGCAACAGCTTGAGCGTCACCATCATGCCGCGCGGCGATTTTTCGCCCAGCGTCTTCAGCGTCGATGCGGCCAGTTCCGAGCCGTCGCGCTGCAGGGCTGCGATGATATCTTCCATGCGGTCGTGCGCAAACCAGCCATCGATGTCGGACTGCATGGCCGCCACCGGACCTGAGGTCTCGCCGGTCGCGAAACCGCCGATCAGCCGCTCGACCTCGCCTGATGTCGTGCCAGGACGAAGCCCGGTCAACATTTCGCGCAGGGCCGCAAGTTTGGCCGACGGCACCACCGCGTCGGCAAAGCGGGCATAGATCGCGTCAGGGCCGTTCATGGTCTGGCCGGTCAATCCGAAGTAAGTTCCAATCTCGCCCGGCGAGCGTGACAGCAGCCAGGTGCCGCCGACATCGGGAAAGAAGCCGAGGCCGACCTCGGGCATCGCCAGTTTTGTTTTCTCGGTGACGATTCGGTGGCGGCTATGCGCTGATAGCCCGACGCCGCCGCCCATCACGATGCCATCCATGAAGGCGACATAGGGTTTTGGAAATTTGGCGATGCGGGCGTTGAGGATGTACTCCTCGCGCCACAGGATCTTGCCGAGATCGCCGCGCACTTTCGAGCTTTCATAGAGCGCGCGAATATCGCCGCCGGCACACAGCCCGCGCTCGCCGGCGCCCTCAAGCAAAACAACGGCCACGGCCGGATCGGCCTCGAACGCATCCAGCGCCTTGTCGACGTCGCGAAACATCTCCAGCGTCACCGCATTGATTGCCCTGGGACGGTTGAGCCGGATGATGCCGGCTGAACCCTCGCGCCGCGCGATCAGGTCGGGTTCTGCGTCCGGAACGACAGCAGCGGAAACCGTCATCGTGCGCCCTCGATCAGCTTGCGCGACACGATCAGCCGCATGATTTCGTTGGTGCCTTCGAGGATCTGGTGGACGCGCAAATCGCGCACGATCTTCTCGATGCCGTATTCGCTGAGATAGCCGTAGCCGCCATGCAATTGCAGCGCCTGGTTGGCAACTTCGAAACCGACGTCGGTTCCAAAACGCTTGGCCATCGCGCACAGCATGGTGGCATCGGCGTCCTTGCGGTCGAGCGCGGCAGCCGCGCGCCAGACAAAGGTCCGCGCCGCCTCCAGTTCGGTCGCCATGTCAGCAAGGCGAAATTGCAGCGCCTGGAACTCGTCGAGCCGTTTTCCGAACGCCTTGCGCTCCTTCATGTAGGCCAGCGACTTGTCGAGCGCGCATTGCGCACCGCCGAGCGAGCACGCCGCGATGTTGATGCGGCCACCATCGAGGCCCGCCATCGCGATCTTGAAGCCGATGCCTTCGTCGCCGAGCCGGTTGGCAACGGGCACGCGGGCATTTTCGAAGATCACCGCACGGGTCGGCTGCGCGTTCCAGCCCATCTTGCGCTCGTTGGCGCCGAATGAGAGGCCGGGCGTATCGCCCTCGACCACCAAGGTCGAGATGCCGCCGGGCCCGTCGGTCCCGGTGCGTACCATCACCACATAGAGATCGCCTTTGCCGGCGCCGGAGATGAACTGTTTCTGGCCGTTGAGGATATAATGATCGCCGTCGCGTACCGCACGGCTACGCAAGGCCGCGGCGTCTGATCCGGAGCCGGGTTCCGTCAGGCAATAGCTTGCCAATAGTTCCATGCTGCACAGCTTCGGCAGCCATTTATGCCGCTGGATGTCGTCGCCATAGCAATCGATCATCCACGACGCCATGTTGTGGATCGAGATGAACGCCGACACCGTCGGGCAGCCCTGCGCCAGCGCCTCGAAGATCAGCGCCGCGTCGAACCGGGTCAGTGCAGAGCCGCCGACGTCGTCGCGGATATAGACGCCGCCCATCCCGAGCGCCGCCGCTTCCCGCATCACATCGACCGGAAAATGCTTCTCCTCGTCCCAGCGCACCGCATGTGGCGCGATTTTTTCGGCGGCAAAGTCCCGCGCCATATCGCGAACCGCAATCTGGTCCTCGTTGAGAGCGAACTGCATCCATTACCCGCGCTAATCACACTCTGTTGTCATTGCGAGGAGCCACCGGGTCCCGCCTTCGGCGGGCCCGATGCTAAACTCCGCGACGAAGCAATCCAGGGACTACAAGATAAGTCTGGATTGCTTCGCTGCGCTCGCAATGACGGCTCTAGGTTCACTACCGCTACTTCAGTCCGCTCGCACGCGTCAGTTCATGACCGGCATGGAGAACTCGGCGCCCTCCTTGACGCCGGAGGGCCAACGCGCCGTCACGGTCTTGGTCTTGGTGTAGAAGCGAACCGAATCCGGACCATACTGATTGAGATCACCGAAGCCGGAGCGTTTCCAGCCGCCGAAGGTATAATAGGCCACCGGCACCGGGATCGGCACGTTGATGCCGACCATGCCGACATTCACCCGGGCCGCGAAGTCCCGTGCGGCGTCGCCGTCGCGGGTAAAGATCGCAACGCCGTTGCCGTAGTCATGATCGGACGGAAGCCTCAGCGCCTCATCGTAATCCTTGGCGCGCACCACCGACAGCACCGGCCCGAAGATTTCCTCCTTGTAGATCCGCATATCCTTGGTGACGTTGTCGAACAGACAGCCACCCATGTAGAAGCCTTTTTCGTAGCCCTGCATCTTGAAGCCGCGGCCATCGACCGCGAGTTTGGCGCCTTCCTTGATGCCGATCTCGACATAGCTCTTGACGCGCTCGAGCGCCTCCTTGGTGACCAGCGGGCCGAAATCGGCGGACGGATCGATCGAGGTGCCGATCTTGAGGGATTCCACCCGCGGAATCAGTTTTTCCATCAACCGGTCGGCCGTGGTCTTGCCGACGGGCACCGCGACCGAAACCGCCATGCAGCGCTCGCCCGCCGCGCCGTATCCGGCTCCTATTAGCGCATCCACCGTCTGGTCCATGTCGGCATCCGGCATGATGATGGCGTGGTTCTTGGCGCCGCCGAAACACTGGCAGCGCTTGCCGGTCGCCGCGGCCCGCTCATAAATATACTGGGCGATCGAGGACGAGCCGACAAAGCCCACCGCTGCGACATCGCGATCATCCAGGATGGCGTCCACGGCTTCCTTGTCACCGTTGACGACATTGAGGATGCCCGGCGGCAACCCGGCCTCCAGCATCAGCTCGGCCAATTTCATCGGGACGCCGGGATCCCGCTCCGACGGCTTCAGGATAAATGCGTTACCGCAGGCAATCGCCGGGGCAAATTTCCACATCGGGATCATCGCCGGAAAGTTGAACGGCGTGATCCCGGCAACGACGCCGAGCGGCTGGCGCATCGAATAGACGTCGATGCCGGGTCCCGCGCCTTCGGTATATTCCCCCTTCATCAGCTGCGGAATGCCGATCGCGAACTCCACGACCTCGACACCGCGCAGGATGTCGCCCTTGGCATCGGGAAGCGTCTTGCCATGCTCGCGGGCAAGCAGTTCCGCAAGGGCCTCATTGTCGCGCGCGACCAATTCCAAAAACTTCATGAGGACGCGGACCCGGCGCTGCGGGTTGGTCGCGCCCCATTCGACCTGCGCGGCCTTGGCGTTCTCGATCGCAGCCCGAACCTCGGCCTTGGACGCCAGTGCCACCTTGGCCTGAACGTCGCCGGTCATCGGCTCAAAAACGTCTGCCGTTCGCCCCGAGGTGCCCTTGACCTCGCGACCACCGATGAAATGTCCGATAGAGCGCATAATATTCTCCTTGGGTCCCGACTGGATCGCTTTACAAACCCTTTTGACCTGCATTTTATAGGAAACAAGTGCGATATATTGCACGATAGATGTGCGAAAATGCAGGATCAAGGCAAAGCAACGATCGATTGGGACGACTTCCGGTTCGTGCTGGCCATCGTGCGCGGCGGATCGGTGTCCGCCGCCGCGAAGCAGCTGGTTGTCGATCATGCCACAGTGATCCGGCGTGTCGACCGGCTGGAACGGCACCTTTCCGCAAAACTGTTTGATCGCCGCAAGACCGGCTACCTCTTGACCGAAGCGGGCCAGCGCGTCGCCGACAGCGCCGAGGCGATGGAATCCACGATCGTCGCCAACCAGGAAGCCGTCGGCGGGTCGCGCGCCCACTTGACCGGCACGGTCAGGATTGGCGCGCCGGATGGCTTCGGTAGCCACTTTCTGGCCTCGCGGCTGGTAAAATTTGTCGAACGCTACCCGGATCTTGACCTCGAGCTGGTCGCAACGGCACGGCTGTTCAGCCTGTCGAAACGCGAGGCCGATATTGCGATCAGCCTGTCGATGCCGAAGGAAGGAAGAATCGTCGGGCGCAAGCTGCTCGACTATAACCTCGGGCTGTACGCCACGCCCGCCTATCTCGACCGCACCCCGAAGATTGCTACCCGCAACGACCTGACCGGGCATCGCTTCGTCGGCTACATCGAAGAGCTGCTGTTCACGCCTGAACTGGATTATCTGCCACAGGTTTCCCCAAAAGTTTCCGCCAAATTCCGCAGCGCCAATCTGATTGCGCAACTCAACGCCACGATCGCGGGTTTTGGCATCGCGGTGCTGCCGCATTTCATGGCGACGGCGCATCCCGAGCTGTGCCCGATACTGCCCGGGGAAATCACGATCTCGCGCACATTCTGGCTGTTGATGCACGCCGACAGCAAGGACCTGGCGCGGATTCGCGCGGTCGCCGATTACGTCCACGAAACGGTCGAGAGCGAGCGTGCGCTGTTCGCCGGCCCCGGAGCCGGAGCCGGGCTTCGATGAGCAGGACCTATTGCGGCCGCCGCACGGATTTTTTGGCGGCCAGCTTGGGCGCCGTGGCGCGGCCGAGCACGGCCTCGCGTCCGGCTGCAAGAATCTCCTCGGAAAAATCCCCGCTGCCGGCGACGCGGGCCATCACCAGCGTTCCCATCATGGTCGCGATCACCGACATCGCCTGCTTGCGTGCCGCCTTGGGCGAAACATCCGGGATCTGATCGGCCATCATGTCGATCATCTGCTCCAGCTTGGCGGCGAACGCCTTGCGGGTCTTGGGGCTTTCGCGGGCGATTTCCGCGCCCAGCGTCGGAATCGCGCAGCCATGGCCGGGATCATCGCGATGCACCGGGGTGAGATAGGAATCGACGATCATCGCCAGCCGCTTGTCCGGCGGCGTCGCTTCGCCGATCTTGCGCCAGCGCTCGGTGGAGCGATCCATCGCATGGGCAAACGCCTCGATCACCAGCGCTTCGCGTGAATCGAAATGGGCATAGAACCCGCCATGGGTGAGACCGGCGTCCTTCATCAAATCGGCGACACCGATGCCATGGGCGCCCTTTTCGCGCAGCCGCACCGAGGCCCGCTTCACGATTCGGGCGTGGGTTTCGAGCTTATGTTCCCTGGAATAGCGCATAAGTGGTCCTATTGGATGTCTGCAGTCATATAATAACACCGGATAGCGTGAAAAGCTCCATTTTGTTTGGTGCGGCTGACGTTCGCAGCTGACGTTCCGGAGCCAGCCTGCCGGTGCATCGCCATTGTGGTGCCGAGCCCGTCACCGGTCAAACCCGTGGCAAGCCTTGACAAGACGCCGGATTGCCCGGGAAGTGACGCGCAATATACCCACGAATGCGAGACCTCCCATGCCCATGCTCAATCCCCATTGCGGCGTCGATCGCGACCCGCGCGGCGTCATCAGGCTGACCATCAGCAACGCCGGATCGCTCAACATCCTCTCAACACCCGTCATCAACGCGGTCCGCGAAGGGCTGGAAACGCTGGCCAAGGACGATGGAATTCGCGTGCTCGTGCTCGCCGGCCAAAGCGAGAAGAGCATGATCGGCGGCGCCGACATCAAGGAAATGGCGAAGCTAGACCAGAAATCGGCGGAGAAATTCATCACCGGCCTGCGCGACCTCTGTGAAGCCGTGCGGGCATTCCCGGCGCCGGTGATCGCGCGGATGCCGGGCTGGTGCCTCGGCGGCGGCCTCGAAGTGGCCGCGGCCTGCGACTTCCGGGTCGCCGCCCACGACGCCAAATTCGGCATGCCGGAAGTGCGGGTCGGCATCCCCTCGGTGATCCATGCGGCGCTGTTGCCGCGGCTGATCGGCTGGGGCCGTGCCCGCTGGCTGCTGATGACCGCCGAAAACATCGACGCCCCGACCGCGTTGGCCTGGGGATTGATCGACGTGATGGCGTCGCAAGGCGGCCTCGATGCCGCGGTCGAGCGCGTTATCGCGATGTTGCTGGAATGCGGACCGGGCGCGCTGCGGGCGCAGAAAGACCTGCTCCGGCAATGGGAGGAACTGCCGCTGAAGGAATCGGTCGATCTCAGCATCGGCGCGTTCGGGCGATCATTCGTTGGCGGCGAGCCGCAGCGGCTGATGCAGGGTTTTGTCGATCGAAAGCGGTGAGTTCGGAATGCCCGCCACCGGGTCTCGCCTTCAGCGAGCCCGACGTTGTGGCTTCAAGAAATAATATTCTCCCGCTGAACCATTATGGGGATGGAGCGTTCTGTCTGGTCGGCAAAAACGCCGATTTTTAAGGAAGGACGCTCAAAATGATCAAAGGATTGCTCGGATCAATCGCCGTCGCCGCGCTTCTCGCGGCCTCTCCCGCGTCAGCACAGATGATGGACTGCACCGATGCGAACATGACAAAGGCCAGCGCCGACATGGACAAGATGCCGGCTGGCGAGAAGAAGACCGGAGCCATGAAGGAAATGACCATGGCGAAAGAAATGATGGCTAAGAAGGACATGGCCGGGTGCAAGACCCACATGGACAAGATGATGACGATGATGAAGTAGTCGAACCAGGATCGCGCGATGAACATTTCGCGCAACATCCCCTGAAGCACGAATGGCGGAAGGTCAGGCGACCTTCCGCCATCTTCAATATTAAAGTCCGGTCAACCGACGATAAATGGCATTGCCGCTGCTAACATCTGGCCTTTCGACATCGGCTTGTCGAAGGCCCCGGCGCACCTCGGCGGCATGCCGCGCCTCCACTGAATGGACGCGCAGCGCCGTCGTCAGAAGCGCGCCGCCGCCGGTCAGTTTGCGCGCCTGACTCTTGTAGGCAGCAACATCGGTCTCTTCCAGTGTTTGGGACACCAGCGCAAAGGTACGGAAGTTACGGAATATATCGGGATATTTCCGCCTGCGGTGAAATCGAACCGCGGCTTGGCAACCGCTGCGCCGCCCAGTGCACCGGTCAGGGTCATTACGTGCTCGGACTCGTGTCGGCTGATGGTGCCGAACACTTCGGTAAACTGGCCTGGAATGAAACCGGAAGAAAGCGCGGTGCGATAGAACTCGTCCTCAAGATATTCAAGCGTCAGCGCGAAGTTCAGCATATCGGCGACCTGTCTCGGCAAACCTTGTGAGAATGCTTCGGTCGATACTGAGGCAAGAATAACCGGCGTCGTTGCGAGCACGCCCAGCTTGGCGGCTACGTTCCGGAACAATTCACGCTTGGTCCCTAAGTGGCTGGCGAGATCGGGGTCGATGGCATTCCATCGCTATGTTCGGGAATTGCATGGATAACGCTTTAACCCGCGACCGAGTTACGATGGACGGTGCATTCAACTCGCTCTGACGGGCTGTACGTCGCGTAAAAGCCCTTAACGACCGATGGCGCGCAAAACCGAATTTGTTGAAGCGATTCAATCTAACTTGCCTTATCCATCCTTCACATCACCACGGCATTTCGGATTTTCCGAAATTATCCTTGACTCTTGACCCAAATCAGCTGCGTATTCCTCGCCATCCCGTCCCGAGAGAGGGGCGTTGGCCATCGTCTCTGACGTTGGGGCGGGGAGCGGTGGACGCGAAAGCTGCGACTGACGAGCGCGGCCGATGCGGACGGCAAAGTCGTGTGGTCCTGACGCCCCAGTGGCTGGTGTCAAGTTCTCGAGAAGCGAGCTTCTTGAGGGCGACGGTGACAAACAAGTCTGGTCTCGCCGGGGAGAGCACGAAATAAGCCGCAAAACCATCGCGCAGGGAAGGCCGGATTGCCTCTGCTGAACCTGTATGCTCGTGTGCGTTTCTATTCTGCTTTTGCACGCGAGACCGCGGGTGCAGCGTGCACCCGGTCTTCCCTGCGCCCTCTTCTTTTTGGGGCGAGTGTTATTTCCAAAACTCGGGCGCATGGTGTCGCGAGAATGCGGAGTTGTGTCCACTTTGTCATGCCCGCCACCCGGTCCGGCTGTAGCCGGCCGGATGACAGGCTCCATCGGGCATCCAGTATTCCGAGATGCCAGTGATGGAATCGAGAATTCGCGGCGTACTAGATGCCCGCCTGCGCGGGCATGACGGCTTTGGCACCCTTCACCACAAATTTAGGCCACCTCGCCCGTTGCAATTTTTGCAGCGCATCATATGATGGACATAATCCAATTATCTCGCGGACATCCAAGGAGCCCCGCCATGGCCACCGCTTCCGATCCCGTCGTCATCGTTTCCGCCGCCCGCACCCCGCTCGGCAAGTTCATGGGCGATCTGGTGCCGTTCAGCGCGCACAGGCTTGGTTCCCATGTGATCGGCGCCGCGGTCGAACGGGCCAAACTGTCGCCCGAACGAATCGACGAAGTGTTCATGGGATGCGTGCTGCCGGCCGGACAGGGCCAGGCGCCAGCCCGGCAGGCCGCCCGCGGCGCCAAGCTTCCGGACGCGACGGGGGCGACGACCATCAACAAGGTCTGCGGCTCTGGCATGAAAGCCACCATGCTGGCGCACGACATCATCAACGCAGGCTCCGCCGAGATCGTGGTCTCCGGCGGCATGGAGAGCATGAGCAATGCGCCCTATCTGCTGGCGAAGGCCCGCGGCGGCTATCGCGCCGGTCATGACCGGATCATCGATCACATGATGATGGACGGCCTCGAAGACGCCTATGAGGTCGGCCGCTCGATGGGCGATTTCGGCGAACAGACCGCGGAGGCCTATCAGTTCAGCCGCAAGGACCAGGACGCCTACGCGATGGAGACGCTGACCCGCGCCCGCAAGGCGGTGGATAGCGGCGCGTTCCAGGCCGAGATCGTACCGCTGACGGTGACGGAAAAGACCGGGTCCCGTATCATCGGCAATGACGAGATTCCGCTTAAAGTAGATCCCGCCAAAATCCCTGGATTAAAGCCCGCATTCCGCGCCAATGGCACCATCACGCCGGCGGCCTCATCCGCGAATGCCGACGGCGCCGCGGCATTGGTGCTGGCGCGCCGCTCGCTCGCCGATCGCGATGGCCTGCCGGTGCTCGCCGAAATCAGGGGCCACGCCACCCACAGCCAGGAACCGCAATGGTTCACGACGGCCCCGATCCCGGCGATCCGCAAGCTGCTCGACAAGGTCGGCTGGAGCGTCGGTGACGTCGACCTGTTCGAAATCAACGAGGCCTTCGCGGTGGTGCCGATGGCGGCGGCGCGCGATCTTGGCATTCCCCGCGATAAATTGAACGTCAACGGCGGCGCCTGTGCGCTGGGTCACCCGATCGGTGCCACCGGCGCGCGGCTGATCGTAACGTTGCTGCATGCACTCGAGGCGCGGGGGCTGAAGCGCGGCGTCGCGTCGCTGTGCATCGGCGGCGGTGAAGCAACCGCGATCGCAGTAGAGCGCATCGTGCACTGACATTCGTGACGCAAATCTTCGCGGCAAAATCTTCGGAGCATATGTCTGAAAACGAGGGAACTATGGCCTTTCAGTCAGGCACCCGTTACGTCACAATGTACCGCTCACGCAAATTCACCGAAACCTCCGGGGCTCAATGATCTCGAACTGGCTGTCGGCCGTCCTCGCCCGTCGTAACATCCACTACGGCTGGGTGATGGTCGGCGTTACTTTCCTGACCGCGCTGGTCAGCGCCGGCGCCGTCGGCGCGCCCGGCGTGTTTATCGTTCCCCTGCAAAAGGAATTCGGCTGGACCACCGCGGAGATTTCCTCCGCACTGTCGATCCGGTTCATCCTGTTCGGGCTGATGGCGCCGTTCGCCGCCGCCTTGATGAACCGCTACGGCCTGCGCAACGTGACGCTGTCGGCGCTATTGACCGTGGTCTCGGCGCTGGTGCTCTCGCTGGCGATGACGCAGGTCTGGCAATTGATTTTGCTATGGGGCGTGGTGGTCGGGATCGGCACCGGCATGACGGCGCTGGTGCTCGGCGCTACCATTGCTGCGCGCTGGTTCAGCGCCCGGCGCGGATTGGTCGTCGGCATCCTCACTGCGAGTGCGGCGACCGGACAATTGGTGTTCCTGCCATTGCTGGCGCATCTCACCGAAATCATGGGCTGGCGCACGGCACTCGGACTGATGTGCGGCATGCTCGGCGTTGCGGCGTTCGCAGTCTTGATGGTGATGCGCGACCGCCCCAGCGATCTGGGTTTGCGGCCATTCGGCGATGACGGCACGCAGTCGCTGCCGGCCCCCGCGCCGAGCAATGCCCCCCCGATCATGGCGGCGGCGCTCGGCACGCTGCGCGATGCATCGAAGACCCGCACGTTCTGGATTCTGTTCGCGACCTTCTTCATCTGCGGCGCCAGCACCAATGGCCTGATCCAGGTGCATCTGATTCCGATGTGCCTCGATTTCGGCATTCCGCAGGTCGAGGCCGCAAGCTTGCTGGCCGCCATGGGCATCTTCGATTTCGTCGGCACCATCGCCTCCGGCTGGCTGTCGGACCGCTACGACAACCGTTATCTGTTGTCCTGGTATTACGGGCTGCGCGGCCTGTCGCTGGTGTTCCTCCCCTTCACCGACTTTTCGTTCTACGGCCTGTCGCTGTTTGCGATGTTCTATGGCCTCGACTGGATCGCCACGGTGCCGCCGACGGTGCGCCTGACCGCGCAGCGTTTCGGCCCCGAGCGCGCCAATCTGGTGTTCGGCTGGATTTTCGCGGGCCATCAATTGGGCGCCGCGACCGCCGCATTCGGCGCCGGCCTGTCGCGGACGATACTGGCGAGCTACCTGCCGGCGTTCTTCGTCGCCGGAGCGCTATGCATCGTCGCCTCGCTGATGACGCTCGGAATCTCGCGGCAGCCGAAGCCGGTGGTGGCGTAAAGGCATGTCATTCCGGGGCGATGCGCAGCATCGAACTACGATGTGCAATTGCACATCGGAGAATCTCGAGATTCCCCGATGCGCATTGCGCATCTGAGGTCTGGTCCTTCGGACCATCCCGGAATGACGGCAACTCTGTCTAGTAGGCCGTTCTTCTCTTACGGCCGGATCGTCATGTTGGTTGCCGGGCCCGTCGTGCGGATCGGTTCGGCGAGACGGGCGAATTCGCACAACAGCGAGCGCGTCTTGCGCGGATCGATGATCTCCTCGACCCAGAATTTTTCGGCCGAACGGAACGGCGAGCGCAGCTTGTTGAGCCGGTCCTCGATCTCTTTCAGTTTGGCCTTGGTATCTTCCGCGGCGTCGATATCGGCGCGATAGGCCGCCTCGATACCGCCTTCCAGCGGCAGCGAGCCCCAATAAGCCGACGGCCACGCATAGCGCATCGAGAAACGATCCGCGGGCTGATGCACCACGCCGGCGACGCCAAAGGAATTGCGCACGATGATGGTGCACCAGGGCACGGTGGTCTGATTGACGGCGGCCATCGCACGCACGCCGTGACGGATGGTGGCCGCCTTCTCGGCTTCGAGGCCGATCATGAAGCCCGGGCAGTCCATCAGATACACGACCGGCAAATGGAAGGTCTCGGCGAAATCGACCCAGCGCACCACCTTCTGGCAGGCTTCCGCGGTCCAGGAGCCGCCGTAATGGAAGGGATCGCTGGCCAACAGCAGCACCGCGCGGCCTTCCAGCCGCGCCAGACCTGTGATCATCGAGCGGCCGAAATTGGCGTTCATCTCGAAGAACGAGCCCTTGTCGACCACGGCATCAATGATCGGGCGCATCTTGTAGACCTGACGCCGATTGCGCGGCACGGCCTTCATCAGGCTCTCTTCCGCGCGTTCCGGATCGTCGTCGCAGGGCAGCGTCGGCGGCAGTTCATAGACCGACGACGGAAGATAGGACAGGAAGCGCCGCGCGCAGGCAAACGCTTCCTCTTCGGTGTCGACGGCGTGATCGACGCCGCCGGCACGGGTCTGAATATCGGCGCCGCCGAGTTCCTGTTTGGTCAGATCCTGCCCGAGGCGTTTGACCACCGGCGGGCCGGCGACAAACATTGCGGAGTTCTTGGTCATCACCGAGTAATGGCTCGCCGCGAGGCGCGCCGCGCCGAGGCCCGCCACCGACCCCAATCCGAGACCGACCACCGGCACGCGGGCCATGTTCGAGGTCGTGTACCAGTACCAGCGGGTGCCGCCGATACCGCCGGGCAGATTGGCAGCCCCCTTGGTTTCGATGGTTTTGACCGAACCGCCGCCGCCGGAGCCTTCGATCACCCTGATGATCGGCAGCCGGAAATCATGCGCCATCTCCTCGGCCATCAGCGGCTTTGCCGAGATCGACGCATCGGCCGAACCGCCGCGCACGGTGAAATCGTCGCCGACCACGACCACGGTCCGTCCCTCGACCTTGCCGCGGCCGAACACGCAATTGGCCGGCGTCAGATGTGTGAGTTCGCCGCTTGCGTCATATTCGGCGATGCCGGACACCGCGCCGATCTCATGAAAGCTGTTTGGGTCGATCAGCTTTTCGATACGTTCGCGAACGGTAAGCCGGCCCTGATCGTGCTGACGCTTGACCTTGTCAGCGCCGCCCATCTCGCGCGCGAAGGCTTCCCGCCGCGCGAGATCGTCGAGCTCCGGCTTCCAGTTCATTCGTATCCTCCGTCTTGATGATTTTATTATTATGGGTTGATACCGGAAGCGGCTTGCTCTCCACCCGCCCCGTGAAGATATCTCCGTCGCCGCCATCGAGCAGGCCTGCGATGGCAACGCCCAATTCCAGAAGCCGCGGCGCGACCTCCCGATGCAGCCGCGCCTCATCGAACATCGCCGACAGCAGGCCGATCGTGACCACCACGAAGGTCTGATATTGCGGCGACCACGCCGGCACCGCGAGGCCATTGATGTGCGGACTCCACAACCCACAGGCGACGACGTAGCCGTGTTCCTGCAGGAAGCGTCGATTGGTCTCGATGCGCGGTCGCACCAGTTTGGCGCTCTCGGGAATTTCGCGTTCCATTTCCGCGATCAGGGCATCGCCGATATCGACGTCCAGCGCGGCGACATACGCGTGACCAGCAGCGGTGGTGGCCATCGCGATCCGACTGCCGGTGCCCTCGTGCAGGCCGAGCGCATTCGCCGCACGGCCATGTTCGAGATAGACCAGATGAAAGCGATCCGGGATCACGAAGCCGACGGTGCCCGGCAATTGCTCGGCGACATCCTGCAGTCGCTGCCGGATCAGATTGCGCAACTGCAAGCCGCGCATCATCGAGGTGCTCATCGCGACCGCGCTGGGGCCGATCCGGTATTTCTGGTCGCGCGGCAGATAGACCAGCTGGCCCATCCGCGTCAGCGTGTGCGTCAGCCGCGACACCGTCGATCGCGGCAATCCGCAGCGATTGGAAATTTCGAGATTGCCCAATCGCGCCTCGTGCCCTTCGAAGCAGCGCAACACGTCGAACGCGCGCGACACCACCTGGATCACGTCGCCGTCGCCCGCGAGATCACTGGCGAGCATTCCCTGTTTACTGAGCCGCTCCGAACGTCTTCCCATGCCCTGTCCAATTTCGCTATGCGGAATAAAATTCCACTTGCGAACAAAGCTACCTCAGGCAATCTGCGGCCACAACAGCAAGCCGAGGGCGCCCGCCCTCTCGATGCGAGTATTCCGTATACCAATCGCGCGGCGCTGTGCCGGAGAGTGGAATGCCTGAAATCAAGATTGTGACCGAGGTGGCGGGGCGCGTTTGCGCGCTGCCGGTTGACGTTGGCGGGAGCGTCGGCGACGGCGACGACATTGTATTTGTCGAAGCCATGAAGATGGAGATTCCGGTCGCAGCACCCGCTGCCGGCAAACTCAAATCGCTCCTCGTCAAGCTCGACGACGTGGTCGCGGAGGGACAGGTTCTCGCCATTCTCGAGACCTGATCGCCTCGTTTCTGGGCAAAATCGCCATACGCTGTTTTCACTGCCGCGAATAAAGGCGCTGGCGCTGGTTACAGTGGGTGCCGATGCGGCGTAAAATCCGCGCGCGCAAAACCTCGCGCGTGTGGAATCCGCCATGAATATCCTGCCATCGGTCCCGATCCAGCAAGCCAAACACTGGGCCGACGCCAAAACGCCTTTGCTGCGGTTCCTCGACCGTTGTCATCAGGAATTTTCCGCGGAAAACGGCGGCGCGGTCGCCAACTATATTCCGGAACTGGGCAAGGCCGACCCCGCGCATTTCGGCATCAGCCTCGCGACCATCGACGGTCATGTCTATGAGGTCGGCGACAGCCGAATCCCGTTCACGATCCAGTCGATGTCGAAGCCGTTCGTGTTCGCGCTGGCGCTGGATACGCTCGGCGCCGAACAAGTCGAGCGCGCGATCGGCGTCGAGCCATCGGGCGATCCCTTCAACTCGATCCGCCTCAATGCCGACAATCATCCCTTCAACCCGATGGTCAACGCCGGCGCGATCGCATGTTCCGGCCTGATCCACCAGGCCAAGGGTCCCGGCGCGTTCGACTATATCCGCCAAGCGCTGGGGCGGTTCGCCGGGCGCGAACTCGGCATCGATGAAGCGGTCTATGCCTCCGAAAGTGCGACCGGCGACCGCAACCGCGCGATCGGTTATCTCCTGCGCAATTCCGACGTCATTACCGACGATGTCGGCGCGGTGCTGGATGTTTATTTTCGGCAATGCGCCGTGCTGGTGACGGCGCGCGATATCGCCGTGATGGCCGCCACCCTGGCCAACCGTGGCATCAACCCCGTGACCGGCGAGCAGGTCATGACCCCCTACGCGATATCGCGCACGCTTTCCGTGATGACCAGTTCCGGCATGTACGACTACGCCGGCGAATGGATCTATCGTGTCGGCATTCCCGCCAAAAGCGGCGTTGGCGGCGGCATCCTGGCGTCGCTGCCGGCGCGGCTCGGGCTCGGCAGCTATTCGCCGAAACTCGACAAGCACGGCAACAGCGTGCGCGGCATCAAGGTCTGCGAAGCACTGTCGTCGGATTACGACCTGCACATGATGAATCGCAGCGACGACGCCCGCAACAGCATCATCGCCGATTACGACCTTGGCAAAAGCCCGTCGCGCCGCAGCCGCCGGCCGCACGAGCAACGGCTGCTCGCCGCGCATCATCATGACGTCCGCATCATCGAATTGATGGGCACGCTGACATTCTCTAACATCGACTATCTGTCGCGGCAGCTCGCGGCCAAACCGCGCCCGTCGTTCATTATCTTCGACCTGCGCCGCGTTGCTGCGATCACGCGGCCGGCCGGCCGCCTGCTCGCCGAAGGCTTTCGTGAACTCGCGGCGTTCAATGTCACTGCGATCCTGTCCGGCATCGAACGATCGTCGCCGACATGGCAGGCGATCGGCGAATGGACCGAAGGGATTTCGAACCTACGTAACTTCCGGCTGCTCGACGATTCCATCGAATGGGCCGAGGACCAGATCGTCTACCGCTACAGCGGTGCGATCGATACCCATGAAATGACCGAGCTGTCCGAACAGGCATTGCTCGCGGGATTGAGCACCCAGGAACTCGCCGATCTCGCTTCGCTCGGCACCATCCGCAGCTATGAAGCCGGTACCACGATCATCGCCGCAACCGAGCCGCCGGTGTCGCTGTTCTTCCTCAAAAGCGGGGTCGTCCACGTCACGCTGCCGAACGGTATCCGGATCGCGACGCTCACCGCCGGCATGGCGTTCGGCGAAATGGCGCTGCTGGAATCACATCGCTCCGCCGACGTGCAGGCGGACAAATCCGTCACGGCGCTGGAAGTGCCGCTGGCCGATTTCCAGCGATTTCGCGAGCAACATCCGCGGATCGGCGAGCGCATCATGCGCAATCTGGCGCAACTGCTCGCCGACCGCCTGATCGTCGCCAACACCAAGGTGAGCCTGCTGACCGCGAATTAAGGCACCTCGATCGCCGTTAACGATATTTTGCACTCCGCGGCAATGCCGGGCTTAATTACCGTTCGCCATGGTCCGAGCGCGATATCGTGGGCTATAAGTGCAGAACTCCCGCAGCTGGTGCCGTCAGGCGTATGCGCTTTGCATTTCTCATGTCCGGACTTTGCGTCGCGCTGGTGGGCTGCGCGTCGATCCAGAACGCGCCGGTCAACGAGCCCGGCAGCAGCCGCCGGCCTCACCGGCAAGGTTCACGTCAATTTCGATGAGCGAGGCCAGGAAGACGACGATCTGGTCGCGCTTTCGTTCTCGGGCGGCGGCACCCGGGCCGCGGCGTTTTCGTTCGGCGTGTTGACCGAAATGGAGCATACCCCGGTTCGGGGCGGTGGTGGCTCAATGCTCGACCGCATCGACTTCATCTCGGGCGTATCGGGCGGGGCGGTGACGGCCGCCTATTACGGCCTGCGAAAGCGCGCCGCGCTGGACGATTTCCGTGAGCGCTTCCTGCTGCGCAACGCCGAGGAAGGGCTGCAGACCGATCTCAACCTCGCCACCATCGGCAAAGCGCTCGCCGGTGGCATCAACGACTCCCAGGGCTTTCCACGCTGGCTCGACGCCAATCTGTTCAATGGCGCGACGTTCGGCGAATTCCGCGAGGCTGACAGGCCGCGGGTCTGGATCAACGCGTCCGACATCTACAACCGCACCCCGTTCGTGTTCGGCGCGACCGCCTTCAACGCGATGTGCAGCGACCTCTCGAAATATCCGCTGGCCAATGCGGTCGCGGCATCCGCGGCGGTGCCGGTCGCCTTCGCGCCGGTGGTGATCCAGACCTTCCCCGGAAAGTGCAACGATCCCCTGCCCGCCTGGATCATCAAGGCGCGCGACGACAGCCACGCACCGCCGATGCTCAATTCCTTTGCCAAGGCGATCAACCGTTATCACGACGGCCAGATGCCCTACATCAAGCTGCTCGATGGCGGGCTGGTCGACAATTACGGCCTGTCCGGGTTCACCATTGCCCGGCTCTCGGCGGATACGCCGTACGGGCCATTGTCGCCTCAGCAGGCCGTGAAGCTGCGGCGCGGGATGTTTCTCGTGGTCGATGCCAAGACCGGCGTCTCCGGCGACTGGATCAACTCCGTGGAAGGTCCGACCGGCGTCGAGTTGGTCAAGGCGGCAGCGGACACCGCGATCGACGCCAGCGTCGGTGCGAGCTTCACCGCCTTCGATCGCACCATGGGCGACTGGCAGAGTGCCCTGATCAAATGGCGCTGCGGCCTGTCGGCGGCGGAACGTACCAGACTAGGCGCGCGTCCCGGCTGGAACTGTCACGACCTGAAATTCTTTGTTGGACGGCTCGGCTTCGATCAGCTCGACCCGACGCGCGCGGCCGAGCTGGAGGCTATTCCGACGCGCTTCCGGTTGCCACCCGAACAGGTCGACAGCATCATCGCTGCCGGCCGCGACGCGTTGCGGGCGAGCCCGACGTTCCGCGCTTTCGCCGGCAGCATGTAAGGTTCCGCTTCAGACCGCATCCATCACCGCCGCGACGGTCATTTCGCCAATTTGGCGGAGGGCTCATGTTGCGCTTCCAATCGGTTGCCATGACGATGGATCAGGCGCCATTCGCCGGCTTCGCGGCGAAAAATATGCGTCACCCGGTTCGACCATCCGGTGACGCCTTCGACCCCGGCAACGCGCTGGCCTTCGAAGCTCTCGATGTCGGTTACGTAGAACATCTCCGGTGTCACGACCGTTGAGACATTTTCATAACCAACCGTGCCGCCCTTGAACTGCCTGCCGGCCCAGTCCCAGCGCTGCGAAACCGCCTCTCCGCCTTTTTCGTAGCCGCCCCAACCATAGAAGCTGGTCGCGTCCGCCGCCTGCGAATAAAGGCTCTTGATCGCCGAGACGTCGCCATTCGCGACCTTGGCCATCGCCGCATGCAATCGAGCGATGGCCGCCTTTACCGACGCCTCAGGCTCCGCGTTGGTCATCCGAGGCCTTCCTTCTGAAGCGATCAGGGTATCACTTCCGTCACGGGCTGCATGTCGATCGAAAAGGTTTCCAGGAATTTCGACGTCATGATGTAGAAGCCGACCGAGAGCTGCAACTCGACCAACGCCCCCGGCGTCAGCCTGGCCGAGATGGCGTTGAACGTCGCATCGGTCGGGCGGCGCAGCTTGACGATTTCATCGGCGAAGGCGAGCGCCGCGCGCTGCACGTCGTCAAAGCAGGTGGCGGATTGCCAGTTCTCCAGCGCGGCATTTTGCTCATCGGTGACGCCGACGTTTTTGCCGATGCGCTTGTGAGCCACGATCTCATAGGGTGCTTCGCAGAGAATGCCGGTGCGCGTGATCGCAAGTTCGCGGACCACGGGATCGAGCTCGCCCTTGTGGCGGATCGCGCCGCCGAGCCGGCAATACTGTTCAAAATAGCTGGGCGAATGCGCCATCATCCGGAAGATGTTGGCGTTGCGGTTCTTGCCGAGGATTTCGCGCGTGCGGTCGTTGGCTTTGGCGGGATCGCTGTAGTCAATACGGGCCATACTTCACCTTGGTTTTCCAGAAACTTGTTATTGATTTTATCGGGCCTTAGCTCGGACAGAACCCTATCTGGCGGCCGACGCGAGAGCAACATGCCGGATCATCTCCTGCTGGCGGTAATGACGACACAATTCGTCATTGCGAGGAGCGACTGCGACGAAGCAATCCAGCCTCCGGTCTGTCGTACTGGATTGCTTCGCGGAGCCTGTCATCGGGCGCGCATTCGCGCGACCCGTTGGCTCGCAATGACATCGTAAATCTCATTTCGATTTGACGAAATAAGGCACCAGCCGCCCGGTGAACAGTTCGAACCGCGCGGTGACCTTGTCGCCGATCGCAAGATCGTTGTCGCCGTGGGCCATCATGCGAAAGCCTTCGGCGGCATCGACGAGAATGATGTTGTAGGGCACATGCGCGCGGGTCTCCGGTGTTGCCGCGCGGCAGACCAGCGAGGTCGCATACACCGTGCCCTCGCCGCCGGCGCGCTTCTCCACCGGATCAGGCGCGCCGCACACTGCGCAGAAGCTGCGGTGGAAATATTGCAGGCCGCCACATGCCGCGCAGCTTTGATAGACGATGGCTTCGACGCCCCTGGTCCAGTCGGCCAATGCTGGTTTGCCGCTCATCGCACCCGCTCCAGGAACATGCTGACATGCGACGACAGCACGCCGCCATCGCCGTGCAGCAGTGCGATCGAGGCATCCCGCACCTGGCGATTGCCGGCGCGCCCCGTCATCTGCAAATGCGTCTCCACCAGATGCGCCATCGCGCCGCCGACGCCGCAATGGCCGTAGCTCAGGAGGCCGCCATGGGTGTTGAGCGGCATCGCACCATCGCCGTTGAAATATCCGGCGCGTACCCGGGCCGCCGCCTCGCCGCGCCCGGCGAGCCCGAGGTCTTCCAGCAGCATCGCCAAGGTGATCGTGAAGCTGTCATAGACCGCAGCATACCGCACATCGGAGATCGCGACGCCGGAAACAGCCTTGGCCCTGGCGATCGCGATCTCGGCGCCGAGTTCGCTCAGCGCAGGTGCTGCCGTGACATGCTGATGGGTGTGCGCCTGCGCGCAGCCCTTCACGCGCACGCCGGCCTCGTTGGTGCGCTCGCGGCTGATGACAAACGCGGCTCCGCCATCCGACACCGGACAGCAATCCAGCAGTTTTAATGGCAGCGCCACCGGCTTCGAATTCATCACGTCGGCGACGGAAATGGCGTCGTGAAATTGTGCGCCGGGATGTGTCAGCGCATGCTTGCGCATCAATACGGCGAATTCGGCGAGGTCTTCCTGCGTGACGCCGTATTCGTGCATGTAGCGCGTGGCGACCAGGCCGTAATAGGCGGGGATGGTCGGGCCCAGCGGCACCTCGTAGTCGGGATGCCCGACCTGTGCCAGCGCCAGGATGGAAGCGTCACGGCTCTGCCCGGTCAGCCGGTTTTCGCCGCCGACCACCAGCACGTGTTTGGCAACGCCGGCATCGACCAGCTGATGCGCCAGCATGGTCATCGCAAGGCCGGTGGCGCCGCCGACCTGCACGGCATGCGCGTAGGACGGACGAATGCCGAAATGCTCGGCAAACACCGTCGCCAGCATGATGTGCGGCGAGACCGTGCTGTAGCCGCAGAGAATGCCGTCAATGTCCGCGCGCTTCAGCCCGGCGTCTGATATCGCAAGCGCGGCGGCCTGGCTCATCAGATCGAGCGAGGACGAGCCTTCATGCTTGCCGTAAGACGTAAGGCCGACGCCGGTGATGAAGCTCATGTCTGTATGCCCTCCTGTTCCATCACCGTCATTCCGGGATGCGCCCCTTGGTGCAGACCCGGAATCTCGAGGTTCGGGGTTCGCTGCTTCGCAGCGCCCCGGAACGACGAATTCTTTCGCGTTCCCACCCCTCAATACGACTTCGGCAGGCCCAGCACCTTCTCGGCAATGAAGCTGAGAATAAGCTGCGGGCTGATCGGGGCGATGCGCGGGATCAGGGATTCGCGCAAATAGCGTTCGACATGAAATTCCTTGGCATAGCCAAAGCCGCCATGAGTCATGACCGCCTGCTCGCAGGCGTGGAAGCCGGCTTCGGCCGCGAGATATTTCGCGGCATTGGCCGCCGGCCCGCAAGGAAGGTTCTGGTCATATTGCCAACCCGCGGAAAGCACCATCAGCCAGGCGGCCTCAAGCTCCATCCAGTTCTTGGCCAGCGGATGCTGGATGCCCTGGTTCATGCCGATCGGGCGGTTGAACACGATGCGGCTTTTTGCATAGTCCGAAGCGCGCTTCAGCGCCACCTGACCGAGGCCTACCGCTTCCGCCGCGATCAGGATGCGCTCGGGGTTCATGCCGTGCAGAATATACTGAAAACCGCGCCCTTCCTCGCCGAGACGATCTTCGACCGGGATTTCGAAATTCTCGAAGAACAGCTCGTTGGAGTCGACCGGCTTGCGACCCATCTTCTCGATCTCGTGCACCGCGACGCGCTTGCGGTCGAAATCCGTATAGAACAGGCTCAAGCCCTGCGTCGGAGTCTTGACCTCTTCCAACGGCGTGGTGCGCGCCAGCAGCAGGATCTTGTTGGCGACCTGCGCGGTCGAGATCCAGACCTTCTGACCGTTGACGATGTATTTATCGCCACTGCGCACCGCGCGGGTCTTGAGCTGGGTGGTGTTGAGGCCGGTGTTCGGCTCGGTCACCGCGAAGCAGGACTTGTCGGCGCCGGAAATGATCGGCGGCAGCATGCGCGTGCATTGCTCCTTGCTGCCGAACACCACTACAGGATTGAGCCCGAAAACGTTCATATGCACGGCGGACGCGCCGGACATACCTGCGCCGGATTCCGAGATCGCCCGCATCATGATCGCAGCATCGGTGATGCCGAGGCCCGACCCGCCATATTCCTCGGGGATGCAGATGCCGAGCCAGCCTGCGTCTGCCAGCGCCTTGTGGAAATCGAAGGGGAAGCCGCCCTCCTTGTCCTTTTTCAGCCAGTAAGCGTCATCGAAACGGGTGCAGATCTTCCCGATCGCGTCCTTGATCGATTCCTGATTGGCCGACAGTGCGAAATCCATAGCTGCTAATCCTGTATGCTGGGTGCGGCCTTGGTGACGCCGTCACGTATCAAGCTTGCGATTTCATCCGCCGAGAAGCCGGCTTCCCGCAGAATTTCCTCGCTGTGTTCGCTTAAGCGCGGCGCGAGACGCTCGGGTTTTGCGGGCGTGTCGGACCAGGTGGCGGGAACCCGCATGCTGCGGATCTCGCCCTCGCTGGGATGATTGACCACAGGAAAGAAATTCGTCGCCTTCAGATGCGGGTCGGTCAGGATGCTTTCGAGATCATGCATCGGCAGTGTTGGAATATCGGCCGTGTTGAGCAGTTCGGTCCATTCGGCGGTGCTGCGTTGCCGCATCATGCGCGCGAGTTCGGCATAGACGACGTCGATATTCACGGCGCGCGCGGCAAACGTCGAAAATTTCGGATCGGTGCGGAGATCGTCGCGCCCGGTCGCCTTGAAGAAACTCTCCCACTGCTTGTCGTTATAGACGATCACGCAGACATAGCCGTCGGATGTCTTGTAGGGACGGCGATCCGGCGACAGATGCCGCGCGTAACCGCCTTTGTCGAGCGGCGGTTCATAGGTGAGCCCGCCCATGTGATCGCCCATCACGAAGCTCGACATCGTCTCCAGCATCGGAATATCGACGCGCTGGCCGCGCCCGCTGCGCTCACGATGCACCAAACTGGCCAGGATCGCGCCGACGGCATGGGTGCCGACGATGCGGTCGACCAGCGCGTTCGGCACATAACGCGGCGTGCCGTCGCCGCCGATCGCCATCAGATGCGCCAGCGCCGAACCACCCTGGATCAGATCGTCATAGGCGGGCTTGGCGGCATAGGGGCCGTCCTGGCCGAAACCGAATACGCCGGCATAGATCAGCCGCGGATTGAGTTTCGAGCACACATCGTAGCCGAGTTGCAGCCGGGCCATCGCCTGCGGCCGCACATTGTAGATCAGCACGTCGGCCGATCCGATCAGCCGCAGCACGGCGTCGCGGCCGGCCGGATTCTTCAAATCGAGCGCGATGCTGCGCTTGCTGCGATTGGTGTTGAGGAACACCGGGCCCATGCCGGCATGGCGGGTCGGGCCGATCTGCCGCGTCACGTCGCCGTCGAGGCTCTCGACCTTGATGACGTCGGCGCCATAGTCGCCGAGCATCTGGGTGGCATAGGGCCCCATCAGCACGCTCGTCATGTCGATGACCTTGATGCCCTCCAATGGTCCCATATTTCGCTTCGCTCCTGGTTTTTCACGTGCGGCGCATGCGGCGCTGCGTTCTCGGGGCACGTAACGTCAGGGCGTGGGCAAGATCAAGGGTTCCCGGCGTATGGGCGTATGCGTGAACGCGCAGATGGGCCGATCCGCTTGAAACATGCCTCTCCCTCTCGCCGCGCTGCGCACAACCTCATCCTGAGGAGCGGCATCTTGGCCGCGTCTCGAAGGATGGGCCACATGCCTTCTCATGGTTCGAGACGGCGCAAGAGCGCCTCCTCACCATGAGGGCCTCCCCCTTCAAACGTGCCTCGGCGTCCCCGCGGCGCGAGGCGCCCGGGTTTTTGCAGGAAAACGTTCGCCCTCGAAAAGAGGGCGCGGGGCTACCCCAAGAGGGGAGCCGGCGCGACCCTCGAAGAGAGGGCGCGGGGAATGCCGGGTGCCCGATGCACCCGCAGCCTCGTGTGCGCATGGTAGTGGTAGAGGCACACGAGTATTCACAGCGAGGTCACCGGAATCGCCCGGCATTCCCGCACGCAATGGTTTTAGCGGTTTCCTTCGTGCTCTCCCCGGCGATCGGCTTTCTTGCCGCCGTCGCCTTGCAGATTAAGGTTTTGTCCGGCCCGGTTGAGCCCAACGCGCCTCCGCAAGACTTGACGCCAGCATCGAGGCGTCAGGACCACACGACTTCACCGTCCGCGTCAGCATCGTCGTCTTGCGTGCCGGAGATCGCTCACGGAGAGCAATCCGCCCTGCGATCCCGTCGCACGCCTGACGCTGCCGCGTCCACCGCATCTCATTCCGCGTCCGTGACGATCGCGATACGCCCCTCATGTGGAACGAGACGGCTATGGATAGGCCGGTGATTTGGGTCGGAATGGAATCAGAATATTTTTCGCTATGGGGCTCGACAGCGAGACTACACCAAATCTAGGCCGTCGGGGTGCCGCTTTTTATATTTAGAGCGTGAACTCATATTCCGAACTGTCGGCAGATGTCTGCTTCAGCACGCATTCCGAACTCAAGTCGGACGTTACGGCACTTCCGAAATGTGCCACAAGCGGAATTGCGTTCGTTTCCGTTGCCGCCCTAATTGCTCCCTTTGAAATCAGTAGGTCTGATCGAAATCGAATGAACTCAACTTATTTGCGAGTTCGTGCTTTGCCCCGTGGTCAGATCCGTCAAGTCTGAGGTTCTTAGCAAAATACGCCGACAACCACGGCAGCTTCGCCTTGATTCCCGTTGTGATCGGCTCAACCGTCATTTCGAGCGTAATCTCGTTCCAAGTGACGTTCTGTCCCAGCGTCGCCTGAAGGTCGTTCGGATTGACTTCAATCACGCTTTTCGGATCGTTGACGTCTGCGAATGTTACTAGGTCGGGCAGGTCCGCTGGAGTAATCTTTCGCGGACCGCGTATGCGCGCAAGGCGCGCGACATTATCCATAAAATCCGCCGACGGCTGCCCATATAGCTGTGCAAGCAAATCGTCGTTTGGCCCCGCATCTCGCGTCCAACGATACTCAACGCCTTGTTTTTCATGAATCGCACTCGTCAGCAAAGCGATCAAGGGGCGCGCGCCTGGACCGAGGTCCAGGTACAGGGCTTCGCCGCGAAGCCTATGCGTGATCCCTCTTGCAGGAATCGAGACATTCCAAAACACATCCTCGACTACACTTGAACCGCGCTTGACACCCTTTGGCGTGTTGACCGCCAGCGTCAACTTGTAGCGGTAGCTTTGGCTGCAACCCGCA
>JBDTKZ010000096.1:0-81318 GCA_039935075.1 Bradyrhizobium sp.
GGGTTTCGGGGGCCAGCCTGCAGCCGCAACCCGACGACGCCGTGCCGCGCTTCGACTACGAACGCCATGTGCGCGCCCTGGTCGAGGATCGGGTGTGGCCGGAATCGACCAGCCGCATCAGCGAACTTCGGCTCACGATCAAATACGAATCCGCTTCGTTCATCGGGCGCAATCTCGGCCGCGGCCGGCTTCATCTCGACATCGTCGACTATCCCGGCGAATGGCTGCTCGATCTGCCGTTGCTCAACAAGAGCTACGAGCAATGGTCTGCCGAGAGCCTGGCTCTGTCGCGCGACGGTCCGCGCGCCAGGCTGGCGGCACAATGGCATGCCCAGCTTGCAACCTTGAATGCTCAGGGTCACGCCGACGAACAGGCGGCGCTGGCATCGGCGCGGCTGTTCACCGAATATCTGCGCGCCTGCCGTGACGAACGTTTTGCGATGAGCCTGCTGCCACCGGGACGTTTCCTGATGCCCGGCAATCTGGCGGGCTCGCCGGCGCTGACCTTCGCGCCGCTCGATGTATCCAGCGATGGCGCCGCCCCCGAGGGATCGCTATGGGCGATGATGGCGCGGCGTTACGAGGCCTACAAGGACGTGGTGATCCGGCCGTTCTTTCGCGATCATTTCGCGCGGCTCGATCGCCAGATCGTGCTGGTCGATGCACTGGCCGCCTTCAACGCCGGCCCCGAGGCGCTGCATGACCTCGAAGCGGCGCTGGCCGGAATTCTGGATTGCTTCCGGATCGGGCGCTCGACGCTGTTCAGCAATCTGTTCCGGCCGAGGATCGACCGGATATTGTTCGCGGCGACCAAGGCCGATCATCTGCACCAGTCGAGCCATGACCGGCTTGAAGCCATTTTGCGGCGCACTGTCGCCAAAGCGGTCACGCGCGCCGAATATACCGAAGCCGAGATCGACGTGGTGGCGCTGGCCGCCGTGCGCGCCACCCGCGAAGCGCAAATGCAGCGCGGTCGTGAAAAGCTGCCCTCGATCCTGGGCACGCCGGCGGCAGGCGAAGGTGGCAACGGCGAGACATTCGATGGCAATACCGAGGTCGCGACCTTTCCGGGCGATCTGCCCAGCGATCCCGAGGAGCTGTTTCGCGGCGACGATGCGTTTCGCGGCCTCTCCAGTGCGGCGGCCGAGAACACCGATTTCCGGTTTCTGCGCTTCCGGCCGCCGCAACTCGATCTCCAGGGTGCCGACGGTCCCATGCTGCCTCACATCCGCCTTGACCGCGCCCTCCAGTTCCTGATCGGAGACAAACTGCAATGAGCGAGCGATCGCCTCATCGGCGCCCGGCCACCTTCAAGCTCGACGACCCCGGCGTCGTGGTGATGGATCCCGACGAACAGGGCCGTCTCGCCCGTGGTACCGTCCGCGTCACGCCCGACCCGGATCCTGCGCTGCTGCCGGTGCCGCTGGAAGTGCCGATGCTGCCCGCGCGGCCCGGCTTCCGCTGGGGCGCGTTGTTCTGGACCGCGCTGGGCGGACTGGTGCTGCTCGGGCTCGGCCTGAGCATCACCCATTTGATCGAGGATCTGTTTGCGCGCAACGAAGGTCTGGGCTTCGTCGGGCTGGCATGCGCCTTTATCGCGGCGCTGGCATTGACCGCCGTGATTGCGCGCGAGGCCATCGGGCTGGCGCGGCTCGCCACCATCGAGAAGATGCATCTGCGCGCCACGGAAGTCCTGCTCAGCGACGACCGCGCCGCCAGCCGGACCATCGTCGCCGATCTGCTCGCGCTGGCACACCAGAACCCGCAGCTGGCCCGCGCCCGCGCCACCCTGCAGCGCCATGCCGACGACATCATCGACGGCGCCGACATGATCCGACTGGCTGAGCGGGAACTGATGACGCCGCTCGATCAGGAGGCGCGCCGCCTGGTCTCGTCCGCGGCGCAGCGCGTTTCGATCGTGACGGCGGTCAGCCCGCGCGCTCTGGTCGATATCCTCTTCGTGTTCGTGGCCTCGCTGCGGATGATCCGGCAGCTGGCGCGGCTCTATGGCGGCCGGCCGGGCACGCTCGGCATGATCCGGCTGATGCGCCACGTCATCGCGCACCTCGCCATCACCGGCGGCTTGGCGGCGAGCGACAGCATGATCCAGCAAATGCTCGGACACGGCATCGCCGCCAAATTGTCGGAACGGCTCGGCGAAGGCATCCTCAACGGCCTGCTGACCGCGCGACTGGGACTGGCCACCATCGACGTCACCCGCCCGCTGCCGTTCACGGCCTTGCCGCGTCCCGCGCTGGCCGATCTCGCCAAAGATCTGCTGCGCAAGCGCGAGGATGGCAATGGGTGAGTTCTCAAGTTTGATCGCGGATAAAATCCGTGATCAACCGCAACGCCGCGACGGACGCCGGGCTTGCCGGGTTCACCGAAACGAACGTATGGGGCTCGCCCTCGAACTTCCGCAGCGTGATCCGGCCGCCCGCTTTGGCATAGGCCGCGGCAAAACGATCCGCCATGTCGGGCGTGACGTTGGCGTCCGCGGTACCCTGGATCAGCAAGGCCGGCGGCAGCCGGGGCGCCTCGCCGCTTTCCAGAATGCGTTGCGGGCTGGCTTCCGCCATGGTCGCTTCATCGCCGAAGAAAGCATGGTGGTTTTTGACCAGCCGTTCGTTGCCGGTCTCGCGCGCCATCCTGTAACGCGCGACGGGATCGGAGATCGGCCAGCAGACTACGACGTAAGCGAGGCTGGCATCGACATCGGCTGAATCCGGAAGCGCCAGCGCGGTGTATCGCAGGTCATGCGGTCGCAACACGTTCAACAGCAATTGATGCCGCCGCTCGACGTGCCGAGCCCGCCGACCCTGGTCGGGTCGCCTCCCAGCCGCGCGAGGTTGGCCTTGAGCCATCGGATGCCCAGGTTCACGTCGGCGATCCCCGCAGGATAGGGCGATGCCGGGGCCAGCCGGAACTCGATCGCCAGCACTGCGGTGCCGGCCGCCGCGACCACGTTGTGGATCACCACATTGTTCATGCGGTCGCCGCCGGTCCACGCGCCGCCATGAACCTCGACGATCGCAGGAAAGCCAACGACATCGCGCGGGCGATAGAGACGGGCGATCAACGGAACATCGCCGGCGCGGCCGAACTCGATATCCTCTGATATCACGTCATGGATTTTAGCGGCGCTGTCGTCGGTCATCCCTCATACTCTTTTCGGTATTTTGGCAGAGCGCTACTAGCCTAACCCGGCCGGGACGTCAGGGGCGATCCAATCATGGCCAGCACGCGCCAGCGGAACAGCGGCGAATCCGGCGGCGGCGCGAGTTCCGGCGTCCAGCCGGTCACCTTCTCCAGCGCGTAGGTATCCATCACCAGGCCGCGCCAGACCCGGTCGACCTGCTCCAGCGGCTGCCGCACCGCCGTTGTGGAATTCCACACCTGGTTGGTGTTGTCGGGCTCGCGCGCGACATAGAGCCCGGCGTGGCCCTTGATCAGATCCATGCCGGGATCGCGAAACCCCATGAAACGGCCGCGCTCGTTGATCTGCACCACCGGTACGCGGCCATTGAAATACCAGCGCATCATGGCGTAGGTCCGGTAATCCGTGGTCGCGATCCAGGTCGCACCCGTTTTCTGCAATTCGGCCTGTGCCCGGTCCGCAACCTGCCGATAGCCGGCTTCGCCGCCGATCGGATCTGACCCGCCGATCATATTCCAGGGCGCGGCGACGTAATACAGAAACACCAGCACGACGAAGGCGATCCCGGTGACAACGGCGATATTCGCCCATGAGATGGCCGACCTGATCAACCCGGCCGACCAGCCCTCGCGTGGCAGCATGGCGATGTTGATGGCGGCGGCGGCAAACCCCGCCGGCCACAGGAACATCGGCCAGGTATCGCCGACCCGCAGCGTCATCGATTTCCAGAAGAAATAAACAAAGGGCACGATGACGCAGGTCGACAGCAGGATCGGCACCGCGTCGCGCCGGCGATACCCTCGCCACGCCGTCAGCGTCACCCCGGATAACACCACCGGCAACAGCACGAACCCGACCAATCCGAACTGGATGCCGATGTAATCCCCGATGGTGCGAAGCGACCATTGATGGATCGCAACCGCCCGCACGAACTGGAATCGGAACGAGGCCCAGTCATGCTCGCCATTCCAGATCAGCACCGGCAGGAACACGACGACCGCGATCAGCGCCGCCAGCCAGGGCATCGGGCTGGTCAGCCAGCGCCAACGCCAGGCCGGCACCAGCATGAAGGCCAGCACGGCCGGCAGCAGCATGATGACCGTGAATTTCGATAGCAGCGCCAGCCCGCCAAACAGCCCGGCAGCCAGCCACCAGCGCGAATCGCCGCTCTCGCTCAGTCGCACCAGTGCCCAGAGCATCGCGACCGCGAACGGGATCATCGCCACGTCGGGCGAAACCTTGGCCATCAGCAACCCGTAATAAAGCGCGGCCTCCGGCATCAGCACCACCAGCACAACGGCGCGGATATCGTTGGTGACGCGCCGCACCATATCGGCGAGCAGCAGTTGCGTGACCAGCATGGCCAGCACGCCGGCAAACCGTACCCCCAAATTGGTATCGCCGAATATCGCCGTGCCGAAACGGATGAACCACGCGATCATCGGCGGGTGATCGAGGAAGGAAAGCACGCTCTCCTTGGACCAGGTCCAGTAATAGGCCTCGTCGGTGCGCAGATCGATCAAGCTGGCGTAGATCAGCCGCATCACCGTCATCGCTGAAATCAACGCCATCACGCCCAGCAATTGCCTACGGGCGAAATGGTCGGAAAAATGATCCGACTTGGCGCGGCGCTCGGGCGGGGCAATCGTCATGGCGCCTTCTCACCCGCTCCGGAAGGGGTGTCAACGTGCGGGGCGGGAGGGCCGGGTCATGGCTCCCGGCGTTCGGCGTTCGGCGGGAGGACGGCGAAAAGCTGTTCAGCGCGGGAATTAAACTCTATCGTCGGTGATATCAATTCCATGAATCAGATGACCGCACCCGCCCGCTCCCAGTTTGCAAGATTGATCCGTGGCGTCAGCGTCCGGCAGATCCGCTTCGCCTGCGGGCTCGTGCTGTACGCCTATTTGATCAGCCATTTCCTCAACCATGCGCTCGGCAATATCTCGATGGAGGCGCTGGCCGCAGGCGTGTACTACCACACGCTGTTCTGGCAATTTCTTCCGGTCGCGATCGTGTTCTATGCCGCGGCGCTGATTCACTCCGGGCTCGGGATCTGGGCGCTCTATCAGCGCCGGCAATTTCACTGGCGGGCGATCGAGCCGCTCCAGCTCGTGCTGGGCTTGAGTATACCCGCGCTGATCATCGCCCATATCGTCGGCGTGCGGCTCGGCCAATCGCTGTTCGGACATCAGAAGCTGTATCCGCAGGAGCTGTATTCGTTCTGGGTGGCGCATCCCACCCGGATCTGGTCGATGTCGGCGGTCCTGATCATTGCCTGGATCCACGGCAGCATCGGGCTGTATTTCTGGCTGCGGATGAAAGCATTCTTCAAGCCCGCCGCGCCGTTTCTGCTGGCGGCCGCGGTGCTGGTGCCGACCCTGGCGCTGCTGGGTTTTTATCAGCGCGGACGCGAGGTCGCAGCGATCAGCGCCAGCCCGCAATGGCAGGCCGAGAACATCTCGCCGCGACAACTCGGCACCACGGCCGAGCAGCAGACGCTGGATAACATTACCGACGATTTGCTGAACGGTTATCTCGCCTTGATCGTATTGGTGCTGCTGGCCAAGGGCTTGCGCGCCCTCAACGAGCGCCGCGGCGGCATGATCAGCCTGTCCTATGGTAACGGCCGCAGTGTCCGGGTGCCGAAAGGCCTGAGCGTGCTGGAAGCGAGCCTGCGCCATAACGTGCCGCATGCCAGCGTTTGCGGCGGTCGCGCCCGCTGCTCCACCTGCCGTATCCGGGTGATCGGCGATTTCAGCGGGCTGCCGGAACCGTCGAAGCGCGAAGCCTTCGTGCTCGATCGGGTCGGCACCGCCGACCCGTCGGTTCGGTTGGCCTGTCAGTTGCGGCCCACCGGGGACCTGTCGTTCTTCCAGCTCTTTATGCCGCACACGATGTCGGCCAATGCGCATGCGTCGCAGCCGCAACGCATCGGCCAGGAGCGCTATCTCGTCAGCATGTTCGTCGACATGCGCGGCTCGACCCGGCTCGCCGAGCATCGGCTGCCGTTCGACACCGTCTTTATCGTCAACCGATTCCTCGGCGCGGTGTCGCAGGCGGTGATCCAATGCGGCGGCCAGCCCAACCAGTTCGTCGGCGACGGCGAACTGGCGTTGTTCGGCCTGCGCGCCAGCCCGCAGGTCGCCTGTCGCCAGGCGCTGAAAGCGGCGGCCATGATCGCCGCCAATATCGCCGAGCTAAATCAATTTCTCAGCCACGATCTGCATGAGCCGATCCGCTTTGGTCTCGGCATTCACGGCGGCGAAGTCATCATCGGCGATATCGGCTACCGCGATCATATGGTGTTCACCGCGCTCGGCGATGCGGTCAATGTCGCAGCAAGGCTGCAGGACATGACCAAGAATCTCGGCTGCGAGGCGATCTTTTCCGAAGAGGTTCGCATCGCCGCCGGCCTTGCGGCCGACAGCCTGCCCGAGCAGGAAGTGACGATCCGCGGCCGCACCGGCCCGATGATCGTACGAACCGTTATCGATGCGACGACACTGTCGAGGCTGATCGACGATCTCGCTGTGGTCGCAGCCTAGAGCCGACGCGTTTCTGACGCAGATAAGTTTACGCAATCTGCGTAAACCAGATTGCGACGCCAACCGGCGGCCACTTGGTTCAGAGATGCTCTAGCCAAGCCTCTCTTCTGAACAGGCGTTCAGAAAATTCTCTCCCAACCTGCGACGAATCTCTCGAACCCTCCTTTTGCAGGGTGCGACTGATGAGCGATGGGCAAGACAAAGGCCCAAAAGACTTGGCTGAAAACCTGAAGCCGAAAGCTGAAAACTTTTACCGCGCCGCGTGCGCATCACATCGAGGAGAATCACCATGTTTCGTAAATTGACGCTTGCACTTGTTGCCGCAGCTTCCCTCGGCGCCATGGCGCTGGCCCCCTCCGCGGCTTCCGCCCATCCGTGGGGCGGTGGCTGGCATGGCGGCTGGGGTGGCTTTCACCACTTCCACGGCTTCGGCGTCGGCTACATCGCCGGTCCCGCTTACGTCGATGACGGCTGCTATGCCCCGCGCCGGGTGCTGACGCCGTACGGCTATCGCTGGCGCACCGTCAACGTCTGCTATTGAGCCCTGTTCTTAGTTCGCTCAATCCAAACTCCCGGTCGCTTCGCGCGGCCGGGATTTTGTTTTCCTTAGATCAATTTGCGAAAATTCGATTAAAACCAGATCCCGCGCGCGTCCATCGGACGGCGATTTAGGGGGTCCCGCTTTGCCTCTGAAGTGGACGCCCGGTCGTTTTGCAGCGCTTCCAAAACGGGCAAAGTCGGTGCAAAACTGGCAAAAAGTGCGAAATGCGCCGCGATTATGATCTTTTTCCGCCAGAATCGCGATGTGGTTTAAGCTATCAAGGTTCGGGTAGATTGCGTATCGTAGCGCCCGTCGGACTTGCCGGTTTGCGGGGACTGGCAGTTCGTGATCGATTTTGATCCCGCGGAGACGACGTGATGGCTAAAGGCACCGTGAAGTGGTTCAACGCGACCAAGGGTTATGGATTTATTCAGCCCTCAAGTGGCGGCAAGGATGTTTTCGTTCATATTTCGGCAGTCGAGAAAGCTGGCCTTTCATCGCTTAACGAGGGGCAGACGGTGGAATACGAAGAGGTAGCCAATCGCGGCAAGACTTCGGCCGAGAACCTCAAGGTTTAAAGCAAGGACTTTAAAGCCAAAGCTTTGAAGCAAAGACTTTAGGGCAGATGCTTTAAGTTAGACGCTTTAAGTCAAAAGACTCGGGATCGGCAGCGGCACCCTCTCGGACGTAATCCGGGAGCGGGGCTTGCAGGAACATCTCAGCAAAAATAACGTTCGGCAGGAGCAGGCCATGCTCTTGCGCGCATTCAATTTGGCGCAACCGCACCGACGAACTGGCACAACATGCGCTGGTTCGATTTTTTAGGTTTCCTTCAACCATTTTTCCAAGGTCATGACATCCGGCGGCTGGGCATAGCCACGCGGCCACATGTCCACCACCCACTCGACCTTGGTCGCGCGCTCGACCAGCACCGCCGTATTGTGCGGCAGTTGCAGTATCAGCGTATTGCCGCGGTAATGCGGGTCACCGACCGTGTGATACCTGAACAGCCCCCACCCCTGCATCACCAGCAACAGGCTCGTGGTGTTGCGGGTGGTGTCCCAGCAATCGTAATTGTGCTTGTCGTCCATCGCGCGAATATCGGCATTGGCGACACGCTTGTTGGTTCCGAGGATCGGACCCATGCGGCGATCGAACCAGACCACCGCCTTCTGCACCGCCGCCCGTTCCGCCGCGGCCGAGGCGCGGCCCGAAGCGATGATCTGCGTCAGGGCGCTGCGGTCACCCGGCGTAAAATTGAGGATCTCGCGGCGGCGGCATACGAAGCCGTAACACACCGTCATGGCGGACGCCGACGGCGGATAGATCGACACCGAGCTGTACAGCGCCGCCTGCGGGGCGGTCAGTTCGACCGCGACAGCCGGCAATGACGCCACGGCCAGGATAGAACCGATCAACAATATGGCGAACCAGCCAACCGTCGGGCCTTTGCCCAACCCGCCGAATTGTCCCCGCCTCTTCCGAAATGTCATTCGCTGCCGCGCTTCCCAATCAAAAATCACGCAAAACCTATCGCAGCGGTTTCGTGATTCCAAGCCCGGGTCCATGATGGGTCCAATGCAAATGGGCCACGGGAACTTGAGGTTCAGGCCATGACGTCCGACGCCTCACCGCCAGCGCCGTTCAACGCACCCTATGCGCCGGACGACCGCCGCATCGCGGCCCGTCTGCTCAAACTGAGCGAATCGAGCGCAACGCAGGAAGCGCGGATCGACCGCACCGCGACACGCCTGATCGAGGCCATCAGGAGCAACGACGATCCGCTCGGCGGCGTCGAGGACATGCTGCGCGAATTCGCGCTGTCGACCAAAGAGGGCCTGGCGCTAATGGTGCTGGCGGAGGCCCTGCTGCGGGTGCCCGACGCCCGCACCGCCGATCGCTTCATCGAAGACAGGCTCGGCCAGGGCGACTTCGTGCATCACGAAACCCGATCCAGCGCGTTCCTGGTCAACGCCTCGGCCTGGGCGCTCGGAATGTCGGCGCGCGTGATTCAGCCCGGTGAAACCCCGCAAGGCACAATCGGCCGGCTGGCAAAACGGCTGGGTGTCCCGGCGGTGCGCGTCGCCACGCGGCAGGCGATGCGGCTGATGGGCAGCCATTTCGTGCTCGGCGAGACCATCGAAGCCGCCCTGCAACGGGCAGAGCCGGATACGGCGCCGGCGCCGCGCTATTCCTTCGACATGCTCGGCGAGGGGGCACGCACCGCTGCCGACGCGGATCGCTATTTCAATTCCTACACCAGCGCGATCGAAGCCATTGGCCACGGCGCCGGTCACCGCCCGCTGCCCGACCGCCCCGGCATCTCGGTGAAATTGTCCGCATTGCATCCGCGATACGAGGCGGTGAGCCGTCGGCGGGTGATGACGGAACTGGTGCCGCGGCTGATCGATCTGGCGCGTCGGGCCAAGGCTTATGATCTGAATTTCACTGTCGATGCCGAGGAAGCGGACCGGCTGGAACTGTCGCTCGATGTGATCGCGGCGGCGCTTGCCGACGCATCGCTCAGGGACTGGGACGGCTTCGGGTTGGCGATCCAGGCCTATCAAAAGCGCGCAAGCGACGTGATCGACTATGTCGATGGTCTCGCGCAGACGCTGAACCGGCGGATGATGGTGCGGCTGGTCAAGGGCGCCTATTGGGACACCGAGATCAAGCGAGCCCAAGAGCGCGGGCTCGACGATTATCCGGTGTTCACCCGCAAGGCGATGACCGACCTGAATTACGTCGCCTGCGCGCGAAAACTATTGGCGCTGCGGCCGCGCATTTTTCCGCAATTCGCCACCCATAACGCGCTGACGGTCGCGACCGTGCTCGAGTTCGCCAACGGCGAAGCCGGTTTCGAGTTCCAGCGGCTGCATGGCATGGGCGAAGCGCTCTATGCGCAATTGAGCCAGGACCACCCCAAGCTGGCCTATCGGACCTATGCGCCGGTCGGCAGCCATCGCGATCTCCTGGCCTATCTGGTGCGGCGGCTGCTGGAGAATGGCGCCAACTCATCGTTTGTCGCGCTGGCGGCCGACGAGAGCATCCCGGTCGCAACGCTGTTGCGCCGGCCGGCCGAACTCATCGGTACGCCTGAGAACGCGCGACATCCTGACATCGCGCTGCCGCGCGATCTGTACCGGCCGCGCCGGGTGAACTCGCGCGGCATCGAATTCGGCGAGCGCGCGGCGTTGGAAAAATTGACTGCAGCGGTGGCCGAGTGCCCCACGCCTGCCGATCGTGCGATGGATGCCCGTCCGGAGGATGTACCCCGAATCGTCGCCGCGGCCCGTGACGGCTTCAGAGCCTGGAGCCGCACCCCGGCCGAGAGCCGCGCGGCCATGCTGGAACGCGCCGCCGATCTGCTGGAACAATACCGAGCGCGCTTCATCGCGCTGCTACAATCCGAGGGCGGCAAGACCCTCGACGACGCGCTCTCGGAAGTCCGCGAAGCCACGGATTTTTGCCGCTATTACGCCGCCGAAGGCCGCAAGCTGTTCGGCGACGGCCAACCGATGCCGGGCCCCACCGGCGAGAGCAATGTGTTGCGGCTGCGCGGCCGCGGCGTGTTCGTCGCGATATCGCCGTGGAATTTTCCGCTGGCGATTTTTCTGGGCCAGGTGACGGCGGCGCTGATGGCCGGAAATAGCGTGGTCGCCAAGCCCGCGGAGCAAACGCCACGCATCGCAACGGAGGCGATCCGGTTGCTGCAGGAGGCCGGCATCCCCGAATCCGCGCTGCATCTGGCACAAGGCGACGGCCGTATCGGCGCGGCGCTGGTGGCGCATCCCGAGATCGCAGGCGTGGTCTTTACCGGCTCGACCGAGGTGGCGCGATGGATCAATCGCACCTTGGCCGCCAAGGACGGCCCGATCGTACCGCTGATCGCGGAAACCGGCGGCATCAATGCGATGATCGTCGACGCCACCGCATTGCCGGAACAGGTCACCGACGACGTCGTGACCTCGGCGTTTCGTTCCGCCGGCCAGCGCTGCTCGGCGTTGCGGCTGCTCTACGTCCAGGACGACGTCGCCGACCGCATGATCGAGATGATCGCGGGCGCCGCGCGCGAACTGAGCATCGGCGATGTCAGCGACGTCTCCGTGCAAATCGGGCCGGTGATCGATGCCGAGGCCAAACAGCGCCTGGACGCGCATATCGCCCGCATGAAACAAGGGACCCGCGAGCATTTTGCCGGCACCGCGCCCGACGGTAATTTTGTCGCACCGCATATTTTCGAACTGTCCGGCGCGGACCAGCTTACCGAGGAAGTGTTCGGCCCGGTGTTGCATGTGGTGCGCTACCCTGCCGACGGGCTCGCCTCGGTGCTGCAATCGATCGAGCGCACCGGCTATGGCCTGACGCTCGGCATCCACTCGCGGATCGACGATACCGTTGAGGATGTGATCGATCGACTGCAGACCGGCAACGTCTATGTCAATCGCAACATGATCGGCGCCGTGGTCGGCGTGCAGCCGTTCGGCGGCCATGGGCTGTCCGGCACCGGCCCAAAGGCCGGAGGTCCGCATTATCTGGCGCGCTTTGCCACCGAACAGACGGTAACGATCAACACCGCGGCGGCCGGCGGCAATGCGGCGTTGTTGTCGGGCGGGGAGTAGATGCGGAGCCGCAAGTGCCGTCTATCGTCATTCCGGGGCGATGCGAAGCATCGAACCCGGAATCTCGAGATTCCGGGTCTGGCGCAAAAGCGCCATCCCGGAACGACGCCGAAGTTGCATCACCCCGCCAACATCGGTCAAATGGGACCCACCACTGATCAATGAGGGATGATAATTCCGGCACGCGGACAAAACCAACACACGTCACGGGAGCGACCTCATTATGGAAGACGGCATCTTCGAAGGCCTCAAGGTTCTGGACTGCGCAAGCTTCATCGCAGCGCCGGCGGCCGCAACCGTGCTGTCGGATTTCGGCGCCAAGGTCATCAAGATCGAGCCGCCGGGCACGGGCGATCCCTATCGCAACCTGCCGAATTTGCCCGGATATCCGCGCAGCGAACACAATTTCGCGTGGATGTTGGAGGCCCGCAACAAGCGCAGCCTGGCGCTCGATCTCTCGAAACCGGAGGGCCAGGCGGTGTTGCATCGGCTGGCCGCCGAGGCTGACGTTTTCATCACCAATTTCCCGCCCGCGGTCCGCGGCCGGCTCAAACTGACCTATGACGATCTTGCCCCGCTCAACCCTCGCCTGATCTATGCGTCGTTCACCGGCTATGGCGAAAAGGGCGAGGAGGCCAACAAGCCCGGCTTCGACAGCAACGCCTATTGGGCGCGTTCCGGCCTGATGGATCTGGTGCGGGCGGAGACGACCACCACTCCTGCCCGCTCGGTCGCCGGCATGGGTGACCACCCCTGCGCGATGGCGCTGTATGGCGCGATCGTTACCGCGCTCTACAAGCGCGAACGCACCGGCAAAGGGTCGCATGTCGCTTCCAATCTGATGGCTAACGGCATCTGGGCCAACGGCGTGCTGGCGCAAGCCAAGCTGTGCGGCGCCAAATTCTCCGAACGGCGTCCCCGCGAACACGCCCTCAATGCCGTCACCAATCATTACAAGTGCCGCGACGGGCGCTGGATCATCCTGTCATTGCTCAACGAGGAGCGGCAATGGCCGGCGCTGGCCCGCTGCCTCGGACGCGAGGACCTGGTCACCGATGCGAGATTTGCCACCAAGGCCGATCGCCATGCGCGGTCGCTGGAACTGATCAAGCTGTTCGACGAGATTTTTGCCACAAGGGATCTCGCCGAATGGCGCAGGCGGCTCGATGGCAATGGCCTGGTGTTCGGCGTGGTCGGCATCCTCGACGACATTCCGACCGACCAGCAGATGATCGACAACGACGTGCTGGTGCCGTTCGAGGGTGACAGCATGTTGACCGTCAACAGCCCGATCTGGGTCGATGGTAGCAAAAAGACCACGCCGCGACGCCCGCCGAAACTCGGCGAACACAGCGACGAGGTGCTGCGCGAGGCCGGTTATGACGAGGCCGCGATCCGGCAATTGCGCAATTCCGGCGCGGTGGCCTGAGCGCAACCGTTATTGCGAGAACCGGCGATGCCCAGATACCGGCTGCATTACTTTCCAGAGTCCGGCAACAGCTACAAGCTAGCGCTGATGCTCACGCTCTGTGGCGAGAGCTTCGAGCCGGTCTGGACCGATTTCGGCGGCGGCGTAACGCGAACGCCGGAATGGCGGCGCGACGTCAATGAAATGGGTGAAATCCCGGTGCTGGAAGTGGACGGCGAGCGGATGACCCAGACCGCGCCGATCCTGCTGCAACTCGCCGAGCAATATGGCCGCTTCGGCGGCGAAACCGCGCAAGAGAAATTCGAGGTGTTGCGCTGGCTGTTCTGGGACAACCACAAGCTCACCAGCTACATGGCGACCTATCGCTTTTACCGGACCTTCACGCCGTCACCCGACCCGCAGGTGCAGGCGCATTTCCGCAAGCGGATCGACGATTTCCTCGGGATTCTCGATCAGCATCTGCAGCGCCATGCCTTCGCTATCGGTGACAAGCCGACCGTGGCCGACTTATCGATGATGGCCTATCTGTCGTATCCCAGCGACGAGACCGGCTACGATTTCGCGGCCAGTCATCCGGGCGTCAGCGCATGGCTGCAGCGCATCGCAAACCTGCCGGGCTGGCGCGCCGCCTATGATTTGCTGCCCGGCGAGCGCCTGACGCATTACGTGTAAGGTTTTGCGCATAAGGCTTTATACTCAAGGCTTGCGCGCTATTTGTTATGCAGCAGCACCCAGCCGACCGCGGCAAGGGCGATGACCGCGGCGACCGCGATCGCCCAGGTGGAGACCCTGATATCGCTCACGGTCTGCCGTTCGGCTTCGTTCTCGGCGATCTCGCGGTTGCGTGACTTGTCCTGGTCCGCTTCGGCCATCGCCCGCCTCCCGATCCGTTCGTCAGCTCAGGCTGATCGAAACCCGCTGGCGCGCAGCCTATCCTACACGTCCGCCGTCGTCGATGGACGCAGGCCGGCCTCATACGCCTGAGACGGATCCGCAGCGCTGGTGCCGCTGCCACCCATGCCCGCCAGCCGGCTCAGGGAAAACGCCGCCAGCGCCGCGCACAACGCCGCCCCCGCCGCGGTCATGAAAACCTCCGCGGCGCTCCATTTCATCGACAGCAATACGCCGCCAACCAGCGGGCCGATGATGGAACCGACCCGGCCGATCCCGAGCGCCCAACCGACGCCGGTGGCCCTGACGGCCGTCGGATAGAAAGCGGCCGCCAGCGCATTGGCTGCGATCTGGCCGCCGACGATGCAGAATCCGGCGGCGAAAATCGCCAGCGTGACCAGAACAACGGAGTGTCCGAGTTGGCCGATCGCGCCAACAGCAAACACCGCGATGAAATAGACCAGCGCCAGCGCGCGGAACGAGAAGCGGTCGATGATGCTGCCGAGCGCGAACGTGCCGACAATGCCGCCGACCTGCAGCATCGACCCGATCAGGGCGGCCGCCGACACCGAGGCGCCGAGGTCATTGAGCACGGTCGGCAGCCAGTTCGACAGGAAGTAGAGATCGAGCAGGCTCATGAAGAACACCACCCACAGCAGCAGCGTGACCAGCGTGCGGCCGCCCCGGAACAGATGCAGCACCGGAATTCCCGCCAACTCCGGTTCATTCACGACGAACCGCGTCGCCGCTGACAACGATGCTTTCGGGCCGATCCATCCGAGCAGTTCGGCGACTCGCTGCGGCGCACGCCCCGTCAGCACCAGGAACCGCACCGATTCCGGCAGCCGCAACGCCAGCACCGGAACGAACAGCAGCGGAACAATGCCGCCGACGACGAACACCGAGCGCCAGCCGAATTGCGGGATCAGCCCCGCCGCCAGAAAGCCGCCGAGGGCCGCTCCGACCGAGAAGCCGCAGAACATGATCATCACCATGGTGGCGCGGCGGCGGCGCGGATTGAATTCCGACGTCATCGCGATCACGTTCGGCATCGCGCCGCCAAGACCGAGCCCGGTCAGAAACCGGATCGCGAGCAGCGAATTGACGTCCTGGGCAAAGGCAGTCGCCAACGTGCCGACGCCGAACGCCAGCGTCGAGAAGATGATGATCTTCTTGCGTCCGATACGATCGGCGAGCGGACCGAACAACAAGGCGCCGATCATCAATCCGAACAGGCCGGCGCTGAACACCGGGCCCAGCGTCGCCTTGGTCAGCCCCCATTCCTTCGCCAGCGCCGGCGCGACATAGCCGATCGCCTGGGTGTCAAAGCCATCGAGAAACAACACCGCCGCGCAGGTCAGCAGCAGCTTGATCTGAAACCCGCCGACCGGTTGCTGATCGATGAATGCGACGACATCAACGGGTGTGGTGCTGCCTTGGGCTTCCGAGATCGCCATTGTTTCCCCCTTGAAACGTCACGGCGCGAGTCTTGGCTGCCCGGCTTCTCGACGCGATTAGCTTGTATGTCCGTCATTGCGACGAGTACGTGCGACGAAGCAACCTACCCGCGCAATGCTTCCTTTGAATAACCCGCGATCCGCTTGTAGCCTTCGGACAACGCGACCAGCTCGTCGCGGCTGATGACGTCCTCAATCGCCGCAAAGGGCTTGTCGTGGGTGCGCTCGAATACTTCACGCAGAATCGCGTCGGGCGGATTGCTGCGGTTGGTCAGCACAATGCGCGTGGTGGCTTCAAGCCGCTGCTTTTCGTAAAGCGCGAGGGCGGCCACCGGATCGGGATGTTCGACCAGCGCCGAGGTCAGCGCCCGCGCGTCGAGAATGGCCTGGCCGGCGCCGTTGGAACCACGCGGCACCATCGGGTGCGCGGCGTCGCCGAGCAACGTCACCCGCTCAAAGCTCCAGCGCGGCAGCGGATCCTGATCGACCATCGGAAATTCAAGCACATGATCGGCCGATCGCATCAGAGCGGGAACGTCGAGCCAGTCGAAATGCCAATCGGCGAAGGCACCGATGAAATCGTCGATCGAGCCGGGCCGGTTCCAGTCGCGCTTGCGATACACCGGCGTTTCGATTTCCGCGACCCAGTTGATCAGCTGCAGCCCGTCGGCGCCGGCGGGGCGGATCGGATAGATCACCATCTTGCCATGCGACATCCACCCTGCCCGCACCATGCTGGCGCCTGACAGCATCGGCTTCCATCGCGTCACGCCGCGCCACATGTTGATGCCGGAATAGCGCGGCTCGCCTTCGCCCGGAAAGAACTGCTTGCGAACGGCGGAACTGATGCCGTCGCAGGCGATCGCGGCGCGGCCGCGCACCGTGGTGCGGTTCGTTCCCGCAGCGCCGTCCGCAAAATGCAGGCTGACGCCGGAAGCGTCCTGCTCGACGCCGAGACAATGATGGTTGGTGATGAACCGGTCACCGCCGGCACGGGCGCGAAACGCATCCAGCAACACCATCTGCAGATCGCCACGATGGATCGAGAATTGCGGATGCTCATAGCCCGCGGCGCGGCCGAGCGGTTCCTGATAGATCAGCTGGCCGAAGCGATTGAAGAAGGTGGCGTCGGTCGTCGCAATCGCGATCTGCGCCAGCGCCTGCTCCAGCCCGAGTGCTGCGAGTTCTCTGGTCGCGTGCGGCAGCAAATTGATGCCGACGCCGATCGGCCTGATCTCGGCGACCGACTCGAAGATGCGGCAGGGAATGCCGGCCGCATGCAACGCAAGCCCAAGGGTCAGGCCGCCAACGCCACCTCCGACAATGATGATGTCGTCCATGTTTCCGTCCCGGCGCGCTTGTCAGGCGGTCTCTCAGGTTTGGGCGGATGAAACAGATTAGTCAGCCTACTGTCAATCTGGCGTTGGTCGGGATTTCGGCTTTGCTAGCGGCTTTTGACGAAGCACATCCCCATCCGCGAAGCGTTGTCCATCACCTGGCAGGCCAATCCTGCGGCGCAGCCCCAGAGGCGAAAACTCCGGTCGTTGTCGGCAGCATTGGTATGCGAGGCGTAGCAATGCGCGCCCCAGCCGTCGTCATATTCGGTGCCGGCGAGTTCGGCGTTGCCACGCAATTGCGGACGGCTGGAAAAGCCGCGGGAGTAATCCGGATTTCTGCCGTCGCGCAGCGCGGTCAGGATATCGCGGCGCCGAGCCTGGTCCCCGAAGAAATGCGGCGACGCCGGCACGATCGTTGCGTTGGAAGGATGGGGCGCCAGCCAGTCGACGCCCGGAAAATGAAAGCCGCCGATGCCGCGGGTTTGATGACATCCCGAACAGGTGACGTCGTTGAGCCGGCGCTCGAAGCCTGCCACCGAGCGGATGTTCTGCAATGGTCCGGCTTGCTCCGCGGCCTTTTTCAGCGCCGTCACGACATCGTCTGATGTGAACACCGGGTCCACTTTGGCATCATCGCCCTGCACCAGGCCGAACGCCGGCTGCAGGTTCGACGTTGAAAACCCGACCGGCGTCGCCGCGATCGCACCGGTGGCGAGAAATTCCGGCGGGATCAAAATGGTGCCGCGATCGAGCTCGGTGAAATGTTTGGGATCGAGCAACCATGCCTTGAAGGCGCGTTTGAGATTTTCATCGGCCAGGATCCGCGCCCGATCAATCTGGTTCTCGAGCGGTGCCTCCTCGAACGTTTTGGTCTGGGCGCTATAGTCAAACACCTTCAACAGATAATCGGTGCGAAAATCGCGGGTCGGCGATTTCAGCGCATGAACGATCTGGATATTGGTTTCGATGCGATCGATGTTGTCCAGCGCGACCTGCTCCAACGGGCCGTCCGGCGCGACGAGTTTTTCCGCCAGCGCCGCCCCGGTGAGCGGCGAAGCGCCGGCGGCGAGCCATTTTCCGGCGATCCCGGCGCAAGTGATCGCGCCACCGCCAGGACCGATCGCATGATTGCCTTTGGCCCTGAGCACGACGTTGAGAGTCATCGGCAGCCGCGGCGACGCCAGGCTGTCGCCGGCCTGCGGCACGTTGGTCGGAATCAAGCGATAGATCAGCCGGATCTCGCCGCAAGTATTAGGCGCCACATAACCGCGATCCATCCGGTTGACGATCCCTGACAAGACAAAGCGCGAGCCGTCCGAATAAAGCGGCGCGCGATCGAACAACTGAAATTCGTTGCTATCTCCAACACCGATGCTGACATCAGGATGATCGGCCTTGTGCCGGACGACGTATCGATCGAACTCGGCGTCGATCGCCTTGTGGACGGGCGCCATCGACGGCAGCGAGAACAAGCGACCGCCGGTGATCGGTGGTTCGGCCGATCGGGCCGGCAGCAGGATACGGGCAAGACCAAACCGGCCGCGATCGAGCTCGCGCAGGGCCTGCGGATCGGTGATCGCCGTGCCGCGCTCCAGCGCCGCGCCGCGCGTCGCGTGCACCGGCCACGCGCAGCAGACCAGAATCAGAAGGGAGACAAGAAATCGCAAGCGGCGGCTCATATCCGGACTAACACCGCGTCACGGCGCTTATTCGAAGCGCCGCGCGGCCAGCATCAGCTATATCCGAAACTATCCCAAAACCTGACCGACTGTCGTGCGACGATCCGAAATGCAGAAAGCGCCTCACATGGCTGTGAAGCGCTTTCTTGAATGACAGCATCTGCCCGATGAAGACGGGTTAGCGAGCGACGATCAGGCCCTTGCTGGTGACCACCACCCAATGGCCATCCTGACGCCGGATCGCATCGACGCGGCCGAGGCCCGGCACCGGGTCGCCGGCATAGACTTCATAGATGCCCTGGCGTCCCTCGATCAGCGCGCCGCCATTGGCGACATCACGCAAGGTCCAGCCCTCAACGGTTGGCAACCGTCCCACCTCGGTCTTGACCTCAGCCGGCTTCGGCGCGGCGGCTGTGGTGACCGCTGGCGTCACCGAGCCCGTGACTTCTTTCGCGAGAGCCGGCGCCGCGGCGGCGACCGGAACCGGCGACGGCGTGACGCGAAGCTTTTCGACCTGCTCGCTGAGTTTGGCGAGCTTGGCGGCGGGTTCCACCTGGGCCCTCTCGACCTTGTCGAGGCGATCGCTGGTCTTGTTGAACTGGCTTACGCTCATCTTCGAGGTGTGCTCGACGCTGGCCTTCAGCGCGACGATGTCGGTATCGATCCGCGCGACCGCAACATCAGCGGCGGAATTGGCCGCTGCGGGCGCGGCGTCATTGCCGGCAAAATGCTGCAGGCCAATGGTGGCCGTAGCTCCGCCCAGCGCGCCCGCAAGCGCCGCCAATGCCACCACCGCGGCCAGTGCGGCAAGCCGGCGCTTGCCGAACATGCCCTGGCTCGGCTCGGCGTCCAGCTCCGGACCGGCTTCGTCATTGGCCCAGTCGCGGTCGGCGGAGGACATGATCAAAACCTTGCCCGGTATGCGCGGGGCATCAGCTTTTGGGGTGTCCTTGGCAGTTTCCTTGGCAGCTTCCGGATGCGCGGCGCTCACCTCGGGAGCTTCGCTCGATGCGCTCTGCTCGGGCACCAGACCGGGCGATTCCGCATTAACGGGGGCTTCGGCCGCGGCCGTGACCGGCTCGACCGGGACATCGGAGGAATGGGGAACGATCGGCTCGACGCGGTCACCGCTGGTCTGCTCGGCTTGTTCGCTCACGGCTAAGTCTCCACAATGGGTTGACTATTTGGTAACTTTCATTGCTTGCCAATTCGTTACCGGCCCCCGGCTTACGGAAATTTTAGGAAATCGTCTGAGTGGCCCGCGAGGCCGGCCCGGCCCGTTGTCTCGCTCCGGGTCCGGCCAAATGCTGCCATGCGGCATTTTCCGCCGAGCATCGTTTGCGCCGCCCCGTTTCCCGATTAACATGGCAGGATCGACCAGCCAGAAGGCGGGGGCGCCATGACCATCGAAAAGTGCATCAACGAGTTTGACGTCGGCGACGTCATTTTCGAGGAAGGCTCGACCGGGCGCGAGCTATTCGTCGTGCTCGACGGCCGGATCGACATCGTCAAGAAAAACGGTGCCAGCAACACCGTGATCGTGACGCTGAGCAAAGGCGAATTCTTCGGCGAGATGGCGGTGATCGATGGCTCGGCCCGCTCGGCTACCGCGGTATCGGCGGCGCCGAACACCCGCGTGATGCGGATCAACCACGCGCGCTTCGTCTATCTGGTCAGTCAGCAGCCGGCATTCGCGCTGATGGTGATGGACGCCCTCAGCAAACGGCTGCGCGCCTCCAACGCCCTTACCTTCAGGGCTCCCACGTCATGAGCGACCGCAAGCCAAGCCCGTTTCCGGTTCTGCTGGACCTCAGCTCCTGCTCGCTGATCCAGGCCGCCGAAGATGTCTACCAGATCCGTTTCAAGAACCGCGCCGCCAACGCCTATCTGGTACGCGGCAAATCCAGAACCATCATGATCGATGTCGGGCTGTCCTCGAATTATGTGGCGCTGCTGGAATGCCTCGAACATGTCGGCTGTCCACCGGACAAGATCGATATGGTGATCCTGAGCCACGAGCATCTCGATCACATTGGCGCGGCCTATCATTTCAGCGGTCGCACCATCATTGCCGCGCATCGCCTCGCTGCCAACAAGATCATGCTGCGTGACGACTTCTCGATGCTGCGCAAGATGTTCAACGAGCCGGATGTGCCGATCAATGTCGATATCTGGCTGGAAGAAGGCAATGTGATCGACCTCGGCAATTTTCGCCTCAGCGTGATGTACACGCCCGGCCACACCTCGGCCTGCATCAGCCTGTTCGATCACGACAAGGGATTGCTGTTCGCGGCCGACACGCTGATGCCCGGCGGGGTCATGGGTGGCGTATTCGGATCCGGCAGCATCAGCGATTACATCCAGTCGCTGGAGCGGCTGAAGGCGCTGGACTCCAAAATCCTGCTGTCCGGACATGGCCGGTTGTCCGACACGCCGCAGGACGATGTCAGGATCGCGATTCAAAGATCGCATGCGCTGCTGTCGGATACCGCGCAATTGTTCGACGCGCTGGACGCGCGCGCGAATTTCGAACCGATCATGCAGTCGGTACGTGACCTCAACAAACTCGACGATGCCTGAGAGGTTTGACAACGCCCCCGGGGTTCTGCTCAAAAGTAACCCGCAAAAGCCAAAAAATACCGGGGTGAACCATGAAGCTATACGACTCGATCGGACCGAACCCGCGCATCGTCCGGATGTTCATGGCCGAAAAGGGCATTGAGGTGCCGAAGCAGCCGGTCGATCTGCGCAAGGGCGAAAACCGCGAAGTCGAGCATTTGAAGCGCAACCCGCATGGCCAGATGCCGACGCTCGAACTGGACGACGGCAGCTATCTGTCCGAGGTCACCGCGATCTGCGAATATCTCGAAGAGAAGCATCCGACGCCGCCGCTGATCGGCGCTACCCCGGAAGCGCGCGCGGAATGCCGGATGTGGACCCGGCGCGTCGATCTCAACATCTGCGAGCCGCTCGCCAACGGCTATCGTTTCGGCGAGGCGCTGAAATTCTTCGAAAAGCGGATCCCGGTCGCGCCGGAAGCCTCTCCCGGCCTCAAGATGATCGCAGCGAACCGGCTGCAATGGCTCAACGGCCAGATCGCGGGCAAGCCATTCATCTGCGGCCAACGCTTCACGCTGGCCGATATCCTGCTTTATTGCTGGATCGAGTTCGGCGGCCAGGTCGGCCAGCCGCTGGACCCCGCCAACACCAACATCGCAGCATGGTTCGCGCGGGTGGGTGAACGGCCGTCGGTGAAGGCTTAGACCCGTGATTCCGAGCGCGTTTGTTTCACCCTGCCCTGGAGGGCAGGGGAGGGTAAGAAGCTAAATCACCACCGGCGCGTCGGGCAGTTCATTTTTTCCCTCACCTTGCGCGGGAAAATATTTCGCCAGTTGTCGCGACACCGCCTGGATGCCCTTGATCGAGCCGGCCTGGAAACTTTCAGCCCGGAAATCGGCTTCCATGTCGGTGCAGATCTTTTTCCAACCGGCAGCGCCGACCTTGGCATCGATGCCGCGGTCGGCGACGATCTCGACCTGACGGTCGGCCAGCAGCAGATAGATCAACACGCCGTTGTTGTGGGCGGTGTCCCAGATCCGCAATTGCGCGAAGATATCCAGCGCGCGTTCGCGCGCCGGCTGATCGCGAAACAGCGGCGCGCCGTCCAGCGCGCCTTCCACGACAAAGCGCACCTGGCCGGAATGAGTGGCCTCGCCCGTCTTGATCGCCTGCTCGATCGCCTCCAGCACCCGTGGCGGAAACAGCTGACGCGCCTTCCAGCGATGCTCCAGTAGATGCTTGCCGATACGTCGGATGCCCATAACTGCCAGCTCCTACCAGCTTCCTGACGCGCCGCCGCCACCGAAACTGCCACCGCCGCCGCCGCTGTCGCTGCTCGAACTGCTACTGCCACCGCCGGAATAGGATCCGCCGCTGGATCCGCCTCCCGACCAGCCGCTACCTCCGCGGCCGCCACGGCCGACCGGCGTAGACGCCGTAAAGGCGTCGGCGAACATCGTGAAGATCGATGTGACCACGCCGGCAAAACCCGCCAGTATCCAGGAGGTGAAGAAGTACCAGGCGAGCAGCGCCGCCAGGCTACCGGCCACCGCCGAACCGAGCAGACGGCCCAACAGTTTCCGCAGCGCACCGCCGAAGATCAATAACCCAAAGAGGACGAACGGATTGAACGGGTTGAGAAACTCGAGCGAAGGCTTGCTCGATTGCGACTGTTGCCGCGTGGGCGGCGCCGGCAGCGGTTCACCATTGACGACGCTGATGATGCGGTCGACACCATCGGATATGCCGCCGGCAAAATCCCCGCTCTTGAATTTCGGCGTGATGATCTCGTCGATGATGCGCTTGCTTGTCACGTCGGTCAGCACCCCTTCGAGGCCATAACCGACCTCGATGCGAAGCTTGCGATCGCTCTTGGCGACCAACAGGATCGCGCCGTCATCGATTTTCTTGCGCCCGATCTTCCAGGCTTCCGCCACCCGGATCGAATATTGCTCGATTTCCTCAGGCGCGGTGGTCGGCACGATCAGCACCGCGATCTGGCTACCCTTGCGCGCTTCGAAATCCCGGAGCTTCTGGTTCAGCGAAGCAATGTCGTCGCTGGAAAGTGTGCCGGTCTGATCGACCACGCGTCCCACAAGTTGCGGCACCGCAACCTGGGCCAGCGCCGCGAAGGCCCAGCACATCAGCAGCGCAACGAGAGAGGCCTTCGTAACGAGACAAGCTTTGGCAGCGTTCATCGCGCTCAATCTCGTTTTCCGGATTATTTGGCGGGCGCGGGAGTCGGATTGAAATCTACCTTCGGCGCGGTGGAAATTTCCTTCTCGTTTTCAACGGTGAAGTTCGCTTTCTCTTTATAGCCGAACATCATCGCGGTCAGGTTGTTCGGAAACGTGCGGATGCCGACATTGTAGTCCTGCACCGACTTGATGTAGCGATTGCGCGCCACGGTGATGCGATTTTCGGTACCTTCGAGCTGCGCCATCAGGTCATGAAACAGCGCGTCGGATTTGAGCTGCGGATAGTTTTCCGTGACCACCAATAGCTTCGACAGCGCGCTGGTCAGTTCGCCCTGCGCGGCCTGGAATTTGGCGAAGGCGCCGGGATCGTTGACGAGCTCGGGCGTAGCCTGAATGCTGCCGACCTTGGCCCGCGCGTTGGTGACGCCGAGCAGCACGTCCTTTTCCTGCTGCGCGAATCCTTTCACCGAATTGACCAGGTTGGGCACCAGATCGGCGCGGCGCTGGTATTGGTTCAGCACCTCGGACCAGGCCGATTTGACCTGCTCGTCATTGGTCTGGATCGCGTTGTAGCCGCAATTCGTCAGGCTCAACGTCGCCAGCGCCGCCAGCACGGTCAAAAGTCTGCGCATCGAATTTCTCCTGGTGAAATTATCCGTAAGGTAGCAGAATCGCCGACGTTCACACAGTCATTCCGGGGCGATGCGAAGCATCGAACCCGGAATCTCGAGATTCCGGGTCTGGTCCTTCGGACCATCCCGGAATGACGGCCTCGCTATTTTGCAGCTGATAGCTCTTGCCTATCATTCGCCGAGATAACAACATGGCCCGATAACAATAAGGAAACGCGAGGGCGCATGAATTTCGAGACCATCATCGTCGAACGGCCGGATCCCGCTATCGCGCGGATCGCGATGAACCGGCCCGAAGCCCGCAATGCACAAAATCTGCAAATGACCTACGATCTCAACGCCGCCTTCGACCAGGCCGTGCAGGACGATGCGATCAAAGTCATCGTTCTCGCAGGCCATGGGCCGCATTTTTCCGCTGGCCACGATTTGCGTCCCGGCGGAAAGAACCAGGCCGGCGTGGATTTTCCACCAGTCGGAAATTGGGGCGGTTTTGCCGAACCGAACGCCCATGGCCGCTTCGCGCGCGAGCAGGAGATTTATCTGCAAATCACGCGGCGCTGGCGCAATCTGGCAAAACCTCTCATCGCCGAAGTGCATGGCAAGTGCATCGCCGGCGGGCTGATGCTGGCCTGGGCCTGCGACCTCATCGTCGCCAGCGATGACGCCGAGTTCTGTGACCCCGTGGTCACGATGGGCGTTTGCGGCGTCGAGTGGTTCGTGCATCCCTGGGAACTCGGTCCGCGCAAGGCCAAGGAGTTCCTGTTCACGGCCGATACCTGGAGCGCGGAGGAAGCGCACCGGCTCGGCATGGTCAATCACGTGGTGCCGCGCGCGGAACTTTCATCATTTGTGACGGCGCTGGCGCGGAAGATCGCGGCAAAACCCGCCTTTGCGCTGAAGCTGACCAAAGAAGCCGTCAACCGCTCGGTCGATGTGATGGGACAGCCAGCGGCGATCGAGCAGGCATTCGCGCTGCATCAGTTGTGTCACGCGCATAATCTACAGGAATTTGGAATGGTGGTGGATCCCGGGGGCCTGCATCCTTCCGTCAGGAAACCGGCTGTGGTGAAGTAGATACGATGGACCTTACCCTGAGCGACGAGCAGCGCCTGCTGCGCGAAAGCGCCGACCGCTTCGTGGCGGAGACCTTTACCGCCGACCTCCGCCGCCGCATGGCGAGCGAGCCACTCGGCTTCAGTCCGAAGGTCTGGAAGCAATTTTCCGATCTCGGCTGGCTGGCGCTGCCGATTGATGAGCCCCATGGCGGGCTCGGCGGCGGCGCGATCGAGATCGGTATTTTGATGGAGGCGTTCGGGCGCGGGCTCGCCGCCGAACCCTATCTGTCGACCGTCGTGATCGGCGCCGCGCTGGTCGCGGAATGCGGCACCGAGGCGCAGAAGCGGGCGATCCTGCCCAAGGTCGCCGACGGCTCGCTCCACCTCGCGTTCGCGCATTCGGAGCGTGCGGCGCGTTTCGACCTTGCGAAGGTCGCAACCTCAGCCAGCCAGGCGCCCGACGGCTGGCGCCTCGACGGCCAGAAGATCGCCGTGCTCGATGGCAACGCCGCCGGCCAGATTATCGTTTCGGCGCGGCTAGCTGGCAGCAACGGGGCTTGCGGAAAAATGTGTCTGTTCCTGGTACCCGCCGGCACGCCAGGCCTTGTCTTGCGCGATTATTCGCGGCTCGGCGGCGGCCGCGCCTGCAATCTCGACCTGTCAGATATCCTGCTTCCCGCCGATGCCCTGCTCGGCGACGGCAGCGATGCCCTGCCCGCGATCGAAAGCGTGGTGGACCGCGCGATGGCAGCACTTGGTTCCGAAGCCGTCGGCATCATGCAGACGCTGCTCGACCACACGCTGGAATACACCAAAATCCGAAAGCAGTTCGGGCGGCCGCTATCGGCCAATCAGGTGATCCGGCACCGGCTCGCCGATATGGCAATGCAATGCGACGAGGCGCGCTCGATGGCGTTGCGTGCGGCGCTGATGGCCGATGCCGAACCGGTGGCGCGGAGCCGCGCCGCATCGGGCGCCAAAGCAAAAATCGGCAAATGTGCGCGCTTCGTCGCCGAACAGTCGGTGCAGCTGCACGGCGCCATGGGCGTCACCGAGGAACTCGACATCGGCTCTTATTTCAAACGGCTGCTGGCCTTCGACACGCTGTTTGGTGGCAGCGCGCATCATTATCGCCGCTACGCCGAATTGGGCGGGCGCGCCAACCATCACGCATAAGGGAGCGCGACATGGATCTGACCTTCAGCGCCGAGGAACGCACTTTCGAAAAAGAAGTGTGCGACTTCATCGCGGCCAACCTGACACCGGACATGAAGCGCGCCACCGCGCTGACGCCATCGGTGTTCTCCGATCCCGATATCGGCATGACTTGGCAGCGGGCGCTGCATAAAAGAGGCTGGGGCGCGCCGGGATGGCCTGTCGAACATGGCGGCCCGGACTGGACGCCGGCACAGCGCTGGATCTTTGAGGCCGAATGCGCCCGTGCTGGGGTGCCAAATGTCAACGTGATGGGCGTCAAGATGGTCGGCCCCGTCATCATCGGCTTCGGGTCACCTGAGCAGAAGAATTTTTACCTGCCGCGAATCCTCTCGGGCCAGGACTACTGGTGCCAGGGCTATTCCGAGCCGGGCTCCGGCTCCGACCTTTCCTCGCTGAAGACACGCGCGGTGCGCGATGGCGACCATTACATTATCAACGGCACCAAGATCTGGACCACGCATGCGCATCACGCCAATCGCATGTTCGCGCTGGTGCGCACCAACCAGAGCGAGCGGCAGCAAGACGGCATCAGCTTCATCCTGATCGATATGAAGAGCAAGGGCATCACCACCCGCCCGATCCTGACCATTGGCGGCGACCACGAGGTCAACCAGGTGTTCTTCGACGATGTCCGCGTGCCCGTTGGCAACCGCGTCGGCGAGGAAGGCAAGGGCTGGACCTACGGCAAATATCTGCTCGAGTTCGAGCGCGGCTCCGGCATCGCCTCGGCCAAGCTGCGCGACGCGCTGAAGACGGTGTCGGACCTCGCGGAATCCGACGTCACGGGCCGCGCCATCGACGATCCCGATATCGCGGTCAGAATGTCCGAGATCGAGGTCGATATCGACACGCTGGAAATGACGGAGCTGCGCGTGTTGTCGGCGCTGCAGACCGGACAAAATCCCGGCGCGGTGTCGTCGCTGCTCAAGTTACGGGTTAGCGAAATCCGCCAGGCGGTGACCCGGCTCGGCGTCGAGGTGATCGGCAATGACGGCCTCTACGTCGAGCCGATGCGGCCGCTCTACAAGCTCAATGAAGCGCCCGGAATTCCCGAGGAATTGCTGCCGGTAGTGCCGGAATATCTCAACAGCCGCGCCTACACGATCTTCGGCGGCTCATCGGAGATCCAGCGCGATATCGTCGCGAAGATGGTGCTGGGATTGTAGCTCTCTCCTCCGTCATTCCGGGATGGTCCGAAGGACCAGACCGCAGATGCGCAATTGCGCATCGGGGAATCTCGATATTCCGTCTTCGCGTCTTTGACGCGCCCCGGAATGACGACAACTAACTTCCCGCCTTCGCATCCCTGATCGCCTGCCATATCTTGACCGGCGTCAGCGGCGTGTTCAGGCCCTGGATGCCGAGTTCGCTGAGCGCGTCCATCACGCCATTGGCGATGCAGGGCGGCCCGCCGATCGCGCCGGATTCACCGCAGCCCTTGGCGCCGAGCGGATTGGTGCGGCAAGGCGCGGAATCATCCAGTGTCACCGTGATCGGCGGAATATCGTCGGCGCGCGGCACGCAATAATCCTGGTAGCTCGCGGTCAGCAATTGACCTTCCGCATCGTAGGACACGCCCTCATACAGCGCCTGACCGATGCCCTGCGCGACGCCGCCGTGAACCTGCCCCGTCACCAGCATCGGATTGACGGCGACGCCGACGTCGTCGACCGTGGTGTAGCGCACCACCTTGCTGACGCCAGTTTCCGGATCGATCTCGACCTCGCAGATATGCGTCCCGTTCGGCCAGCTCGGGCCGTCGACCTCGCCTTCGCTGTCGACACTGAGCCGTGCGCCGCTTTCTTTCTTGGCGAGTTCGAACAGCCCGATGCGTTTGTCGGTGCCGACCACCGTGAGCCAGCCGTCGCGGTATTCAATGTCCTCGATCGACGTCTCCAGCAGGTTCGAAGCCTTTTCGCGCGCCTTCGCGATCATGTCGCTGGTCGAGACGGCAACCGCCGTGCCGCCGACGAACAGCGAGCGCGAACCGACGCTGCCGAATCCGGTCGCCAGATCGGTATCGCCCTGCACCACATCGATTCTGTCCATGGCGATGCCAAGCGATTCCGCGATCATCTGGGTGTAGGTGGTCTGCAACCCCTGCCCCATCGCCATGGTCCCGGAATGCAGGATGATGCGCCCCTCGGCGGTGGCGTGCAGGCTGACCTTTTCGGTGTGCGCCCGTCCGCCGGTCCATTCGATGTAGCTGGTGAGGCCACGGCCATAGAGCAGGCCTTTTTTCCTGGCAGCCTTCTTGCGCGCAGCAAAGCCGTCCCAATCGGCCAGGTCCGAGGCGCGCTCCAGCATGTGCGCGAAGGCGCCGCTGTCGTAAACCTGGCCCGCCGCATTGGTGTAGGGCAGTTGCGCCGGTTTGATGTAATTGACCTTGCGGATCGTGCGCGGATCCATCCCGATCTGGCGCGCGGCGGCGTCCATCAGCCGTTCGACGATGAACACCGCTTCGGGCCGGCCCGCGCCGCGGTAGGCGCCCACCGGTGCGGTGTTGGTCATCACCGATTTGACCTCGAAGTGAACCAGCGGCAGGTCGTAGACGCCGGTCTGCACGAACGGCCCCAACACCAGCGGAATGATGTTGCCGGTGCCAGAAGAATAAGCGCCGGTGCCGCCGATCGAACGCACCCGATAGGCCTGTACGCGGCCCTTGGCGTCGAGCGCGAACTCGCCGGTCGAGGTGAGATCGCGGCCGTGGGTGCCGCCGACGAATTCGTCGGTGCGATCGCCGCGCCAGCGGATTTTCCTGTTCAACTTTGTTGCGGCATAGGCGACAACGCCGTCCTCGGGATAAAGGCTGGTCTTCTGGCCAAAACCGCCGCCGATATCGCCGACCAGCACGCGGACGCTTTCCTTCGGCCGCTTCAAAATCGCTTCTGCCAGCAGATCGCGGGTCGAGCCCGGCGTCTGCGACTGCACATGCAGGATCAACCGGCCGGTCTTCTTCTCGATCTCGGCAATGGTCGAGCGCGGCTCCATCGCCGACGGCACCAGCCGCTGGCTGACGAGATCGAGCGAGACCACGTGGGCCGCCTTCGAAAACACCTCTTCCACTTTGGCGGCATCGCCGTAGCTCATCGCAGCCACGATATTGTCGGGCGCTTCGGGCCAGACCACCGGCGCGCCCGGCTTGGTCGCCTCAACGGGGTCGACCACCGACGGCAGCACCTCGTATTCGATCGCGATCGCCTCGGAGGCGGTCTGCGCCAGCACCCGCGAGGTCGCCACAATGGCCGCGACCGCCTCACCGGCAAAACGCACGATCTCATGGGCGAGCAGCCGGCGCGGCGGCACCGTCATCGGCGAACCGTCGGGCCGCTTGAAGATCGCCAGCGTCGGCAGGGTGCCGATATCGTCCTTAACCAGATCGGCGCCGGTATAGATGGCTTCCACGCCTCGCATCGCTAGCGCGGCCCTGGCGTCGATCGAGACGATTTTTGCGTGGGCGTGCGGCGAGCGCAGCACATAGAGCCACAGCGCGCCGTCTTCCGGCTTGTCGTCGATGAACTGCCCCTTCCCGGTCAGCAGCCGCTGGTCTTCCAAACGCTTGACCGGCTGGCCCGCACCGAAACGCATGTTGCCGGGAAGAATATTCATCAATTTGTCCTTCGAGTCTTTTTGCAGAATTGGGCGGGTTTTAGCGGGTTTGCAGGGCCAAGGCCAACCCGCTTACGCTCGAAAAATCGACACGCCCGGCCTTGTGCCGGGTATCCACGTCTTGCTTGCACTAAATGTTTAAGACGTGGATGGCTCGGGACGAGCCCGGCCATGACGAGTTTCAGTCAGCATGTGGACTGCCTTACCCGATATCCCGCAACACCGCTTCGACCGCCTGGCGCTGCTCCGCGGTCAGGGCCATTTGCGGGGCGATGGGATCGCCGACGTCGTAGCCCTGGATCGCCAGACCGGCCTTGATGCAGGCGGCGAGATTATAGCGCGCAAAGGCTTCGTTGATGCGCCACAGCCGCCGCTGCAGCGCCATGGCTTCGTCCCAGCGCTTGGCCTTGCAGAGATGGTAGAGTTCGACGCTCTGGCGTGGAATGAGACAGGCCGGTCCCGCCATCCAACCGACCCCGCCGATCAGCATCACCCCCGCCGGAATATGCGCGGACGCCGAGAACACTTTGAGGCCGTCGCCGCATCTGTTCATGATCGACAATAGCCGCCCGGTATTGGTCGAGGCATCCTTGATGTAACGGATGCGCGGATGCGCCGCGAGTCTCGCAATGACGTCGAGCGTCAAATCCGAACGCTGGAATTGCGGATTGGTGTAGATCACGACAGGAATATCGACCGCATCGGCGATGGCGCGAAAATAGGATTCGATCTGGCTATCCCCTAGCGGAAAATACGCTTCGAGGATCGCGAGGATGCCGTCGGCGCCGAGTTGTTGATAGGATTTGGCCTGCGCGACCGCGTCCGACGTCGAGGTCGACGCCACGCCGGCGACCACAGGCACGCGGCCTTTGGCAGCTTCGATCGTGGCCTGCACCACCACCGTGCGCTGCGCATTGTTCAGATAGGCGAACTCGCCGGTCGAACCGAGCGGCGTCAACCCGTGAACGCCACCGGTCGTGATGAGATCCTCGCAAAGCCTCGCCAGCACGCTCGCGCGGATCTTGCCATCGGAATCGACCGGGGTGACCAGATAGGGAAAAACGCCGTGGAAATCAGCCATGGATCGTGCCTCGGACACTTCAGAACGAAGGTGTCTTGGCGCGTGCCGCCGGTTGAGTCAAATCGAGCGGAAGCGCTCGAAATCATGCGGCCCGACCACGCCTTGAAGCGCGGCCGGGCCCGTCTGTTTTGACCTGTCGGAAGCTCAGGACAGGAATTGACGGTCCAGTCCCATTTGCGTGGCGAACGGCACTTCCGCCGCCAGCGCGCGCTGAAAGGGGTCGAGCCCCATCATGCCGGCGGCATATTTCGCAAGCTTCGGATATCGGGCGCGATCGATGGTGAAACCCAGATATTGATAATTGATCAGGTTCGACACGATGCCGATATCGCCAAGGCTCAACGCCGATCCAACCAGAAATTTTCCGTCGATCTGGGATTCCAGATATTGGAAAACCCGCGGCTCGACCGACGTCAGGAGGTTGTCGACCACCGACTGGTCTGTGGCAGCCTTGAAGATCACGGGATTGATGACCTTCTGGAAGAACAGCCCGTGGATCAGCGTGCGAAACACCCAGCCGGAATAGCCATCCAGGAACATCGCGTGGCTGTATCTCTATCGTCGGCGGGCAGGATCGTCGGCGCCGGCTGCTTGCGTTGCATATAAAGGCAGATGGCCGAGGATTCCGCGAGCGAGAAATCGCCGTCCTGGATGGCCGGAATCAACCCCGTCGGACTGAGCGAGGTCCAATTCGCAGGTGGATCGAACGGAATCACCGGCTCGACCCTGTGATCGATGTTCTTGTAGATCGCGGTGACGACCGCCTTTCGCACGTGGACGGAAATCGGAACGCCGTGGATCGTAATCATGATTGGCTCCTGGTGTTATCGCCGGCCGACATCGGCGCAGCGGATCGCATGCCCCGAACGCGGGATGCGTTCGAGGGTGGGTCGACGGTCAAAATGAAATCGGGTTAGATCGCTGCGCGGACCGGGAACTGGATTTCCACCAGCGCGCCTTCGAATCCGGGCGGTCCAGTGATCGGTTCGAGAAACACTTCACGACAGGAACCGGCGACCTCGTAACCGTTGGCTTCGATCCAAACCCCGATCGCACCGAACGCGCAGTGGCTCGCGGGATTGGTCCCGGGCCTGACGATGGTCGCCATCGTATCGACGGCGGGAAGCTCGCTGGCGCACAGCAGGTACTCGCCGGTGATTCGGACATTCGCGTTCGAGGCGCGTGTCAGCGAGAAGCCGATTTCAAGATCGAGCTTCTCATCGATCTGGTCGTTGCGCGCCACCACGATCAGCTTGTCACGCAAAGCGGGGCGAATGAGCCGGCTGCCGTCCTCGGCGACGGTGCGAACCATCCGGACCACTTCATCCATGTTCTCGCAGGCGCAGCGCAGCGACAGATACGGCGTCGCCGCGACCGACTTGACCACGACGTCGTAGTCCCCCATCGCGCCCTGGCTATCGATCTGCGCGATGCGGGATTCGATATGCCGGAGCCGGCTTTCTTCCTCGCGCAGCGATTGCTCCAGCTGCGCCCGCTTCATGGTGAGCATGGCGCGCAGTTCAGCGGCAGATATCTCGTTCTCGAGCAGCGGTCCGATCTGCTCCAGCGACAGACCGAGCTCCTTGAGCGCCAGAATGCAATTCAGCCGTGGCAGCTGCCGGATGCTGTAGTAGCGGTAGCCGGTCTGCCGGTCGATATGGGCCGGCTGCAGCAGCCCGAGCTGATCGTAGAACCGCAATTGCCGTCCCGAGACCTGCGCGATCTGGGCGAATTCACCGAGGCGAAACATGACGCGGTCTCCGGACTGGAATGTGGAGCGCGTTATGCCCGTTTGACGCTACGTCAAAGTCAAGCGCGATTTTTCAGAATATTGGTCCGGCGAGGCCCCGCCCTCCGGCAGCGGAATCGGTAACGGAGATGCCACCGTTCGCCCCAACGATCGATCAGTCCCTGACGTAACAGTGGAACGCGCCGTAGATTCCGGAGCGGTCGCGTTCGAAGCCGATCGCGCTTCGTTCTTCGTCGCGGCGCCAGATCTGGCTAAGCGACCCGAGTTCCTCGCTATCCAGCGGTGATTCCTTACCCGCGGTGCGGAAGATCACCCGAACGTCGTCGCTGCCGGCACGATCGATCGCGTTCCAGAGCGCGCGAATTTCTTCCGGCGCCATCCAGTCCTGCGCGTCAAGCAGCACGACGGCATCGATTTGACGTGCGGGGAGGCTTTCCAGGAACTGGCGCAGATTGGCGTGAACCGGAATGATCAATCCGGCGCCATCGCGCATGCGCGCGAATTGGCGGGCTTGCAGGTAGGGCGGCAGGCAGGTGTCGCCAGGACCAGGGTAACGGCGATCCAGCGCCTGCCAGGCGAAATAATTGGCGTCGTTGGGGTGGCCGTTGATCAGCCGCAACAGACGCTCGTAAAGCACCTCGTTGAGCGGCGCGCCGCCTCCCAGCAGTTCGCGCTGCTGCGGCGGAATGCCGAGGCTGAACAGCAGCGCCGGCGTGCCCGTGATCAGCTTGGCCAGCGGCGAGTGGAACAGCCGGTGCAGGCGATCCAGCGCTTGAAGGCGCTCGGGAGAATCCGCTTTGCCGGTCAGCAATGCCTTCAGATCAATCCGGGCCAGCTTTGCCAGCAGATGCGCGAGGCCGATAAAGCGGCCGAGCATGCCGTGGCGATAGAACCCGTCGGTGAAATAGGCATACCGCGGACGGCCGACCATATTGCGCTTGTCCCAATAGGCGCGCGCATCGGCATCGAGCCAGAGCCACAGATGATCGCGATAGAGTTCGGAGTTGGCGGGGGAAGCGGCCTCGCCAAAGAACTGCCAGAAATCAGCGTATTTGGAGAACGCGCGCAGGCCAGCGAGTTTTAGCTTGAGCAGCGAAAGGTGGGCTTCGTTGAGATCGACGGCGAACACCTGGGCGGGCTGAGCCGTGAGGTACGATAGTGCGTTACATCCGCCGGACGAGATGGTGACGATGGTCGAGCCTACCGGCAACTGCAACGCCGCGAGATCGGCTTCCGGATCTTCCCAGATCTGGGTGTAAACCAAACGGCGAAACCAGAAGGCAAAAAGACGGTCCCAAACAGTCGATTGGTCGTCACCTCGGCTGTTGCGGACCGCGTCCGCGATAAGTTGCGTGCTCATCTAGTCTCCGAATCAGCAATCTGGCGACGGTATCGCCGTCTCGCTGCAGTTTTGCGACAGCCGGCCAAACCGCGACGGAAAAGGCTGTCACATCCCTGTCGCGCGAACATCGCAAGGGAGTAGGCGAAACACGCTGCAGGAGGCTGATGGATGTCCGCATTTCCTTCCGATATCGGCACCGACCTTGCCGACGATTTCGGCGCCCAACTCGCTCCACTTTCCTGGCCGGTCGAGGCGACCGACCGGATGAACCGGATGTACCGCCGGCAACGCCATATCTACGACGGCACCCGACGATATTACCTGCTCGGCCGCGACCGGCTGATCGCCAATTTGAAGCCGGACGCCGGCGCCAATGTGCTCGAAATCGGCTGCGGCACCGGCCGCAATTTGGTGCTTGCCGCCGGCCTGTTCCCCGATGCGCGATGGTTCGGTATCGACGTTTCAACTGAAATGCTGACCTCGGCGATTACGGCCATCGCACGACGCGACCTGACATCGCGGATTCGGGTCGCCCATGGCGATGCGGCGGCGTTCGACCCGCAACTGCTGTTCGGCATTCCGTTGTTCGACCACGTCATGATTTCCTACAGCCTCTCGATGATCCCGAACTGGAACAGGGTGCTGGAGGCAGCCGTCAACCGCCTCAAGCCAGGAGGCCGTTTGCACATCGTCGATTTCGGCCGACAGGAACGCCTGCCCGGCATCGCCCGCGCGCTGCTGCTGCGGTGGCTGAAGCTGTTCGACGTCACCCCACGCGACGATCTCGAGCACGTATTGTCCGCGACGGCGCGCGCCTCGAGCGCCGCGTTAACCTTCGAACGCCCGTTCCGCGGCTACGCTCAATATGCGGTGCTGACGCTGCCATCGGAACCGAAGAATCCGTGAGCGCATGGCTGGCATTGCTGGCGGCCGGCCTGCTTGAGATCGCCTGGGCGCTCGGGTTGAAATATTCCGACGGCCTCACCAAATTCTGGCCGACCGCGCTGACGCTGATGGCGATTGCGCTGAGCTTTGGATTGATGGCGCTGGCGCTGCGGTCGCTGCCGTTCGGAACGGCTTATGCAGTCTGGACCGGCATTGGCGCCGCCGGCAGCATCATCGTCGGCATGCTGGTCTTCAGCGAGTCGACCGATCCGGTCAGGATATTTTGCCTGACGCTGATCGTCGCGGGAATGGTCGGGCTCAAGCTCAATTCGCCGGTATAGGAAGCGTCACGCCAGCCGCCGGGTGCGCATGCCCCGCCATGCTTCAGCGGCGCCGAACAGCGCCAGCGCGGTCACGAATGGAACGACGTGATACAGCACGCGGAACATCAGCAGTCCCGCGATCAAGGGATCCTTGTCCTCCCCGCCAAGCCCGAGCAGGATCGTCGCATCGAACACCCCGATGCCCGCCGGCGCGTGGCTGGCAAAGCCCAGCAAGGTCGCGACGATGAAGACGACGACGACTGGAAAGATTTCGACATGGGCTTCGGGCGGGATCAGGACATACATCGCCAGCGCCGCGGCGCCGAGATCGAAAATGCCGATCGCGATCTGTAGCAACACCATCGGCCCGGACGGTAGCCGCACCGGCCAGCGAAGCGTGCCGATATTTCTCGGCGACAGCCAACTCCAGACCAGGAACACCAGCACGCCCAGCAGCAGCGCCGACGCCAGCCATCGGTTCAACTCGGGCGAAAGGAAGTCGATCGGAGAGATCGCGTCGGGCTGGAACAGCACGCTGAGCCCGAAGGCGGTCAAATTGCCCAGCCAGAAGGTCAGCCCGGTCAGGAAGCAGACGTTGGCGACATCAAGCCCGCCAAGGCCGCTGACCGAATAGATCCGGTAACGAATCACCGGCGAGATCAGCGCCACCGCGCCGATGCCGTGGGCAATCGGATAGCTGGTGAAGCTGGCAAGCGCGGCGATCCGGTATGGCACCTCGGTACGCCCGATGGTGCGCAGCGCCAGCAGATCGTACAGCGTTAAACTGCCGTAGGACACGACCACCAGCATCAACGCCAATGCGATTACGTGTCCCGGGGTGCGCTCGACGACGGCAAGCACCTCGTCGCAATCGATATGTTTGATGGCATGTGTCAGCGCGAACACGGCCATCGCGGCGATGGCCGTGCCGATGACGACACCCAGGCCTTTCAGCCGGGTGTTGCTGAAGAGCGGCTTCTGCAGCACATTTACTTTCAGGGTGGGCATCCATTCGGGCGACGACTTGCGTGGTCGTGCCACTTGATTCGGCGCGGTCAAACTCTGCATTGACACGTTGATGTGACAGCCGCGTTACCTGCCATCGCCGAGCATCGGCGTCTTAGAATCACTTCAAGGGCCGGAATCCCGGCGCATTGTCGTCGCATCCTGTTCACGCGGCCCCGGTAAGACCTGCGCGAAACAGCCTGATCGATTCGAGGAATCATGAACGCGGAATTCGACTACGACCTCACTCCGGATCAATGGGAAGCGCTCAAGATGCTTCGTCTGCCGACGCCGGGACGCCGCCTCCTGAATAGCTTCGTGGTGGAGAATCTGGTCGCGCTGCAACTCGCCGCTGTCATCGATCAGTGCCCCGTCATTACGCCACGCGGACGCAAGGTGCTGGTGCGCGGTTCGTCACGTTTATGGGACGTCGCGGCCTGAGGCGAGATGCCCTTCTGGGACACCGCCTGTGCCGGAAGACGGCATGGGCATCATTGTGCACGACGTGCACCGTGAACGGGATTACTGATTCCCCGGAAGTGACGACCTCATGGTGAGGAGCGCGTCTTCGCGCGTCTCGAACCATGTGCACCAACAGCCATCCTTCGAGACGGCGCTTCGCGCATCCTCAGGATGAGGTGCCTATGTTCCTCGTGCCTGTCTCAAAAGATCACCACATCGAATTCCTGGCGCGCTCCGGCCATTCACGGTCATAGCTCTCGCCGCCGACGGTATCGGCGCTCATCGAGGCCAGGATCTCCCCGGGCGTCGGCAGGCTTTTGGAATCGACGCGCTTGTCCGGATTCCACAGGTCGGAACGCACGATGGCGCGGGCGCATTGAAAATAGATCTCGCCGACGGTCATCACAATCACGGTTCGCGGCGGCTTGCCTTGCATCCCGAACGAGGCCAGCAACTCGGGATCGGCGGATACATGCGCATTGCCGTTGACGCGCAGCGTGCTGCCGGAGCCCGGGATCAGGAACAACAGCGCAATCCTGGGATCGCGCACGATATTGCGCAGCGAGTCGATCCGGTTGTTGCCGCGGCGGTCCGGCATCATCAATGTCTTCTCGTCGTGGATACGGACGAAGCCAGGCAAATCACCGCGCGGCGAGCAATCCAGCCCCTCCGGCCCTGACGTCGCCAGCGCCGCGAACGGCGATTTCTCGATCAACACGCGATAGAGCGGCGTGACGCGATCGGCGACCTTCACCGTGGAAGCGTCACCGGGAACGCCGTAGATCGCCTCCAGTTGCTCCGATGTCGCGATGATCGACATGCCGTTTCTCCTCGATCTATTCGTCCCAGCGATCGCCCTTGACGGCGCGAACGAATTGGCGGGCGTGATATTCGGCGCTGCTGACATTCATGATGGTGACATCCGGCGCCGCCGCGCGATCGTCGACCAGGCGTCCGAGCCGTTGTCCGATGTCGCCATCGCTGGCGCGTCGCCGCGCCGCCACCCGTTGCGCGAGGACGTTCGGCGGCGCCGTAATCGAGATCACGACGACATCGGCGTAAGCGAGGCGCATCGCTGAAATCACGGTGCGCGAGACGTTGGCGATCACGATGCGACCGGCACGGATATCGTCATCGATCGCGCGCGGCAGGGCATAGCAATGACCATGCGCTTCCCAATGCATGGCGTAGGCATCCGCCGCCAGCGCCTGCCTGAATGCATCAAGGCTGACCTGTTCGTTGTCCTCGAATTCGGAGGCTTCGCGGGTGACGATGCGACGCGGAAACACGATGTTGGTGTCATCGGCGCAGGCTACTTTCGTCAGCCCAAGCAGCGTGTCCTTGCCGGCCCCGCTCGGACCCACCACCAGAACGAGCCGGCCCGGCCCGATCGCCTCAGCTATCGTCAGGGCTTCGCTCACGCCACCCGTTGTCCTTCGCGCCAGACCTCACGAACCACCGGGATATCGCGGGCGATGTGGACCCGGATCATATCGGCGCGCTTGCCGACCGCAATCTCGCCGCGGTCATGCAGGCCGACGGCTTCCGCGGGGGCCTTGGTCACCGTGCGCACCGCCGCGGCAAGATCGATGGCGGGGACCTGCTGCGGTAATCGCAGCGCGCCCATCAACAGGCTGGAGGGAATGTAATCGGACGACAGGATGTCCAGCAGCCCCTCGCGCGCGAGATCGACCGCGGCAATGTTGCCGGAATGCGAGCCACCGCGCACCACATTGGGGGCGCCCATCAGGATGCCGATGCCGGCCCGGTGCAGGCCGCGCGCAGCTTCCATCGTGGTCGGGAATTCCGCCACCGATACCCGGTCGCGGATCGCATCGGTGACGTTCTCGTCGGTGGTGTCGTCATGGCTGGCGAGCGGAATCTCGTGCGCCTGCGCCAGCGCCACGATCGCGCGCAGATTAGCCTCCGCGTAGGTCTTTTGGTACCTGAAGCGTCTTTCGAACAGCACGTCGAGCTCGGCGTCGGTCATACCGGCGCCCTTGCCGCGGTAATAGATGCGCAACTTGGCTTCATCTCGAAACTGGCGTTGCCCCGGGGTGTGGTCCATCAGCGACATCAGCCGCACGTCCGGCCGGCCGATCAGCTCCTTGGCTTCCTCGACCACGCTTGGCATCGGAATTTCGCAACGCAAATGCAGGAAATGATCGGCGCGCAGCAGATTGGCATCGCGCGCCGCGGTGATCGCCTCGGCCAAAACGCCGGCGCGTCCGTCGACCTCCTCGGCGCCATCCTCGCGCCAGACCCGCAGCGAATCCAGCACCGTGGTAATGCCCGACGTCGCCAGCTGCCCGTCATACGAGACCACGGCCGCGAGCGGGTTCCAGAACACTTTTGGGCGCGGCACATAATGCGCCTCAAGGTGATCGGTATGCAGCTCGATCAGGCCCGGCATGACCAGATCGCCGCCGGCATCCTCGCTGCCGGCGGGCGCGCTGCCTTCGCCGATCTCCGCGACGCGGCCATCGGCAAAGGCCACCCAGCCGTGCTCGATCACGCGATCGGCCAAAACGATCCGGGCGTTGCCAATGACGGTTTCGGACTTCGGTTTCATCTCAAGGCATCTCTCTTCAGGCCGCCGCGGCAAACGAGGTCACGTCGACAATCCGGTCGGCGATCTCCCGGCGTATCTCGTCGTCATGCACGATCGCCACCATCGCGACGCCCTGACGCTTCTTTTGATCGATCAGTTCGACCACGACCGCGCCATTGGCCGCGTCGAGCGAGGCGGTCGGCTCATCCAGCAGCAGGATCGGGAAGTCGGAAATAAAGCCTCGCGCAATATTGACGCGCTGCTGCTCGCCGCCCGAGAAAGTCGAAGGCGGCAGCGCCCAGAGACGTTCGGGAATGTTGAGACGGCGCAGCAACACGCCGGCTTTTTCTTGCGCCTCGGCACGCGCGACGCCATTCACGATCAGGGGCTCTGCCACCACGTCGACGGTGGCGACGCGCGGCACCGCGCGCAGGAACTGGCTGACATAACCGATCGTGGAGCGGCGCACGCTCAGGATCTGCCGCGGTTCGGCCCTGGCGAGATCGATCTCCGTCCCCTGATGCTGGATGCCGATCCGGCCGCTGTCGCAGCGATAATTGCCGAAGATCATTTTCAGGATCGAGGATTTGCCCGCGCCTGACGGCCCGGACAGCACGACGCATTCGTTCCGATGGACTTGAAACGAAACGCCGCGCACCACGGGCAGCTCGATGCCGCCCTGCAAATGCATCACGAAACTCTTCTGGGCGTTGTTGATATCGATCATCGCAGTCATTGAGGGCTCATGCCGGCAAAATCGAGGAAACGAGAAGTTGCGTGTAGGGTTCGCGGGGATCGTCGAGCACCTGATCGGTCAATCCGGTTTCGATCACCCGGCCGCCCTTCATCACCACGACGCGATGCGATAATAGCCGCGCCACCGCCAGATCATGGGTGACCACAATCGCCGCGAGGCCAAGTTCGCTGACGAGATTGCGCATCAGATCGAGCAGGCGCGCCTGCACCGATACGTCGAGACCGCCGGTCGGCTCGTCCATGAACACCAGGCGCGGTTCGGTGACGAGGTTGCGCGCGATCTGCAGCCGCTGCCGCATGCCGCCGGAATAGGTCCGCGGCGCGTCATCGATGCGGCCGATATCGATCTCGACCCGCTCCAGCCAGGACGATGCGGAATCGCGGATGCGGCCATAATGATTCCAGCCGACCGCCATCAGGCGCTCGCCGACATTGGCGCCGGCCGATACCGCCATCCGCAGACCCATCGCCGGATCCTGGTGCACATAGCCCCAATCGGTGCGGAACAAAAAACGCCGCTCGGCCTCGCCCAGGGCGGCGAGGTCGCGCATCACCCCATCGCGCATCCGGTACGACACGCTTCCGGCGCTCGGCGCCAGTTGCGCCGACAGCAATTGCAGCAGCGTCGACTTGCCGGAGCCGGATTCGCCGACAATCGCCAGCACTTCGCCGGGATACAGCTCAAACGACACGTCGCGGCAGGCCGTCAGATGGCCATAGGATTTGCCGAGATTTTCCGCGGTCAGCAGCGGCTGATCGCTATCCCTGTCTTGTTTCGCCTGATTCTCAGCCATGCGCCCGTTCCTTATGCGGCGCCACGCTCTCGCTGCCGCGATGGCCCTGGCTTTGGCGGGTCTCGCAATAATCGGTATCCGAACAGACGAACATCCGGCTGCCCTTGTCGTCGGTGACGATCTCATCGAGATAGGAATCTTCGGCGCCGCACAGCGCGCAGGGCGCGTCGAACCGGTAACGCGTAAACGGGTGATCCTCGAAATCGAGCGACACCACCGAAGTATGCGGCGGAATCGCATAAATCCGCTTTTCGCGGCCGGCGCCGAACAATTGCAGCGCCGCGCAATTGTCCATCTTCGGATTGTCGAATTTCGGCGTCGGCGACGGGTCCATCACATAGCGCGCATTGACCTTCACCGGATAGGCATAGGACGTTGCGATGTGGCCGAAGCGGGCGATGTCCTCATACAGCTTGACATGCATCAAGCCGTATTCGCCGAGCGCGTGCATGCGCCGCGTCTCGGTCTCGCGCGGCTCGAGAAAGCGTAAAGGCTCGGGAATCGGTACCTGATAGACCAGAACTTGCCCGGCATGCAGCGCGGATTCGGGAATCCGGTGCCGGGTCTGGATCACGGTCGCATCGACGGTGCTGGTGGTAGTCGCCACGCCGGCGGTCTTGGCAAAGAATTTGCGAATCGAAATCGCGTTGGTAGTGTCGTCGGAACCCTGGTCGATGACTTTCAGAACGTCATCACGGCCGAGGATCGCGGCGGTGACCTGCACGCCGCCGGTACCCCAGCCATAGGGCATCGGCATTTCGCGGCTGGCGAACGGCACCTGATAGCCGGGGATCGCGATCGCCTTGAGGATCGCGCGCCGGATCATCCGCTTGGTCTGCTCGTCGAGATAGGCGAAATTATAGGTCGGCGCGTTCATTCCGCGGCCTCCTGCATCGGCGGCGAGCCCTGCGCATTGTCTCCGAATTCCTTGCGCAGTTTGCGCAGCAGGCCGAGCTCGGACTGGAAATCGACGTAATGCGGCAGCTTGAGATGCTCGACAAAGCCGGTCGCCTGCACATTGTCGGAGTGCGACATCACGAATTCCTCATCCTGGGCAGGCGCCAGAACTTCCTCACCAAGCTCGCGTGCGCGCAAGGTGCGGTCCACCAATGCCATCGACATGGTCTTGCGCTCGCTGTGGCCGAAAGCGAGACCATAGCCACGGGTAAAACATGGCGCTTCGGTCGCCGAGCCCTTGAACTGGTTGACCATCTGGCACTCGGTCAGCGTGATCGGGCCCAGCGGCACCGCGAAGCCAACGTCCTCGGCCAAAAACTCCACCTCGACTTCGCCGAGCCGGATTTCGCCGGCAAAGGGGTGGTTGCGGCCATAGCCGCGTTGCGAGGAATAGCCCAGCGCCAACAGGAAACCTTCATCGGCGCGCGCCAGATTTTGCAGTCGCAAATCGCGATCCGCCGGGAAGCTGAGCGGCTCGCGCGTCAGATCGCCGACCGGCGCATCGGTATCGGCGCGCGGCGCAGGCTCGATCAAGCCGTCGCGGCCGAGGATGTCGGTAACGCGCGGCATCGCCGTGGACGGCACTTCAGAAGTAGCAGGCAGTTCGGGCGTCGAATTCTCAGCCAATTGCGGATCGAGTAGCCGATGGGTGTAATCGAACGTCGGCCCGAGGATCTGGCCGCCCGGGATATCCTTGAAGGTCGAGGAAATCCGCCGCCGCACCTCCATCCGGCCGGTATCGACCGGCTCAGTGGCGCCGAACCGCGGCAGCGTGGCGCGAAACGCCCGCACCAGGAAGATCGCCTCGATCATGTCGCCGCGCGCCTGCTTGATGGCCAGCGCCGCCAGCTCGCGGTCATATAGCGAGCCTTCGGTCATGACGCGATCGACGCCAAGGCTGAGTTGTCCAGAGATCTGGGCCAGCGACACTTCCGCAACGTCGCGATCGCCGCGACGCTCATGCGCCAGCAGCCGATGGGCGTTCTCGATGGCGCGTTCGCCTCCCTTGACGGCGACATACATGATCAATCTCCCTCGGCGACAAGCCGCGTGGTGCGCGGGATCGCGACAATCGCATCATCGGCAACCAGCACCACATCGATGCCGCGCGGAAACAGCGCAACGTTGATGGCGGCAAGCCGCGCAAACAGATCCAGCGGCTCGATGCTGGCCCGCAGGACCGCCGTGCCATCGATGCCCGGCCCATACAGCTCGAAAGCCAACCCTTCCCTCAAGCTCTCGACCTGCAAGATCAGCGTGGTCGAGCGATCGGGATATTCGTTGCTGCCGAACGAAAAGCAATCCAGCGCGGGAAGCTCCCCGGCATTGCCGATCAACGCAAAACTGCAGACCGATGGATCGGGGACAACCGGCGCACTGGTATGGAATTTGAGCCATTTCGCGACTTCCGAGGCTTCGGACATTCGCGGGTCAAGCCAGAGCGGCGTGTCGTGGTCGAACAGCGTGAGTGCGATCGCGGCGGTGCCGCGCATCATGCCGGGCGGCGTGCCGGCGGCCGAGGTGATGCAATGCACGCTGCCCGGTCGCGCCATCGCATCCATCACCGAGCGGAAAGTGGTTTGCGCCGACAACACCTTGTCGGCAAAGCCCGCGGGCAGCTCGGCAAATGTTGTCATCGCTCAGCCCTCGCCACGCACCATGGTGTAAAAGTCGACCCGCGTCGCCGCGGTCTCGGCGGCTTTGCGGTTTCGCTCGGAAGCGATCGCCGCGCGGAGCGGCGCCAGCACACGCGTCTCGACCGGACCGGCAAAACCCACGGTCTGGATCAGCGCATCGCATAGAGCGATCATCCTCGCCTTTTGCCCGTCGCGGCCGAGCGTGTAGCCAAAGCCCACCTCGCCGGTCACCAGCCGCACCGCCGCGCGCGAAACCGTGGCTTCGCCCAGATTGAACGGCGCACCATCGCCGCCGATGCGGCCGCGCACCATCACCAGGCCATTCTCCGGCTGGCGCAGATTCTCGTGGATCGGCACCGCGATGGTATCGAGCCGTGCGGCGATGGTAGCGGCGTCCGCATGCGCCAGCACCGCCATCGCGGCTTTTCGCTTTGCCTGCTGGCCGTTCTCTTCAGTCGTCAACATCAAGGCCGCCTCGACATCCCAAAACTTGAACAGTCTTGCCTGAATCAAGTTGTCTATGATACTAGACAACTTCATAACCAGACGCCATGACTGTTTCGTGACAAAAAGATGATTTTCCCGATGCCGCTCCCCAGCCGATCCACGCCATGAGCCTGCAGGAAACCCCATCCGGCGTGGCGCTGTGGCGGCAGGTGGCCGACGGAATCGAGCGCGGCATCGCCGATGGCCGGTTTGGCGCCGGCGAAAAGCTGCCCGGCGAAATGGAAATCGCCGAGACCTATCGCGTCAACCGCCATACCGTGCGCCGTGCCCTGGCGACGCTGGCCGAGCGCGGCCTGGTGCGCGCCGAACGCGGCAGCGGCACCTATGTCGAGGCGCCGCGGATCGCGTACCCGCTACGCTCGCGCACGCGGTTCTCCGAAATCGTTGGCGCGGGCGGCCACGAGCCGCGCGGCCAACTGATATCCGCCTCCGACGAGGCAGCGACGCGCGAGCTGGCGCGGCAACTCGGCTTGAAAACCGGCGCACCGTTGATCCGGCTTGAGGCGCTGCGGCTCGCCGACAGAACGCCGATCTGCGTCGGCACCACCTGGGTTTCGGCGGAGCGCTTTCCCGAAGCGGGGCGTATCTACGAGCGAGTGCGGTCAATGACCAAAATGCTGGCGCATTACGGTATCAAGGATTATCGCAGGGCCTCGACCCGCGTCACTGCGGCGATCGTCGACGCCACCGACGCGGCGCGGCTGGATCTCGCGCTTGGCCGCCCCATTCTGGTGGTCGATTCCACCGACACGGACGCCGATGGCAGGCCGTTGCTGACAACGCGCGCCCGCTTCGCCGCCGAGCGGATCGAGTTCGTGGTGGAGAATAGTTGATACTGGATGCTCGGTGGCGGCGAGCGCAATTCACTCGTCCAGAGACCAGAGCCACGCCGCACCGCGCGCGCCGCTGGCGTCACCGTGGGCCGCCTTGAGCAGCGGTGTCTCACAACCCTGCCCAAAGGTGTAGGTCGCGATCTTTGCCGGCAGGTTCCTGTAGATGCGGTCGACCTTCGACAACCCACCGCCGAAGACGAAGCAGTCCGGATCGAGCGTGTTGATTATGTTCGATAGACCACGGGCGAGCCGGTCTTCCAGGCGAAGCAGGGCGGCTTCGGCCTGCTCGTCGCCCTGCTCGCTGAGCTGCACAATGTTCGATCCACTCAGCGCCGTGCCGGTATTACGTAAATAATCGTCTTCGAGGCCACTGCCGGAAACCCACGTCTCCATACAGCCCTTCATGCCACAGTAACAGTTCGGGCCTGGGAATTCGTCGGCACCCATCATGGGTAGCGTTGTATGTCCCCACTCGCCGCCGACACCGTTTGGCCCAGCGTGCACCTTGCCGTTGATGGCGACGCCACCGCCACAACCTGTACCGAGGATCACTCCGAAGACCACCTGATAACCCGCGGCCGCGCCGTCGACCGCCTCGGAGACAGCAAGGCAATTGGCATCGTTGGCGCAGCGCACCTCGCGACCCATGGCGCGCTTGAGGTCGGCTTCTAGCGAGCGTCCGTTGAGCCAGGTCGAATTCGCATTCTTTACCAGGCCAGTGGAGCGCACCACCGATCCGGGAATGCCGACGCCCACGGTGCCGATATCGCCGATGCGGGTTTCCAGCGAGATCGCTACGTCCACAATAGCGCGGACGGTGCTATCATAGTCTTCGCGTGGCGTCGGAATACGGAGACGGTCGATTTCCTTACCCTGCGCATCAAAGGCACGGCCCTCGATCTTCGTGCCGCCCAGGTCGATGCCAATACGGATGCTCATTTTATTGGGTCGTTTCTCTTTGGCTATAGCAGCGCCGAGCCATCCATCTTTTCTTTCGGGGAGACATGTATGACCACGAAATTGTCGGGGTGCTTGCGATCATGTGATAGCAATGCGGCTAATTGCGCAAGCATCGAGCTCTATCAAGCCACCGCGCGCGGACCGATGATGGCAAAGCGCAGCTTGCTCGAGATCCAGTCGATCGCGGCGACCGCGATCAGGATCATCAGGATCAGGAATGACACCTTCTGCCATTCCAGCACGCGGATCTGTTCGGCCAGTTGCAGGCCGATGCCGCCGGCGCCGACGATGCCGATGATGGTCGCCGAGCGGGTATTGGATTCGAAGAAATACAGCATCTGCCCGGCGATAACGGGAAATACCTGCGGCATCAGGCCGAAGCGGATCTCGTGCAACGCACTGCCGCCGGAGGCCTTGATGCCTTCGACCTGTTTCCTGTCGGCGCCCTCAATCGCTTCCGAGAACAGCTTGCCCAGCGCACCGAAATCCGACAGCGCGATGGCGAGCACGCCGGCGAACGGGCCAAGACCGACGACATTGATCCAGACCAGCGCCCAGATCAGCGTGTCGACGCCGCGGATGGTGTCGAGGAAGCGCCGGATTGGAAACCGGAAGAAATTCGACGGCACAATGTTCTTTGCCGCCAGCAGGCTGACCGGGAACGCGAACACCGCGGCCAGCGTGGTGCCCAATAGCGCGATCGACAGGGTTTCGCCGAGCGCATGGAGATAGAGCGGCAGCGACGTGCCGGGATTGGGCGGCAGCATCATCAGCGAGATCCAGCCGAGCTGATGCAGGCCGTTCAGCATGCGGATCGGCGAGAAGCCGAGATGGATCAGCCCGAGCACGAAGATCGCGAGCGCCACCAACAGCATCAAAGGCCACGCCAGCCGCGAAGAGGCCGGCCGCTTGAAAACTTCCGGGTACCGCGCGCGCAAGCCATCGGTCTCCAGCATCGAGCGTTTGGTCATGTGCGCCGCTCCGTGCCGAACAATTTTCCGCGGACCCAGCCGGTGCCGATATCGATGACAAAGACGGTGAGGATAATCAGCAGCAGGATCGCGCTGACATCGGAGTAATAGAATTTCCGGATCGCGGTGATCAGCTCTACCCCGATGCCGCCGGCGCCGACGAAGCCCATCACGGAGGCGCTGCGCACATTGATTTCGAACCGCAGCAGCGTGTAGCTGGCGAAGCCGGCCACGACCTGCGGCAATACGGCGAACCGCATGCAGGCGATCCAGCTGGCTCCGGTGGAACGCAGTCCCTCGACCGGATTCATGTCGATATTCTCGACCATCTCGGCGTATTGCTTGCCCAGCGCACCGATCGAGTGGATCGTGATCGCGAGGACGCCGGCCATCGGCCCGAGACCGAAGGCGATGACAAAGATCAGCGCGAACACGATGTCAGGCACCGTGCGGCAAAATTCCATCAAACGCTTGATGACAAAGCGCAGCCACGGACCGGGCGAGGTATTTTCAGCCGCGAGAAAGTTGAGCCCAAAGCCCAGCGCCGCGCCGAACAAGGTGCCGACATAGCTGATCAGGATGGTTTCGCCCAATAACCGCGACCATTTCTTCCAGCCCCAGAGCCACTCCGGAATGTTGGTCCAGACCCGCCGGCCATCGTCCAATGTGAGCAGCCGATCGAAATAGCTGACGAAGTGGCCGAAATGATTGAACAGCGTCTTCAGGTTCACTTCGGCGCCGACCGAGGCGATCACCAGCGCGGCAAGGAAAACCGCGGCGCCCAGCGTCACGCGCAACCGCTTGCGGGCAATCGCCTTGCGATAGACCTCGTTCAGCACGGCGAGCTGCTGATCGGGGAGTATCGTGACTGCGAGGGTCATGGCGTCGCTATCTTCAGGCCGTCAAAGATAAAAGAGCCGGGTCGATGGACCCGGCTCTTGCCGTCGATTTCAGCGATCAGGAGGCCTTCTTGCGCAGGCTGTCGACGAACTTAATCAGCTCGATGGTCTTGTTGTAGTCTTCGTTGGTCACCGCCTGCCACGGCAAGTTCTTGCCGTCGGAGAGTTTCTTGAACGCGTCCTTGTCCTTGTCCGCCGCTTCCAGGAAGGCCTTCTTGATCGCGGCCTTCATGTCTTCGGGCAGTTCGCTGAGATAGGCATAGGGCGAGTTGATGATGAGGTCGGACTTCAGGATGATGCGGAAGTCTTCCTTCTTCAACGGCGTTCCGTCGCTCGACTTGACCATGTTCTTGGCGAGCATGCGGGTCAGGTTGCTGTCGTCTTCCGCGTTCCACCAGTTGGCGCAGACGTCGACCGTGCCCTGCGCCAGCGCCAGCACGGCGTTTTCGTGGCTGCCGCTGAACACGACTTGCGAGAAATAGGTATCGGGATCGATGCCCATCTGGTTCATCTTGAAGCGCGGCATGTTGTTGCCCGAGGTCGAGTTGGGATCGACCAGGCCGAGGTTCTTGCCCTTGAGGTCTTCCAGCTTCTGGTAAGGGCTCTTGGCGAGCACATAGAACACCGAATAATAACCCTTCGAGCCGTCGGAATTGACGTCAATCACGAAGGCGTCGGTCTTGACGTTGGTGACGCGGGCTCGCGCGAACGACGCCGGGCCGTAATAGCCGATATGAATGTTGCCGGCGCGCTGGCCTTCGATCACGGCGGCGTAGTCGTTGGCGACGCGCAACGTGACCTTGACGCCGAGTTCCTTCGACAGATAGTTCACGAACGGCGTGTAACGCTCGGTGACACCCGAACCGTTTTCGGCCGGAATCACCGCGAAGGTGATCTCCGGATATTTCGCCTTCCAGTCATCCGCCGCGGTGGCGGTACGGACGAACGCCAGCGACGCGGCGCCAGCCAGAACGGTACGACGAGTGATCATGATGGATTCCCCTGTTGCAGTGATAAGCTTGCGATCCGCTACAGGCTTGTAGCTGCCGCACTTGACAGTCGCGTTACTTCAGGCCGCCGCGGCGGTACCCAGCGCCGAATCGGTGACATCGGCGGGCACATGGACCGCGGCCCCGCCCATGACGTCATTGGCTTCGAGATCGTAGAGTTCGCGCGCGATGCGATCGGTCAGCATCGCCGGGACATCGTCGAACACGACGCGACCGGCTGCCATGCCGACCAGGCGATCACAATAGTTGCGCGCCAGATCAAGCGAATGCAGGTTGCAGAGTACCGTGATGCCGAAATGCTTGTTGATGCGCAGCAGCGCATCCATCACGACCCTGGTATTGCGCGGATCGAGCGAGGCAATCGGCTCGTCGGCGAGAATGATATCCGGTTGCTGCACCAGTGCGCGCGCAATCGCGACGCGCTGCTGCTGGCCGCCCGAGAGCTGGTCGGCGCGTTGCGCGGCCAGCGAGGCGATATCGAATTGCTCCAGTGCGGACATCGCCAGCGCCCGGTCATGGTCGGGCCAGATCTGTGCCAGCGAACGCCAGGCCGGGATCTCGGCCAGCCGCCCCATCAGCACATTGGTCAGCACGTCGAGGCGGCCGACCAGATTGAATTGCTGAAAGATCATGGCCGAACGAGCGCGCCATTGTCGCAACTGCTGGCCGCGCAACGCGGTGACATCCAGGCCATCGAACAAAATCCGCCCCGAAGTCGGATCCGCAAGGCGGTTGATCATCCGCAGCATCGTCGACTTGCCGGCGCCGGACCTGCCGATTACGCCGACAAAGCTGCCGGGCGAGATCGAGAACGAAGCATTGTCAACAGCGGCCTTGGTGCCGAATCGACACGTCAAACCTTCGACCACCAGCATGTATTGCTCCAAGAAGCCTGAGCGGCCTGACCGACGGCTATCTGGCTCTATCGCTAGCGTCCGGATTTTACAGTTATGTGACAGTCGTGCTGCGGCGCAGCCGCTGTCCACACCCCGCATGACCGTCGTCAGGCCGTCATGTTATCGTCATCAAGCCCGCCGATGACGGGCGGCAACTGGATCAACCTGCATCATCATGGAAGCCCGCATGGCCGGCAAGAAGCTCTCCGTCGAACCAACGATCGACCCTTCGGCAAGACTGAACGACGTCAAACTCGGCGCTTACACCGAGGTCGGCGCGCGCACGATTTTGCAGGAAGTGACGATGGACGATTACTCCTACGTCGTGAACGACGCCCAGATCACCTACACGTCAATCGGAAAGTTCTGCTCGATCGCAGCGATGACCCGGATCAACCCCGGCAACCATCCGATGCAGCGGGCCACGCAAGCGCACTTCACTTATCGCGCAAGCGCCTATTTCGAAGGCGAAGCCGACGACGCCGAGTTCTTTGCCTGGCGTCGCGCACATCACATCCATATCGGCCACGACGTCTGGATCGGACATGGCGCCATCGTGCTGCCGGGCCGCAATATCGGCACCGGCGCCGTGATCGCGGCGGGCGCGATCGTGACCAAGGACGTGCCGGCCTACACCATCGTCGGCGGCAATCCGGCACGCGCGATCAAGCGCCGGTTTCCGGAAGCAATCGCGGACCGGATCGGCGAACTCAGATGGTGGGACTGGAACCACGAGACCCTGCGCCTCGCGCTGCCCGATTTCCGAAAACTGCCGATCGAACAGTTTCTTGAACAATATGAAGCGGCGAACGCGCAAGCCGCGCCTGCACAGCGACAAACGGCCGCGTCGTGATGAACCTTTTTATTGAAGGCGGCCGGGCATTGCTCGGCGGGAAAATCTGCGAAGCCTCGCTTGAGGTCGCCGACGGTAGAATCAGCGCCGCGGATCATCCGCCTGCGCGCGGCGCGCTCAACATCGATGCCGACGGGCTTCTGGTGCTGCCAGGCATCGTCGACCTGCATGGCGATGCGTTCGAGCGCCAGATGATGCCGCGCCCCGGCGTGGATTTTCCGGTCGATGTCGCGCTGATCGACAGCGACCGGCAGGCGATCGCCAACGGCATCACGACGGTGTTTCATGGCACCACCTGGTCGTGGGAACCGGGCCTGCGCAGCGGTGACAATGCGAGGCAGTTGCTGGAGACCATCGAACACCTGCGGCCGCGGCTCGCGGCGGACACACGCTTTCATCTGCGCCATGAGACCTACAATCTGGATGCCGAAAGCGAAATCATCGCATGGCTGTCGGCGCGGCGGATCGACCTGTTTGCCTTCAACGACCATATGGACTCGACGGTTGGCAATCTCGCCAAGCCGCAAAAGCGCGGCCGTATGGTGGAACGGACCGGCCTCTCCGACCGCGAGTTCGACACGCTGGTGGAACGCGTCGTCAGCCGCGCCGATCACGTTCCCGGCTCGATCGCGCGCCTCGCCAAAGCGGCGCGCGATGCCGGCATCCGGATGCTGTCGCATGACGACGATACGCCTGCGATGCGGCAGGCTTATCGGGCGCAGGGCATCGCGATCGCCGAATTTCCGGTCAATGAGGAGACCGCGCGTGACGCCGCCGCGAACGGCGACTTCATCGTGTTCGGTGCCCCGAACGTGGTGCGCGGCGGCAGCCATACCGGATGGACCAAGGCCAGCGACATGATCGCCAAAGGCCTGTGTTCTGTGCTGGCGTCCGATTACTACTACCCGGCGCAATTGCTGGCGGCGTTTCGGCTGGTCGCCGACGGCGTACTGCCGCTATCAGACGCCTGGAATTTGATTTCGTCGGCGCCTGCCCGTGCCGCCGGCCTCGCCGATCGCGGAACGCTCGATCCCGGTCAGCGCGCCGATATCGTCCTGGTCGACGACCAACAGCCGCTGCGGCCGCGGATCATAGCCGTGATTTCAGCCGGGCGGCTGGTTCACCTCACCGATGCCGGCCGTCTATTGAAACCGTCGGCGCTTCCACGCAAAGCCATTGCAGCGGCGTGATCGCACTCTATTGTGACAATCATGACCGACACGCCGCGCTATGCGCTCTATTATGCCCCCGCACCCCGAAGTGAACTTGGTCGCTTCGGCGCGCATCTGCTGGGTTATGACGCTTTCAGCCACAAGACGTTGCGGTTTCCCGTCGATATCGAGCAGGCATTGCCGGATTGGGGCGAGCTGACGCAGGACCCACGCAAATACGGTTTTCACGCCACGCTGAAGGCGCCGTTCATGCTGGCTGACGGCAAGACCGAGGCCGAATTGCTTGCCGCCTGCGCCGAGTTTGCGGCCATGCCCCGGCCTATCCCGGTGATAGCGCCCATCGTCAGCACGATCGGCGATTTCATCGCGATCGTGCCGTCGCAGCCTTCGACTGAACTGGAGGAATTGGCCGCCGATGCCGTCAGCCGGTTCGATGGCTTCCGCGCACCGCTCACCGCACCGGATCGCGCCCGGCGCAATCCGGACCGGCTACCGCCAAGGCAGCGCGATTATCTGGAACGATGGGGCTATCCTTACGTGATGGAAGAGTTTCGCTTCCACATGACGCTGACCGGGCGGCTTCAGGCGGAGCGACGCGAAGCCGTGCTGGCGATCCTGCGGCAGCGCTTTGCCGCGCTCGACATGCATTCGATCGCAGTGGACCGCCTCGCACTGTTCAAGCAGAGCGATTCCAGTTCCCGATTCCGGATCGTGCGGCACTACAACCTGACGCCGGGACAGACCTAGCGCGCCGTACAGGTAGCACGCCGCCCAATCTGCCCTAATATTTGAGCTGCGGACGAAGCTGCCTCAATTTGCCGGCAATCTCCCGGGCATCGCCATCATCCGACTGCGACAAATGCCTGGTGATCGAGGCGTAGTCCTCATCGGATTTGTGCTGGTTCAGCTTGCGCTGCCCCTCCACCCGCTGCACATCCATCTCAAGTACGACGATCGATCGCAGCATCGTTTCGCGCTTCTCCGCTTCCATGGTGGCCAGCGACCAGGGCTGTTTCGGCTTCAACCGCTCTTCAAATGTCGCGAGCAGCATGTCGCCATGTTCGCGATTGCTCTCCACCTTCAACCGCCTCACCGGGCCGGAAAGATGCACCGCCTCATACAGCCAGGTCGAGACATGGTCCGGTGTCGCATACCAATCGTTTGAAACGTAGGCGTCCGGTCCCCACACGATGAGCAGAAACGGATTTTCCCCGTCGGCCAATTCGGCGAGCTTGTTCCGCGCCGTCAAATGGAACTGCACCGTCACGGTTTCAGGCTTTCTCAGAATCCGGAACGGCACATGTGAACTGATCGGACCGGAGGCGCCGCTCGCAACGAACGCGCCAAAGCCGCGCGACTCCGCAAACGCGAGCGCACCGTCGCGATCCCAGGCAAACATCGGACGAACAACGTGCACCTGACACCTCCACGCAATTTCGGAAGCGGTTATCATGTTCTTGATTTGTTCATTTTTCAATGAAAGAATCGCGTCCGACGCGCAAACCTTCGATGAGTCGCAAGGGCAATGACGATCTCGTTGCGGTGAGGGACAAAATCGCCGAGCGTCCTGCATGCAAGGGGACGATTCGTGCTGGCTGCGTTGACCGCTTCATATCTGGATACGCTCAATCCGGAACAACGCCGTGCGGTCGAGCACGGCGTCACCGCCGATGGCCATGTCGGCACGCCGCTTTTGGTGATCGCCGGCGCCGGATCCGGCAAGACCAACACGCTGGCGCATCGCGTGGCGCATCTGATCGTCAACAAGGCCGATCCTCGCCGCCTCCTGCTGATGACGTTTTCACGACGGGCGGCATCCGAGATGTCACGCCGGATCGAGCGCATCGCGCGCAAGGTGATGGGCGACAAGGCCGGCATCATGACCGACGCGCTGAGCTGGGCCGGGACGTTTCACGGTATCGGCGCGCGGCTATTGCGGGAATATGCCGAGCAGATCGGGATCGATCCTTCATTCACGATCCATGATCGCGAAGATTCCGCCGACCTGATGAATCTCGCACGCCACGAACTCGGCCTGTCCAAGACCGAAAGCCGGTTTCCAACCAAAGGCACCTGCCTCTCGATCTATTCGCGCTGCGTGAATACCGAAGCGCCGATCGAACAGGTGCTCGGGCAGTTCTTTCCGTGGTGCTCGGGCTGGAGCGGCGAGCTCAAGCAATTATTCGCGGCCTATGTCGAAGCCAAACAGCGACAGAACGTGCTCGATTACGACGACCTGCTGCTGTACTGGGCGCAGATGATGTCGGATGCATCGATTGCCGTCGACATCGGCGGCCGCTTCGATCACGTGCTGGTCGACGAATATCAGGATACCAACCGTCTGCAATCCTCGATCCTGCTGGCGCTGCGGCCCGGCGGCCGCGGATTGACCGTGGTCGGCGACGACGCCCAGTCGATCTATTCGTTCCGGGCCGCGACCGTGCGCAACATTCTGGATTTTCCGGATCAATTCACGCCGCGTGCCGACATCATCACGCTGGACCGCAACTATCGTTCGACGCAGCCGATCCTGTCGGCGGCCAACGGCGTGATCGATCTCGCCAGGGAACGTTTCACCAAGAACCTCTGGACCGACCGCGAATCATCGGAAAAGCCGCGCCTGGTCACGGTGCGCGATGAAGCCGACCAGGCGCGCTACATTGTCGAGCGCGTGCTGGAGAGCCGCGAAAGCGGATCGCTGCTCAAGCAGCAGGCCGTGCTGTTTCGCGCCTCATCGCATAGCGGCCCGCTGGAAGTCGAGCTGACCCGCCGCAACATCCCGTTCGTTAAATTCGGCGGCCTGAAATTTCTCGATGCCGCGCATGTCAAGGACGTGCTGGCCTTGCTGCGCTTCATCGAAAATCCGCGCGACCGTGTCGCCGGCTTCAGGGTGCTGCATCTGCTCCCGGGGATCGGCCCGGCGTCCGCGCAGCGCATCCTCGACCAGATGGCGGAAGCTGCCGATCCGATTCATGCGCTGTGCAGCCTGCCTTCGCCGCCGCGCGCCGGCGCCGACTGGAAAGCATTTGCCGAGACCGCCGCGGATTTGCGTTATTCGGAATGGCCCGCGGATCTCGAACGGGCGCGGCTCTGGTACGAGCCGCATCTCGATCGCATCCATGAAGAAGCCGAGACCCGCAAGGCGGACCTCATTCAACTGGAGCAGATCGCTGGCGGCTATCCCTCGCGCGAGCGCTTCCTCACCGAATTGACGCTCGACCCGCCCGACGCGACCAGCGACCAGGCCGGCGTTCCCCTGCTCGACGAGGATTATCTGATCCTGTCCACCATCCATTCCGCCAAAGGGCAGGAATGGAAATCGGTCTATGTGCTGAACGTGGTCGATGGCTGCATGCCCTCCGATCTCGGCGCAGGGACTTCGGCCGAACTCGAAGAGGAACGGCGGCTGCTATACGTGGCGATGACGCGCGCCAAGGACGAGTTGCACTTGATCGTACCGCAGCGCTTCTTCACCCACGGCCAGCATGCGCAAGGCGATCGCCACGTCTATGCCTCGCGAACCCGCTTCATTCCCGAGCGATTATTGACCCTGTTCGAGCGCACCGGCTGGCCGGCCTTTGCCGCGAACCAGGCCGCGCGTCATGCCGGGCCGCCGCGGATCGACGTCGGCGCGCGGATGCGCGGCATGTGGCGGTAGATTATCGCAATGGCGTTTTCGAGCCATCGGGTCGCGCGAAAGCGCGCCCGATGACAGGCACCGTGGCAGCCGGTTCGCGTGAAGAAAACGCGTAAAAATAAGAATCTACACCATTTTGGCCGGAGCAGGCTCACCCTGCACCGTGACAAAGTCGATCGGACCGCCGGGTCTGTCGTCATCGAATACCGCGATCACCAGCCGCCCGGTGCGCCAGGCGCGGGTATCGAGATTGCTGCGTCCCTCGTATAGCTTTGGTCCATCGACAAAGGAATCGTGGCCATGGACGATGTGACGGCCACCGAAATCGAGCGCATCTCCTGCCGGATAGCGCCTCCACAGCAGCGTCCTTTCGGTCTGTTGATCGAGCGGCAGATCCGGATCGAGGCCGGCATGGACGTAAATCCGCTGCCGGTCGACATGAACAAGCGCAAGCCCACCGAGCCATTCGATATCCCCCGGCGGCACATTTGCCGGATCGCCGCCGTAGGATCTGATCGCATCATCGCCGCCACGCTGCAGCCACCATGGCATCCGCGCGGGATCGCGCAGCGCCTCGACCATCATGGCGTCGTGGTTGCCCTTGAGCGGAAAGAACGACCACTCCGGCGGCGGCCCTGCCCGCAGAAAATCAATGACAGCTTTGCTGTCCGGCCCCTTGTCGACGTAATCGCCGAGCGCCACGATCGTGCCGGCGCTGCCGCCGGCATGCCCGATGATTCCGACAAGGCCATCGCGGAGCAGATCAATCCTGCCGTGAATATCGGGAATGACGTAGGTCAAACTCATGCGGCGCGGCCTGGCTCCGTAACTTCAACGCCCATGATGCAGGTGACGGGGCGCGCGATCGCCCACGGTCTCAGCCCTGTGACGGCCGCGTTCCGGCCGCCGGACGAAGATGGTGCACGTTCGAGGTAGCCGCCTCGGGGTCCGAAGCCGTCTGTCCCAACGGCACGCCGGCTTTCAGCAGGCCGTCGCGATAATGGGCGGTGTCCTCGGGCCGCTTCCAGCGGAAATTACGCAGATGCCGTTCGACGGTAAAGTCCGGAAAATTGCCGAGCAGGACCTCGGTCGCCTTTGCCGCTTCTTCTGATCGGCCCGATTGCGCCAGCGCCGCCGCCCGCACCGCGAGCACTTGCAGATGGCTCGGATTCACATACAGCGCTTCACGGGCCCAGGACAACGACGCGTCGTACTGGCCGAGATGGTAATGGCTGAACGCGTTCAACGCCGCCCATCGATATCGGGGATCGGAATTGCCCTGCTGCGCCGCCATTGAAAATAGTTCGATGGCCTGTCGATGCTCGCCTATCACAAGATGACAAATCCCGAGAACGCCGCGCGCACCCATATCATAGGGGTTCAGCTTGACCGCGCGTTGCGAGGCATCCATCGCCGCCTCGTAGTTCCCTTCCATCGCGTGCAAATACGAAAGGAGCGAATATGCGAAAGACGAACGGGGATCGAGCCGGACACTGCTTTCCGCCTGGCTCATCGCCGAGGCCCATAATTCACGCGTGCTCTTGATCCAGCCAAACTGCACGCCCTGCACCTGGATGATGCCGAGATAGGCGCGCGCAATCGAAAGTGTCGGATCGAGCGCGATGGCCTCCTTGAACAGGCCGATCGAAGTTTCGAAATCCGCTTTGGTCTGCAGGTAATAATGAGACAGACCCTTGAGGAATCTGTCCCACGCGGTCAAGTCGTTCGATGAGGGTCGGGGCGGCGCGGAAGCTTCCGCGCGATAGATCTCGGAGGCGATCGCAGCCGACAGGCTGGTGGTAATCTCGTCCTGCATCGCGAACAGTTCGCCGATGTCGCGGTCATACCTACCGGTCCACAATTGCTCGCCATTCTCCGGCGCAATCAGTTCGGCGGTGACGCGGATCTTGTTTCCGGCGCGCCGCACCGAGCCCTGGATCAAATAGGTCGCGTCGATCTCGCGCGCGATCAGGCGCGTGCTTGGGCTTTTTTCCTTGAACGCGAACGTCGAGTTGCGGCTGAGTACCCGATAAAACGATTGCAGCGATAGCGCGTGGATCAAATCTTCCGTCAAGCCATCCGAGAAATATTCGTCGGCGCTGTCGCTGAGATTGACAAAGGGAAGCACGCCCACAATCGCCGTCCGGTATTGCGACGCCAGGCTGGACGTCTCCTTTGGTTCCCGGCCGCCTGAATCGGCCCCGGCCGGTCCCCAGGTCCAGACATCGACCGGTTCTTCGATGTTCTTGAACCGGTGCGGGCCGGCGTCGACCAGGGCGACGCTGAGATGCTTGCCGGCCTCGTGGTAGGCCTTGGCCGAAACCGCGACGCCGCCCGGGGCGGCCACCGCTTCGAGGCGGACGGCGATATTTACGCCATCGCCAAATACTTCGTCTTCATCGGCGATCACATCGCCCATGTGGATACCGAGACGGAATTTCATGACGCGATCGGCGGGAAGGTGATCGTTGCGTTCCGCCATCAGCCCCTGCATCGCGATCGCGGCCTCGACGGCGCCGACGACGCTGGGGAACTCCAGCAGGAAGCCATCGCCGGTGTTCTTCACCAGACGGCCGCCATGATTGAGGATGATCGGATAGATCGCGGTTCGATGGGCCTTGAACGAGGCATGCGTGCCCGCCTCGTCCGCACCCATCATGCGCGAGTAGCCGGCGACGTCAGCACAGACGATGGCCGCCAAGCGTCTTTCCATAACTTCCTGCACTCCAGAACCGGCGGCCGGCACGGTACGTGGTTGGCCGGCCGAATCCAACCGGCTTTACAGCATCCGGTTCCGGCGGGAAATCGGATCGACGATTTGGCCTGTTCAAAGCCCCGCCTGACCCTTGCCTTAACCCTAAAGAAGGCCGCCGACACCGGCCGCGGCTCGCTCATCGACTGCGGCAATCTGGCGCGCGCCCGCCACGGCCTTTCGAATGGAATATGCGGCTGATGCGCCCGCGCGACCGCGTTCCGCCAGGTCGCGGGGACGGCGGCGCCCTTGATCGATTTGTCCGCCCCCTGCGGCCGGATCTGACGCGGCGCTCAATCGTCCAGAGCGCTTCCGAAAAGGCGAGACAATCCCGCTCCGACGTCAGATTGTCGCGGCGGATCGGCGCCGGCGCGACCGCACGTGAAGGCTGAGCAGATCGACGCGAACGACAGCACGCGATGAAGCTCGTCAAAACTCATCTGCGCCAGCGAGCCGGCTTCGATCCGCCCGATGGCGCGCAAAGCGAACAGCAGCGCCGCTTGAAAACTGTCGCCGGCGCCAATGGTATCCACGACGTTCACGGTTGGAGCCTGGACTTCGATCGCGCCCGCTTCCCTGTGCCATGCCTGGGCGCCCTTAACGCCGCGCGTCACGACCACGAGGCTGGCACCCATCGCAATGAACGATTTCGCTTTTCCCGCATGGTCGTCACCGCCATACAGGAATTCAAAGTCGACATCCGACATCCGCACAATGGCCGCATTGGCGGCAAACGCCTGCATGCGATCGACATAACCAACCTTGTGCTTGACGAGGTTTGGCCGGCAATTCGGATCGAACGAGATGGTGGCCGATCCGCGCGCGCCTTCGATCATGGCAAGCGTTTCAGCCGCCGTCTTTTCATCGATCAGGGTCGTCGACCCGACATGAATTGCCGCTATCTCGCCGAACGGGATCGAGCCCTGGCGAAAGGTCCAGTTCCGGGATGCCGTCGCCTCGTCATAGAAAGCGTATTGCGGCTCGCCGTCGACGGTGCGCACGAACGCCAGCGTCGTTTGGCAATCACTGCGGGTCGCATAGCCAAGCTCGACCTGCGAGGCCATGGCGTGGTCGGCGATCATGCGGCCGAACAGATCGGTCGAAATGCCGCCGACGAATCCGGTCGGAGCCCCGAGACGCGCCAGCCCGACGGCGATGTTGAGGCACGAACCTCCGACCACCGGTACAATGGCGTCGCGCCCATCCGTCGATTTGACGGGTAGGAAATCGACCAGGGCATCTCCGCAGCTCAGCAGCATGGCGTCGGTTTCCGTCAGCGGGCCGATCCGGCCGCCAGCATGGCATCGCGGCTGTCCCGGTCCAGTCGTCGCATCAATCCATGGACCTGCCGCTTCGACCGGTGGAACTCGGACATTCCCGGCGCGGTCGGTTCGCTCAGCCAGCCGATCGCCGACATCGAGGCCATGGCTTCGCCGATCGATCCATAAGACTTGGCCGCGACCGCACCCAGCATAGCCGCTCCGAGCAGAACCGGCTCCTGCGTTTCGGGAAGGGCAACGGTCAGGCCCGTCGTATCCGCCATGATCTGCCGAACCAGCGAACTCCGCCCTGCGCCGCCGCCGATCACCATCAAATCGCTGTCGACACCGTGCGAGCGAAAGGCATCAACGACATCGGCAAGACCGTAGGCGAGCCCGCACAATCCCGCCACGAACAGCCGCTCCATCGAGCCGATATCGGCATCGAGATCCAGCCCGGCGACGATCGCCCGCGAGTGAGGATCCGCGAACGGCGAACGGTTGCCGAGAAATTCGGGAAGAACGTGGACGTCGCGAGCAAACCGCGCGGCCTCGCCCGGGTTTGCCGAGCGCGAGATGATGCGCCGCTCGAGAAACTCCAGAATCTCCAGACCGGCGGCATGCGCGGCCGCCATGACCTCGTTATAGGCGGGGTGAGACCTTATGAGATGATCGATGGCCGCGCCGGCCGCCGATTGACCACCTTCGTTGAGCCAGAAGCCCGGAACCATGCCCGAATAATAGGGACCCCACACGCCGGGCACGAAGCGAGGCTCGGTCGTCGTTGCCATGATACAGGCCGAGGTTCCCATGATGTAGGCAAGCCGGCCGCGCACATCGACCGACTCCTTCGATTTTACCCGCCCTCCAATCATGCCCACGCCGCCGGCGTGAGCGTCGATCAGCGAAGCCCCGACAGGCGTTCCCTCGAGCAAACCGAAGTCGAGCGCGGCGGATTTTGTCAAACCCGCTCCGAGCAAAGTGCCCGGCGCGACGATGTCCTTTCCGATCTTCGCGTAGCCGTCCGAGGCGAGATCTCCAAGGCCGATGCGCTCAAAATACCTTCCGCTCCAGCGCTGCTCGTGAGCGAGAAAATTCCACTTGCAGGTCACCGTGCATGTCGAACGTGCCGCCGACCCGGTCGCCCGAAACGAGAGATAGTCGGCGAGATCGAAGAAATGCCCGGCCGCATTGTAGGTCGATGGCAAGTGACGCTTCAGCCAGAGAAGCTTGGGTATCTCCATTTCGGGCGAAATGGAGCCGCCGACATAACGCAGAACATCGTCATGCGTATCATTGACCAGGCGGGCCTCGGCGGTCGCGCGATGGTCCATCCAGACGATCACGTTGCGGCGGTTGTCGCCCGAGGCGCTGACCGTTAGCGGATTGGCGCCGGCATCGAGCACCACGAGAGAGCAAGTCGCATCGAAGCTCACACCTTTGACGGCGGAAGGAGGCAGCGCCGCTTCCGCGATCGCGGCCCGGACCGAGGCGACACACGCCGCCCAAATATCGGACGACGACTGTTCGACAACATTGCCCGCTTCGTGCCAGATCGCGATCGGATGCCTGGCGGTCGCCAGCAGCTTTCCCGACTCGTCGAACACGCCGGCGCGCGCGCTCGATGTTCCAACGTCGACACCAATAAAGGCCTGCTTCATTCCAGTCCCATTCAAGATCCGCGCAAGCCTACCAGCAGGTATAGCCTCCATCGACGAGAACGATGCTTCCGGTCATCAGGCTTGCGGCGTCTGACGCCAGGAACAGCACGACAGACGCGATTTCGTCGACCTCGCCCATTCGCGCCATCGGCGTGCCACCGATCCAGGCATCGTACATCCGCGGGTTGCTTTTGACGAATGCGTTGAGGGGAGTTGCGATATAAGTGGGCGCCACCGCGTTGACCCGGACCCCACGGGCCCCCCACTCGGCCGCGAGCGATTTGGTGAGATGGTGCACCGCGGCTTTCGAGGCGTTGTAATAGGATTGTTCCTGCGGCTTGTTGACGATGAAGCCGGACATCGACCCCATATTCACGATGGAACCTGACTTGGCGTCCAGCATATGTTTGCCGAAGGCGCGGCAGCACCAGAACGTGCCATTCAGATTGATGTCGACGACGTTGAGCCAATGCTCGTCGGTGACCGTTTCCGCAGGTGTTTCGCTTCGCGCGATGCCGGCATTGTTGACCAGGATATCGATCTTTCCGTGCCTTGATGCAATTTGGTCCGCGACCTCGGAGACACGCCCGGAATCCGTGACGTCCATGATGACGCTCTCGGCGTGGTAGCCTTTCGCCTTAAGGTCGGCGCAACCCGCCGCGGCCGCCGCCGGATCCCGATCGGCAATGATAATTTTCGCGCCGGCCTCGCCGAGCGCCTCCGCGCATGCGAGCCCGATCCCCTGTCCGCCGCCCGTGACGACCGCGACGCGGCCACCAAGTTTGAATTTTTCCAGATACATCTTCTTCTTGTTCCCATTTTTACGAAATCGACCGACAGCAACACAGCCGACGAACTATTGGCCGGTCCAACGATATCGTTCGTTGTCGCTCACATTCGAACCACCTCCCCCTCCTTGTCGAAGCGGTGCAGATGGGCCGGATCCGGCGACAACCAGACGCGGTCGCCGGCCTTCAGGTCGAGTTCTCCGATATAGCGCGCCGTGAGCGTTCCGAGTTTCCCGGCATCGACATAGAGGAAGGTGTCGCTGCCCAGATGCTCGGCGACCGATACGGTCCCGGGCCAGCCTTCCCCCTGCTTGACGATCTTCAGATGCTCGGGCCTGACGCCGAGGGTGGCTACGCCGGGCTCGCCGGCCGCCTCGCCGGACACGAAGTTCATCTTCGGCGAGCCGATGAAGCCCGCGACAAACAGGTTTGCCGGCCGCTCGTACAATTCCAGCGGCGAGCCGTATTGTTCGATGTTGCCCGCGTTCAGCACGACGATCTTGTCGGCCATGGTCATGGCCTCGACCTGGTCGTGCGTGACATAGACGGCGGTAGTCCCGAGCTGCTTCTGCAGTTTTGTCACCTCCATGCGCATCTGGACGCGGAGTGCGGCGTCAAGATTCGACAGGGGCTCGTCGAACAGAAATGCCTTCGGCTCGCGCACGATGGCACGTCCGATCGCGACGCGCTGACGCTGACCGCCGGAGAGGTCGCGCGGCTTGCGCTCCAGATAGGGCGTGAGGTTCAGCGTGGCGGCCGCGGCTTCCACCTTGCGGTCGATCTCCAGGCGCGGCAGACCCGCCATCTTCAGGCCGAACGCAATGTTGCCGCGAACACTCATGTGCGGATAGAGCGCATAGGACTGGAATACCATCGACAAGCCGCGCTTCGCCGGCGGCACGTCCACCACATTGTGACCGTCAATGAGGATTTGTCCGCCGCTGACATCCTCAAGTCCGGCGATCAGGCGCAGCAGCGTCGTCTTCCCGCAGCCGGACGGCCCGACGAAAACCACGAAGGAGCCGTTCTCGATATCCAGATTGGCGTCCTTGATGATATTGACCGGCCCGAACGATTTGCGGACTCCCTGCAGCGTGATCTGGCCCATGATCTCCGATCCCTTTGCTATTTGACGGCGCCGAACGTCAGTCCGCGGACGAGCTGCCGCTGGGTGAACCATCCGAGTATGATGATTGGAGCGATCGCGAGCGTCGACGCCGCCGACAACTTCGCCCAGAACAGGCCCTCAGGGCTTGAATAGGACGCGATGAATACCGTGAGCGGGGCTGCGTCCAGCGTCGAAAGGTTCAGCGTCCAGAACGCCTCGTTCCAGGCCAGAATGAAATTGAGGAGAAGCGTCGAGGCGAGGCCGGGAATCGCCATCGGCGCCAGTACATAAATGAGTTCGCGCCCGATGGTCGCCCCGTCCATCCGCGCAGCCTCAAGGATATCCTTGGGAATTTCCTTGAAATAGGTGAACAGCATCCAGACCACGATCGGCAGATTGCCGAGACACAGGATGAAGACCAGGCCCGCGCGGGTATCGAGCAGCCCGAAATCCCGGTAGATCAGATAGATCGGAACCAGCACGCCAACGGGCGGCATCATCTTGGTCGAGAGCATCCAGAGCAGGACATCCTTGGTCCGCTTCGTCGGCGCGAATGCCATCGACCATGCGGCTGGAACGGCGATGAGCATGGCGATCAGCGTCGATCCGCCGGCGATGATGACGGAATTCAGTGCGTGATGGAAATAGTCGCTGCGCTCCTGCACCGTCGCGTAGTTCTCCGTCGTCCAGTGAAAAAACAGGAATTTTGGCGGCATGGCGAACGCATCGAGTTCGGTCTTGAAGCTGGTCAGGACCATCCACAGGATCGGCAGGAAAATCAAAAATCCGAAAAACCATGCCGCGCCCGTCGACACCCACACGCGTCTCGAAGTTACCTTGCGTGCCATCTATGCCTCCAGATTCCGGCCAATGATCCGGACCAGGAAGAAGGCCACGATATTGGCGATCACGACCGCGACCAGCCCGCCGGCAGACGCATTGCCGATGTCGTACTGGATCAGCGCCTGCGAGTAGATCAGGAAGGCAATATTGGTGGTTGCCAGGCCAGGGCCGCCGCCGGTGGTGACGAAAATCTCCGCAAACACGGTCAGCAGGAATATCGTTTCGATCAGGATGACCACCGTGATCGGCCGCGCGAGGTGCGGCAGCGTGAGATAGATAAACTTCGACAGGGCGCTCGCCCCGTCCATCTCGGCCGCTTCCTTCTGCTCCTCGTCCTGGGATTGCAGCGCTGTCAGCAATATCAGCGTCGCAAACGGCAGCCATTGCCAGGAGACGATCAGGATGACCGCGAGCAAGGGCGCGTCGGTGAACCAATCGATCGGCGTCATGCCCAACCGCGTCGCGATCCAGGCAAACAGGCCGGAGACCGGATGCATCAGCAGATTTTTCCAGACCAGCGCACTGACGGTCGGCATCACGAAAAACGGCGCGATCACCATGAGCCGGACGATACTGCGCCCGATCACGGGCTGGTCGAGCAGCAGCGCGAGCGGCGTGCCGAGAAGGATCGTGATGGCGAGAACCGAGCCGACCAGCACCAGGGTATTGCGCAACGACGTCAGAAAGGCGGGGTCGGTCAGGAAATATCGAAAGTTCTCCAACCCGACGAAACTCTCCGTGCCCGGATCGAGCAAATTGTAATGCAGCGTCGAAAAATAGATCGTCATCGCCAACGGAACGATCATCCAGATAAACAACAACGCGACAGCCGGGGTCAGCAAGGCCCTGCCCAGAACCTGCGTTTGCTGCGTTGCCATCATCGCCTCCTGCTATCCTGGCGAACCCGATGAAGCCGGCCATCCGGTCGTGATGAACGAATGGCCGTTAGTTAGCGGTCGGGGAGACGGCCGCATCGATCGCAGGCCCATTATTTGATGTAACCGGCACGCTTCATTTCGCGTTCCGTGGACGATTGCGCCGCGGCAAGCGCCGCATCGACCGTCATCGAACCAGCCAGTGCCGCGGAAAAATCCTGGCCAACCGTCGTGCCGATGCCCTGGAATTCCGGAATCGCAGCGTATTGCACTCCGACATAGGGCACCGGCTTTACCGTCGGCTTGTTCGGATCGGCCGCGTCGATCGAGGCCAGCGTCGGCTTCGCGAACGGGGCGACCTTCAGGTACTCGGGATTCTGGTAGAGCGAGGTACGCGTGCCGGGCGGGACGTTAGACCATCCTTCCTTGGAAGCGACCAGCTTGGTGTAGTCCTTGCTGGTTGCCCATGAGATGAATTTTTCCGCCGCGGCCACCTTCTTGGAACCGGCGGGTATCGCAAGATTCCACGCCCACAGCCAGTTGGCGTTCTTGCCGAGACCGGCATTCGGCGCCAGCGCGAAGCCGACCTTGTCGGCCACCTTCGAATCTTTCGGATTGGTGACAAAGGACGCTGCGACCGTGGCGTCGATCCACATCGCACACTTGCCGGCGTTGAACAGCGCCAGATTTTCGTTGAAGCCGTTCGAGCTTGCACCGGGAGGACCCGCAACCTTCATCAGATCGACATAGGTCGTCAGCGTCTTCTTCCATTCCGGCGTATCGAACTGCGGTTGCCACTTCTCGTCGAACCAGCGCGCGCCGAACGAGTTGGACATGGCGGTCAGGAACGCCATGTTCTCGCCCCAGCCGGCCTTGCCCCTCAGGCAGATGCCGTAAACGCCGGCGGACTTGTCGGTGAGTTTCGTCGCCGCGTCGACCACGAAGTCCCAGGTCGGCTTTTCAGGCATTGTCAGCCCGGCCTTCTGGAAAAGATCGGTGCGGTACATGACCATCGAACTCTCGCCGTAGAACGGCGCGGCATAGAGCTTGTCCGACACCGTCACGGCATCGCGGATCTTGGGAAGTAGATCGGCGACGTCGTAATCGGCTCCGAGATTGTCGAGCGGTACCAGCCAGTTCTTCTTGGCCCAGATCGGGACCTCGTAGGTACCGATCGTGAGCACGTCGAACTGGCCGCCCTTGGTCGCGATGTCGGTGGTGACACGCTGGCGCAGCACGTTCTCTTCGAGCGTCACCCATTTCACGGTGACGTCGGGATTCTTGGCGGTGAAGTCGCTGGTCAACGCCTGCATGCGGATCATGTCGCCGTTGTTCACGGTCGCGATCGTCAGCGTTGTCTGTGCAATCGAGGGGGCTGAGCCCAACAGGGTAACCGCGCCCAGCAGGGCGCCGAGGACGTACTTCACGGTAACCTCCCTATGTTGCGTTTGAGCATATGCCCACGCATTGAAGTTATGTTCACGCCGCGCCGGAGGCTTGTCAAGACCGGAATCAAGCCGCCGCACCGCACCAAGAAAGGCAAAGAGGGACCCAAGGCGGCTCGACCGGCGCAGGCCGTTTTTCCTTTCGGTTGGCTTTAAGCGCTCAAAGGCGCGGTCGATCCCGCCTACGGCTTGAGAACGGCGCTTGCCGTTGCCTCATCGGTGATCAAGCCGTTGATCAACCGACCTTTCAGCGCCGCTCTGATGGCGGAAACCTTGGCGCGGCCGACCGCGGCGCCGATGGTGAGGGCTTCGGCGGGGACCTGCGGCGGGATACTGGTCAGGCGACCGTTTGTCCCTCCGTCGATAATACGACCTTCGGCGTCGAATGCCCAACCGACCACCTCGCCGACGGCGCCGAGCCGCATCATTTCGAACAACTCCTCGCGCGTGACGAAGCCATCGACATGCACTTGCGCGCGCTGATCCATCTGCCCGATCCCGACAAGCCGCAAGTCAGCCTTGGCAGCGACCGCCCTCACCTTGGCAATCGGATCGATCCGAAGCATTTGCTTGCGTTCGCTCTCCGACGACATCAGAAATGGCAGCGGCATGGGATAGTGGCGCGCCTTGGTCCGGTCGGCGAGACGTCCCACCGTGTCAAAGAAACTCGCCGAGCCATCGGCCGAGATATTTCCGACCAGCGACACGATCTGGTGGTTGGGACAGTCGATCGGTGAAACGCGCTCGACCGCGGCACGCACCGCTCTTCCCGTGCCCAATGCCACGATGGTGGGCTTGTCGCTGCGCAAGGTTGATTCCAGGATGTTTGCCGCGCGCTCAGCAATCCCGGCGGCCGCCAGCGGCGCGGCCGGATCGGTCGGCACGACTTCGCAGTAGACCAGATGAAATAAGTCCTTCAAACGCGCGGCTAACTCCATGCATGCCGCGATCGGGTGTTCGAGCCGGAACGTGATCAGGCGTTCGGCAAGACACAGCGAGACCAGCCGCTGCGCCGAGGCACGCGAAACCTGGAGCATTTTGGCGATTTCGTCCTGGGTATGGCCAGCGATGAAATAAAGCCATCCGGCCCGCGCGGCTTCATCCAGGCGCGATTTCTCACTCTCAGGCGCGACCATCAAACCCTTCCAATTCGCTCGGCCAAAAATCGGCCATTCGTCCAAAGGCGCGATCGGCTCCTGCATCGCCCAGCAGAGTTCGGCCGTCGCGGGACTGATAGTGACTGCCTCCGATAAACCCCCAAACCGTCATGCCGGCCGCCTTGCCCGCCCTGACACCACTCACGCTGTCCTCGATTACGAGCGTGCGGCGTGGTTTAGCCCGCATCCTTTCCGCCGCGTAAAGAAACAGATCAGGCGCGGGCTTGCCACGTTCCACCATTTGCGAGGTATAGAGCCGTCCGTCGAAATAGGGCGCGAGGCCGGTCATGGAAAGAGAGAGAGATACCCGATCGAAATCGCTGGACGAGGCGACGCAACGCGGGATCTGCAGGCCCTCCAGCACAGAGCTCACTCCTTCGATCGGACAAAGCGCCGCGAGAAACGCGGCACGAACGCTTGCGGCCAGTTCGGCGGAAAACTGTTCCGGCATCGGGTGCCCCAAAGCTTCGTAATGTTCAAGCACCGCCGCCTTACTACGTCCAAGGAATAGATCGAGCGCCTGCTCGACGCCAAGATCGATACCGTACCGAGCCAGCACCTCCGAGAGGCAACGGCAACTCAGTACCTCACTGTCGACCAGGACACCGTCGCAGTCGAAAATGATGAGGTCGGGTAAGATCATCGCGCGCTTTTCCGCGCTCGCGAACAGATCATATACTCATTCGCTGGGCAATAGCCCAGGAAACATCCCTTCCGGCGACGCGCGAGGGCTGGACGCGAGGCCGTCCATTACTCGCGCATCAACCAGACGATATTAACGTTTGTTGAGGACCTGACGCGATCGCGGAGCGCAACGCAGCGTGAAGCGCTCTCGCGAATTCTGAAGGCGGGACCACAATTAAGAAGGCTGCACCGGTACTGCACTGGTCGAAACCTTCGCAGGCTTCTTGTCGGCATTCTTGGACCACGAGCGATAGTAGGCGAGCACCGTCATCAATGCGATGCCGACGGCGCTGACCACAATCTGCATCCAGATCGTGTTCGAGACCTCGACAAGCACGACGTGGGCGGCGACCGCGAGGAAAACACCGAAGCAGAACACTTCGAGCGATTGCTGACCGCACTTGATCATGGGCCGGAAGATCGGCCATTGCAGTCCCGGCCAGTCGCGCGCCATGAACCGCGTGATGAAGAAGGCAAGGATGATGAAATGAAGCAGCCGGTAAGGCGCAAGATTGGTCTTGTCATTGGGGTTGAACGCATCAACCAGCCATGTCGGCATCAGATCCGCAAGTTCGGGAAATCGCCCCGCCATCGTCATGACCAGCGCGAACACGAGGTAGGCGCCGCCGAGCACGAGCAGCGCGCGCGACCGGATTACCGGCCTCGACTCGATTGAACCGCCGAGCGCGAACCATCCGCCGAACACGAACAGCAGCTGCCAGCAAAACGGATTGAAATACCACGACCCGGTCGGATAGGCGTGCAGATTCCAGCCGAAATGACGCGCCGCCAGATAGAGCAGGAACGATGCCGCCAGCGTCAGATTCGGCCGCCGCAACATCGCCCACAGCACTGGCGGAAAAAACACCATCAGCAGGATGTAGAGCGGCAGCACGTCCATGTTGACGGGTTTGAACGCAAGGATAAGGCCCTGGTTGAGCGTCTCGGCCGGGTTGCTCATAAAACCCGCGACGTTGAATTCGTTCTGCAGGTTTGGATCCGTGTAGTGCTGAGCGAGATATCCGATCTCGGCGATATACATCACGAACAGGATGATGTGCGCCACGTAGATCTGCCAGGCGCGCTTGATCAGGCGGGTACTGCCGATCACGAACCCGCGATCGAGCATCATGCGCGCGTAGACGAACGAGGCGGTATAGCCCGAGATGAAAACGAACAGATCGGCAGCGTCGCTGAATCCGTAATTGCGTTGAGTGATCCAGTTGACCGCGTTGTTGGGAATGTGGTCGAGAAAGATCGCCCAGTTGGCGAACCCGCGCAGCAGGTCGAGGCGATAGTCGCGGCCCGTCGGCGGCAGGATGGCCTCGATCGCCATTGCGTTCGCTCCCCCAGCCTCGCTCACAAGGCGCGTCCGCAATCATGCTCATCTTGTTCCTATTCGGCAAGTGCCCTTTTGATTGCATCGCATTTTCGCACCTAGCATCTGGTGTCTTGGGAGCCTTGCGATGCCGCCTTGACGGCCGGTCATCGCGAAACGAAGATGGCATCGTAGGGCGGAACGCTCTACGTCGGCCGATACGGCAAATGGGGAGAAAGCCAATGCTTGAGGAATTCAAAAAATTTGCTCTGCGAGGCAACGTCGTCGATCTCGCGGTGGGCGTCGTCATTGGCGTGGCATTTGGCGCTATCGTGACGTCGATGGTGGGTGACATCATCATGCCGATCATCGGCGCCGTCACGGGTGGACTTGATTTTTCAAACTACTACTTGCCGCTCAGCTCGACGGTAAAAACCGGCCTCCCGCTCGTCGATGCAAAGAAGGCCGGCGCGGTACTGGCCTATGGCAGTTTCATCACCGCGACGCTGAACTTCCTGATCATCGCCTTTGTCCTGTTCCTGGCCATTCAAGGCATGAACAGACTGAAGAAAAAGGAAGAAACCCAACCGGCGGCACCTGCGGCGCCGACAACTTCCGAAAAGCTTCTCACAGAAATCCGGGACCTGTTGAAGAAGTAAGGGAATCGGCGCGGCATCGGTTCGATCACTGCTCCGCATGGTATCCTCTCCAATGCCCGCCGAAATTTGCGAGTATCCGCGCTTAAGGGTCCAGGAGAAACCAACCTGATCAGAGGATACCTGAAGGGGACATCGCGAGATCATAGTACCGCACTTTTGCGACCATGATGGAGTAGCTCATGGCACTGAATCAGACGGGTTCTCCCGATCCGGCATTGGGCAATCTCAAAAATCTCCTCCCGGAGCTGGAAGCCCTTTACAAGGATGTGCACGCGCATCCGGAGTTGTCTATGCAGGAGACTCGCACGTCGGCTCTCGCGGCAGGTCACCTTCGCGCAGCGGGTTTCGAAGTCACAACGGGTGTCGGCAAGACCGGCGTCGTCGGCCTGCTCCGCAATGGTGATGGGCCGACGGTCATGCTGCGCGCGGATATGGACGCGCTACCTGTCGAGGAAGCGACCGGCCTTTCCTATGCAAGCAAGGTGACTGCGACCGATCAAGACGGCAATACGGTCCCCGTGTCGCACATGTGCGGCCACGATATGCACGTGACCTGGCTCGTCGGCGCTACGAAATTGCTGGCCGAGGCCAGGACGACGTGGCGCGGGACAATCATGGCGGTCTTTCAGCCCGGCGAGGAGACGGCGGAAGGCGCGCAGGCCATGATCGACGACGGGTTGTTCAAGCGCTTCCCGAAGCCGGACGTGGTTCTTGGTCAGCATGTCATGGTGGGGCCGTCGGGCACGGTCGCTGGACGTGCAGGTGCGATCACCTCCGCGGCGGACAGCTTGCAGATCCGTCTGTTTGGTCGTGGCGCGCACGGGTCGATGCCTCAGGCGAGCATCGATCCAGTAGTGATGGCGGCCGCGACGGTGCTGCGCCTGCAAACCATTGTTTCGCGCGAGATCGCCGCCGCGGAGGCAGCAGTCGTAACCATCGGCGTGCTGCAGGCGGGGACGAAAGAGAACGTCATTCCGGACGACGCCATCATCAAACTGAACGTGCGGACTTTTGACGCTGGTGTAAGGACGCGCGTATTGTATGCGATCGAGCGGATCGTCAATGCCGAGGCGGCGGCCTCCGGTGCGCCTCGTAAACCGGAGATCACGACGCTGGATCACTATCCTCTCAACGTGAACGACCGGGAGGCCAGCAAGCGGCTCGTTGACGCGTTCCGAGGACATTTCGGTGCCGAGCGCGTCCGGGAAACGGGGCCGGCGCCGGCCAGCGAGGACTTCGGGTCGTTCGGGACCGAATGGCACGTACCCTCGGTTTTCTGGTTCGTCGGCGGCACCGATCCCGAAGCTTACGCGAAGGCTAAAGCGGCAAATAAGCTCAATGAACTTCCGGTGAACCACAGTCCGAAATTCGCACCCGTTATTCACCCCACGTTGCAAACCGGTGTGGAAACGCTGGTCGTCGCGACCCGCGCTTGGTTGCCCACCTAGCCGTTTACCTTCGTCTCGAACGAAAGGGCTGTCATGGACAAGCTTCCGCTGGTGCTGGATCTGACGGGCACCTTCGTCTTCGCGCTTAGCGGGGCATTGGCGGGGGTCAAGCGAGAACTGGACTTGTTCGGCGTTCTGGTGCTGTCGTTCGCGGCGGCGAATTCGGGAGGCATCACCCGGGACCTCCTGATCGGCGTCGTTCCGCCCGGCGCGATCGACGACTGGCGCTATCTCGCCGTGTCGCTCTTCGCCGGCCTCATCACCTTCTACTTCTCGTCCTTTATCGTTCGGATGTCGAACTCGGTTCTTCTTTTCGATGCGGCAGGACTCGCCTTCTTTGCCGTCGCCGGCGCATCAAAAGCGCTGGCCCACGGACTGAATCCGGTCATGGCGATAGTGCTGGGCATGGTGACCGGGATCGGCGGCGGCATGGTCCGTGATGTGTTGCTGGCAGAGATTCCAACGGTGCTTCGCGCAGAACTATATGCCGTCGCGGCACTGGCAGCCGCGGCCATCGTGGTGGTCGGGCACATGCTGCAGTTGCCGGTTGCTCCGGTGACGGCGGTAGCGCTGATTTCTTGCTTCTCGCTCCGCGTTCTGGCGATCAGGCACGGCTGGCGGCTTCCGGTTGCGAAAATCAGGGATCAACGCGATTCAAATCTCGCAAAAGTCGTCTCGAAAGGTCCCGAGAAATCCTGACACCATGCGCCACGGCTCCGCGTCGGCCTCTCGCCGTCCAGGAATTCACGTCAACAAAGGCGAAGGATATCCAAATGACCGACGCGACCTTGAGCCCTACCGCCGCACCAGCCCACGAAGGTACCAACCGGCTGATCCTGGGAATTGTCCTGGCAGTCGTTACCTTCCGCTGCGATCTTCACGGGACTAAGCCATTTGCAAGACCTCGGCCCGATTGCCGATATCGCGATGGGAAGAACCGACAACATCGACGTCCGCTTCGCCGCCAGCATGGCGCTGATGTTCAACGTCGCGATGGTCGTCATCGCCATCGTGGCCATCGCGATGACCGTTCCGAAAAATCGACATTCATCGGTATGAAATTTTCGATCGCGTTGTTACCCACGCCGACGGTGCGGTCCGGCTCGTCGTTCGCCGCGGCATCAAGACCTTCGGCGGCACCGGCCCGTCGTTGGTCAAGGGCGTCGTCATCACGACGTCCGCCATCGCGCTGAGCATCAAGCCCGGCGGCTCGGCGCGCAAGATCGAGATCGCCGGCGGCGTCAAAACCAACGACGCCGACGTCAGCCCAATCGAGCAGCATGGAGCAATCGACTCGTTGCGCGTTACCGGCGGCTTCGTCGCGGCAGGTGGCGGCTTCGATAAAATCTGAGTGAAGCCGCCTGCATCGTTTTGCTCCACAGCGGCATCATGAGCTCCACCAAATATTCCGCCGCCGCGCCGGTCATCGCGGCGGGTGCTGGATGGCACGGTCCACGTGGCAACCGCCGTCGCGGCCAATCTGCCCAGTGAGAGGATGGCTCGCAACGTCATCCGCACGCTTTGCGCCGGATTCCGCGCCGGAGCCGAACTGACCTGAATTTAGTGCTCCGTACCTGACGCGTGATCGCGGTATTCGAAAGCCATCGAGCGGGTTGATTGCGGGCGTTCAGGACCGGGCTTATTTCGACAACCCCTGATAACGCATCATCTCGGCACGCGTCGCGAGCGGAAAATCGCCACGGTTCGGCAGGGCGGCGCCGTCTTACTCCTTCGCCTCGTCGGTGATGATCGACCCGAACGGCCGCCACCGCTCGCCGTCGAATCGTACCATCTGCAGCTGTTTGTTGACGCGATAGTCGTTCGGCTTGGTTGAGACGGTGATCCCCGGCAGCAGCAGGTCGAGTTCCACCTTGTCCAGGTGGGTAGCCTGCTTCAGCACATTGTCGCGGGTGAGGTCGTCGCCGCAAGCCTTGAGAACCTGAACCAGCAGCTGCGAAGTGATGTAGCCGTAGACATTCAGACTAGAATATCTGTCGCCCTCCGGAAAATACTTCGCCATGAAAGCAAGGTACCGCTGCATGCCGGGATCGTCCTTGAAAGAAGCTTCGGACGGATCCTTGACATAGCCGACGCTGACGATGCCCTTCGACGCCTCAAGGCCGGCCGGCTTCAGCACCGCGCCGACCGAGTTGGCGTTGATGTCCACGATATGCACCGGGTGCCAGTCGAGCTCAGCGATCTTCTTGATCGCCTGCGCGGCCTGCTTGGGGGTTGAAGCACTGAAGAACAGATCGACTCCGGCATCCCTGATCTTGAGGATTTTTGAATCGATTGTCGGCTCGGCCAGTTCGTAGGAAACCTCGCTCACTACCATCTTCGCGGCCTTGTCACCGAGGCCGGCCTTGAGGCCTTCGAGATAATCCTTGCCGAGATCGTCGTTCTGATAAAGCACGCCGATTTTGGCGTCGGGATGCTCCTTGAGAATGTATTGGCCGTAGATTCGGCCTTCGACGAAATAGTTGGGGTTGAAACCCATCGTCCATGGAAAGTTTTTTGGATCTGTGAATTTGGCGACGCCGGTGGCGGCGAACAGCTGCGGCACCTTCCTGGCGTTGAGATATTTCTGCACGGCGGCATTCGGCGCGGTGCCGATGATCTGGAACGTCAACAATACCTCGTCGCCCTCGACTAGCTTGCGCACCTGTTCGACAGTCTTAGGCGGACTGTAGGCGTCGTCGTACTGGATCAGGTTGATCCGGCGCCCGTTCACGCCGCCGGACTCGTTGATCATGGTCATGTAGGCGGCCTGGGCCTTGCCGACCGTGGCAAAGGCCGAGGCAGGTCCGCTGAAGGGCACTGTCTGCCCTATCTTGATTTCAGTGTCGGTGGCGCCCGTGTCGTATTTCTTTTGCCCATGGGCAGAGGAAATCGATAAGGCAGCGGCAATCAAGGCCGCAAAATAGATCGAACGAGATCTCATAGAACTTTACCTCACGCATATTGATCAGAAGTGACTTTGCGAAATGCCTACTCGCCCTTGAGGCCCGCCTCGCGGATCAGTGCGCCCCATTTTCGGGTCTCGTCGTCGATGAACCGGCCGAATTCGGCGGCCGTGCCGCCATGCGCTTCCAGCCCCTGCGCCAGCAGCTTTTGTTTCACCGAGGGGTCGGCCAGCGCGCGAATGATCTCGTCTTGCAGCCGGTCCACGATCTCGCGCGGCGTGCCGGCAGGCGCCATAAAGCCATACCAGCCGGAGGCGATGACGCTGGACAAACCCTGCTCGCGCAAGGTGGGCGCATCGGGGTAGATCGGACTGCGGGCAGCGGAGGCCACGCCCAACACGCGCAACTTGCCGGCCTGGACGTGCGGCAAGGCAGAGCTAATCGCTGTCAACGTGGCGTCGATACGTCCGGCCAGAAGCTCGGTGTAGGCCGGGGCATCGCCGCGGAAGGGAACGTTGAGGCCCTTGACGCCGGCGTCCCTGAACAGCAGTTCAGCCGCCAAATGCGGTTGCGAGCCGGCGCCGGGAGACCCAATCGTTAACCCCTCCGGCCGCGACTTGCCCCAGATGATCAATTCCCCGACGGTCTTGAACGGCGCGTCCGCGTTGACGATCAGGAACAGCGGCGCCAGCACGGCCATCGCCACCGGCTGCAGATCCTTGCGGTCGTAAGCCAGCTTTCCGAACAGGGCCTCGGCTGTCGCATAGGGGGCCGCCACGTAGAGCAGCGTGTAACCGTCCGGGGCTGCGCGCGCGACGGTTTCGTTGGCGATGCGGGTGCCGGCACCCGGCTTGTTCTCGACGATGAACTGTTGGTTCAGGCTACGCCCGACCTGTTCGGCCAAAATCCGCAACGAGATATCGCTGGCGCCGCCCGCGGCATAGGGTGATGTGAGCCGCACCAGACGCGCCGGCCAGATTTCCTGTCCGAACGCGCGGCGGGAGAAACCCGCGGCGAACAAGGGCGCGACGTTGCTCAACAGTGTACGGCGCGTGAGTTTCATGTATGCCCCCGCGAGCCGGCGCTCGCCGAAAATTGCGACGGCAGTTCCGGGTTCGCTCCCATCCTACCGGCGTTATCGCGCACACCCTGCCCGACCCTTGCAGTCACGATAGATAGGCGCCCTCTATCGGACAATGTGTATTTTTTGACTGATTAATCATCCAAGCTTATAAATAGCGGGATCAGCACCGGGAGAAGCTGTATGGCGATGGACGTGACCTTGCGGCAGCTGCGCGCCTATCTTGCCGTGCTGGAAGCATCAAGTTTTTCGGAAGCCGCCAGAGCCATGCACGTGTCGCAGGCAGCACTCAGCGGACTGATCAAGGAGCTTGAAAGCCGGGTCGGCGTCCGCCTGCTGGATCGCACCACCCGCAGGGTTTCCTCTTCCGTGGTCGGCGAAGCCTTCGAACCGATGGCACGGCGCGTGCTTGCAAACCTGGACGAGGCGCTGGAGGGCCTTACGAGTTTCAGGGAGCTTCGCCGCGGGCTGGTGCGCGTGGCAGCACCGGAAACCCTGTCCTGCACCTTACTGCCAGAACTGATCGCGCGCTACGGCAGCAGTCATCCTGGTGTTGATGTGCGGTTCGACGACGTGCCGATCCAGCAGGTGCTCACGGGCCTGCAGAACGGCAGCACCGATATCGGCTTCGGACCCGCCGGAGTCCTTGCCGACGAAGCGGTGGAAACCCACCCGATTTGCAGCGACCCATTGTGGGTCGCCTTGCGTCCGGGTGATCCGCTGGTGCGAGGCCAATCAGTCAGCTGGAAAGATTTGCGCGACCGGCCGCTGATCAACTACATGCCCAATATCGCGATCAACGTCCTGAGCCAGGTGCCGCTCCGACATCACCCCGGTGCCATGGTCCCGGTGAATCGGGTGAACACGGCGTTGTCAATGCTCAGAGTGAGACAAGGGGCCGTGATTTGTCCGTCGATGGCGGAGCAGTTGGTGCGCGGCTTCGGACTAACATTCCTGCCGCTGCGGCAGCCCACGGTGAAATGGAAGATCGCGCTGTTCGCGCGGCGCCGGGCCTCGCTCTCGCCCGCGGTAGAAAGTTTTCTCAATTTCACGCTGGAATTCACACCGAAATGGGCGGCGACCAGCCTGCAGAGCCGTCGCGCAGCAGAGCGCACACAATAGCAGTGAGTCTACCACCCGCTGAAGCTTTTCCGGAAACCAAGGGCGGCGAGGAAATTTTTCGCGAATGCGCCCGCGACAGTGAGGCATCGCGCCGAGGTAATCTGCTAACGTCGGCAGTAAATTCCGCAAGCGCTCGCCGCTGTTCACCAGCGTCTCAATCAACCAACGCGGCTGATGGCTACCTAAGTGCCTGAGTTTGCTGGCGCTCCCTAGGGGAATTGAACCCCTGTTTCAGCCTTGAGAGGGCCTATTCATCAGCGGATTTTAATCCACCTTCGTCCGCTGCCGTCCAATTAAATCAATGGGTTGAATAAGAATAGTTCTCTGTTGTCCGCCGACGTGCACCGATGCATATTTGACAGATATTCAACGTGCGCCACCGCGAGACGGCATGTCAAAGACGCTCACCGAAGCTCAGGTTACGACGGCGAAGGCGCGCTCCCGGCTGGGGCACGGCGTACATTGGCGTCGTCTGGATGCTGAAGCGCACCTGGGCTATCGCAGGGGAAAGCAGAGCGGTGTTTGGTTCGTCCGCTGGCGTAATCACTACGAAGGCGGCAACTACAAGCAGGCGCCCCTGGGCGTCGCCAACGACCTCAATGACAAGCCGAGGGACGGCACGCTAACTTTCGAACAGGCCATGAAGGTGGCACGGGAAGCCGTCGCCCGGGCCAGAACGGAAGCCATGGCCCACGCGGCCGGCCCCGCTCCCACCGTGCGGACGGCCGTCGAGGCGTACATCAAAGAACGCGACGATCGAGAAAAACGGCGAACGGATCGCGAGGTCCGATCCGACGCTGCCACCAAGCTGCGGCGGTACGTCCTCGGTCAAGAGAAGCGCGGCAACCAGGAAGCCGCCGAACCCGCTTTACTCGCGGCGGTAGCTCTGCACGCCTTGAAAGAGGATGACCTGTCGACGTGGCGTGAGGGCCTGCCAGGCGACCTCAAGGTCACGACAAAGCAGCGGTTTGCGAACGATCTGAAGGCTGCGCTCAATGCCGCATGGCCCAGACTTTCCGCAGACCGAAAGATGCTCAACCCGGCATTCCTTGCCATCGTGAAGGCAGGTTTCAAAGCCGAGCGGATCGATGACGATGATGAGGCGTCCGTTGCTCGAGATAACCAGATCCTCACGGACGAGCAGGTTGGCGCCATACTCGAAGCTGCAAGGGAGGTCGATAAGGAGCAAGGGTTCGACGGGGACCTGTACCGCATCGTCGTCTGTCTGGCAGCCACGGGCGCTCGCTATGCCCAGGTCAGACGGATGCGGGTGCGCGACTTACAGGTCGCCGAACGCCGCTTGATGGTGCCGGGCTCCTATAAGGGCCGCGGTGGCAACGGCGGGTCCGTCCCCGCTCCGGTCGGCGACGACGTGATTGAGGTGTTGCTCCCCGCAATCGTCGGACGAGCCGGCGATGCATTCTTATTCGAGCGATGGGTTCACGAACAGGAACCGGGCGGCATCGCGTGGAAGAGGTCCGAGCGTGGCGCGTGGAAACGGGGCGAGCTCGCCCGTCCTTGGAGCGCCATTCGCAGCCGCGCCGGTATGCCGGAGGTTATCCCCTACGCCTTTCGGCACTCCAGCATCGTGCGCGGCCTCCGCAAGGGCCTTCCCATCCAGCAGGTTGCGAAACTGCACAACACTTCCGTCACAATGATCGAGCGGCACTACGCGAAGTACATTGCGACGGCGTTGGAAGACCTCGCCAGGGCGGCGGTCGTGCCGCTTGTGCCACGGGCCGGGGGGAACGTGGTGCCAATGGGAAAACGGTTGTAGCATCGGCGGCCACGAGGATGCGAACATGCAGACCATACTGAACCACATCGAGGACGAGGTGCGGCCCTCTCCGGAAATACCTAGCCGGTCCGGAATTGATCCTACCGCTTGAGGGACCGTTGCCTTAAGACTGCGGCGTGATCAAGGTTTCAAAAGCTGGGACTATGCGGTCGCCGGTCATCGTCATCGGCCGGTTCGCCTTCAAGTTCGCACGCAACAATCGCGGACGTGCCAGCAACCTGTACGAGGCAAAGCTCTATCGTAATGCGAACCCTATCCGGCGCGCCCTGCTGTGCCCGGTTCTTTGGGTCTCCCGATACGGTGCTATGCAGATCATGCGCGCCGCGGTTCCACTAACCGAGATGATGGCCTTGGACGAATATATGGAGGCCTTCGAAGTCTGGGACTACATGCCAGGAGAGGATAGTTGTCCCTTCGAGCCGAAGGCATCCGATTGGGGATGGTTCGAGGGCCGACGAGTTGCACTTGATTACTCGACCCCCGCATGGGAAGCGGATTGACGGCCAACGCGCCGGCCCGTCATTCCTTTGCGAGGTCCCTCAGCTGCTCCAGTGCCGGACTGCTGCCGTAGGCATAAACCCCGCATTCGGTTCCGGCGTATGCCCACGCCAGCAAGCTCGGGTCCCGAGCAACGTCCTCTACACCGAAATAAAGGGAGACGGCTTCGCGTGATTCCAACCGGCGAGGCCATGGCTTGCCATCGATGACGTGCGGCTGGATGATCATCGCCCGCTTTCCTCTCTTCGCACCCGCTCTACCCGTATACCCCACCTCGTTGATGGTCATTGGAAAGCTGCTTAAATTCGTCACTGCGATGCTGAGCATCGTTGGTCTCTGGCCATTGGGATCGACGGCATAGGTTGGCCGAACAATCAGCCGCACTCGCCGTTGGCTCAAGGCGTTCCAGGTATTCATGACGCCGAGGCCGGCACCGAGGGCCGCCAGCCCAATCGTGGTCATATCTTTCCAAGGCAGCGCTTCTAGGTTCATACGCACCTCCCCAATGTGAGCGCAGCCCGGCCGACGCCGACGCCGCCGCCGGAAGCTGCATTAGGATGCACACGCGTCCGCGTCTACGGCGCATCCCGGCGACCGAAATATAGTGACACCACCAGCGGACCCGGGCGGCAGGGCCGGCCAAGCCCGCGAATCTAAAGCCGGGCTGCGGCCATCAACCGCTCCGACGGCCCCGGCCAAATCGGGTGGGAGTATCAATTGAGACACCCTTCCGAGCGTTATTTCGGTAGCAAATCGTCGGGTTCTTGGGCACTTCGAAGACGGCCCATCGTATCCGCGAGCGCATCGAGGGTGCCGACGAGTTCAGCAGAGCGGCCGGCAAGTTCTCGCGTGAAATGTTCGCGATCCCTGGCTTCGGCTTTATCGATCGATGATCCGTAGATTGCTGCCGAGGCGATCTCCTTGGCCAAGCGCGTGTACTCAAGCCAGGTGAGGTAGACCATCAGCGGCGGGTACTGCCGCTCGGCCAACATGCGGTAGCACCGCGGGCGCCATCGAGCGCCCACCATCTTTGAGCCACCACCGTGATCTTTCGGAAGTTGCGCAGCGGCCGCCAAAATTTGTCGGGGTCGACCCCTGCCAGCGCGGCACAGTGGTTTAGCCAATTGAAGCCGGCGATGATCGCGATCCCGTAGTCATCGATCGGAACGCCCGTGAAATCGATGACGGTATCTTCGTGGGGACGGCGCCGAAGGAAGGCATCTATCATTTCGGTTTGCCGTGACGGGTCGACCAGCAGCTCAACTTCACGCCTTGGCACCATCATCACATAGCGCATCGCCTCAATCCGCGTGTGCTCCCAAATCGAACGGACGTCGCCTTCCGGATCTATCAGGGTCCGGGTGCAAGCCGGATAGACCAGTTCCTTGCGATCGATGCGTCCGAGGTATTGAGGCGTGGCCACGTCCAGCGCCGCTAAGACGGCGAGGGGATCGAAGAGGTTGCCGATGCTTCCGGCCGTCGCGGCGGGTGCGCCAATTGGCGCAGGCTGGCGTCCGAACCACCGCATGCATCCTCCGTCGACACGAACAAATTGCGAAACGTGTGTCGCTTGCCGCCCGTGGCCACATTATCGACGGCGAGGATGGTTTGGGAGTCAATTAGCGAGACCGCCCGCGCGGCGTTCGATTTCCTCGATGATGCTCTGGATCTCGGCGAGTTTAGACCGGTCGACCACTGACCCGAAAAAGTGATCCGACCAATCGGCCTGAGTCGTCAGATAGTCGAGGGACATCCGGTAGTCTTCCAGGCTGAGCTTGTCCGCGTGCCTTGTCTGGGCGCCAGCCTGCATAATAGTCTTGGCAAGCTCGGACAGCACAGCGTCAAGGGAGGCCGGCTCGAAGAACGGCCCGACAATCACCTTATCGGACCCCTTCGCTTGCAGCATCTGGAGGCCCTTGTAGGTCGGGTGCGTTCCCAACTGGCAGAGCAGATTATAGGCGGCCTCACGCTTGCGCTCCGTGAAGCCGTCGCGGTCATCCAGTGCGACGCGTATCTTCATGGCGCCGAATTCGCGATTGCGCTTCTTCTCGTCGCAGGCCCGCCACACCGCAATCTGGTCGTGATTGCTGTGGAAGTAGTCAAGCAGGAAAGTCGTCTCAAGGATGTCGCGCATGACCATAACGGTCGACTGGTAGTAGCCGCCGAGCAACAGCTTCACGGATGATGCCCCACTGTTGAACAGCCTGGCCGCCAACATTTGAAGTACTAATTCGTCGTCATCGGCGTGGACACGCCGCTTCGAGGTATAATCCAGCATGTTCATCGCCCGCTCGATCATACGGGCGTGCAGCGACAGGTCCGCGGAGGCCTCGATCGCGGCCTTGCTCAATTGCCTGATCTTTTCCTCGCCGCCGGCGAGGCAGGTCGAAGTTCTCTGGAAACGCGCTCATTGAACATGGGCCTCAAAAGGGCAGTATACCGGCGGATGCGTCGGATTCGAAAAGTGGACCAATGGCGGCGTTCGTTGGTTCGATGAAACCGGGAGAGCGCGTCTTCCGCGAGGGGCATGCTGTCCTGACGCGGCTGTCTCAATCATCCAAAAATGTGACCACTGCGGCCTGACCCGCATCAGCTGCGCCGAGCGTGCCGCTGAATGAACGGCATCATGTACTGCGCGGCGAGCGGCCCGAGCTTTGCCATTTGTTCCGGGGTCAGCATATCGCCCGGTTTCGCGCCGCAATTTTTGAA
>JBDTKZ010000097.1:0-107039 GCA_039935075.1 Bradyrhizobium sp.
CTTCGAGACGGCGCTTCGCGCCTCCTCAGGATGAGGTCGGCAACATGCCTGATGTCCGCACGGTCCTCATGGTGAGGAGGCGCGAAGCGCCGTCTCGAACCATGGCGCCATCGGATGCTTTGCGAACGGCGTCCTCCTTCACCCTATCCCCCGGCCTCCTCATCCAGCACTTCCAGCGCCAGCTCCATCGTCATCAGCACCGGATTGTCGCCGCGCAGCAGGCGGCCCTCGGCCAGCCCGCCGAGATAGTCGACCAGCGCGATATCGAGGTCGGCTTCCAGCGAGCCTCCGGCACCTTGGGCGATGGTGCCGGAGCGGATCGCAAGTTCGGTCGCGAACGGCACCACGCGGCTTCCATCGGTAAATTGCGCGCCGATCGTGCTGCCGACGCCGCCATGAAGCCGGGCACGGAAAACGCCGCGCTGGCGACAGAAGCTCTCCAGCGCGCCGGCAAAATCCTGGTTTGGTCGCAGCCGCAGCGCGAAGGCGCGGCTGGTGGTTGGTGGGTTGCTCCTCGCGCTGGGAACAGGCCCGAACAGCTTGAAATTGGTTTCGGGGTCCGGCTCGCCCGTAAACAGTGCACCATCAATCCCGAACGCCTCGACCTCGAAGGGCTCGGCGACGACGGTCTCTTCGGGCAGGATGTGGCCGCCATTGCTGCGACCATCGGCTTCGGTCCACAGCGCGTGGCAATGGAAGAACGGCGCGCCATCGCGGGCGCCCAGGGTCATCGCGCCGAGCTTGAGCCGCGTTACGCCGGCGGGCCTGAACACATCGCTGTAGAACGCGGCGTTGGCGCCGTTCCTGGACAACGCCGGCATCACATAGGCAAACGGGCCGAGCGCGCCACCCTTGATGTTCAGGGTGCCGCCGGCAAAACCCGCCGCGGCAAAGCCCCGGCGCGCGGCTTCCAGCAATGGCAGCCCGGCTGCAAGCGTGATCGTGAACGCGCGGCCCCGCCCCTCCACCCATTGGATCCGTTCGGGCGCGGGGCGACCGGGTTGCTCGACACTTCGCATTTAGTCCTTCTTTGTTGCGGTAACATCCAGCAACCCGCGCGCTTCCAGCTCATCACGCACCAGCCGCTTCGGAATTTTGCCGTAACCGGACTTCGGCAACGCATCCCAAAAGAAGAACCGCTTCGGCATTTTGTAGCGCGGCACTTTTGGCGACAGGAAGCCCGCCATCTCGGCCTCCGTCACCGACGCGCCCTCGCGCGGCACGCAGACGGCGACGCCGACTTCGCCCCACACCGGATCGGGGATGCCGAGCACCGCGACCTCGCCGATCCCGGGATGGGTCAGGATCTTCTCCTCGACCTCGCGCGGATAGATGTTGGATCCGCCCGAGATGTACATGTCGGAGGCGCGGCCGGTGATATAGACAAAACCTTCTTCGTCCATATGGCCGAGATCGCCGGTGCGGAACCAGCCGTCGCGAAACGCTTTCGCGTTGGCCTCCGGATTGTCGTAATAGCCCGCGAACACGGCGGGCCCGATCACGCAGATCTCGCCGGTCTCGAACGGTTTCAGTTCGCGCCCGTCATCGCCCTGGATCGAGACCTGCATGCCGGTGCGCTCATAACCGCAGGAGCCGATCCGCGCCTGCGGGCCGTCGTCGGGGTCGTGCAATTCGGCCGGCAGCACCGTGATGTTGCCGGTGACTTCGCCAAGCCCGAAATACTGCACCAGCACGCCGCCGAGCTTTTGCAGCGCGGCCTTCTGATCCTCGCGGTACATTGGCGCACCGGCATAGATGACATAGCGCAACGAGGAATGATCGAACCGATCGGCGGCGGGATGCTCGACCATCATTTTCAGGATGGTCGGCACGGTAAAGATGTTGCTGATCCGATGCAGCTCGATCAGCCGGAACGCCTCGGCGATGTCGAATTTTTCGGACGGCAGCAGGATGGTCGGCACGCCCCGCGCCGTCTGCATCAGCTGGTGCACGCCGGCGCCATGCGACAGCGGCGCTACCACCAGCGACGCATCGCGCTCGGTGGTGCCGGGCGTGAGGTCGGCAAGATGATTGGTGACGACAAAGGCCATCTGGCCATGGGTCAGCACCGCGGCCTTGGAACGGCCGGTGGTGCCCGAGGTGAAGAAGAACCAGCAGGGATCGTCGTAATCGACCGCAACGTTTTCAAAATCGACACCGGCATGCGCCTTGATGGCTTCGGTCAGCGATGTCTCGCCGAACGCGCCCTCGCCGATCCGCCAAGTGAATTCAGGCCCCGATACGGCCGCGGCATGATCGGAAAAATCGCCGTGGCACAGGAACGCTTTCGCGCCGGAGGCGGTGGCGAGATAGGCCACTTCATCGGGCATCAGCCGGAAATTGGTGGGAACCCAGACCGCGCCAAGGCGAAACGCCGCGAACATCGACCAGAACATCTCGTCGCCGTTCTTGGAATGCACCAGGATGCGGTCGCCCTTGACGATGCCGCGCGCGGCAAGCGCTGCCGCCAGCGCCGAGACGTGGCCGTCGATCTCGCGCCAGTTCCACGATTTATCGCCCCAGATGAAGCCCGGGCGGGCGCCGTGACGGCGCGCGTTCTGGGTGACGAAATGCGCCAGATTCATCACCCGGCGCGACATCCGGTTCATGCCGCCGCGCGGCGCGTTGGCCGAGGTTGCGTTCACAATCAGCGCCTCATCGCCGGCCGACGAAAACGCCGGCGCCGAGCAGCACCAGGCCGACGACACCGGCCACGATGCCGTGCTTGGTGTGGACATGGCTGTCGCCCGCCATGTGGCCGGGGAAGAAGCCCGGCAGTTGATCCGCCGGCATCAGGAAATAGACCGCGGCGACCACCAGCAGGACAACGCCGAGCAAAGTCAGAACCAGTTTCATGAATGTTATTCTCCCAACATGGACGCCGGCTCTCGCCGGGCTTGGTCTTTTTAAAGTTGAAGCAGATTCAGATGCGGATGTTAATCGTCATTCCGGGGCGGGAGCAAAGCGAGCGAACCCGGAATCCAGAGATTGTCAGCTCGAGATTCCGGGTCTGCGCCAAATGGCGCATCCCGGAATGACTGAAGCAACGCCCTCACCTCACTCCAGTCCCCTTGCAGCGCTGGCACTTCACGACATTGTCGCCCTTCTTGACCAGGCCCTTGCCTTCGCAATTCTTGCATTTCTGCTTCTTCTTGATGTTCGGGCCTTTATCATTGGCCATGGTATTGCTCTCCGTTATCGAACGCATCACCGCGATGATGCGACCTATTCTGCGTCAAACTACAGCAAAAATGATTTGAGGACAGAAATGATCACCCGCCGAGCCCTGATTTCGACCGGCTTTGCCGGCCTGCTTGCCGGCGCCGTCGTGCGTCCCTCGATCGCCCAAACCGCCTCCCCGAACGATCCCGCAGGGATCGTCACCGCGATCTATACCCGCGCGGCCAAGGGCAAGGGTGACGGCGGCGGCGCCTTCGTGATCGAGAGCAAGGCGGCGAAGGCCAAATATCTGTCGAGCGCCCTGATCGCGCTCTGGGCCAAGGCGGATGCGCACACGCCGAAGGGCGACGTCGGCCCAATCGATTTCGATCCCGTCACCAATTCGCAGGACCCTGACGTCAAATCGTTCAAGGTGGCCGCCGAGAAGCTCGAAGCCGACAAGGCCGCGATCACGGTCACCATCACCGGCGCTCGTCCGCGCAGCAAGCCCGCCAACCAGACCGTGCATTATGATTTCGTGCGGGATGGCGACAAATGGAAAATCGATGATATCAAGGGATCGGACGACGGCACGGCGTGGTCGATCCGCGGCATGCTCGAGGAATTCCTGAAGACCTGATCGGAGCGCGGCTGAGAGCGAATGAGCGACATCGTCAACAACAGCGAAAAACACCGCTACGAACTCGCGGTCGACGGCCATATCGCCGCGACCTATTACAAGATCGCCGATCGTGTCATCACCTTCGTGCATACCGAAGTGCCCCCCGAACTCGGCGGCAAGGGCATCGGCTCAAAGCTGATCCGGGGCGCGCTCGACCAGGTGCGCGCCGATGGCCTGAAGGTGATTGCGGAGTGCCCGTTCGTGAAGGCCTTTATCGACAAAAATCCGGACTATCAGGATCTGCTGAAGTGAGTTCGACATGAGCCAGGTCCACAGCGAAGTCCGCGACAACAAATCCCAACGCCGGTTCGAACTCGACGTTGAAGGCGCCGTAGCATTTGCCAATTATCGCCTGACGCCCGGTGCGGTAATCATCACCCACACCGAGACGCCGCGCGCGTTACGCGGCCGCGGCATCGCGTCGGAACTGGTCAAGGGCGCGCTGGAACTGATCCGCGCCGACGGCCTGAAAGTGGTCGCCGGCTGCGGCTTTGTGGTCGATTATCTGCAGAAGCATCCGGAATATGCGGATCTGGAAGGTGAATAACCGAATGTCATTCCGGGGCGACGCAAAGCGTCGAACCCGGAATCTCGAGATTCCGGGTTCGTGCTTACGCACGCCCCGGAATGACAAGGCAATACCGTTTACACGATGCGGATCGACATATCCGGCAGGCCCTCGAGCTTGCACAACAGCACGTCGCCCTTCACGACCGGGCCGACATTTTCGGGCGTACCGGAATAGATGATGTCGCCGGCCTTGAGCTCGAACGCTTCGGACAGTTTGGCGATTTGTTCGGCGACGCTCCAGGTCATGCGGTCGAGGTTGGAGTCCTGCCGAACCGTGCCGTTGACGGCGAGCGAGATCCTGCCCTTGGTAAAGTGGCCGACCTTGGCCGCGGGATGGATCGGGCCAAGCACGGCGGCGTGATCGAAGCTCTTGCCGATTTCCCAGGGCTTCTTTTCCGCCGCCATGCCGTTCTGCAGATCGCGCCGCGTCATGTCGAGCCCGAGCGCGTAGCCGTAGACGTGATCGAGCGCCTGCTCCGGCGAGATATTGCTACCGCCCGATTTCAGCGCCGCCACCAGTTCGACTTCATGATGATAATTCCTGGTCAGCGAGGGATACGAATGATCCGCGACGGTGCCGATCGCGACGTTCTGGATCGCGTCGGTCGGTTTCTGGAAAAAGAACGGCGGCTCGCGGGTCGGATCGGAGCCGCGCTCAATCGCGTGCGCGGCATAATTGCGCCCGATGCAATAGATGCGGCGAACCGGAAACACGTCGCTTTCGCCGACGATCGGGATCGTGATCGCGGGGACCGCGAAGATCGGCTTCGGGCCGGACTGGGCCTCGGCCCGGCCGCTTTGCGTGGTGGTGCCCGCCAGCGCCAGCGCGCCGGTTGCAAGCAGGGTTCTGCGATCAACGGTATTCAAGAGCGTGCTCCTTTATGCGTTTCTTGTTTCGCGCGCGTATCTAGACCGCGGTCCCGCGCCGGGCAAGGCATGCCAAAGTCGCAACGCAAAAGGCCCGCGACAGCGCCGCGGGCCTTGATGTCGTTGGCTGAAACGGCGGACCGGAGCCGCTTCAGATCAGTGCTTGATCTCCGGCGGCAGCTTGCCGCCATTGGCGGCGAGCTTGCTCATCACCTGCTTGTGCAGCCAGATATTCATGCTCGCGGAATCGTTCATGTCGCCGGTGTAACCGAGTTCCTTGGCCAGTTCCTTGCGCGCCGTCAGGCTGGAATCGATGCCCAGCGCCTTCATCAGATCGACGATGGAGGTGCGCCATTCCAGCTTTTCGCCGCTCGCGGCCGCGGCCTTGTCAACGATCGCCGCCACGTCAACGCTTTGGGGTGGAGCAGCCGGCGTCGCCGAAGATCCGGCGCCGGCGGGCGCTGGCGCACTGCCGGCCGGGGCCGTGCCGCCTGCGGGCGTTGCGCTGGCAGAACTGTCAAAGATCGCGCCCATGATCTTTCCGAAAATGCTCATCGTTTGCTCCATTGCAGTTGATCGTATGACAGTCTGTACGACACTCTTCCCGGCGGCCGCGACACCGATGCTGATCGCCCGAAAGCTTAGTCGCCTCCCCTACGGTTGCCAATGCGACACTGCGGCAACGGAACCAATCTAGCGGACGCGAAATGACGCAGGAATGACACTCAATGGTGGGCTCGCAAGTTTGCGTTGCGGCAACACCGAAGCGTGAGTGCTTATCCGGGCAATTGAGCGTACGCTGACCACTCAGTTCGCGACATGGCCAGTTCGGTTTCCTGTCTTCGCGTCTGGCCTGATCGTGATCGTTTCCGCGGACGGTTCGCTTGTGCCCTGATTTTGGTGGCAAAAATACGACCGCCGCAGCAAGGGAGACAACGACATGGCGACATCATACCCAAGCAGTGTCACCCCCGTAGGCGCGCCCGATACCGCCGCCGCCCCCATCATCCGAAGCATTGGCCTTTCCGATCTGCATCAAGCGTTACGGCTCGGCTGGGAGGATTTCAAGGCGGTGCCCAGCCACGCCATCATCCTCTGCGTGATCTATCCGGTGCTCGGACTGGTGCTGGCGCGCACCGTGCTCGGCTATTCGGTATTGCCGCTGCTGTTTCCGCTGGCGGCGGGCTTTGCGCTGCTTGGCCCGTTCGCAGCTTTGGGCCTCTACGAGTTGAGCCGCCGCCGGGAAAACGGCGAGCCGGCGTCGGCATGGAATGCCGTCGACGTGCTGCGGTCGCCCTCGTTCGGCGCCATGCTCGGGCTCGGCGTGCTGCTGCTGGCCCTGTTTGTGACCTGGGTTGCGACCGCGCAGGCGATCTACGTCGCGGCATTCGGCTACGAATCCGCGGCCGGGATTCCTGATTTCGCCGAGCGCGTACTGACGACACCGCAAGGATGGTGGCTGATCGTGGCCGGCTGCGGCGTCGGCTTTCTGTTTGCCGTGGTGGCGCTGTGCATCAGCGTCGTTTCGTTCCCGCTGATGCTCGACCGTCATGCCGGCGCCGGTGACGCCATGGTGACGTCGCTTCGCGCGGTGGCCAAGAACCCGGTGCCGATGGCCGCGTGGGGATTGATTGTCGCGGTGTTGCTGGTTTTGGGATCGCTGCCGTTCTTCCTCGGGCTTGCGGTGGTGATCCCCTTGCTCGGCCACGCCACCTGGCATCTCTATCGCGCGGTAATCGCGCCCGACCCCAATCCGCGGCCGATTCCGCCGCGCCCGCAGCTTGAGCGGCGCTCGGCTGCGGATTTTCCGGCCGCTTTGTTCTCCTGGCGGCGCAAGGACGGCCCTTAGGGGGGCGTAAGCCCGCGCGATCACCGCGAGGCCGCTGGTCGTCTACCGACCGGCGGCAGCGGCGGTTAGCGGCGCCAAACGCCGCGCTGCTCACTGCACCGGCACTGGCTGGCCATGTTTTGGCCGCGCTTCCCGCCGACATTTCGTGCTATGGAACCTTTCGTCCTCAACAGCGAATCGATCTCGGTGCGCGCTCTGCTCCCCTCTCGTATCGTTTTCTCTGCCTTGGCCGTCGGCGCCGTCCTGGCGGCCTTGGTCGTGCCAGCTTCCGCCGCGGTCCCCTGTGGCAGCGGCAGTTTTGACGCGTGGCTCGCCGACTTCAAGAGCGATGCCGCCGCCAAGGGGATTTCGCAGGCGACCCTCACCTCCGGCTTGAACGGCGTGACGCTGGATAAAGCGGTCATTTCCCGGGACCACTCCCAAGCGGTGTTCAGCCAGAGCTTCGAGGAGTTTTCCGGCCGCATGGTCCCGCCGCGGCTGACCCGCGGCAGCAATATGCTCAAGCAATACGGCTCGGTGCTGAGCCGCGTCGAAACCGTCTACGGCGTGCCCGGCGAAGTGGTGGTGGCGATCTGGGGGCTGGAAACGGATTTCGGCGTCAATATCGGAAAATTCCCGACGATCCGGTCGCTGGCAACGCTCGCATACGATTGCCGGCGATCCGACGAGTTCCGGGCGCAGTTGCTGGATGCGCTGCGGATCATCGATCGGGGGGATATCGCAGCAAGCGAAATGCACGGTGCCTGGGCGGGTGAAATCGGCCAGACCCAATTCATGCCCTCGTCCTATCTCAAATATGCGGTCGATTTCGACAATAACGGCCGCCGCGATCTTCTGCACAGCGCCCCGGATGTTCTGGCATCCACCGCGAATTACCTTGCGTCCTATGGCTGGCAGCGCGGCAAGGGCTGGGAGCCCGGCAGTCCCAACTTCGCGGTGATCCAGCAGTGGAACAAGAGTGAAGTTTACGCCAAGACGATCGGCTATTTTGCGACCCAGCTTTCGCACGCGCCTTAGTCTGATTGCGCTTAAATCGTTTGCGGCTTAGGGCCGATCGCTTCGCAATCGGCCCCCTGCCCCTAATGACGACTTACTTCGTCATGCCCATGCCGGCGTGCATCGCCTTGCTCAGATGCATCGAGCAGGCGCCCATCTTGCCGTCGAGCATTGCCGTCTGCGCCGAAGCGATTTCCTGCTGCGCCATCGCCTTGCCGTCACCATCAGCCATGGTTTCGATCATGGTTTCAGTCTTCGTCATGTTTGCGCCACTGCAGCCGGCCATATGAGCGGCGAATGCGGGTGCGACTGCGAGGATAACGGCGGCCGTTGCGGTCGCTCCGAGTAACTTATTGATCATGTTACTTTCCCTTCCGTGAGAACAGATCCAACGCCATTGCTGGAATCTGTGGAACAATTGATCGCCGATTGCGCGAAACTTGCGGAATGAATTTCGCGCGAGGAGTTTGTGATCGACGCGCAGCGCAGAGCGTTATGCGAAACATCGGTTTTTAATTACAGATTCGTAATCAACGCAGTTGCATCGACGTGTGAACGCAGCCTCATCGCGATCATGAATGCCGCGCACGATTTGCCCGATGCGCCGTGTGTCTTGCCGACACCGAGCCGCAATGGCCGGTGGGTGTTGCGATCGTTTCACTGCGCCGGCTCACGGCAAGCCGCATTGCGAGCGCCGCACTCGGCCGCCGCCATCGTTTCTAGCCAACCCGGGCGAATGTCGGTGTGGCCGCCTGCAGCGATGAAGCGGCCGACATCTCTCACGACAAAGCATCAGGCGTTGCCGTCGTCCGGCGACGTGGCCCAATTCGAACCGTTTCGCGCGGCGCTCCTGGTTAAATAATGATTTTATATTCATTTCATTGTAACGCATGCGAGTTTCGCATGAGGTGCAATCCGAATCAGCCGCTGGTGGCGGTTTGTTCCCGTCAACACCCTTGAACGAGATTGTTCGATGACCATTTTATGTCTTGGTAGGACGTATGTTCTCTTTGCGACAATTCGGCTGTTTTACAGGCTTTTTTCGGATGATTGGCGTGGCAGCCGACGTTCAGGATGGCGGTTTGGACAGCGGGGATGATTGGTTAATCACTTCTTACTTTTGCCATGCGTTTTTGGCTTAGCTGCATCGCAACATTTGAACTGCTGCACTGCGATAATCCGCTCTATATTCATTTCAACGATGAGGCTTTCCTCCAAAGGCTGAATCGGAACTACGAAGGAGAATACCATGTTGCTCTCGCTCATCCGCATGATCCAGGCTTTCCGGGACTATCAGCGCAATGTCAGCGAACTGGCCCAGCTTAGCGATCGCGAACTGGCCGATATCGGCTTGGATCGCTCGGATATTCCGCGCGTGGCAGCCGGTACCTATAACGGCTGATACGCCGTCAAGCTGACTGACGAACGGACAACGCCCGCGTCACCGCGGGCGTTGTCGTGTCTGGCCATCAGCGCATTCCACTGCAGCGGAAAAAGCGCTAACCCTGCGCGATGACTGACATCAAATCACCCTCCAAACCCGTCCACATCGTTGGCGCGGGCCTCGCCGGCTCGGAAGCTGCCTGGCAGGTCGCCGAGGCGGGCGTACCGGTCGTCCTGCACGAGATGCGTCCTGTCAGGATGACCGAGGCCCATCGCACCGAGGACCTCGCGGAACTCGTGTGCTCCAATTCATTTCGCTCGGATGACGCGGCCAATAATGCGGTCGGACTGCTGCATGCCGAAATGCGACGCCTCGGTTCACTGATCATGCGCTCCGCCGACGCCAATCAGGTGCCGGCCGGCGGTGCGTTGGCGGTCGACCGCGACGGCTTCTCCGCAGCCGTCACTAGGGCGTTGCAGGACCATCCGCTGATCGAACTCCGACGGGCCGAGATCGCAGGTTTGCCGCCGGCCGACTGGGACAATGTCATCGTTGCGACCGGCCCCCTCACCTCCGCGCCGCTGGCGGACGCCATTCGCGAACTCACCGATGAAAACGCACTGGCCTTCTTCGACGCGATCGCGCCGATCGTGCATAAGGATTCCATCGACATGTCGGTGGCGTGGTTTCAATCGCGCTATGACAAGGTCGGTCCTGGCGGCACCGGCGCCGACTACATCAATTGCCCGATGACCAAGGAGCAATATGACGGCTTCGTCGCAGCACTGGTGTCCGGCGAAAAGACCGACTTCAAGGAGTGGGAAACCAACACGCCCTATTTCGACGGCTGCCTGCCGATCGAAGTGATGGCCGAGCGTGGCCCCGAGACCTTGCGTCACGGCCCGATGAAGCCGGTCGGGCTGACCAACCCGCGTGACCCGACCGTGAAGGCCTACGCCATCGTGCAACTCCGCCAGGACAACAGGCTGGGCACGCTCTATAACATCGTGGGTTTCCAAACCAAGCTGAAGCACGGCGCCCAGCAGCGCGTGTTCCGCAGCATTCCCGGGCTCGAGAAGGCTGAATTCGCCCGGCTTGGCGGACTGCATCGCAACACCTTCCTGAATTCACCGAAACTGCTCGACCCGCAGTTGCGGCTGCGGGCCGACCTGCGGCTGCGCTTCGCCGGCCAGATGACCGGCTGCGAGGGCTATGTGGAATCGGCCAGCGTCGGCCTGATCGCCGGCCTCTATGCCGCGGCCGATGCCCGCGCAACGGCGCTGGCGCCGCCGCCGGCGACGACCGCGCTGGGATCGCTGCTCGGACACATCACCGGCGGCCATATCGAGACCATCGACGCCGGCCCCCGCTCGTTCCAGCCGATGAACATCAATTTCGGGCTGTTTCCCCCGCTCGCCAATCCGCCGACAAAGAAGCCCGACGGGACGCGGTTGCGCGGCAACGAAAAGACGGTTGCGAAGAAACAGGCGATCAGCGCCCGCGCGCTGGCCGATCTCGATCGATGGATCGCGGACAGCCTGCGCGTTCAGGCCGCGGCGTGAGACTTTCATGAGCCTGCCCAAAGACGATTCCGCCGTGCTGTCGGCGCGATGGACCGAAGGCGTCCTGCTCAAACGCGACGTGTTTTCGACCGTCGAGCGTGGCCGCTTTCGCAGCGATCAGGGCGAAGTCGATGCCGTGCTGCGGCGGCTCGATCAGGTGCCGTGGTGGTCCTATTTCCCCGCGCGGCATCTGTTCGCCCGCGAGCGCCGCGCGCTCACTTTGGCGCGCAACCTGCACGTCGGACCGGAGCTGCTATGGGCCGGCCGTCGGTCGCTGGTGCGGGGCTTCATCAACGGCGTCGCGCTGCATCAAGCCAAGCCGAACGGCGACCTTGCTTATTTCCGCTCCGCCAAGCTTGTGCTGCGCAAGCTGCATCGCGCCGGTATTTGCCACAACGACCTCGCCAAGGAACAGAACTGGCTGCGCGGCAACGACGGACAGGCCTATGTCACCGACTTCCAGCTTGCGGCTTGCTTCAAGACACGGAGCCGGCTGTTTCGGATCGCCGCCTATGAGGATCTCCGGCATCTGCTCAAGCACAAGCGAAGTTACGCGCCGGACGCGCTGACGCCAAAGGAGCGCAAGATCCTGGCGCGCAAATCGTTCGTGGCGCGGCTGTGGCTCGCGACCGGCAAGAAGGTTTACCGCGCCATCACCCGCGGCCTGTTCAACTTCACCGACCGCGAAGGCGGCGGCCGGCGGCTGGTCAACGACGCCCCGGTGCTGGTCGAGTTGATCAGGCGAAATCCTGATGTGCGCGACACTGCGATTGTCGCCTTCGCCGACCGGCGCAGCGGCGTCGGACTCTATGCCTTCGTCGAGGCCGATCGGACCGCGCTGGAAGCGCAATTGCGCGACGAACTCAACGCCGCCAAGGGGCCCAAGCCGCCGGAGCATATCCAGGTGGTGCAGGCCCTGCCGCGCGACCGTGATGGCAAACCGCGTACCGAAATCCTGCAACTGGTGGCGATGAATCAGGTCGACCTGATCGAGCCGATGATGGCGAGCGACACCGACCGTGCGTTTCTGAAGGACATCCTGGAGCAGCGCAAGAATTTGCGCGACCGGTTCAATTTCGAAACGGCCGATCATACGCCATCGTCGTAGGGCTCGATCGTGTCCCGGACGCGGCGCAGCGTCGTTCCCTCATCACGACGGATCAGAATGCGCTGGAACGTGATGCCCGCCACAGCGTCCAGAGTGTCCGCAGGCGGGAAGCGGGCTGTAGCATGAAGAGATCGGCGTCCGCGCGCGACATGAGATCGAGATCGCGGCGAACCAGTGCGAGCGGCAGGAACATCGGCCGGACGTCCGGCGGCACGGTGTGCATCAACGCCATCGCGGTCGCCAGATGTTCGCGCAATTCGCCGATCAGTTGATCGAACGCGGTTCGGAGTTTGGCGGTCTGCTTGCCGGCGAACACCTCCTCCATCCCGATGCCGTGCTGTTGCAACAATTGCTGCGGCACGAACAATTGCCGCCGCGACGCGTCGAGCGGCAGGGCCGCCACCACCTGAGCCATGCCCTGCGCCAGCCCGGCATGGCGTGCGAGGTGATCGATCGCCTCCGAGTGCCAGCCGGCGACCCGGGCTGCGAGCGCAAACAGCGCCGATGACGTTTCGTTGATGTAGCCTTCCAGCGCCGCCATGGTCGGCATCGGATCGTTGTAGAGATCGAACTGGTGTTCCTCGATCAGCCGCGACAACGGCTCGACCGGAAGGTGCACGCTGCGGATCGCGAGCAGCAATTCGGCCGCGACCGGATTGCCTTCGACCCCGCCATGGCCCGCCCCCGCGAGCATGTCGGTCCACCATTGCAGGCGCATTTCGCCTGCCAGCGCCTGGCTGACGTGGATCCGCACCCGGGAAATCTCGACATTGAAGGCGTAGAGCGCCAGCAGCGCGCGGCGCTGACCTGATGGCACGAACAGCGTGGACGCGTAGCGGATGAAGTCGTGGACGCGGACCAGTTCGGCACAGAATCCGGGAGCATCCTTGTCGGTCGCCGCCTCGCTCATGGCACCGCGATCAGCGCCGCGGCAACGCGCCGCCGCTCACCCATCATGATGTTGTAGGTGCGCACCGCGGGGCCGGTCTGCATCGCATCCAGCACCACCCGGACCGCGCGCAGCGCCTCACGCAGCGCGGAGGGCGGCAACCAGACTTCGGTTCCGGTACCGACGATCAGGGTATCGATGCTGTTGGCGCCGGCGAAAACCCGCTCCAGCGAATATCTGTCGATCTGTTCCGGTCGGGTGACCGGCCAGGCCCAGATGCCATCCGGCAAGCACAGCAGCGAGCCGCGATGCGACATGTCGTCGAAAGCAAACCCGCCTTTGCCGTAGGCCTCGATCGGCGCCGATCTCGGGAGATGCGGGGCGTCCGAACGGTCATCTTTTGGTTTGATCATGATCTTGCCCGAAAACCGGTTCCCACTTTTCGGGATCATGCTCGCTCATGACTACTTCTTTTTCGTCGGCTCATCCGGCGCGTCGGCCCGGTGATCGCCAACGCCGAGATAGATCAGGATGGGCGCGGCGATGAAGATCGAGGTATAGGTACCGACCAGCACCACGCCGAACATCATCACGGCGGTGAAGCTGTGAATGGCGTTGCCGCCAAACAGCAACAGCGCCAGCAATGCCAGCGTCACCGTGAAATGGGTGATGATCGAGCGCGACAGCGTCGAATTGATCGATTCATTGAGCAGTTCCGGCATTGGCATTTTCTTGTAACGCCGCAACATTTCCCGGATCCGGTCATAGATCACGACCGTATCGTTCAGGGAGTAACCCAGGATCGTCAGCAGCGCCGCAATACTGGTGAGATCGAAATCGACCTGCGAGATCGACATGAAGCCGATCGTCAGCACGATGTCGTGGACGTTGGCGATCATGGCGCCCAACGCGAACTGCCATTCGAACCGGAACCAGAGATAGATCAGAATGGAGAAGATCGCGAGCATCAGGCCGAGCATGCCATACGCCAGCAATTCGCCTGATACCCGCGGTCCGACCACTTCGACCCGGCGGTAATCGACCGAATCGCCGAGCGCGCCGCGAACCTTTTGCACCGCGCCTTGCTGCGCGGCATCGCCGCCGGGCTGTTCGGCGACCCTGATCAGCACTTCGGAAGGACCGCCGAACTGTTGCAACTGGACATCGCCCAGTCCGAGATTGCTCAACGCGGCGCGCATCCCGGCGATATCGGCGGTGCCCGACTGGGCCCGGACTTCCAGCAGCGTGCCACCCTTGAAATCGATGCCGAAGTTCAGCCCATGGGTGAAGAACAGCGTGATCGCGATAATCGACAGCACGGCCGAAATCGGGAAGCTGATGCGGCGGAACCGCGTGAAGTCGAAATGCGTATTGTCCGGGACGATCCGCAGCGACGGCAGCCAGCCGAAGCAACTGACGACCGTCAGCACGGCAATGAGGGCGCCCAGCCCCAGGAGAACGATATGTGTCACGACCGGTTCCGCCTTATCAAATGGGCACGCTTTGCGGCCGCTTCCACCGTACCCAGCTCGCAACAATCAGCCGGGTCAGCGTAAACGCGGTAAAGACCGTGGTGATGATGCCGATGCCAAGCGTCACGGCGAATCCGCGCACCGGACCGGTGCCAATGTAGAACAGCACCGCCGCGGCAATGAAAGTGGTGATGTTGGAATCGAGAATCGTCGACAGCGCGCGCTTGAAGCCGGCGTCGATCGCCGAAATCGCGGTGCGCCCGCCCCTCAACTCTTCCCGGATGCGTTCATAGATCAGCACGTTGGAGTCCACCGCGATGCCGACCGTGAGCACGATGCCCGCGATACCGGGCAGCGTTAGCGTCGCATTCAACAGCGACAGCACGCCGAATATCATCGCGACGTTGATGGCGACCGCGATGTTGGCGAACACGCCGAACAAACGATAGGTCAGCAGCATGAACACGATGACCATGATCGAGCCGACATAGGCCGCGAGTTCACCCTTCTCGATCGAGTCCTGGCCGAGCCCCGGACCAACGGTACGCTGCTCGATCACGGTCAATGGCGCCGGCAGTGCACCGGCGCGCAGCAGAATGGCAAGATCGTTGGCGGCCTGCACCGTGAAACTGCCGGAGATCTGGCCGGAGCCGCCGGTGATCGGTTCGCGAATCACGGGCGCCGAGATCACCTTGTTATCCAGCACGATGGCGAAGGGCTGCCCGACACTCTCCGAAGTGGCCTGCGCGAATTTGCGCGAGCCAGAGGTATTGAAGCGGAAGCTGACGATCGGCTCGCTCGATCGCTGATCGAAGCCCGGCTGCGCATCGGTCAAGTCGCCGCCCGATACCAGAACCTGCTTCTTGACGACATACGGCGCATGTCCCGGTTCCGTGCTTGGCAGCAGTTCTGAATCAGGCGGCAGCCGGCCCGCGGCCGCTTGGTCCGGAGGAACGGTCGTGTCGACCATGCGGAAATCCATCTTGGCGGTCTTGCCGACCAGCTCGATCAGACGCGAGGGATCGCCGAGACCGGGAACCTGCAACAGGATTCGATCGGCGCCCTGGCGCTGGATCAGCGGCTCGACGGTGCCGAGCTCGTTGACGCGGCGCTCGACGATCTGGATTGACTGCTCGATCGCCTGTCTGACGCGGTCGGTGATCGCGGCCTGCGGCACGGTCAGACGTATTACCCCGGCGCCGGCGTCACTGACTTCCAGGCTGCGCTGGCCGCTGGAGCCGAGCAACCCGCCAAGCGGCTGCGACAGCTCGCGCAATTTGGCGAGCGCCGGCTGCTGCTCGGTGTCCTTGGTGATGCGGACCTCGACGCTGTCGCCCTTGGTCGCGAGCCCGGTATAGCCGATCTTGGCCTCGCGCAAGGTGCGGCGCACGTCATCGCGAACCGTATCGAGCTTTTCCTTCTTGACGTAATTGGCGTCGACTTCAAGCAGCAGGTACGAGCCGCCCTGCAAATCGAGGCCCAGCACCAGATGGCGCTGCGCCCATACCGGCCAGGTTTTGACCCTGGCTTCGGGGAAGAAATTCGGAACGGCGCAAAGGCACACCACCAGCGCCGTCACGATGATCGCCAGCGCCCTCCACCGCGTGAAATACAACATCGAGTTGACCCGTCAGATTCTGGCAGATTTGGGAATGTGCGCCGTTACTGGAAAACGCGCTAACTGGCCGAGGAATCTTCCTTGGCAGTGTCGGCCTTTTCCCTGGCCGGCTCGCCCTTAGCGCGCACGCCCGAAATCATCTGCCGCATTTGCCGAACGCGGACCCCGTCGGAGATTTCGAATTCGATCTGGTCGTCATCGACGACCTTGGTGACCTTGCCGACCAGGCCGCCGGTGGTGACCACGGTGTCACCGCGGCGGATGTTCTTCACAAGTTCGTTGTGGTCCTTCGCCTTCTTCTGCTGCGGCCGCAGAATCAGGAAATACATGATCACAAAGATCAGCGCGAACGGCAGCAACGACATCAACATGCTGTTGGTGTCGCCGCCGGCTCCAGCCTGGGCAAACGCAGGAGTAATCAGCATTCGGACGATCCTCGTGAAACGGGAATAGACCGGCAACGCATTGGCGTCAGGCCGGTCCGGGTAAATTCGGCGGGACTATAGCGGCCGCGGTCCCAATTGCAACGCCGCCAGACCGCTCATTTGCCCTTCCTTTGAGGCGCTTGCGGCCTCCCCAAAGGCTCGATATGGGTGCGTTATCAGGAACCCCAGAAATGTCGAAAAAAGCTCGAAAAACACCCCCTCGCGCCACTTCCAGGCCGGCCGCGCGGAAGCCCGCGGCAGCAGTGGCAAAACGCCCCGTATCGCCTCAAAAACACGGCCCTGACGAGCGGATCGCGCGCGCACTCGAAGCCATCGTGGCGCACCTGTCGGCGGCCTCGCCGGTATCAGAGAAAACCGACCCGTTCGAGCGGGCGGATGCCTTCGTCTGGCACCCCAATGGACGGCTGTCGCCGGTGCCGCACGTCAGCCGCGTCGAGATCGGCCTGCTCAAGGGCATCGAGCGGATGCGCGATATCCTGATCGAGAATACCGAGCGCTTTTCCAATGGCCTGCCCGCCAACAACGCGCTGCTGTGGGGCGCGCGCGGCATGGGCAAGTCGTCGCTGGTGAAAGCCGCCCATGCCAGCATCAATGCCGGCCGCAAAGCGGCGGATCGCCTGAAGCTGATCGAGATTCATCGCGAGGACATCGAGAGCCTGCCGCAGTTGATGGACCTGTTACGCAGTTCCAGCTTCCGCTTCATCGTGTTCTGCGACGATCTGTCGTTCGACGGCAATGACGCCTCCTACAAATCGCTGAAGGCGGTGCTGGACGGCGGCATCGAGGGACGGCCCGACAACGTGATTCTCTACGCCACCTCCAACCGCCGCCATTTGCTGGCGCGCGAGATGATCGAGAACGAGCGCTCCACCGCGATCAATCCCGGTGAGGCGGTCGAGGAAAAAGTGTCGTTATCCGATCGCTTCGGGCTGTGGCTCGGCTTCCATCGCTGCAGCCAGGACGAATACCTCGCGATGGTGAAGGGCTATTGCAGCCATTTCGGCATCAAGGTCGCGGAAGACGAACTCGAGCGCGAGGCGCTGGAATGGTCGACCACGCGCGGCTCGCGTTCCGGCCGCGTCGCCTGGCAGTTCACGCAGGAATTGGCGGGACGGCTCGGCGTGAAGATGACCGCGAAAGAATCCTGAAAACGAAATCCCCCGCTTTCGCGGGCGATGACGTCTGTATCGGCAACGCGATGGGCTCACGCCCCGTTGAGGAATTGAAGCGGGTCAACCGGTGACGATCCCTTGCGGATCTCGAAGTGCAGTTGCGGAGATTGCACCTCGCCCGATTGACCCGATTTGGCAATGACCTGACCGCGCTTGATGGTATCGCCGCGCTTCACCATCAGCTCACTCGCATGGGCATATGCGGTGACGTAACCGTTGGCGTGCCGGATCAGAACCAGATTGCCGTACCCCTTGAGCTCATTTCCCGAATAGGCGACGACGCCGTCGTCAGCGGCCTTGACCGGCGTGCCTTCCGGCACCGCCAGGTTGATGCCGTCATTGGATTTGCCGTTGGTCTTGGCGCCATAAGCCGCGATCACCTTGCCACGCACCGGCCAACGGAACGTCGGCAGCGCACCGGTTGCCTCGGCGGCCTTGACCGGTGACTCGATCGAGGGCTCTTCGGCGTTTGGCGCGGACTGCGCCAGCCGGGCCTTTTGCTGGGTGTCGACCGCGGCGACTTTGGTCACGGGCGGAACAGGCGCTGCCGCGACCGGCTGGGCGGCAGCAACCGCTACCGGCGTCGCTGCCGCGGCCGTCTTGCCGGCCGGCACCACAAGCTTGGTGCCGAGGCTGAGCCTGGCGGAGGGATTGAGGTTGTTCGCTCTTGCCAGCTCCGGCACCGACACATGGTTGTGGCGGGCGATGCTGAGCAGCGTATCGCCATGGTTGACGACGTGGACACCCGGCGCCGCCGCCATCGCAACCGGCTTGACCGCGGGCGCAGCCAGCACAGGTGCCGCGGCGGCCGCGGTTGCGGCCGGATGCGGAATGATCAGCTGCTGGCCCGGCGACAACGCACGCGGACCTTTGTAGCCATTGGCCTGCATGATCGCGGCGGCCGATACGTTGTAGCGGCGCGACAGGATTTCGAGCGTGTCGCTGGTGCCGACGATGATCTTGGTGCCGCCCTGCATCGGGATATGCGTTGCCGCGACCGAGCGCGGTGCGACGCTGCCGGTCGTTTCAAGCGGCTGACGGGTGGGCGGCGCATACGAGCCGACGCCACGCCCTCCCCCCGAAACGCCAGCGGTGGCGGACGGGTAAGACGGCCGGGCCGGATAGGATTGCGGCGCCGAGATCGGCGGCGGCAATGCCGCGGACTGATATTGCTGCTGGGAATACTGGGTCTGCGGCCGGGTATATTGCGGCAGCTCGCGGCGCTCGACGGCCGGCGCCACCGAACCGGTTGCCTGCGGCTGAGAGTCAAAGGGATTGGAAAAGGAGCTTTGCGACATGCGCGACGACATGTCGGCGCTGCAGCCTGCAAAACCAATCGACATCAGCGCCAGTGCCGCGACCTGCGGAACGCGGCGCGAGTAAAGCAACTCGACGACACGGGACATGGTTACTCACTCGTACGCAACTAAACACTGAATTGAGTAAACACGTCCCCAGTAAACAACCGCTTAACCCTGCGAATAAGATATTGGCGGGACCAGCCTATCCGGGTTTTTACAACTCGCGTGCGATGCCCGGCAGCGCCGGCACGAACCGCACCTCCACCAGATCGCGGCGCTCGAAGCCGGTTTCGGTCCTGACAACGCGGATCAGGGTTTGGGTACTGTGATGCGGGCCGACCGGCGCGATCAGGATGCCAGCCGGCTCCAGCCGCTGCAGCAGCGCATCCGGAATTTGCTCCATCGCCGCGGTGACGATGATGCGGTCGAACTGGCCGCCCGGAATAGCCGAGACGTCGAGACCGTCGCCCAGCAGCACCTCGACATTGTCGCAACCGAGTTGCTCCAGCCGGATCCGCGCGCGGTCGGCCAGGGTGCGGTAGCGCTCGATGGTCAGGACCTGCCGGCAAAGCCGCGACAGCACCGCGGCCTGGTAGCCGGAGCCGGCGCCGATCTCCAGCACGCGATGCGGCTTCCGCAGCTGCAATTGCTCGGTCATATAGGCGACCACGAAGGGCTGGCTGATGGTCTGCCCGCAGGCGATGCCGAGCGCGCTGTCACGATAGGCCCTGTCGCGGTCGGCCGCTTCGACGAACGCCTCGCGCGGGATTTCCTCCATCGCGCGCAGCACCGCTTGATCGCTGATCCCGCGCCGCCGCAGGTTGAGCTGAAACATCATCTTTTCCGGCGGATTTTGCACAGCTGATAATCGCAATCTCGAACAACGGGGCACCGGGCAGCGTCATGCGACTCGGCCAAACCAGTTGAAACACTATGATCGGCCTGATTAAGCAATAACTCTTGTCAAATTGCGTTCCCGGCCGGGAACCCCAATCACAGCCCGACGTTGATCAAACCGGGCGATTGGCCCCTGAATCGAACAAAACTGCGTGCGGCGGGCCACTGGCGGCGCCCCTCGGCTCACGTGGACGTTGCGCAAATCAACGTTATTTGCGAACCTTGGCCATGGGACGGGCAAGGACATCATCATGACTGCGACGCGGCCGCTGGGCGGTTCTGTGTTCCTCGTTGAAGACGAGGTCATGATCAGGATGATGGTTGCCGATATGCTGGAAGAACTGGGCTACCGGGTGGTGGCCGAAGCCGGCGAAGTCAATGAAGCGATGAAGCTGGCTCAGTCGGTTGATTTCGACATCGCCATTCTCGACGTCAACGTCAACGGCAAGGTGATCTCGCCGGTTGCCGAATTGATCCAGGCGCGCAACCTGCCCTTCATCTTCGCCACCGGCTATGGCTCATCCGGCCTGCCGGAAGAATATCGCGACCGCCCGGCGTTGCAGAAACCATTCCAGCTCGAAACCCTGGCCAAGATGATCGACACCGCGCTGAAAAGCCCGGCGGCGTAGCCGCGTCGCTCTATTTCAGCGTCGTGGCCAGTGCTTCCGAAAATGCCTCGTCGGTGCGATCGAGCCGCAACGGCGTCACCGAGACGTAGCGCGCGGCCAACGCAGCGAGATCGGTGCCTTCGGCCGGCGGATCGGCCTGCGCCAGCCGTTCGAACCCGATCCAGAAATACGGATTGCCACGGCCGTCGCGGCGCTCGTCGACCTTGAGGAATCCAAAATTGCGCTTGCCCTGCCGCGTCACGCGCACGCCGAGCACATCTTCCGGCGCGCAGGCGGGAAAATTGACGTTAATCACGGTGTTCTTGGGCACACCGGCATCGATCACCTTACGCAGGATCGGCGGACCGAATTTCAGCGCGGTTTCCCACAGCGGTGCGTGGCGGGTTTCGATGCTGAATTCCTGGCTCAGCGCAAACGACGGCAAGCCCAGGATGGTGCCTTCCAGCGCGCCTGCGATGGTACCGGAATAGACCACGTCTTCGGCGACGTTGCGGCCCTTGTTGACGCCCGAGAGCACCAGATCGGGTTTGGTCTCGCCGAGGATGTGACGCGCACCCATGATCACGCAATCGGTCGGCGTGCCCCTGACCGCGAAATGACGCGGGCCTACTTCGCGCAACCGCAGCGGATCATTCAGCGACAGCGAATGCGAGACGCCGGACTGGTCGAGTTCGGGCGCCACCACCCAGACGTCGTCGGACAGCGCCTTCGCGATCTGCTCGACGACCTTGAGGCCGGGGGCATGGATGCCGTCGTCATTGGTGCAGAGAATTCGCATTTCGAATAAATGCCTTTTTCAATCGATTCCGATACGGCCGCTGCGCCGTCTTATCCGGCCCCCGGCGTTGAAGCAAACCCGGCATATCCGGTAAAATAGCCCGTGCAGCGCGGCTAGCGGTTGATCCGAACCCGCCACATCGTCGTGAATCTTGCGCATCCGCCATCGACGCGCATGGCGAATGTTGCGGCATTGGATTTCGCAAGGTCAACACGCGGCGGGACGGGCTTGGGCGCGATTTTGGGCTTGGGTCTGCCCGGCAGCGCCGGATAGCGCGCCCGGGCGATCGCGAGCCCCTCGCTGAAGTCAGCTGGATTAAACCAGCGTTCGGAGGACAAGCCTTCCACCAGATCGTCGTCCCAGAGCCGGGAGACCTCGATATCGAATTTGCTCTTCTGCTTCTGGTCGACCGCCTGCATGCCGTGGCCGGTCACGGCCCATTGCCGGCCCACCCAGAAGATTTCGCGATGCAAAGGCATATTTCAAAAAACTTCATTTCCGGACAAAATGGCCGCCGCGGACGGAAATGAAGATACCGGGGCACACCGCCTTCGCAACAGCGAAGGCGGTCCCGACCGGTTGATTGCGGGCGCTATGTGTCTTTTTCGACCAGTTTCAGGCCGCCCATATAGGGCTGCAACACCTCTGGCACGGCGATGGCGCCGTTTTCCTGCTGATAGGTTTCCATCACGGCAATCAGGGCGCGGCCCACGGCGGTGCCAGACCCGTTCAGCGTGTGCACGAAACGGGGCTTGCCGTCGGGCCCGCGATAGCGCGCATCCATCCGTCGCGCCTGGAAATCACCGCACACCGAACAGCTGGAGATTTCGCGATAGGCCCCATTATCGCCCTGCCCCGGCATCCAGACCTCGATGTCGTAGGTTTTTTGTGCGGCAAAACCCATGTCGCCGGCGCACAGGGTCATCACCCGATAATGCAGATCGAGCCGGCGCAGCACCTCCTCGGCGCAGGCCAGCATCCGCTCATGCTCGTCCTTGCTGGCCTCGGGCGTCGTGATCGAAACCAGTTCGACTTTTGTAAATTGATGCTGACGGATCATGCCGCGGGTATCGCGCCCCGCAGCTCCGGCCTCGGCGCGAAAACACGGCGTCAGCGCGGTCAGGCGCATCGGCAGTTCTTTTTCGTCGAGAATGGATTCGCGGACGAGATTGGTTAGCGGGACTTCGGCGGTGGGGATGAGCCAGAAATTCTCTTTTGTATCGGCTCGCTCGATCAAATCATCAACAATGGCTTTGGCACCCTTGGTTTGGTCTTTCGAAACCTCCTCGTCCAAGGGTTTCAGAATTTCATCTAGACGATTTTTCCGCCACCCCATTTCAGCGGAAATGAACTGATCGTCTCGAAACTTCGGCAGTTGCGCCGTGCCGAACATCGCCTCATCGCGGACCATCAACGGCGGATTGATTTCGGCATAGCCATGCTCATTGGTATGAAGATCGAGCATGAACTGGCCGATCGCACGCTCCAGTCGCGCCAGCCCCTTTTTGAGCACCACGAAACGTGCGCCGCTCAACTTCGCAGCCGCATCGAAATCCATGAATCCCATGGCTTCGCCGAGATCGAAATGCGGCTTCGGCTTGAACGCATAGTTACGGATCGCACCAAACACGTGACGCTGGACGTTGCCATGTTCATCGGCGCCCTCGGGGACTTCATCGAGCGGCAGGTTCGGTATGGCAGCAAGCTCTTTGGCCAACTCTTCGTCCGCCGCCTTGGCTGCGGCTTCGAGCTGCGGCATCGTGGTCTTGAGTTCGGCCACCTCGGCCATCAATTTTGCGGCGCGCGCGTCGTCCTTTGCCTTCTTGGCGTCACCGATTTCCTTCGATGCGGAATTGCGCCGCGCCTGCGCCTGCTCCGACGCCAGGATGGCCCCACGGCGCCGCTCGTCGATTGCCAGCAGCGATCCCGACAACGGCTCTAGCCCGCGCCGCTTCAGCGCGGCATCGAAGGCTTCGGGGTTGTCGCGAATGGATTTGATGTCGTGCATGGCTACATTCCTGCGGCAGGGCCGGGCATAGCCGTCTGAAGGACGGCGTCGCTTGCGCTCGCCTATGCCCGGCCATCCACGTCTTGATGCAAGGTCTGTAAAAGACGTGGATGCCCGGGACAAGCCCGGGCACGACGAATAAGTCCCTACTCTGTCGGATCGGTAGCCGGAGGCGGCGGAGCCGCCGGGGGCGGTGTGGCGGCGGCGCTGGCGGCGGCGGCGGCGGCGGCGCTGGCGGCGCTGGCGGCGCGCTTTTCGACGATCCGCACCGCGATGATCGAGCCTTCGTAGAGCGCCAGCAACGGCAGCGCGAGCGAGGCCTGGCTGAGCACGTCCGGCGGCGTCAGCACCGCGGCGATGATGAAGGCGACCACGATGAAATAGCGGCGCTTCTCGCGCAGCATCTTCGAACTAATGATGCCGATCCGCCCCAACAGCGTCAGGATCACCGGCAGCTGGAACGCGATGCCAAAAGCAAAGATCAGCGACATCATCAGCGACAGATATTCGCCGACCTTTGGCAGAAGCTGGATTTGCGCGGTCTCGGTGCCGCCGGATTGCTGCATGCCGAGCGAGAACCGCACCAGCATCGGCAGCACCACGAAATAGACCAACATCGATCCCATCACGAAGAAGAACGGCGTCGCGATCAGGTAGGGCAGGAACGCGCCGCGCTCGTGCTTGTACAGGCCGGGGGCTACGAATTTGTAGATCTGCGTCGCCACGATCGGAAACGAGATGAAGCCGGCGCCAAACAGCGCCAGCTTCAGCTGGGTAATGAAGTATTCCAGCAGCGCGGTGTAGATGAATTTCGAATTTTCTGCGCCGGCGACCCAGACGAAGGGCCACACCAGGATGTTGTAGATCTGCTTGGCGAAGAAGAAGCAGAAAATAAAGGCGATGCCGAAGCCCAATAGGGCCTTGATCAGCCGCGAGCGCAGCTCGATCAGATGGTCCATCAGCGGCGCTTTGCTGGCCTCTATATCCTCGGCGCTCATGACGCTTTGGCGTCCCTGGGAACGTCGGATATCGCCGGCGCGGCCAGCTCAGGCAGAATTTCCTGCGTAATGACCGCTTCCGGCGTAATGACCAACGGCTCCGTCACGGCGGCGTGGGTGGTCGCCTCGACCAAGGTCTCGGGTGTCGGCGCTTCCGGTATCGTCGGCGTTACCGGCGTGTCGCTTGACGTCGCCGGATCAATCGCCGAGGTCGCAGAAGCTTCGGCTGAAGGTGCCGCCTGCGGATCCATCGGCTTGTCGACGTCATCGATGCGCAGCGCGTTGGTGACATCCTTTTGCAGCGACGTCATGAGGCCGCCGCCGGTAAATCCGCTGGCGGCTTCCTTCACTTCGTCGAAGCTTTTCTTGAGGTCGGCCATTTCGGCTTCGCGCATGGCTTCCTGGAACTGGCCCTGGAATTCGCTGGCCATCTTCCGCGCCTTGCCCATCCACTGCCCGACCATGCGCAGCACGCCCGGCAATTCTTTCGGGCCGATGGCGATCAGCGCGACGACCGCGATGACCGCTATTTCACTCCACCCGATATCGAACATGAAAAATCCCGCTCACGCGAAGCGATCAGCCGCCGCGATGGCTTTGGCGCAAGTCCCGATCAGCAATTCCCGATCGGGCGACACGTGGCTACTCAGACGGCCTTGCTGCCGACATCCGACCGCGCCGCCGTGGACGGCGTGGCGTTGTGATCGATCGACTTCACGGGCTCGGACTTTTCAGCGGTCGTGTCGTCGTCCTGCATGCCCTTCTTGAACGCCTTGATGCCCTGCGCGACATCGCCCATCAGGTCCGAAATCTTGCCGCGGCCGAACAACAGCAGGACGACTGCGATCACGATGATCCAGTGCCAAATGCTAAGCGAACCCATCCTGCAACCCTCCAAACATCTGAGTCAGCGACCCAGCCTCATCTCACCGGAAACTAGGCTTTGGGGGTGTCAAAAACAAGGACTTAGGCCCGGTCAAATGGTCGATAGCACGCTACCGTTAACCGGGAATATTGGCTCTGAGATTTGATCTAGCCCTCTTCGCTGCCGCTTTCCGGCTCGGCCGCCGGCGCCAGCAGAAGTTCCAGATTGTCGCCGATTTCCAGCGGATCCTCGTCTTCGCGCAGGGTCGGATCGTCAGAAGGCGTCGGAACGCTGAAGCCGGAAGGCAGCCGCGAATCCAACAGGCCCGTTCCCTTCAGTTCCTCAAGTCCCGGCAGGTCGCCGAGTGCTTCAAGGCTGAACTGCGACAAAAAGGCCTCAGTGGTGCCGAAGGTCAGCGGACGGCCGGGCGTCTTGCGACGGCCGCGTGGCCGAATCCACCCCGTTTCGAGCAGCACGTCGAGCGTGCCTTTGGATGTGACCACGCCGCGGATTTCCTCGATCTCGGCGCGCGTCACCGGCTGATGGTAGGCGATGATCGCCAGCATTTCGATCGCCGCGCGCGACAGCCGCCGCGTCTCGGTGCTTTCTCGCGTCATCAGCCACGACAGATCGCCCGCGGTGCGGAAGCTCCATTTATTGGCAACGCGAACCAGATTGACGCCGCGCAAGGCATAATCCGCCTGCAATTGGGCAAGCGCTTCCTTGATATCGACGCCATCGGGCATCCGCTTGGCGAGCGTGGCCTGATCGAGCGGCTCGGTCGAGGCAAACAGCAACGCCTCCAGCAGCCGAAGCTCCTCGGGCCGTGCCTGCGGCTCGACCGGATGCTCCTCGGCTTCGGCATCGGATACGCGTTTTTCGGCCAGGCTTGCCATGGCTCGGTCTCCTTCTTCCACTTACTCGACAGGTAGATCCGGCGCAGACATTGCGGCGGTTACAGGGGGACGTTTGCGAAAATACAGCGGCGCAAACGCCTCTTTCTGGTTCAGTTCCATCTCGCCTTCGCGCACCAGTTCAAGGGCCGCGGCGAAGCTCGATGCAAATACCGTCGCCTTTTGCGAGGGATCGACGACGTAGTTCAAAAGGTACTCGTCGAGGCAGCTCCACTCCTCGGCAATGCCGACCAGCCGCTCCAGCGACGCGCGCGCTTCCGCCAACGACCACACCGTGCGCCGGGCCAGATGCACCGTGGTCAGCACCCGCTGCTGGCGCTGCACGGCATAGGCCGTCAGCAGGTCGAACAGGGTCGCGGTGAACTTGGGATGCTTGATCTCGGCGATGCCTTCGGGATCACCGCGCGGAAAAATGTCGCGCTGCAATTGCGGCCGGTTCATCAGCCGGTTCGACGCTTCGCGAATGGCCTCCAGCCGGCGCAGCCGGTTGGCCAGCGCGGTCGCCATTTCCTCCGCGCTCGGCCCGTCAGGCGTCGCGGGTTCCGGCAGCAACAGCCGCGACTTCAGGAACGCGAGCCAGGCCGCCATGACAAGGTAGTCAGCGGCCAGCTCAAGCCGGATTTTCCGGGCGGCTTCGATGAACACCAGATACTGGTCGGCCAGCGCCAGGATCGAGATCTTGGCGAGATCGACTTTCTGTTGCCGCGCCAGCGCCAGCAACAGATCGAGCGGGCCTTCATAGCCCTCGACGTCGACGACCAGCGACGGCTCGCTATCGGCGAGGTCCGCGGGCCTTCCGGTTTCAAACGACAGAATTTCCGCGCTCATGCGCTCTTCCCTACCCGATCAATCAACGCGTCCAATTGCGCCCGCGCGGCCAGCCGGTCGAACGGTTGCGGCGGCTTGCGGGACGCCAGCGCCCGCTCGGCACGCTGCAATGCCATGCCCGACAATTCAGGCGTCTCACGGGCGACTTCCTGCATTTCGTCCAGTCTGCCGTTGCAATGCAGAACCATGTCGCAACCGGCGGTGACGATGGCGCGGGTCCGCTCGGCGATCGACCCCGCCAGCGCATTCATCGACACGTCATCACTCATCAACAAACCTTGGAACCCGATCACGCCGCGAATCACCTGTGCGATGATTGTCGCAGAAGTCGTGGCCGGATGGGCGGGGTCCAGCGCGCTAAACACAACATGTGCGGTCATGGCCATCGGCAGGTCCGCGAGCGGCTGAAACGCCGCAAAATCGGTCCGTTCCAGCTCTTTTCGGGCCGTATCGACCTCCGGAAGCCGGAAATGGGTGTCGGCGGTGGCCCGGCCGTGCCCCGGAATGTGCTTGAGCACCGGCAGCACGCCGCCTTGTTCCAGCCCCTCGGTCACCGCGCGGGCAATCGCCGCGACCTTTGCAGGCTCGGTTCCATAGGCCCGGTTACCGATCACGGCATCGGCGCCTTCGACCGGAACGTCCGCCAGCGGCAGGCAATCGACCGTGATGCCTAATTGGATCAGGTCGTCAGCGATCAGCCGCGCGCTCAATCGCGCCGCCTCAAGGCCAAGCGCGGGATCGATCTCGTACAGCGCGTCAAACACAGCGCCGGGCGGATAGACCGGCCAGCGCGGCGGCCCCAGGCGCTGCACCCGGCCACCCTCCTGGTCGATCAGGACCGGCGCATCGGCATCGCTCGCGGCTGCGCGCAATTCACCAACAAGTTTGGTGACTTGAGCTGGAGTATCAATATTCCGCTTGAAAAGAATAAATCCCCACGGCCGTTCTGCACGGATGAATTCGCGCTCGGCGGCGCTCAATTCCAGTCCGGAGATACCCGTGATGAAGGCCCGCTTGCTCATAGGGCCGATTAGCCCTCAGTTAACCCGTGGGTCAAGGAAACGGCCGTTAATTCCTTTGGATGATGCACTGCGGGCCGCCGGCCGACTTGAGGCTATTACAAACCTGCGTTGCCTGCTCCGCTGAACTGAACGGTCCGGCAAAGGCCCGGTAATAGACCCCCTTCTCGCCCAGATCGACGCGCTTCACGAGCACCGACTGTGAGCCGAGCACACTCGGGTACTTGCCTTTCAGCACGCGATAGGAAGCCTGGGCGTCGGCCTCGTTCTTCTGCGAGGAGACCTGCACCAGATAGCCACCGGCTGAACTGGCGCTCGGCGCGATCGGCACCGGTGCATTGGTCGCGACCCTGGTTGGCGCCGCCGCGGGCGCCGGGGCCGATTGCGCGACCTGCGGTGACAGTGACAACGGCGCGTTGGCGCTCGAAGCATTGGCGTTGACCGCCGACGGCGCGGTCCGTGCGGGCGTTGCGGCCGTACGCGCAGGCTTTGCCACCGCGGCGGGCGGCGCCGCGGTGGCAGGCGCGCCGGCATCGGCCTGATCACCGCGCACCGTAAACGTCTTGATCGCGCGTGGCTGGTTATTCGGCATCGTGCCGTTGGCGGTCCCCGCCGGCGGCTGCGCGCTGGGTGCGACGCTCGCTGGCGACGGCGGATTGGCATTCTGGTTCAGCGGCGGAAACACCATGCGCGGGCCGACCCTGGTGTTGGCATTGACGTCCACCGGCGCTTCTTCGCGCGGGACGATCTTTTCGCTACCGTCGCCCGCCGCCAGGCGGTCCGGCACCTTGCCGTTGCTGTCGCCCGGTGCCGGCACGATCTTGGTCGGACTGGCATCGGCCTTGATGATCGGAGGCTCGCCGCTGCGGGGCGAACCGACATAGGTGCGATAGCCAAACGCGGCCCCTGTCCCTACCACCGCCAGCGCGAGAACCACCGCCACCGTGGTCAATCCGCCGCGGCGCTTCTGAACCGGCTCTTCGGTTTCGTCGTAGCCGTCCTGATAGGCGTAGGCGTCATCCTGATAGGCATGGTCGTGTGGGTTGTCATGACCGCCAGCCACGAGCTCGCCGTACAGCGCATCGTCGTAGCGCGCGGGATCTACCGGTTGGTCGGCCTCAGCGTAATGTGGCGCAGGCTCATATTCCGGCTCAGGCTCGGGATGCTGGACCGCATAGCGCCGCAGCGGATGCTCCGAAGCCGGATAGTCGGGCTCGGAATGATCCTCCGTGGCGTAAGACTCATCGTGATAGGTCGGCGCAGGCGCTTCCTGGCGCGCCGCGCGCTGCATCCATGGCGGCGGACCGGCGGGCGGATCCTCGTCCGGCACGGCAGGCGGCTGGTATTGATGGCGCGGCGGCGCCGGCGGATTGGGGCGGGCCGTGTTGGCGAAGGGATCGGTCTGACCGATCAGCCGCGCCAGTTCGGCCAGCGGATCGCTCTCGGTTCGCGCAGGCGCATGCTGATCCCCGCCATGATCGTAGCCGTCATCGGCGGGAAAAGATCTGTCCTGATATCGATCAGCCATCGTGATGATGCGTCCCCTTCGGGAAAGCCGCTAACCCGCTTTTACAAACGAACCAGTTGCTGCCAGATGCCCTCACAAATCCCCATGTGAGAGCGTTGCCCCTAATTATCGCATCTCGTCCGGAGCATGGACGCCGAGAACGGCTAGACCAGATGCCAGGACCGAGACGACGCCCTGGACCAAAGCCAGCCGCGCCGTTGTGATCTCTGCATCATTATTGATAATGAAGCGTAAATAGGGCAAATCGCGCCCCCTCGTCCACAGCGCATGAAATTCGCTGGCCAGATCATAGAGGTAAAAAGCGATTCGGTGCGGCTCATGTGCTGATGCCGCCGCGTCAATCAATCGCGGGTACTGGGCGAGTTGCCGGAGCAAACTTAGTTCGGCCGGGTCGGTCAGCCGCTCCACCGCGGCGTCCCCCAAAAAGGCCGCCCGCGCCCTGTCCTCCTGCGGCAGATCCGGGATCACCTCGCGCGCATTCTTGAAAATCGAGTGGCCGCGGGCGTGACCATACTGGACATAGAAAACCGGATTGTCCTTGGACTGTTCCCGCACCTTGGCGAGGTCAAAATCCAGCACCGCGTCGTTCTTGCGGAACAGCATCATGAACCGCACGGCGTCGGAACCGACTTCGTCCACCACCTCGCGCAAGGTGACGAAATCGCCGGATCGTTTCGACATCTTCACCGGCTCGCCATTGCGCAGCAATTTGACGAGCTGCACGATCTTGACGTCGAGCGCCGCACTGCCTGACGTTACCGCCTTGACGGCCGCCTGCATGCGCTTGATGTAGCCGCCGTGATCGGAGCCCCAGACGTCGACCAGATTGCGAAAGCCGCGGTCGAACTTGTCCTTGTGGTAGGCGATGTCGGACGCGAAATAAGTGTAGCTGCCGTCGGATTTCAGCAGCGGGCGATCGACGTCGTCGCCATAGGCGGTAGCGCGGAACAGGGTCTGCTCGCGGTCTTCGTAATCCTCGACCGGCGCGCCTTTCGGCGGCGGCAGGCGGCCTTCATAGACGTCGCCCTTGCCGCGGAGATAATCGATGGTCTCGGCCACCCGGTTGTTGCCGGTTTCGATCAGCGACCGCTCCGAGAAGAACACGTCGTGCTTGATGTTGAGCGCGGCGAGATCCTCCTTGATCATCGCCATCATGGCAGCGATCGCCTTGGCGCGCACGGCCGGCAGCCAGGCGGTTTCCGGCATCGCCAGCAATTTGTCGCCGTGCTCGGCGGCGAGTGCGGCACCGACCGGCTTCAAATAATCGCCGGGATAGAGCCCTTCCGGAATATCGCCGATATTCTCACCTAGCGCCTCGCGGTAGCGCAGGAACGCCGAGCGCGCGAGCACATCGACCTGGGCGCCGGCATCATTGATGTAATATTCCCTAACGACGTCATGGCCCGCGAAATCCAGCAGGCTCGCCAGCGCATCGCCGAATACCGCACCCCGGCAATGGCCGACATGCATCGGGCCGGTGGGATTGGCAGAGACGTATTCGACATTGACCTTTCCGGCTACGCCGGCCGCGCCGCGGCCAAAGGCTGCGCCCTCGCGCAGCACGGTGCGCAGGGCATCCGACCAGGCCTGCGGCTTCAAAGTAAGATTGATAAAGCCGGGACCTGCGATATCGACCGAGGCGATCAGATCGTCATGGCGTAGTTTTTCCGCGATCTTTTCGGCGAGATCGCGCGGCTTGGCTTTGGCTTCCTTGGCCAGCACCATCGCGGCATTGGTCGCCATATCGCCATGCGCGGCGTCGCGCGGCGGCTCGACCACCACCCGCGACAGGTCGATGCCGGCGGGCCATCCGCCCTCGGTCGCTAGCGCGCCGCAAACCGCGTGCACGCGCGCCAATACATCGGCAAACAAGTGTGGAGATGAGGGTTTTTCGGGCATTTGCTCTCGTATCTGGGCCGCCGCCTAACGCAAATCCGGGGTCGAGTCAAAAAGCCGCTGATGCTCGGTCATGGCGAAGCGGTCGGTCATGCCGGCGATGAAATTGCCGATCCGGCGGGCACGCTCGGTTTCAGTCTCGGTCTTTGCACCTTCAGGCGGCAGCCATTCCGGCGGCAGATCGCCCGGCACCTTCTGATACCGCGCGAACAGGTCGAACAGGATGGTCTCGGCGTCGCCCATCACCCGCATCACCCGCGGATGCCGGTACATCCGCTGCTTCAGGAACGCCTTGATCTCGGCTTCGGCCCCCGCCGCGGCGGCCGAAAACGCGATCAGGCTGTCGCCATAATTGCGGGCATCCGCCACCGATCCCGGACGCGCGATCTCGAGCCGGCGGCGCGCTTCCGCGATCACCGCGCCGATCAGATAGGAAATCAGCTCGCGCACCAGTTCGGCGCCGCGCCTGATATCATCAAGACCGGGATAATGCCGGTCAATCTCCGCGATCAGCCCGGCCGTGAGCGGCATCACCTTGAGGTCATCGACCCGGAACAGGCCGGCGCGCAGGCCGTCGTCGATGTCGTGGGCGTCATAGGCGATATCGTCGCCGATCGCGGCGACCTGGGCCTCGAGCGAGGCAAAGCTCCAGAGTTCCAGATCGTAGGTCGCCAGATAATCCAGGATGCCGATGGGCACGCCGCGCGCGCGGTAGCGCCCGAGCGCGGTGCCGTCGCGGGTGGTCAGCGGGCCGTTATGCTTGACGATGCCCTCCAGCGATTCCCAGGTCAGGTTGAGGCCATTGAATTCGGGATAGCGATGTTCCAGCGAGGCCACGATGCGCAAGGTCTGGGCGTTGTGGTCGAACCCGCCATGGTGTTCCAGGCAGGTATCCAGCGCCCGCTCGCCGGCGTGACCGAACGGCGGATGACCAAGGTCGTGCGCCAGCGCCAGCGTCTCGGTCAGATCCTCGTCCAGACCGAGTTGCCGGGCCAGCGCGCGGGCGATCTGCGCCACCTCCAGCGTATGGGTCAGCCGGGTGCGGTAATGGTCGCCTTCGTGGAACACGAAAACCTGGGTTTTGTGCTTGAGGCGGCGAAAGGCGGTGGAGTGGATCACCCGGTCGCAATCGCGCCGGAACGGGCTGCGGGTCTTGCTCGGCGGCTCGTCGAACAACCGCCCGCGGCTGCGATCGGGATCGCAGGCATAGGGCGAACGAGGAGCAGCCATCCCGACCGACACGGTGTATTGATCCCTTTATAGGTTTGATTCCGGTGCCCGCCGCACTTAACTATGCTGGACGCGGGATACCAGAACATTTGGCATCGTACCCCTATTCACCGCGGGCCCATTCGGAGACCTGACATGACCGCAGCCATCACCGTCAGCGAGCGGGCCGCCCGCCGCATCGGGGAGATCCTCAAAACCGAGGGCGACGGCGCCATGCTCCGGATCAGCGTCGAGGGCGGCGGCTGCTCGGGCTTCCAGTACAAATTCGACGTCGAGCGCGCCCAAGCCGAAGACGATCTGGTGATCGCGCGCGACAGCGCCGTGGTGCTGGTCGACCCGGCGTCGGTGCCGTTCCTCGCCGGGTCCGAGGTCGATTTCGTCGATGATCTGATCGGCGCCTCGTTTCGCGTGGTCAATCCGAATGCCACCGCATCCTGCGGCTGCGGCACCAGTTTTTCGATCTGAGAAACCTCAATCCTGATGCGCATTGCGACTTCATGAGAATAGCAACCTGGAACGTCAATTCGGTTCGGCAGCGGCTGGAACACCTGCTGACCTGGCTGAAGGATTGCTCGCCCGACATCGTCTGTCTGCAGGAGATCAAATGCGTCGATGATTCGTTCCCGCGGCTGGAGATCGAGGCGCTCGGCTACAACGTCGTCACCCACGGTCAGAAAACCTTTAATGGCGTCGCGCTGCTGTCGAAACTGCCGTTCCAGGAGACCAAATCCGGTCTCGCCGGCGACGACGAGGACGCTCATGCGCGATTCCTCGAAGGCGTGGTTCAGCTGAAGCGCGGCGTGCTGCGGGTCGCCTGTCTCTATCTGCCTAATGGAAACCCGCCCGAAACTGAAAAATATCCGTACAAACTCAAATGGATGTCGCGGCTTCATGAGTTTTCAAAGCAACGCCTGAAGACCGAAGAACCGCTGATTCTGGCGGGCGATTTCAACGTCATCCCCACCGCCCGGGACGTCCACAATCCGGCGGCCTGGATCAACGACGCGCTGTTTCGCCCGACCACCCGCGAGGCCTTCCAATCTCTCCTCGGCCTCGGGCTGACCGACGCGCTGCGGGCGGTCACCGATGAGCCCAACCAGTACACCTTCTGGGACTACCAGGCCGGCGCCTGGCAGAAGAACCACGGCCTGCGCATCGACCATTTGCTGCTGTCGCCGCAAGCCAGCGACCGGCTGATCGATGTCGGCGTCGACAGCTACGTCCGCGCCTGGGAAAAACCGTCCGACCACGTGCCGGTGTGGGCCGATCTGGACTTCGAGACCGCCTGATCTATCCCGGCGAAATTAATTCCGACGGTATCAATCCCGACGACCCTGCACCCAGTGCTCGAGCATCTGCAGCGCCATCGCGCGGTCGTCATCGGACGCTTTGGCGATCGCCTTGCTGTAGCTGTCCTTGATCCAGGTCTCGTCCTGGGTCGCGCTATCGCGCGCCAGCGTCAACCACATCAGGCCGCGGGCGGCCTGGCGCGGCAACTGATCGCCGTTGAACAGCATCTGGCCGAGCAAGGCCTGCGCCTGGTGCTGGCCCTTCTGGGCGGCCAGACCGAGCCAGCGCGCGCCATAGCGGAAATCGTCCCGCGAGGTGCCGCCGCCGTTGAGGTACAGCCGGGCCAGATCGTATTGCGCGTCGGCATTGCCGAAATACGACGCGGCGTAGGAGAACATCTCCCGCGCCCGCTCCGGATCCGACTTGATCTTCGAATTGGGAATGCCGTTGAGGTAATAGCGCCCGAGCGCCACGAAGGCGTTGGCGACGATGGTCGATTGCGGCGCCGACGGGCTGTCTTCGGCATGGGCATTGGCGATGCGGCTAAAATATTCGAAGGCGCGCAAATCGTCCTGGGTGACCCCGTTACCGTCGGCATACATCCGCCCCAGCTTCCACTGCGCGATCGGATGACCGCCTTCGGCGGCATATTGCAGCGAGGTCAGCGAGGTATCGGGCGTAACGGCTGAAGGAACCGCCTTTTTCAGCGCTCCGGCAGCTCCGGTTGGAGGCTGGGCCGCGGCCACGGGAATCGCTGAATCCTGATTGACCGGGGCGCCGTCGAAGGCGAATCCGGCTGAGGCCACCGGTGCGGCCCCCAACATCAACGCAAGAATGATACGCCTAGATGTCCGCATAACACTGTTTCTCGTGCGCACCACCCGGATGGGTCACAGCACCATCCACCGCCGGCCCAACCTGCTGGGCATACTTCCACAGCGCACCTGATGTGTGGTTGGTCTCTCGAGGTGCCCATTTGGTCTTACGTTCGGCCAACTCTTTATCGGTCAACTTTACGTTAAGCGTGCCGATGTCGGCGTCGATCTCGATGATGTCGCCATCCTGCAACAGCGCGATCGGGCCGCCGACCGCCGCTTCCGGCCCAACATGGCCGATGCAGAAGCCGCGGGTGGCGCCGGAGAACCGGCCGTCGGTGATCAGGGCGATCTTGCCGCCCATGCCCTGCCCGGTCAGCGCCGCCGTGGTCGAGAGCATCTCCCGCATGCCGGGACCGCCGCGCGGCCCCTCATAACGGATCACGATGACCTCGCCCTCTTTGTAGGTTTTGTTCTGGACCGCCTCGAAGGCATCTTCTTCGCGATCGAAGCAGCGGGCCGGCCCGGTAAATTTCAAGTTCGACATGCCCGCGACTTTCACGATCGCGCCTTCGGGCGCGAGATTCCCCTTCAGGCCGACCACACCGCCGGTGACGGTGATCGGCTTGTCGGCGGAACGCACCACGTCCTGGTGCGGATTCCATTTCACGCTTTTGAGGTTTTCGGCGATCGTGCGGCCGGTCACGGTCAAGCAATCCCCGTGCAGATGGCCATTATCGAGCAGCGTTTTCATCAGAAGCGGTATGCCGCCAACTTCAAACATGTCTTTGGCAACATAACGGCCACCCGGTTTCAAATCCGCGACATATGGAGTCTTTTTGAAGATTTCCGCGACGTCGAACAGGTCGAATTTGATGCCGCATTCATGGGCGATCGCCGGCAGGTGCAGCGCAGCATTGGTCGAGCCACCGGACGCGGCCACGACCGCCGCGGCGTTCTCCAGCGCCTTGCGCGTGACGATATCGCGCGGGCGAATATTCTTCGCGATCAACTCCATGACCTTCTCGCCGGCGGCGGTACAGAAGGCGTCGCGGATCTCGTAGGGCGCCGGCGCACCCGCCGAATACGGCAGCGCCAGGCCAATCGCCTCGGAGACCGTCGCCATGGTGTTGGCGGTGAATTGTGCACCGCACGCGCCTGCCGACGGACAGGCCACCCGCTCGATTTCGTCGAGATCCTCATCCGACATCTCGCCGACCGAGTGCTTGCCGACCGCCTCGAACATGTCCTGCACCGTGACCTGCTGGCCGCGGAAATTGCCCGGCAGGATCGAGCCGCCGTAAATGAACACCGAGGGCACGTTGAGCCGCACCATGGCCATCATCATGCCCGGCAGCGACTTGTCGCAGCCGGCCAGACCGACCAGCGCGTCGTAGGCGTGACCGCGCATGGTCAGCTCGACGGAATCGGCGATGCATTCGCGCGACGGCAGCGACGAACGCATGCCGTCATGGCCCATCGCAATGCCGTCGGTGACGGTGATGGTGCAGAATTCGCGCGGGGTGCCGCCGGCGGAGGCGACGCCCTTCTTGACCGCCTGGGCCTGGCGCATCAGCGAGATGTTGCAGGGAGCGGCTTCATTCCAGCACGAGGCGACGCCGACGAACGGCTGGTGGATCTGGTTGGTGGTCAGCCCCATCGCATACAAATACGAGCGATGCGGCGCGCGCGTCGGGCCCTCCGTCACGTGACGGCTCGGCAGTCTGCTTTTGATGTTGCTCTTGGCGTCCATCGCGAACCCGTTTCCCCAGCCAACTCTTGTTGGTCCCGGAAACTCCCGATCCTGAAAGGGAAGGATTTTCCTTTGCCTTCGCGAGCGCCGTGGCCGTTGGCCTACGAAGGATCATTTCATCGAGGGGTGTGGCTAAAAAGCGGCGCAGGCAAGAGCTGGCTGTGATGAGGGTTAAATGTTCACCGACTGTGGCGGCCAAGCCACATCCGTGGCCTCAGGGCAACCATTGCTGACGGCAAGCTGACACCGCTGCCCTCGCCTCAAACTCTCCGCAGCCAGCCGTCCGCGATCTCGCAGCGCAACGCGTTCGAGCTTTGCATCGAATTGGACCCTCTCAAGGTAGAGGGCGCAGGGAAAGCCGGGTGCCCGGAGCACCCGCAGCCCGTGTGCAATGGTAGTAAGCACACGGTAGTCACCACGGTTGCGCCGAATAACACCCGGCTTTCCCCGCGCAATGGTTTTAACGGTTTCCTTCGTGCTCTCCCCGGCGACGAATTCCTTTTGTCACCGTCGTCCAGCGGATTGCTGGCGCACCGCACCCGGTTGGGCCGACCACACCTCCGCCAGGACTTGGCATCAGCAACGGATGCCAGGACCACACGACTTCGCCGTCCGCGTTTGCATCGTTCGTCTTGCGCGCCGGTTGTTCGCTCACAGCCCGTGAGAGCTGCCCTGCGAAACCATGCGCGCGCGAGCATCCGCGTCCACCGCATCCCACCGCGCGTTTCGTGACGATCGCGAGCCGCCCCTCTTTCGGGTGAGACAGGAGGAAATAAGCCGGTGATTTGGGTTGCGAGGAAAGCGAATTATTTTTTCCGCGAGGACTGGACAGGGCAAATCACGTTGAAAGGGTTGGGGAAATCGCGGTGAGAAAGTTTTTGCGCGTGGCTACGAATCCGAATCCGTAACGCCGATTGAGGCGCGTCGGTCAATCTCGAACCGCGAGTTTCCAGCGACACCCCCGCTAGCCGAAGGGAAACTCTGCAGACCGCTTCAAATGACCGCAATGCGTCAGATCAATCTGTAACATTCCTATCGGGGTGCCGTGTGAGCCATTTTAGAATCGCATGGATTCCGTTTTGTATGGGTCACAGGAGCGCGTCCTCAGATGTGGTGGTGGGGATAACTCGTGAAAGTTGCGACCGTAATTGAAGTGACGTGTATGCCTACGACGTCCGTGGCGGGAGCACACCTGCGCGGAGCGAACTGGAACCTCCGCGATGCCGCCTGAATATCGTCGCCAATACGAGTACGATTTCTTCGTGAGCCGTCGTGGGTCCGTCGGCAAAATCGCTCAGGAGGTTGCCGACGTCTTGCTTGAAAAGGGTTACAGGGTCATCGTCCAAGATTACGACTTCCAGTTAAGTGACAGCGTGATTGAGCGAATGCACGAGGGTCTGAAAAACTCGCGCGACCTAATCGTCCTCTCTACAAGTGACTACGAACAGTCAGCCTATACACGCAAGGAGTTCACCAGTTTCGAGGCGCAAAGGCTAAGACAGCCGGACGAGCGGCACACGATCATTCTCCGCTGCGAGGACATATCGCTAGAAGGGCTTCTAGCTGATGTTATTTACCAAGACCTTGTGGGGATTGACGACGCCGATGAGCGTAGGCGTCGCATCATTGCCGCCGCCGAACGCCAACCTCAAGCGGCTCCGCCTCCGTCGCGACCATTCATTGGTGTGCCTCCGCGTATTCCGAGCTTCACCGGACGTGAGGACCACCTTTCTCGGCTTGACGAAATCCTGATCCACGATAGGCCCGCCGTCGTCACCCAAGCTGTTCAGCGTGTTGCGGTGCAAGGCATGGGGGGCGTAGGGAAAACGTCGCTAGCCGTTGAGTACGCACACCGCTATCGCGGCCTTTACGCAGGCGTTTGCTGGTGTCCCACTGACACGCGCGAGGGCCTGTTCGCTGCTCTGCGAAGCCTTGGTACCGCTCTTGGTTATGACACCTCGGACGCGGCCGATCCAGAAGCCACGGCGAAAGCATTGCTTCACCGTCTCGCCGAACAGCGCGCAAATTGGCTATTAGTGTACGACAACGTGGCGAGCCCAAATGAAATTGTGGAGTTTTTGCCTTCTGCGGGTGCTCGGGTTTTAATCACGTCGCGCTTTTTGGATTGGACGGGGCTGGCCGATGAAATAGGGCTCGACACACTATCGCCTGAAGAAGCGATGTCGTTCGTTCAGAGCCGCGCCGGAAGACAAGATACGGAGGGCGCAAGGATTCTCGCAGAGGCTTTAGGATACCTGCCCCTCGCCCTCGACCATGCAGCCGCTTACTGCAAACGCGCTCACGTGAGTTTTGAGGAGTATGCGAAAAAAGCCGCTAACCTCATGGCGAACGCCCCGCGTGACGTACTGTATCCACGAAGCGTCGCCGCAACTTTCGACCTTGCCCTCAGTGACGCAGAGGCGCGCTGCCCCGCCGTCGAGGAGGTCATGGCGTTTCTCGGTTATTGCGCGCCGACACGCGTTCCGATCTATTTTCTTCAAGCCTTGACCAACAGGGAAGAGGCCATCATCGTGCTCGCCGAATTGTCACTCATAAGACACGATCCATATGAAGATGGGATTCCGGCAGTCACGACCCATCGCTTAGTACAAGCAGTTGCGCGTCACCGGACAGAAGCCAAAGGCAAGGTCAAGGAAACTTTAGAGCGAGTCAGTAAAGGGCTATCGACAACGCCCCCGCCGAGTCCTCGAAAGCGTAGCTTTTTGGACCTCCAACAACTCATTCCTCAACTACGTTCTTTGGCACATCAGCGATATTGGTTTCGGCATCAAATTCAGCACCTGATTCGTGAGTTCGCGCTATACGCCGACAAATACGAGCGTGGAGCTGATCAGTTTGACGTGGCTGGCTACTCCGACAAAGCGAAAAAGGCGCGCGAAAAAGCCTCTGAGCTACGCGAGAAAGCATCGCGCCTCGAAGGTAGGTTTGGCCAAACTTCTTAGCCGACTCTGCGACAATAAGCCGAAGGTGTAATCCTCAGTTTCGCAACAGCCTTACATGCCTGAGCAAGCCGTCGCATCGGCCGTGTCCGCGCGCTTTGAACAATGGAAAGATCGCGTGACCGAGTTCGTAGTGGCGGATTGCGCCTTCGGCTAATCCGCCCTGCACGCTGCGGAATCCTGATAGGTCACTCACCCGTTGTACGTCTTGAACCGCCCCCTCACGAACGCCTTCGACACCGCCTGCATGAGGTCGCAGCCTTCCTGCCCAGATATTCATTCACCACGATCACCGCCTTCACCGCGTCGCGCGCGTTGCCGCCGCAGGCCGAGATCGCCTGGTTGGCTATTGCACGACGTCGAGCTTAACCTTTGCGGTCCCACTTCCAACCATCCCCAGCGCATCAGCCGCAGCATATGAAACATCGACAACTCGTCCGGGAACGTACGGGCCGCGGTCATTGACCCGAACGGTCACCGACCGTCCGGTGGCGACGTTTGTCACGCGCAACCGGGTGCCAAACGGCAACGTCGGATGAGCGGCGGTCAAATCGTGCGTATCGAACTTTTCGCCGCTCGCGGTCTGTTGCTCCTCCGTGTAGAAGCTGGCAACTCCCTGCGAGGCGATCTGGGTCGGGACCGCATTGTCGTGCCGCGCGAACGGGGTATGTTTTTTGGCGGATGCGACACGCCTGTTGGTGAACAATGATGTCGTTCGATTAGGTTGCAGCGATGCCTGTCGACCAGAGCTGACAAATTCGGAATTCCTGGTGACGACGGAGGACTGAGCGCAGGCCGCGAGCGCCGCCGCCCCGAGAACGACGGCAAACAGTTGAATGACGTTACGGACACGCGCGGCCGGGACCGAGGACGCGTCGAGAATATGAATAGCGACGTAACAACACCTGGCACAATCGATGGACGACATGTTGCATCCCCAACTCGCGCCCCCAACCTAATGCGGGGCCGCAATGAGGGCGGAACCGTGACCGACGAAACCAGGCACGGCATCAACGACGCGATTCCATTCAGGTGTGATTATTGCGCCACAACTCGCCGCACGCGCGGAATTGCCGCCGACCTCATTGCGGCACGTCGACGATCCGCACCTGCTTTGTGTTGAATGCGGGGTCGCGCCAGGCTGGCGTGGCCTGATAGCGCTCGAACAGATCGGGGGGAAGAATGGTGTCCCGGTCCTCCCGCGCGACGCGCGAGCGCACGGTGTGCAGGCCCGGCGTCCCGAGCCGCGCGTCGAACTCCTTCTCTTCGAAAGCAACATTCTCGAAATCGTGCTGGTATTCCGGCAATCCGGTGAAGTCGTAAATCGCCGCAAGGGCGTAGGCGGGATCGCTGACCAGCGTGTCATAGGGTAACAGCAGGAGACGATGCGATTGTGCGCTGTGCATGGCCTGCTTCAGTGCGGTCAGGGGATAACCGACAAGGCCGCCAGCTGCCATTACGCCCTCGGCGCGCGAATAGACGGTCGCACTGGGATCGAAGGCAAATATTTTTGAGACCTCGTACATGTTCTTGCGGATCAGGCGCTCGACCGAATCCAGGATCCATGGGATCTGTCGTACGCAGCAAATGATCTTGCTGTCCGGGAACAGATCGGCCAGCAGCTCGGTTCGCATCGTCCAACCGCGGTTGACGTCGAATACGGTCCTGGTCGGGTGTACGTCGTGATAATAGTTCTCGAACAGGCCGCGCAGCAGCGCGCGACGCTGCCCAGCGTCGACAAAGACCGCCGCTTCGTTGCCCTGGCCCATTTCGCGCAGCATCGTACCGACGAAAGAGCCGACCGGGCTCGTAATGCCGGATTGCAGAAGCGGATTTTGCCTCAGCAGCGCAGCCAGCAGCGTCGATCCGGACCGGGGCAAACCCGATATGAAATGGATGCCGTTGTTCATGACGGAATCTTATGCGGCAGGCGCGCCGACCCTGCGCCGCCGATCGGCCGACAATGGGAGCGCGGCACCGTCAAGCGAGCGGCGCACCTCTATGGTTTCAGCGGCAAGGTTGATTGCAATCGGTGGCGCGAAATCGAAGGCGTGGCGGCCGCTGCCGAGGCCGGCGCGTTCCAGGTCTTCGCGATAGTGATTAGCCAGCGTTTGCCCGATCAATTGGCCGCCGACATAGACATTGAGACAGACCGGCGCCTCGGGATAACGGACGCTTTGCGCCCAGCCTTCGATCAACCGCGGGCTCACGGCGTCGATGTAGCCGCGCAGCGCGCCGGCATCGTGCTCGACCGACCCCAATCCCGCACGCGTTGCGAGCTTGCGCCTGATCGCCTCGACCTCGTAGCCCTGGTCGAGACGCGGCACGCAGTAACGCGCAGGTGTCATTTCTTCGTGCTCATAAAGCGCGTTATATTCATGCACATTGTGGAACATGTTGCGGCTGTCGTCGTCGACAAAGCTCTCCGACGGCGCGCCTTCGGCGAGGATCACATCGTGGGTATCGAGCTCGATGTGGAAATAGGCGACCTCTTCGACCCGTTCGGCCTGCACGATCGAGACGCCGTTGACGAGGTCCCTGGCCTCGACCAGCACACCGCCGCTCTCATCCTCAAAGTACATCGCATGGTGCGGCGAAATCCAGAGATCACGCTTCGGCAAATTGTCGTCGATCGCGCCCGCCTTGATGCAGACCGGCAGGATGTTCTTGCGTCCCATGATGAAGCGGCCGCCGTAGCTGCGCCGCCCGATCCATTTGATCGGGCGCAGCGCGCCGGACGCGGTCATCACTTCATCGCCGATCGCAAGCCGCTCCACCGCCACTTCGCCGCGCGGCGTCGCAATCAGCGTACCGGGGCAGTAGCACGGCGACTCCAATTCCAGCGTGACCAGGCCGGCGCCCGCGTGCACGCCACTCGTCTCCACGGCATTGGCGCCAGCGTCGAAAGAGCCGCCGCCGCCGCCGCCGTAAAAAAAGCCGCCGCCACCGCCGCCGCTGTAACCGCCACCTCCGCCGCCGCCGAAGCTGCCAACTCCACCATAAAGATAGCCCACAGCGCCGTATCCGCCACCGCCGCCGCCGCCAAATCCGCCGTGGCCTTCGATACCGCCGTTCTGAAAGCCGCCTATACCGCCCTTGTACCCGCCAGAGCCGTTCGACCCTCCATAAGTGTGGGGATCACGTCTGACCCCTGTAAATGTGCCACCACCGTCCCCTTTGACCCCGGCGCCTCCTCCACCGCCACCGTCATACGCGGCGGAGCCGCCAGCGCCATTCTGCCCACCCGCGCCGCTGCCGCCGTAAGCATCGTTGGCAGGACCGTTCGCGTTCGAACCGCCGACCGATGCCACCCCTGGGCGACCGGAGGTATATGTCGCGGTAGGCGAATTGTTGAAGCCGCCGCCGCCGCCGCCGCCGGCCGCTTCAAGCAAGCTATACGTGCCGCTGCCATTGCCTGCGAGAACGAATGAGCCGCCTCCGCCGCCGGCGCCAAAATAGCCGTTTTGTCCCTGGCCGCCGACGACGATCTCGAGCACTTCACCCTTGGTAAGATGAAAACTTCCCGCCACTTCCGCGCCATCGCCGCCAGGGGTCCCCTGGGTGGCGGTGGGGCCATGATAGCCTGCGCCGCCCTGCGCCCCATAAGCCGCGATTTGATAAGTGCCTGTCTCAGCGACAGTGACCTTCTCGATATGGCCAGTGTAGGAATATGTGCTCATGGCCGTCCTCTTCAATGAATACGAGAAATGCTAACATGACATCACAGAATGATAACATATCATCACAGGTTGAGTGAGGCGTCAACGCGAGCCGATCAATTCATGGCGCGCCAAAGAGAACTTAGTTCGGCCTGCCCCATCACTAAACGGTGTGAGCGGCGCGCAGCACCACTCCATCTCATCCATTTGATTGAGACGCTTCATCCGTTTGGTTGAAATCGGCTTCACCGCGTTGGCGATATGACGCCCTGACAACGGTGTCATGCTTCATCGACCCAAGCTCTCGCAATGCATTTTTTAAGGCATAAAGGAGAGTCTCGCTCCGGTTGCTTCGGTTGAAAATGGCCGGAGGAGCGTTCGGCAAAAGACGGCGACAAGGCCGTGCCACCTTCACCTGAAAGGGAAAACGATCAGAGTCTGCCGCGTCATCGTGCCACCGATTTTAACGAGTAGCTTCGCTACGACCCACCAGTTATGCGCGACGAAACACCAACGGGCTTATACAACTAAAACGAGTATTGATCGCGTGGCCTTCTCGAAGCCTGCAAGGCAGATCGTGTTTCATGTTAAGGATTCTGAACATTGGCAAGACAACCGAAGCGACGGTCGCAGGCACCGAGCGTTTACTTCACAGCTGCCGCCAACGCCGCGATCCCTTGAGTGGCGCGAAACCGTCACGACATTCGAAACAAGGTTAGGCCGCCCTGCACGGCGCGCCTTGCAATTCGCAGGATTGCCGGATCCGCGTCGTCCACGCGTCGAGCAGCCGCAGACCGCTGGCAATCGAAGCGCCGCGCGCGATCGAGTTCGCAATGGCGGATTACGCTGCGCCAATCCTTGCGCGCGCTGCCGGAGTTTCCTCACCCGTTGTAAGTCTTGAACCGTCCGCGCACGAACGCCTTCGACACCGCCTGCATCAGGTCGCAGACTTCCCGCTCCAGATACTCGTTCGCCACGATCAGCGTCTTCACCGCGTCGCGCGCGTTGCCGCCGCAGGCTGATATCGCCTGGTCGGTGGCCGCTTCGAGCTTGGCCGCATCGGTTGCGGCGTCGGCCTGTGGATTGGGCGCGGCGTTGTGCGGCATCTGCGGTTCCGGGTTGACTTGATGTCGATAATGTTCTCATTTTGTTCTCATGACGTCAAGCGCCGAAAAGAGACGTTGTCGGGTGCCCTGCGCTTCCGCTTCCATCACGCCAGAAATGGCAACTCGAAAGGCGATCGGCAGCACGGCCGACACCTGGCTTCGGATGCAGATGAATTACGATCTGGCGCAGGTGCGCAAGCGCACCATCAACGTCAAACAGTTGGCGCCAGCCTGATCGATCGCGGGCGCGGAGCTTGCGAGGCGGATAGCAAATTATCCGAACAACCAGGCTTTATCCAAACAGCCAAGACTTTATCCAAATAGCCAAGACGTTATCCAAACAGCCAAGACTTGGGATTAACGATCGGCTTGTCTTCCATCAGCAACAGCATGCCCTTGACGATGCGGATCATCGACCAGACGAACCACCAAACCAGAATCGGGAAGCCGATCAGCACCAGGCACAGCGGAAAGCCGATCGCGATGTACGACAATCCGATCCAGAAGGTCCGGATCTGAAACCGGTAATGCGACCGCAGCAACGGGGCAGCATCTTCCACCTTCACGTGCGCGATGATGACGCCAATCAGCGCCGTTATTCCCCCGACGAAATAGCTCACGCCGTAAAGCACGTAGATCGCGATGGCGAGGACATTGTCCGACACGATGGGTCGCTGGCTTTCGTATGGAAGTGACATACCGCCTCCTTCGCCACGGGATCGTCGGGCGCTGCGAACGTCCGTTGGTCGCTTCTGCCGTTTCCCAGGTTCAACACATCGTCGCGCAAGGAACGATCCTGCCGAGGCCGGCCGCCCCGGCGATTTCCAGGAAAACCCGGGTTGCCCGATCGCGTACGCAGCTATCGAAAATCGGAAGCGAAACGATCATCGCCTCGCAGCGCGGACGATCTGCAATTAACTCCTTCGAAATGAGTGTGGCATAAGTTTACCCTACATTTAGTCGCTTCATTTTTTCTCCGTGTTTTGACGCGCCGACGAGGCTCCGCAAGCCCTTGCTCTGGCGATCCCGACCCGCGCGCTGGCCGCAAGGCATTCGATTGCGTTCAGGAATTCCAGTCGATGACCGAATTACCAAAGCCGAGAGCGCTCCGTTACAAGGTCGCGAAGCCGGGAATCATCAAGTTTGGCGAGCGCACCGTCGATTGCCTCGTCCGCAGCCTGTCCGAGACCGGCGCCGGGATGGACGTCGTCAACCAGCTTGGCATCCCCGCCAAGTTCGAGTTGGTGATACCGGGCGATGGATTGAGCCTGATGTGCCGTGTTGCCTGGCGGCGGGACCACAAGATGGGCGTCGCATTCATCGGCCCGTAGCCACCATTTCGGACAAACGGCGGCCTAACGCATCTTGATTCCGGCCTCTTGAATGATTTTGCCCCACTTCCCGGTCTCGTTGTCGATGAATTTGCCGAACTCCGCGCCCGGCAGGTAGTGCACGTCGAGGCCCTGCACGGCGAGCTTCTGCTTGATCGTTGCATCTCCGAGGGCCTGACCGACTTCGGATTGCATCCGGTCGATGATGGGATCAGGTGTGGCGGCAGGCGCCATGAAACCATACCAGCCGACGGCGACAACGTCTTCGCCTTGCTCGCGCAGCGTTGCGGCCTCCGGATAGAGCGAGCTGCGCGCTTCGGAAAAACATCCCAGCACCCGCAGCGCGCCGCTCTGGATATGGGGCAAGGCGGCGGGTAGCGCGGTGGTGGTGGCGTCGACACGCCCGGCCAGAAGCTCGATATACGACGGCGCATCGCCGCCGAATTGCACCGAGACGCCCTTGATCCCTGCGGTTCTGATCAGGAGTTCGGCTGCCAGATGCGGTTGCGAGCCCGGCGTCGGCGTCGCGAACGTCACACCATCGGGCTTTGATTTTGCGTAGGCGATGAACTGCTGCAGGGTTTTGTAAGGCGCATCGGCTTTGACGATCAGAAAAAGCGGAACGATCATTGCCATCGCGATGGGGCGCAAATCCTTGCGCGGATCATAGTTGAGCTTGCCGAACATGGCTTCAGCCGTTGCATAAGGGGCTGCCGCATACAGGAAGGTGTAGCCGTCGGGGTCGGACCGCGCCACCGCCTGGTTGGCAATCGTCGAGCCTGCGCCCGGTCGGTTTTCGACGAAGAATTTCCTGGCCATCCTGGCTTCGAAATACTGGGCCAGAATGCGCAGGGAAATGTCGCTGGAGCCGCCGGCCGCATAGGTCGAAACCAGCCGCACCGGACGCGCCGGCCATTCCCCGGTTGAAGACGCGGCGAATGCCGGACCGAACGTCACTCCCGCGGCGACACCGCCCAACACAGCCCTTCGTGTAACCTTCATGTCGTCCGCTCTCCCCTTGCGCCACTGGGTCTAAGGCTGAAAGGGCCGGCTAATCCACCCCGCGCGCCTGTTGTTCAACAAGATGCGCCCGCGAGGGTGCGGGGTCAAACCGATCGGCGAAATATTGCGTTTCGTGCGCCACCCGTCCGTCGCGGAATTCCATGATGCTCACCGTGTAAGACGGGATGCCGTCATAGCTCAGCACGAATTCAGTGACCCAGAGATCTCCGCCCCCGATCATTCGCCGGACCGTAAAGCGCTTCTTGTTGGGCTGGACGGTCCGGCTCTGCTGAATGTTGCGCCGGCCGCGGATCCGCTCGCCCGATTGCGGATAATCAAGCACGGCGTCCTCGTGGTAGATTTCATGTTCGACCTCGAAATCGCTGGTGTCCGAAGCCTCCCAATGGCGCCGCAGCGCCGCCCGCATTGTTTGGTCATCCATCGCAATCTCCCACCTCCGTATGGCGCGAGGCTATTTTGCAAATTGAGTTGCGCATGACGGCGGAGCCGACAACCCGGTCACCGCGGGCAGAATGACCTTGTTGACGAATTTCGGGCTTCCGCCGGGGATCGTATCAGCCGCAACGGATGCGACAAGATCGCGCTCAGGCACGACATAGATCAACTGGCTCTGATGTCCTGACGCGAAGAAGGCATTGAGGTTGGCGTTGGTTTCGCTGATCCACCACTGGTAGCCGTAGCGGGCGTTCACCGGCGGCCCGCCATCATTATGCCCTGCGGTCGAGTCCCGCACGTACTGCTCCGACACGATCTGCGCGTCGCCCCAGCGGCCATGGTCGAGATAAAGCAGGCCGATCTTCGCCATGTCGCGCGCGGTCAAGGACAGGCCGGTTTCGCCATGGAGATATCCTTCGCTGTCCGCGGACCAGCTGTAGTTGTCGATGTGCAGGGGATCGAACAGCTTTTGCCTGGCGAAATCCGCCGCACTCTGCTTGATCGCCTTTGAAAGCACGACCGCGAGCAAATCGGACCCTATCCCATCATAGCGGAAGTGGGTTCCGGCCGGATATTTGACCGGGCGATTGAGCATCCACCGCCAGGCCTGCGATTTACCGGCAACCAGGCGGCTCGTTTTGAAAACGCCCTCACCGGATTCCGCAAAACCTTCGGTCTTGGTGAGGAGATCGCGCACCGTTATGTCGCCCGCACGCGGATCGGCGCCCTCGTCGAATTCTTCGGGAAAGATTTCAGACAGTTTTTCATCGAGACGCAGATAGCCTTCGTCGACTGCGATGCCAACCAGGATCGAAAGCACGCTCTTCGTCACCGAGTACACCGGCGATTGGGTCTCGATGCCGATGTCCTTGCGATAATATTCGAACAAGACGCAAGTGCCTCGCGCCAGAACCAGCGCCCGCAAGGTCGGATACTGCTCCGCGAGAACCGCGGAAAGCGGCGCAAGGGACGACGAACCCGCATCTTGATCGCCGTTCGTTGCCGTCTGTCCGGCGGCAGGGAGCGTTGGAGCGAGGAAAATCGAAGCAGCAAGAACGGCGACAAAAACTACTGTTCTCGAGACATTGGCAACCCCGGCTATCATCGGCCAACACCCCTCTGCGACGGTCGCCACCGGCTATGGCCGGCCTCTGCGTTCTTTTCGTGGCCCGGCCGCCGCCGCTTCAATTCACCGTCACATTCGCCGCCTTGATCATCGGCCACCACTTTGCAATTTCGGCTTTCTGCCAGGCGTCGAGGGCGGCCGGCGTCAGCTGATCCCTGGCCGGCATATCGAGGCCGAGATCGCCGAGCTTCTTCTGCACGCCCGGATCGCTGAGCGCCTCGATCGTGGCGGCGTTGAGTTTTGCCACGATGTCTTTCGGCGTATCCTTGGGCACCCAGAATCCCGACCACAGCGTCATGTGAAATCCGGGCAGTCCGGCTTCGTCGGTGGTCGGAATTTCCGGTGCCGAATCGACGCGCTTGTCGGCGGTGACGGCATAGGCGCGGATGGTCCCTGCCCGCACCTGGCCGATCGAGTTGGAGGTCTGGTCGAGGATGATGTCGATCTGTCCGGCGACCAGATCGGTCAACGCCGGCGCGGTGCCGCGATAGGGCACGTATTGCAGCTTGATGCCGCTCACGTTCTCGAAATAGAGCCCGGCGATATGGCTGCCCGAGCCGGCGCCGGCGGTGCCGGCGGTCGGCGGCGTCGGTTTTGCCTTCAGCCACGCCAACAGCTCCGGCAGGGTTTTGGCGGGAATCGTATTTCTGCTGACGATGATCATCGGGTTGCTCGGCAGCATCACCACCGGCTCTAGATCGGTGACGAGGTCGTAGCCGAGCTTGTAGATCGCGCCGTTGGCGACGTTGGTGCCGAGATGGCCGAAGCCGATGGTGTAGCCGTCCGGAGCCGCACGCACCACGCGGCCGACGCCGAGCGAACCGCCCGCCCCTGTGACGTTCTCGATCAGCACGGTCTGGCCCAGCGAGCGCTGCATGCGTTCCGCCAGCACCCGCGCCATGGCGTCGGACGGGCCGCCGGCCGAGAACGGCACCACGATAGTGATCTGATGCGAGGGGAAATTGTCCGCCCGCGCGTGGCCGCCCGAAAGCAACAATGCCGCTACGACGGCCCACATCATTCTTCGCACTACATCCTCCAGCGCCGCGTGACGGCCACAACCACAGACGTCATCCTGAGGAGCGGCGTCTTCGCCGCGTCTCGAAGGATGGCAACACCGGGACTCGCAATCATCCTTCGAGACGCGCGCAAAGGCGCGCTCCTCAGGATGACGGTTTTGCCCTACAATTTCGCGTAGTCGATCGGCTTGTGTCGATCGAGCGTGCGCGTCACCGGCGGCAACGGATATTTAAGCCCTGTGGCGCAATTGAACAACATCACGCGATCATTTTTCGTGACGCGTCCGTCCGCGAGACTTTGCTTGTACGCGGCATAGGTCGCGGCCCCCTCCGGACACAACAGCAGCCCCTCTTCGCGCGCGACTTCGTTGAGCGCAGCGGAAATCTTCTCATCATCGACCGCAATGGCGAAACCTTTGCTCTCACGGACCGCGCGCAGGATCAGAAAATCTCCAACCGCCTGCGGCACGCGAATGCCGGAGGCAATGGTGTGGGCGTCTTCCCAGCGCGGCGCGTGCTCGGTACCGTTCTCGAAGGCACGAACCATCGGCGCACAGCCGGACGCCTGTACCGCCACCATCCGCGGCCGCTTGCTGCCGATGAAGCCGATCGCTTCCAGTTCGGCGAACGCCTTCCACATCCCGATCAGGCCGGTGCCGCCGCCGGTCGGATAGAAGATCACATCGGGCACGTCCCAATCGAGCTGTTCGGCCAGTTCCAGCCCCATCGTCTTCTTGCCTTCGATCCGGTACGGCTCCTTCAAGGTCGAAGTATCGAACCAGCCGGCCTTGGCCTTGCCCTCGCCGACGATCTTGCCGCAATCGTCGATCAGGCCGTTGACGCGATAAACCGTGGCACCCTGCAACTCGATCTCGCTGACATTCACCTCGGGCGTGTCGGCGGGACAGAAGATCGTGGTCCGGATACCGCAAGAGGTAGCGTAGGCCGCAAGTGCTGCGCCGGCATTGCCGTTGGTCGGCATCGCCATATGCTTGATGCCTAGCGCCTTGCCCATCGATACCGCCATCACCAGGCCGCGCGCCTTGAACGAGCCGGTCGGCAACCGTCCTTCATCTTTCACAATGATCTCGCCGCCGCCGATCTTCCTGGCAAGCTTGGGCAGACGAATGAGCGGCGTGGTGACCTCACCGAGGCTGACGATATCGCTGACCTTGCGCACCGGCAGCATCTCGCGATAGCGCCAGAGATCCGCCGGCCGTTGCTTCAGCGCATCCTTGGTCAGCGCCTTCTTCACGCCGGCCAGATCGTAGCGCACCAACAGCGGCTTGCCGGCCTTCGAGAGGTTATGGATCTGGTCGGCGGGATAATGATCGCCTTCCATCGCGCATTCGAGATGGGTCACGAAAGTCGGGCGCTCGATCGTCAGGTTGTCGTTGTCTTTCACGGACTGCATTCTTTCTTTTTTGAGGGCCAGTTTTTTTGAGAACCATGTCCTGCGGCGGACGATGCCTTACATATTCAGGGCGCGGCCATACGCGTCCAGCACCGCTTCCTTCATCATCTCCGACAGGGTCGGATGCGGGAAGATCGTGTGCATCAGCTCTTCTTCCGTGGTTTCTAGATTCATCGCGACCACGTAGCCCTGGATCAGTTCGGTCACCTCGGCGCCGATCATGTGGGCGCCAAGCAGCTGGCCGGTCTTCTTGTCGAAGATCACCTTGACCAGGCCTTGATCTTCGCCCAGCGCAATCGCCTTGCCGTTACCGACGAACGGGAAGCGGCCGACGCGGATTTCACGCCCGCCCTCCTTGGCCCTGGCCTCGGTGAGGCCGACCGAGGCTATCTGCGGATTGCAGTAGGTGCAGCCCGGGATCAGAAGCTTGTCGGTGGCATGCGGGTGCAGACCCTTGATGGCTTCGACGCAGACCACACCTTCATGTTCGGCCTTGTGCGCCAGCATCGGCGGCCCCGCGACATCGCCGATCGCGTAGATACCGGGCACGTTGGTCTTGCCGTAACCGTCGATCACGACGCAGCCGCGATCGGTCTTGACGCCGAGCTTTTCCAGCCCGAGGTTTTCGATATTGCCGACCACGCCGACCGCGAAAATCACCCGGTCGAATTCGATTGTCTGCGGCGTCTTGCCGTCGTCGATGGTGGCGACCACGCTGTCGCTCTTCTTTTCCAGCTTCGTCACCTTGGTCGAGGAGAGAATCTTGATGCCCTGCTTCTCGAAGCGCTTGCGCGCCAGGGTCGCGATCTCGGCATCTTCCACCGGAAGTATCTGCGGCAGCACCTCGACCACGGTCACGTCGGCGCCCATGGTGTGGAAGAACGACGCGAATTCGATCCCGATCGCGCCGGAGCCGACCACCAGCAGCGACTTCGGCATCTTGTCCGGCACCATGGCCTCGAAATAGGTCCAGATCAGTTTCTTGTCGGGCTCAAGCCCCGGCAGCACGCGCGGCCGCGCGCCGGTCGCGATGATGATGTGTTTTGCCTGATAGGCGCCCTCGCCGAGCGCGCCCTTCGCCGCCTCGACCGCGGATTTCTTCACCGTGATCTTGCCGGGCGCATCGATGGTGGCATCGCCCCAGATCACCGTGATCTTGTTCTTCTTCATCAGAAAGCCGACGCCCTCGTTGAGGCGCTTGGAGACGCCGCGCGAGCGCTTGACCACCGCGCCGGGGTCGAAGCTGACATTGTCGGCCGACAACCCGTAGTCCTTGGCGTTTTGCATGTAGTGATAGATTTCCGCCGAGCGCAGCAGCGCCTTGGTCGGGATGCAGCCCCAGTTGAGGCAGATGCCGCCGAGATAGGATTTCTCGATGATCGCGGTCTTGTAGCCGAGCTGTGCTGCCCGGATCGCGGCGACGTAGCCGCCGGGGCCGGAGCCGATGATGATGATATCGAACGATGTATCGGCCATGGCAGGCTCCCGTTAGCTCACGCACGCATCGTGCGGCGTCCGCGTCGATGTCAGGGTTTCGGATTTCATCTGGAAGCGGCTTTCGCAAACAGCGGCGGCCGCGACAAATATATATGCAGGATCAGCCATTGCACCAGCGCGACGGTCCACAGCGGCGTGAACATCTGCACCATACCGATGCTCTCGTGCAGCCAGTTGATGGAACGGATTCCGTTATCGAGGATGCCGAGCACGACGATCAGAAACGGCACCAGGAACAATACATATAGCGTGCGCTTCAGGCGGCGTTCGCGATCCCGGCGCCACACCGCGACGCCGTAGAGAACGGCGCCCAACACCACATAGCCGAGCGTCACGAGCCCGCGAACCGCCTCGCCGAGGCCGCGCCCGGCGGCATCATCCCAATCCGGCAGAAACGACGCCGCGGCATAGACCACGAGGCCGGCAATGGCCGAGGCGACAAAAGCCAGGATGAAAACTCCCGCTGATCGCATGGACGCCCTTGTGAACTGTGAACGAATACCGCCTACACCATCATCATGACGGGGTTTTCGATCAGCATCTTGAACGCGCCGATCAGCTCAGCGCCGAGCGCGCCGTCGACCGCGCGGTGATCGCAGGACAGCGTCACGCTCATGATGTGCGCGGCTTCGATTTTGCCGCCCCTCACCACCGCGCGTTCCTCGCTGGTGCCGACCGCCAGGATGGTGGCGTGCGGCGGATTGATCACCGCTGTAAAATCCTTGATGCCGTACATGCCGAGATTGGAGATCGCGGTGGTGCCGCCCTGATATTCCTCGGGCTTCAGCTTGCGGGCCCGCGCCCGCGCCGCGAAGTCCTTCATCTCGGCCGAAATCGTCGACAACGACTTGGTCTCGGCGTTGCGGATGATCGGCGTGATCAGGCCGCCGGGCATCGCCACCGCGACGCCGATATCGGAATGCTTGTGCTTGAGCATGCCGGACTCGGTCCAGCTCACATTGCAATTGGGAATCCGCTGCAACGCGATCGCCATCGCCTTGATGACGAAGTCGTTGACCGACAATTTGTAGACCGGCTTCTTTTCCTTGTCCTTTGGCGCCGAGGCGTTGATCTCCTCGCGTGCCGCCAAAAGCTTGCCGATGTCGCAGTCCATCGTCAGATAGAAATGCGGAACGGTCTGCACCGACGCGGTCAGGCGCTGCGCGATGGTGCGACGCATGCCGTCATGCGGCACGATCTCGTAACTGCCGGGCTCGAACAATGCGAGGATCTGCTTGTCCGACATCGACGGCGCGATCACAGCCCCGGCGGCGGGTGCGGCGGCCGGTGCCTTCAGGCCCTTGCCGGATTTGGCCTCCTCGACGTCGCGGGCGATGACGCGGCCGTGCGGGCCGGAACCGTTGATACGCGCCAGCTCAATGCCGGCTTCCCTGGCGAGACGCCGGGCCAGCGGTGACGAGAAGGTACGGTCGTGACCATTGGCTTGTGCCGCCGGTGCGGAGGCTTTCGGCGCGGGAGCCGGTGCTGCTGCGGGCGCAGGCGCCCTCGCCGCGGCAGCCGCCGGCGCAGGTACCGCGGCAGGCTTCGGTGCCGGTGCTTGCGCGGCCTTGGGCGCGGCCGCAGCGCCTGCCGATTTCACATCTTCGCCGTCGCCGGCCAGCACCGCGATGATGTCATTGACCGGTACGTCCTGGGTGCCTTCGGGCACCAGGATTTTCGCGATCGTGCCCTCGTCGACGGCTTCGACTTCCATCGTCGCCTTGTCGGTTTCGATTTCGGCGATCACGTCGCCCGACTTGACCTTGTCGCCCTCTTTCTTGAGCCACTTGGCCAGATTGCCCTTTTCCATCGTCGGCGACAGCGCAGGCATAAGAATATTGATTGGCATTGTCAGTGACCTTGTTGCGACCGCGGCGCGGTGGTGCCGGCGTCAGTCGGACGCGCGATTTCGGCTTCGAACATGTTGACGATGCGGCTCAGCGCCTCGTCCTCGGTGTAGCCGCTCTCGCGCGCAAAGGCCCGAGCGGCATGACGCGCGATATCGACCAGAAGCAGGCCCCACATATCCGGCTCCTCGAACGCGCGCGTGAACGCGATCGACAATCCGCCATCGACGACAAACGCGCGCAGCACTTCGGTGGCGTCGTCGCGCCCCATGACGTCAGGCGGTAATGGCTGCTCCTTGGGACCAGCCATGGATTACCTGTAGCAAACGGCTTTGGCGGCTTCGACCACCTCGGCCACCGACGGCAATGCGAGCTTCTCGAGGTTCGCGGCATAGGGCATCGGCACATCCTTGCCCGAGACGCGCGCCACCGGCGCATCGAGATAATCGAACGCATGCTCCATCAGGCGCGCGGCGATTTCAGCGCCGACGCCGTTTTGCTGCCAGCCCTCTTCCACCGTCACGGCGCGGCCGGTCTTCTTGACGGAAGCGACCAGGGTATCGGTGTCCATCGGGCGCAACGTGCGCAAATCGATCACTTCGGCCTCGATGCCTTCCTTGGCCAGTTCGTCGGCGGCCTTCAGCGCGTAGGACATTCCGTTCGACCAGGAGATGATCGTGACATGGCCGCCGGTTCGCACCACACGCGCCTTGCCGAGCGGGATCACGTAATCGTCGAGCTTCGGTACTTCCCCGGTATGGCCGTACAGCATTTCGTTTTCGAGGAAGATCACCGGGTTGGGATCGCGGATCGCGGCCTTTAGCAGGCCCTTGTAATCGGCGGCCGAGAACGGCGCGACCACCTTGAGGCCCGGAACCTGCGAGTACCAGGACGAGTAATCCTGGCTGTGCTGGGCCGCGACCCGGGCGGCGGCGCCATTCGGACCGCGGAACACGATCGAGCAGCCCATCTGGCCGCCGGACATGTACAGCGTCTTGGCCGCGGAGTTGATGATCTGGTCGATCGCCTGCATCGCGAAGTTGAAGGTCATGAACTCGACGATCGGCTTCAGGCCCGACATCGCAGCACCAACCCCGATGCCGGCGAAGCCGTGCTCGGTGATCGGCGTATCGATCACGCGTTTCGCGCCGAATTCCTGCAGCAGGCCCTGACTGACCTTGTAGGCGCCCTGATATTCGGCGACCTCTTCGCCCATCAGGAACACATCGGGGTCGCGCCGCATCTCCTCGGCCATCGCATCGCGCAGCGCGTCGCGGATGGTCATCGTCACCATCTCGGTGCCTTCAGGTACTTCCGGATCGGGCTCGGCGACAGCCTTTGGCGCCGACGGCTTGGCTTCCGCCGGTGCCGATTTAGCTGCCGCGGCAGGCGTCTCCGCGGCCTTCTCTGGCGCCTTTTCAGCCTTGGGCGGTGCTGCCGCGTTGCCGAGATCGGCCGCACTCTCGCCATCGGCCAGAATGGTTGCGATCGGGGTGTTGACCGCGACGTCGTTGGTGCCTTCGGGGATCAGTATCTTGCCGAGCGTGCCCTCGTCGGTGGCCTCGACTTCCATGGTCGCCTTGTCGGTCTCGATCTCGGCGATCACATCGCCCGACTTGATGGTCTCGCCTTCCTTCTTCAGCCACTTGGCAAGGTTGCCCTTTTCCATCGTGGGCGACAGCGCAGGCATCAGCACTTGAATGGGCATATCGACTCCGAAAGTCAGCTTGCGCGCTTAGCGATAGATATCGGTGTAAAGTTCGGACGGGTCCGGTTCGGGATCGTGCTGGGCAAAATCCGCCGCCGCGTTGACGATCTCGCGCACCTCGGCGTCGATCGCCTTCAATTCCTGCTCGGTCATCTTGGCCGCCAGCAACCGCTCGCGAACCTGCTCGATCGGGTCCTGGTCGTGACGGACCTTTTCGACTTCCTCGCGGGTGCGGTACTTGGCGGGGTCCGACATCGAATGGCCGCGATAGCGATAGGTTTGCATCTCCAGGATATACGGCCCCTTGCCCTCACGGCACCAGGCCACTGCCTCGTCGCCGGCGGCCTTCACCGCACGGACGTCCATGCCGTCGACCTGCTTGCCCGGGATGTTGAAGGAAATGCCGCGCCTGGAAAAGTCGGTCTGCGCCGACGAGCGGGTCACCGAGGTGCCCATGGCGTAGCGGTTGTTCTCGATGACGTAGATCACCGGGAGCTTCCACAGCTCCGCCATATTGAAGCTCTCATAGACCTGGCCCTGGTTGGAGGCGCCGTCACCGAAATAAGCCAGACTGACGAAATCATTGCCGCGATAGCGGTTGGCAAACGCAAGGCCGGTGCCGAGCGAGACCTGGGCGCCGACGATGCCGTGGCCGCCGTAAAAATTCTTCTCCTTGCTGAACATGTGCATGGAGCCGCCCTTGCCGTGGGAATAGCCGCCCCGGCGGCCGGTCAGTTCGGCCATCACGCCTTTGGCGTCCATGCCGCAGGCCAGCATATGACCGTGGTCACGGTATCCGGTTATGACCTGATCGCCTTGCTTCAGCGACATCTGCATGCCGACGACGACCGCTTCCTGACCGATATAGAGATGGCAAAAGCCGCCGATCGCACCCATGCCGTAGAGCTGGCCGGCCTTTTCCTCGAAACGCCGGATCAGCAACATGTCGCGCAGCGCGGCCAGTTCCTGCTCTCTGGTGAAATCCGGCGGGGAGTCGTGTTCCTTCTCCTGCCCTGCTTCCTTTGCGGCGGTTTTTTTCGGTGCGGCCATGGCAATTCCGGATGAGAGAGCGAATAGCCCTCTCTAGCTCAACTCAAACCGCCATGAAAGGATTGCGTGAGCCAGCCAAGGCTTCGCTATGCCGCACTGCAACGCGACGCGAAACTTTCGAAATCGATTTCGCCGGGTTTTGAAATTTGACGATTAGTTGGGATTGCTCGGGGCCGGATTGAGCCGGATGAGATCATGCGGGTTGAGGTAGTCGAGCTGATAGCGCGCGCGTTCGTCCAGCATATCGGGGTCGACCCGATCGGACCGCAGCAGTGAAACGCGCTGCTCGCCCTCGGTACGCTCACGCTTGAGCCGCGCCAGTTCGGAGGTCAGCGCGATGATCTCCTGATCCAGCTCCTGCTGCGCATTCAGCCCATACCTGCCGGTATAGGCGTTGACGCCGAAATAGCTGATCATCGCCGCCGCCATTGCATAGAGGGCGAGCCCGGTAAGCACGGATTTGAGTCGGCTGCGAGAGACCATAAACCGAACAATGCGACGGTCCGGTTAATGGAATCCTAAGCGAATGCAATCCTAAGCGACCGCCCGCCCGGCGACGAACCCGTGGGCGGGCTGGCCACCTAGCGGTGATGCCGTTCCACGAACGCCGCATAGGCGTCGATATATTGCTTCAGCACCGCCTGCAGCGATTCCTTGGTACATGCGCCCTTGTCGTCGAACGCGTCGCCCACCGCATTCAGATAGATCTCCGGCTGGCCGAGGATCGGGCCGGAGATGCCCGGCAGGATGTTCTGCAAATGCTTGGCGGCGCTGACGCCTCCCAGCGGTCCCGGCGAATTGCTCATAATGCCGACCGGCTTGCCCAGGAACGAGCTCTTGCCATAGGGCCGCGACGCCACGTCGATGGCGTTCTTCAGCACGCCCGGGATCGAACGGTTATATTCCGGGGTCACGAAGATGACGCCACTGGATTTCTGGATCTTCTCCCGAAACGCCACCCAATCGGCTGGAGGGGCTGCTTCCAGATCCTGGTTGAAAAACGAAATGCCCTGCAAGGTGACGACATCGAGCTTCAGGCTGGCCGGTGCCAGCTTGACCAGGGCGTTGGCGATCTTGAGCGAAAAACTCTCTTTGCGAAGGCTGCCGACGATGACGACGACGTTATGGGTGGCCATGGGATTTCCTTGATCTGGTGCGGAGGCGACTTACCCCACATAAGCCGCATCGGCAAAACGATGCAAGTGCATGAACCGTGCAATTTTGGAAACGCAGCGTTCACGCGAACGATCCCCGCTGGGGCAGGCCCGCCCGCCCGGCGAGCCCGATCCATTCAGTACGGCGATGCGATCAGATCACCGGATTCCATGCCGACGGGATCAGCCGGTATTTCGTGCCGTCCTTTTCGACGTGACCGATGCAGGGGAAGGTGAAATGGAAGCCCACCACCGTCGCCTTCTCGGCCGTCGCCATGTCGTAGAATTTGTGGCGGGTGGCCTGCGCCAGATCGCCGTCGGTGTCGTAGGCGACATGCCAGTCTGGATTGCGCAGAAACAACTCGGGAATATTGGTGACGTCGGACTGGATCAGGATTTTCGAATTGCCGGATGTAATCCAAAACGACGTATGCCCGGGAGTGTGCCCGGGGGTCGAAATCGACGTGATGCCGGGCACCACTTCCTTGCCCCATTCGTATTTGGTCACCTTGGACTCGATCCCGGCAAAGGTCTTTTTTACATTGGCGAAATAATTCTTCATCATCTCGTTAGATTGCGCCTTGGACGTGTTCTCCTCGCTGGTCCAGAACGCCCAGTCGACCGATGGCGCCATGATTTCGGCATTCGGGAACGCCATCGAGCCATCGAGCGCGCGGATGCCGTTGATGTGGTCGGGATGCAGATGCGACAGCAGCACGATATCGATTTTCTTGGGGTCGACGCCGGCGGCCGCGAGGTTTTGTAAGGTGCGGCCGACCGCGCCCTTGGTCGGCTCGAGATTGGCGACGCCATTGCCGGTGTCGATCAGGATCAGTTTGCTGCCGGTGTTGATCAGTTGCGGATTGAACGGAATTGTCACCATGCCCGGCGGCATGTAGGCGGCTTCTGCCGCCGCGACCGCCTCGGCCTTCGGCGCGTTGCGGATGAAGGTTTCGGGTATCGGGAAGGTGCGCGCGCCGTCATTGATCGAGGTGCACTCGTAGGCGCCGACCTTGTAGCGATAGAACCCGGGGGCCTGCATCCCGGCAGGTGGTTCCGCGGCGCGTGCGGTCGTTCCCAGCGATGTCACAGCACCGGCGGCACCGGCCACGGCAGCGCCGGCGAGCAGTTGGCGGCGGCTCAAATCGATCATGGCGAGTTCTCCCTGCAGTTTACAGCCTTTGAAGTTTAAACCTTGGGGCGGCTGTTTTTCGGGCGCGAATGTCCCGCCGTTGCGGATCGAACGCAAGCCGCCTTGTCGCGTCAGCGCATAGACTTGCGTCGGATACGGCGCTCCAGCTCAGCCGGCGCGGGACCAACAAACCGCGATTAATAAGCCCATGCCATTCGAGCAAAACGTCACTCGATCACTTCATCGGCACGCAGCAGGATCGAGGTCGGAAGATTGAGCCCGAGCGCCCGCGCGGTCTTGAGGTTGATGACCATCTCGAATTTCGTCGGACGCTGCACCGGAAGGTCGGCGGGCCGGGTCCCCTGCAGGATCTTGCCGACCATGGTGCCGGCCTGCTGAAAGGTGCCGAGCAAATTCGGCCCGTACGACATCAGGCTGCCGGCGCGGGCAATTTCCGAAAACAGGGTCGCGGTCGGGATATGATGCGACAGCGTGAGTTCGGCGATCAGGCCGGGATTGGTCCCGAAAATCGGCGACGACAGGATAACGATGGCGTCCGGCCGCCCCGCACTGGCGGTTTCAAAGGCGCGCTGCAATTCGCTGATCGCGCGGATTTCCACCACCGCCAGTTTGACATTGAGCAATCCGCCGGCCCGCTTCACCGCCTCCAATTGCGTGGGACCGGTGGCGGGATCCCACAGCACCGCGACGCTCGACAGCACCGGGATGGCTTCCTTGAGCAGTTCCAGCCACTTCATGCCGAATTCCGGAAAATCGGAAAATACCCCGGTAATATTGCCGCCGGGATGCGCGAGGCTTGCGACGAAACCGCGGGCGACCGGATCGCTTTCGAGATCGTCGGCGATGACGGGAATGACCGTGGTGGCCGACTTGATGGTTTGCACCGCCGACGGGCTCACGGCGACGATCGCATCGACCTTGCGTTCGACCAGATCGGCCGCCAACGCCGACAGTTTTGTCGGGTCGCCCTCGGATGCCCGCACCAGGAATTCCACCTGATCGGCATTGCCATAGCCGATCGCATGCAGGCCTTCGCGCAGCGCCGTGATCCGCGTGATGGATACCGCCGCCACGCCCGGATACAGAAAGCCGATCTGCGCCGCCCTGCCCGCCTGTTGCCCACGCGCCGCGAGCGGCCACGTGGCCGCGGCGCCGCCGAGCGCGGAGATGAACTGACGCCTTCCGATGCCTGCTGCCATTTGCCCCATATGGTCACGCGCGCCCCCGCGCGCTGCACTCGCTCGCCCTGAGCTTAGCCGCCCTTGTTCGGATTGATCAGGAATTTCTCACCGGTGGAGCGTTTGTTGTAGATCGCGATGTTGGCGGGCTGCAGCACTTCCCGCAGCGAGACCACCTGCGTGTAGTGGCTGGCAAAGGTGGTCTTGAGTTCGGCGACCACGCGCTGACGCAGCTTTGCGCCGTCGGCCGCTCCGATCTTCTGCAGGAACGGAAACAGCAACCAGCCGCCGATGCCCCAGGCCATGCCGAAGGCGCGGTTCAGTTCGACGGCACGGGTGTCGAGGCTGCCATAAATATAGACCTGCTTGTGCACGCTGGAACCATAGCGGCTGTATTCTTTTGCGGTCTTGTTGATCGCAATTTCCATGCAGGTGAGGATTTGCCCCGCGAGCTGGCCGCCGCCGATGGCATCGAACGCGATCGTGGCGCCAGTCTCCACCAGCGCGTTGGTCAAATCGCCCATGAAACTCGCAGCGGATGAATCGACGACATGCTTGGCGCCGATCTTGCGCAGGATATCCGCCTGCTCCTTGCTGCGCACGATGTTGACGAGGCCGATACCATCCTTCAGGCAGATTTTGTTGAGCATCTGCCCGAGGTTCGAGGCGGCGGCGGTGTGCACCAGCGCCTTGTGACCCTCGCGCCGCATGGTCTCGGTCATGCCGAGCGCGGTCAGCGGGTTGACGAACCACGAGGCGCCGTCGGCCGCCGTGGTGCCTTCAGGCAGCGCCATGACGTCCTTGGCCCTGACCACACGATACTGCGCGTACATCGCACCGCCGATCATCGACACCGTCTTGCCCATCAGCGCCTTGGCGGCGTCGGACGCGCCGGTTTTGACCACCACGCCGGCGCCTTCGTTGCCGACCGGCATCGATTCATCCAGCCGTGCCGCCATGCCTTTCAACGCCGCGGCAGGCATTTGGGCGGTCACGACGGGAGATTCCCTGGTGCCGGAAAATTTGGCGGCGGCCATATCGGCTGGACCGAACAGCAGCCCCAGATCGGATGGATTGATCGGCGTGGCTTCGACACGAACCACGATCTCGTCATCCTTCGGTTCGGGTGTCGGGACATTGGCCAGCAATACTTCGAGTTCGCCGCTGCTCTTGAGCAACGAACGCAATTGAAGCCCGGTTTTATGGTTTTCAGAACTCACGGCGTTTCTCCTTCGTGCGGTCGCGATCGACCTCTATCGTCCTCGGATATCGTTGTCAGGCTTTGGTGGCGGCGGGGTCCGATATCCCGGCCACCCAGGTCGATGGTCTGCCCTCAAAAGCGGATTTGGCGCGCTTGCCGAGCCAATAGGAATAAGGCGGCGGCACCAGATGAAAGTCGGGATCGGCGCCGAGCTTCTGCGCCGCATCCATCGGCCAATTCGGATTGTACATGATCTCACGCGCCAGCGCCGTCAGGTCGGCACGGCCGCCTTGCAGGATCGCTTCGGCCTGGTCGGCATGCACGATGTGCCCGACCGCCATGGTCATGAGATCGGCTTCTTTGCGGATCCGCTCGGCGTAAGGAACCTGGTAGCCGTATTTCTGGGCGCGCACGCTGTCCATCGGCGAGTGCGCCAAGGTGCCGCCGGATGAGCAGTCGATCACATCGACGCCCTTGGCTTTCAGCAGCTTGGCCAGCCGAACGCTTTCATCCGGACCCCAGCCGGCGTCGTCCTCGCAGGACAGCCGCATGAACAATGGTTTGTCGGCCGGCCACGCCGCGCGTACGCATTCGGCGACCTCGACCGCGAACCGCATCCGGTTGAGTTCGGAGCCGCCATATTCATCGGTCCTGACATTGGCGACCGGCGACAGGAATTGATGGATCAGATAGCCATGAGCGCCGTGGATCTCCATGACATCGAAGCCGGCGGTGGCGGCGCGCGCGGCGGCCTCGCCCCATTTGACCGCGAGATCGCGCACCTCGTTATGCGATAACGCGCGTGGGGTCGGCGCGCGCTCGGAATGCGGCACCGCGCTCGGCGCCACCAGCTCCCAGCCGTCCCAGTCAAAAATTTCGGGCTCGTCGCCGCGCAGCGGCTTGCCGCCTTCCCACGGTCGCGACAGCCGCGCCTTGCGGCCGGAATGACCGAGCTGGAGGCCCGCGACCGCGCCATGCGCCTTGATGAAGGCGGCGCAACGCGCCAGCCCCGGAATGAAATTGTCGTTCCACAATCCGGTGTCGCCGACGGTGCCGCAGCCGTTGCGCGCCACCTTGGTCGATTCCATGATGACAAGCCCGGCGCCGCCCTGGGCATATTTGCCGGCGTTGACCAGATGCCAATCGGTCGTAAAGCCCTCGACCGCCGAATATTGATGCATCGGCGCCACTACGACACGGTTCTTCAGGCGCACGCCGCGCAGTTCGAGTGGAGAAAACAGCATCGGTTGCGGCATTGCGTTTATCCTCCGGCTTTTTATTGTTTTTGGACGGCGTGACCTCTGATAGTCGACGGTGTCTCCAGCCTATGCCAGCGCTTTCAGCGCGGCCCTGCCGGCATATTTCGCTTGCGCGCCCAATTCCTGCTCGATCCGCAGCAACTGGTTGTATTTCGCGGTGCGGTCGGAGCGCGCCAGCGAACCGGTCTTGATCTGTCCGCAATTGGTCGCGACCGCAAGATCGGCGATGGTGGAATCCTCGGTTTCACCGGAGCGATGCGACATCACGGCGGTATAGCCCGCCTTGTAGGCCATCTCGATCGCGCTCAGCGTCTCCGTCAGCGTGCCGATCTGGTTGACCTTCACCAAAATGGAGTTGGCGCGGCCGTGCTTGATGCCATCGGCGAGCCGGATCACATTGGTGACGAACAGATCGTCGCCGACGAGCTGGCATTTGTTGCCGATCAAATCGGTCAATTCCTTCCAACCCTCCATGTCGTCCTCGGACATGCCGTCCTCGATCGAGACGATCGGATAGCGCGCGGCGAGATCGGCGAGATATTTGGCCTGTTCGGAGCGCGAGCGGGTCTTGTTCTCGCCGCCATAGACATAGGCGCCGTCCTTGAAGAATTCGGTGGCCGCGCAGTCCAGTCCCAGCATGACGTCGTGGCCGGCCTTGTAGCCAGCCTTGCCGATCGCGGCCATCACGAACTCAAGCGCGGCGTCCGCCGACGGCAGGTTCGGCGCGAAGCCGCCCTCGTCGCCGACATTGGTGTTGTGGCCGGCCTTCTTCAATTCACCGCGCAGGGTGTGGAAAATCTCCGAGCCGCAGCGCAGCGCCTCGGCAAAGCTTGTGGCGCCGACCGGCAGGATCATGAATTCCTGGAAGTCGATCGGGTTGTCGGCGTGCACGCCGCCATTGATGATGTTCATCATCGGCACCGGCAGGGTCCGCGCCGAGGTGCCGCCGACATAGCGATAGAGTGGCATATCGAAGGATTCCGCCGCCGCCTTGGCGACCGCGAGCGACACGCCGAGAATGGCGTTGGCGCCGAGCCGGCTCTTGTTGGGGGTGCCGTCGAGATCGATCATGACCTGGTCGATCTGCACCTGCTCCTCGATCGCCATGTCGGCCAGCGCCTCGAAGATTTCGCCATTGACGGCCGCGACCGCCTTCTGGACGCCCTTGCCGAGATAGCGCGTCTTGTCGCCGTCGCGCAGTTCCACCGCCTCATGGGCGCCGGTCGAGGCGCCCGAGGGCACCGCCGCGCGCCCGAGCGAGCCATCTTCCAGCACCACATCGACCTCAATGGTGGGATTGCCACGGCTGTCGAGAATTTCGCGGCCGATGATGTCGATGATGGCGGTCATGGGTGCCTCTTTCGAAAATGCCTGTAACGGGTGGTTGGCGCTGCTTTACAGCAAGGCTTCGCGGCGGAAAAGGCCGCCTCGCCGCGTGACGTTGGTATTACAATTGGCTAATACCGCGGCAGCGGAGAGCACGATGTCGAAAACACCACGCAAAACAGCAAAATCACCTGCCCTGCAGCTCGGACGTGCGGTCGAATGGCCGCAAACTCCGGATGAAGCAAAGCTCGACCGGGTGCCCAATCCGCAGAAAGACACCAATTATGTGGTGCGGTTCACGGCGCCCGAATTCACCTCGCTGTGCCCGGTCACCGGACAGCCGGATTTCGCGCATCTGGTGATCGATTATGTGCCGGGGCCGTGGCTGCTGGAGTCGAAATCGCTGAAACTTTATGTCGCGAGTTTTCGCAACCATGGCGCATTTCATGAGGACTGCACCGTCATGATCGGCAAGCGGATCGCCGCCGAGATCAAGCCGAAATGGTTGCGGATCGGCGGCTACTGGTACCCGCGCGGCGGCATCCCGATCGACGTGTTCTGGCAGACCGGCAAATTGCCCAAGGATATGTGGATTCCAGATCAAGGCGTCGCGCCCTATCGCGGGCGGGGTTGAAACCTCGTCCTGTGCCGGCCATCAGCCGCGACGCCGTAACCGCCTCGTCCAATGCCGGAAGCGACCGAGATATTGAACTTGCGATAGGTGGAGTTGCTCCGCAGCGAGGTCGGCAGGTCTGCGCGCGACGCGTTGATCGCCGCCTGCACGTCACGCGCGGCGCCGTTGATGTCGCGCTTGATGCTGAACTGCAAGTTGATCCGCACCGAGCCGAGCGAGCTCGACGATGTCATCTCGCTGACATCGACGATCTTAGCCGCCGTGACAAACGTGATTTAGGGGTTCCGTAACGGCGCGTGATGGTCGTTGTTTGACCGCGCGCTTACGCCGCACCCACATCCGCCGGCCGGGTCTGATGCAGCAGCCGCGCGCAGACCATGCCGAGTACCACGATGATGACCGCGCTGCTCAGCAGCGTCGGAATCTTGCCGGCATTGAGGATACCGAAGCCATAGGCGATCGGCCCGATGGTCTGGCCCATGAAAAAGAAGAACGAATGCAGCGACAATGCGGTGGCGCGGGCTTCCACCGAGAGTTCGCTGGCAAACACCTGCAGCGACCCGTGGATCATGTAGAAGCCCCATCCCATCAGGACGAAGTTGAAGGCCTGAAGCTGCCAGCGCGGACCGAAGGCAATGATCGCGAGTTGCAGGCCCATCAGCGCCGCGCCCGAGATCATCATGCCGTTGACGCCGATCCGCGGCAGGAATCGCGACACCGTCAGGGTGTAGAATAGTCCACCGACGGCGAAGCCCGCAATCACCAGCCCACCGATCGAAAGGCTGGTGACGCCCTGTTCGAACAGGAACGAGGCGACATAGGGAAACAGCCCGAGCACGCAACAGCCCTCGATAAACACCGCGCTGTAGCAAACCCTCGCGTTCGGATTGGCGAAGATGGTGCGATAGCCATGCTTGAGCACCGATAGATCGATCTTGGCCGGCACCTGGGTCAGCGCGCCGCCGCGAAATCCAAGCGCGACCGCGATCGACGCTACCACCGCCAGCGAGCCGAGCACTGCGAGCACGCCGCGCCAGCCCAGGAAATCGCCGATCAGGCCGGACAGCGAGGCACCCAGCAGATTGCCGGTCATCGAGCCCGCCAGGGTTCGTCCGATCGCGACCTGGCGCTTCTCCGGCCCGACGAGATCGCTGGTCAGCCCGAGCGCGATCGGAAATACGCCGCCAGCGCCAATCCCGGCCAGAATGCGGGTCGCAAACAACATCGGAAAGGACGACGACAACGCGCCGAGCACATTGGCCACGCCCAGCAGCACCAGGCAGATGATGACGAGCCGCGCCTTGCCGAACAGATCCGCGGCGGCCCCCAGCACCGGCTGGATGATGGCGAAGGTGAAGGCGAACACCGAGGCAAACCCCGCCGCGGTGGCGATGCTGACGGAAAAATCGCTGGCGACGTGCGGCAACACCGGATCGAGCGCCCGCGCCGACAGGCTGGCGGCGAAGGTCGCCAGCGCGATGACGTTCAGAACGGGCGGCATGCGCGATTGATCGCCGCCGCTGGCGGTCTTGCCCATCAGGCCGCCGGGCTTTTCGCCAGCCGGTCGAACGCCATCAATGTCCGCAGCAGAGCTTCGAACTCGCGCAACGGCACCATGTTGGGACCGTCGGACGGCGCGTGATCGGGATCGGGATGGGTTTCGATGAACACCCCGGCAACACCGACCGCGACCGCGGCCCGCGCCAGCACCGGAACGAACTCGCGCTCGCCGCCCGACGACGCGCCCTTGCCGCCGGGTTGCTGCACCGAATGCGTCGCATCGAAGATCACGGGGGCGCCGGTGGTCCGTGCCAAAATCGGCAGCGCGCGCATGTCCGACACCAGCGTGTTGTAGCCAAACGAAGCGCCGCGCTCGGTGACCAGCACATTGCGGTTGCCGGCGCTGGTGATCTTGGCGACGACATTCGCCATGTCCCACGGCGCCAGGAACTGGCCTTTCTTGACGTTGACGACCTTGCCGGTCGCAGCCGCCGCCACCAGCAGATCGGTCTGCCGGGAGAGAAACGCCGGGATCTGCAGCACATCGACGGCCTGCGCGACCTCAGCGCATTGCGAGATCTCGTGCACGTCGGTCAGCACGGGCAATCCGAGCGACGAGCGAATTTCGGCAAAGATCGGCAGCGCCTGCTTGAGGCCGATGCCACGCGCGGCCGATGCACTGGTGCGATTGGCCTTGTCGAACGAGGTTTTGTAGACGAGGCCAATTCCGAGCCGCGCCGCGATCTCCTTCAGCGCACTGGCGACTTCGAGTGCGTGCGCGCGGCTCTCGAGTTGGCACGGGCCGGCGATGATCGAGATCGGCAGGTTATTGCCGAATTTGACCGGTCCGGCGGCAACGATCGGCGCGGCTGTGATGGTGGCGTTCAAAGCGTTTTCCTTGTTCGGCCGGACCATGCCGGGCCGTCTCCCGGAGATCAACCCGGTCACCCCGCTTTGGCAGGCTCGAATATCAGGGTTGCGCCATGGGCGACATCCGGCGGCACCACGATCCGGCCGACATGACGCTGGCAAGCAACTTTGTTCCGCCGTAGCAACGCTTCGGCCTGCGCCACATCCGCGACCTCGAAGCGCAGCGCGTTCAGCGTCATCCCCTCGCCGGCAGGCTTTATCGCGACGCCGAACTGATCGCGGAACGCGACCGGCGCCATGATCTCGACATCGCCATTTTGCGTGCGCGCGGTGATGCCGATCGAACTGGAATGCAGATCGCTGACGCCGGTAAAGGCCTTGAGGAAAATGTGATGGTCGGTCGGGTTGTCGGCGACCAGCGCCACGCCGGGCACGCCCTTCGTCCCATTGGCATGGGCCTGGAACGCCGGATTCCAGAAATTCTCCGGGAAATGATGCTGGCACACCGCAAAGCGCACATTCGGCGAAGTCGCATCCGCGGCAAACGCCAGCGAGAACGCAAGTTTGATCACGGTGCCGTCGGGCCTGGCGCCTTCGCGCGCGAAATCGAATACCTTGAAATGTCCGATACCCGAGGCCGCGAACGCGCGCGCATCCTCGCTTGCGTTGCGGCTGTTGAGCAGCAACATCGAGAACCCCTCGCGCGCGCCGAGATAATCGCGATTGAAGGCGCCGAACGAGAACGATTTGCCGCCATGCGGCGGGATCTTTTCGGGTTCGGCGACTTCGAGGATTTCGATATAGGCGTTTTGCAGCTGCACGATACGATTATGCGTGCCCCACGCATGCCTGTTGCGCGCACCGACCATGAAGCCGGCGCGCGCATAAAATTCCGCCGCCGCGTCGAGATCGCGGACGGCGTGCACGATATGGTCGAGACCGTGGGGCATGCGCTCGCGAAGTGCCGGTTACTTGACCGACGAGAACGAGGTCGGCACCAGCAACTGGTTGACGATGTTGCCGACGATCTGGCCGTCTTCCTCGGTCTTGGCGCGCGCCGAGATCCAGTCCGGATCGCTCTGGAATGCAGCCCATTTCTTCTCGCGATCGGCAAGCGATTCCCAGGCCAGCAGGTAAGTCAGCTCCTGGTTGGATTCGCCGACCAGCGTGGTGAAGAAGCCGGCCTGCTTGATGCCGTGCTTTTCCCACAGCTTCAGCGTGGTGTTCTCAAAACGCTTCAGCAACGCCGGCAACCGGCCCGGCAGGCAGCGATAAACACGTGTTTCGTAGATCATAGGTATCCTCCCTGTTCTTGCGCGGCGTTTATAGCGGCTGGATGGCAGGCTGTCTTGCGGCGATCATAACATGGCACCTTTGTCAGCTTGACTTTGGCACCGATCAAATCGTATATACGATAAATGGTTGAGTTCGATCCGGCAAAGGACGCGATCAATCTGGCAAAACACGGCGTGTCGCTGGCGCGCTGGGTCGAGATGGCTATTCTTGCGATCGTAGCAGTCGAGCCTTTCGACTACGGCGACCCACGCTATCGCGGCTACGGATTGATCGACGGCGTTCCGTATTGCCTGGTGTTCACGATCCGTAACGGGCGATATCGGCCGATAAGTCTTCGGCGCGCACATTCAAAGGAAATGAGACGCCATGTCCCGGAAAGTTAAAGAACCTATCTTCGATGATGATAACCCTGAGTGGACCAAGGCGGATTTTGCCAAGGCGACCAAATTTCCTGCTGGCACAAAACTGAAGGATTTGCAGATGGGCGAACTTGAGCGGCTTCTGAAAAAGCGTGGACCGCAGAAGGCTCCGACCAAAATCGCAGTATCGATCCGGCTGAGCCCGGAAGTCGTGACGCATTTCAAGGACAAAGGCCCGGGCTGGCAGTCCCAGATTGACGCCGCGTTGCGCAAGATCGTCAAGAAAGCGGGCTGATCGAATCTGCCCATCGCCCGCTCACACCAACCTCGACTGCACCACAGCGGCCTGAATGAACGACGCGAACAGCGGATGCGGTTCGAACGGGCGCGACTTCAGTTCGGGATGGAATTGCACGCCGATGAACCAGGGATGATCCTCGTATTCGACGATCTCCGGCAGCACACCGTCCGGCGACAGCCCTGAAAACCGCAGGCCGTGCTGTTCGAGCCGGTCCTTGTAGGCGGTGTTGACCTCGTAGCGATGACGATGGCGCTCGGAAATCTCGGTGGCGCCGCCATAAACTTCCGACACCCGGCTGCCCCGCTTGAGCGCCGCCGGATAGGCGCCGAGGCGCATGGTGCCGCCGAGATCGCCCGCTCTGGAGCGCTTTTCCAGTTCGTTGCCGCGCAGCCACTCCGTCATCAGGCCAACCAGCGGCTCCTTGGTCGGGCCGAACTCGGTGGAATTGGCCGCCTCGATGCCGACCAGATTGCGCGCGGCCTCGATCACCGCCATCTGCATGCCGAAGCAGATCCCGAAGTACGGCACGTCGCGCTCGCGGGCGAACTGCGCCGCGCGAATCTTGCCCTCGGCGCCGCGCTGGCCGAAGCCGCCGGGCACCAAAATACCGTTGACGTGCTCGAGGAACGGCGCCGGGTCTTCGTTCTCGAACACCTCGCTCTCGATCCAGTCGAGATTGACCTTGACCTTGTTGGCGATGCCGCCATGCGACAGCGCCTCGGTGAGCGATTTGTAGGCGTCCTTCATGCCGGTGTATTTGCCGACGATGGCAATGGTCACCGCGCCTTCAGGGTTGCGCACCCGCTCATTGATGACGTGCCAGCTCTGCAGCGCCGGCGGAATCCGCGCTTCGATGCCGAACGCCGCCAGCACTTCATCGTCGAGGCCGGCGGCGTGATAGGCCTCCGGCACGGCGTAGATGTTATCGACATCCCGCGCCTCGATCACGGCGGTCTCGCGCACGTTGCAGAACAGGCCGAGCTTGCGCCGCTCTTCCTTCGGGATCGGGCGATCGGTGCGGCACAGCAGGATATCGGGCTGGATGCCGATCGAGCGCAATTCCTTGACCGAGTGCTGGGTCGGTTTTGTCTTGAGTTCGCCGGCGCTTGGGATGAACGGCAGCAGCGTCAAATGAATGTAGATGGCGTGGTCGCGCGGCAGATCGTTCTTGATCTGGCGGATCGCCTCGAAGAACGGCAGGCCTTCGATGTCGCCAACGGTGCCGCCGATCTCGCACAGCACGAAATCGTAGTCGTCATTGCTGTCGAGGATGAAATCCTTGATGGCGTTGGTGACGTGCGGGATCACCTGGATGGTGGCGCCGAGATAATCGCCACGCCGCTCCTTGGTGAGGATGTCCTGATAGATCCGCCCGGTGGTGATGTTATCGGCCTTGGTGGCCGGGCGTCCGGTAAAACGCTCGTAATGGCCGAGATCGAGATCGGTCTCGGCGCCGTCATCGGTCACGAACACTTCGCCGTGCTGATACGGCGACATCGTTCCGGGATCGAGATTGAGATAGGGGTCGAGCTTGCGAAGCCGGACCTTGTAGCCCCGTGCCTGCAACAGGGCGCCAAGCGCCGCCGAAGCCAGACCTTTACCGAGCGAGGAGACCACGCCGCCGGTGATGAATATGTACCGCGCCATGGGGCTTAACCTTTAAGGCCAGTGGCGCGATTCGCAAAAACGAATCGCGTTCCGCACCGAACATTCTGTGAGGCTGTGGGTGACTTGAAATCTAAAGTATTGTCAGAGCATTAATGGGATTTGCTCATGCGGGACGCTAGATGCGATCCTGCATGGCCACCCCGCTTTATTGCAAGTTTTATTGTGACTTGGGCGCTTCCGGGCCCGATGGCGCCGGTGGCGCCTGCTGCTGATCCGACTTCTTCAGCGAATCCAGGATGCCACCGCTGGTCGGGGGCGCGATCGGCGTGGCCCCGCCCGGCTGCGACTGCGAAGCCGGCGTGCCCAGGATCGAGGTCGGCGCACGGTTGTAGCTCGCGATCCACGACAAAAACAGGCTGGTCACAAAGAAGCCGACCGCCAGAATAGCGGTCGTGCGGGTCAGCAAATTGGCGGTGCCGCGGCTCGACATGAAGCCGGCGCCGCCGCCCATGCCAAGGCCACCGCCCTCGGATTTCTGCAACAACACCGTCGCGATCAAAACCGCAACGATCATGAGGTGGACGACGATAACGACAGTCTGCATCTCTACCTTCCGTCGCAAACCAAATAAGACCGGGGTCCGGCTGCATCATCAGGGTTGCGGGATTTGAATTCGCGCGGTGTTACACGATCGGACCGGGCATTGTCACCCCCCGGAGCAACCCATCCCAGATAGTTGCTTGGCGGCCTTTCCGCGAGTGCGTCGGCTGCGAACGGCAGCGTTGCTGGACACTTTACGACGGCCAGATCGTCTCTTATAATAGAAATATGGATACTATTATAGACGATCTGAGCGCCCGGCTGGCGCAACGGCTGCGCCTTGAACGCGATGGCCGGGGCTGGTCGCTGGCGCAGCTTGCCGAGCAATCCGGGGTCTCGAAGGCGACCATCAGCAAGATCGAGCGCGCGGAGGTCAGCCCGACCGCGGTGATCCTGGTGCGGCTCGCTGCCGCCTTCAATCTCACTCTGGCGGGCCTGATGTTGCGCGCCGAAGGCCAGGGCGAGCGCCTGGTGCGAGCCGATCAGCAACCGGTCTGGCGTGATCCCGAGACCGGCTATCTGCGCAAACAAATGTTCAGCCGTCCCGACCACCCCGTCGAACTCGTCAGGGTCGAATTACCGGCGGGCCAGCGGGTGACATTGCCGGCCTCTTCCTATGCCCATATCCGCCAGGTCGTCTGGGTCCAGAAAGGCAGCCTCATTTTGACCGAGGCCGGCGAGCCGTTCGCGCTTGGCGCCGGCGACTGTCTCGGATTCGGTTCGCCGTCGGAGGTCACCTTCGCCAATGAAACGACGGCTCCCTGCATCTATGTCGTGGCGCTGGCCCGGAGTTGACTGATGTCGCAGATCACGATCGCGCCCCTCACCACATCGCCCGCCGCTCGCGCGGCGCTGACCGAGATATTGATTGAAGCGGTTGCCAGCGGCGGCTCCGTCAGCTTCATGCATCCGCTGGCGCCGGAGCAAGCCGATGCGTTCTGGACGGCTTCGCTGGCCGCCGCCGACCGGGATGAGCGGATCGTTCTCGGGGCCTTCGATGCCGAGCATCTGATCGGGACCGTGAGCTTGCTGCTCGACCTGCCGCCGAACCAGCCGCATCGCGCGGAGATCGCGAAAATGATCACCAGGATCAGCCATCGCGGCCGGGGCGTGGCCCGGGCGCTGATGCGAACTGCCGAAAGTCTCGCGATCGCGCGCGGGCGCACGCTGCTGGTGCTCGACACCGCCACCGAGGATGGTGCTGCCGGGCTCTATGAAGGACTGGGATTCACGCTGAGCGGAATCATCCCGGACTATGCCTTGAAGCCGCATGGCGGCCTCGTGGGCACGATGATCTATTGGAAGCGCATCGGCGAGACTGTGCTTGCGTGAAACCGCCGCGTCAGCGGGCCGGCTGCGGCTCGCGACTTACGGACCGCGATGCGGCGAGAGATCGGATACGGTCGGCATCCCCGGTGGCCACCGGATTATAGACGATCATGCTGAGGTCCGGTCGGCCATCGACGGCAAACGCGGAATATTCCATCTCTATCGGGCCCAGCACCGGATGCCGGAGGCGCTTGACCCCCTCGCCGTGGGCGTGAACGTCATTGTCACGCCATAACGCTTCGAATTCCGGGCTCAGCTTACAAAGCTCGTCGACCAGTTGGCTCACTTCGGACACGGCGCCCGCACGCGCCGCATCCACCCTGAACGCTCCGACCACGAAACGCGCGACGGCTTTCCAATCGTGTTGCGCGGCTCGCACGCGGGGGCTGCCGAAGATGATGCGAAGGATGTTGCGCTGGCCTGGAGGCAGCGCGCCGTAATCGGTAAGCACCGCAGCGGCAGCGCGATTCCACGCGACCACCTCCCAGGTGGCGGTCTTGATCAACGCAGGACTGAACTCAAACGCATCAAGCAGGCGTTGCAAACGGGGCGTGACGCCTTCGACGGCCTTGTAGCGGACCTCGGGTGGACGCCCGAGTCCCAGCAAAAATAGATGTTCGCGCTCGATGTCGGTCAGCATCAGCGCGCCGGCGATCCGGTTCAACACATCCGGCGAAGGAGCCCCGCCCCGTCCCTGCTCCAGCCACGTGTACCAGGTTGGGCTGATGTTGGAGCGCTGCGCGACCTCCTCCCGGCGTAACCCCGGCGTCCGCCTCCGCCCGACCGAAAAACCGAGAGCGGCCGGATCAAGCCGGCTGCGGCGATCCTTCAAATAGGCTCCCAATCGATTGCTGTTCTCAAAGGGCATACGGATCCTGTTGGCTATTATACCATGATAAAGTCACTACTTTAACAGGATGGAAGTCTAGCCGATATTGCGCTCCGAACAACACTGGAGACTTCTCATGCGCGTATTCGTCACCGGAGCCACCGGCTTTATCGGTTCCGCCATTGTCCCCGAACTCATCACGGCGGGCCATCAGGTCCTCGGCCTGACGCGCTCGGATGCGGGAGCCCAGTCGCTGATCGCCGCCGGCGCCGAACCGCATCGAGGGGATCTCGAAGATCTGGAGAGCCTGCGCAGCGGCGCGGCCCAATCGGACGGCGTGATTCATTGCGCCTTCGACCACGACTTCCTGAACTTCGTGGCGAATTGCGAGAAGGATCGGCGCGCCATCGAGGCGCTCGGCGCCGCGCTTGCCGGATCGGACCGGCCGCTGGTCATCACCTCAGGGACCGGAATGGGCAACGCTGCGCCAAGTCAACCCGCGACCGAAGACGTCTTCAATTCCAGTAACCCGCATCCCCGCAAAGCTTCGGAATTGGCTGGGGCTTCGATGTTAGAGGCTGGTATCAATTTGTCGGTGGTGCGCCTGCCGCAGGTTCACGATACGATCAAACAGGGCTTCATAACCCAAGCGGTGGCCGTAGCGCGCGAGAAGGGCGTCTCAGCCTATGTGGGCGACGGATCAAACCGCTGGCCGGCGGCGCATGTGCTCGATGTCGCCCGCCTCTACCGGCTGGCGCTGGAAAAGCGGGAGGCCGGCGCCAGATATCACGCGGTCGCTGAAGAGGGAGTGGCGATCCGAGAGATCGCGGAAGTCGTTGGCAGAGGTTTGAAAGTGCCGGTGGTCGCGATGTCTCCGGAACAGGCCGCAGGTCATTTTGGCTGGCTCGCGCCATTTGTGGGACGGGATATTCCGGCCTCAAGCGCGCAAACGCGGCAACGGCTTGGATGGCATCCGACTGGCCCCGGATTGATTACAGACCTCGAACACATGCGCTACTAGGAACAGCGTTTCCTAACGGCAGCCTTGTGCGATCGCCAAAAAGTCCGACGCCTTCAGGCTGGCGCCACCGACCAGCGCACCGTTGACGTTGGCCACCGCCATCAGTTCCGCGGCGTTGGACGGCTTCACCGAGCCACCATATAGAATGCGAATCTTTGCGCCCTCGCCCTTGAACCGCGCCACCAGCGAATCGCGGATGAAGCGATGAACCTGCTCGACATCGGCCGCGGTCGGCGTCAGCCCGGTGCCGATCGCCCAGATCGGCTCATAGGCCACCACCAGATTAGCCGCGCTGGCGCCGTCGGGCAGCGATCCCGCCAACTGGCCGCCGCAGATATCGAGGGTTTTGCCGTGATCGCGCTGATGCTGGGTCTCGCCGATGCAGACGATCGCGATCGATCCGGCCCGCCAGGCGGCCTCGGCCTTCTGGCGAACCAGCGCGTCGCCCTCGCCATGATCGGCGCGCCGCTCGGAGTGACCGACGATAACAGCGGTAGCACCGGCATCCCGCAGCATTTCGGCCGACAGATCGCCGGTATGGGCGCCCGAGACCTTGGGATGACAATCCTGGGCCCCGATCGCCAAATTTTTGGTCCCGCGAGCCCGGCCCGCAAAGGCGGCAATCAGGGTCGCCGGCGGGCACACCAGAAGATCGGCTTTGGCCGCCACATCGGAAGCCCCGGCGCACATGGCGTCGAATTCGGCCGCGGAGGCCTTGAGGCCGTTCATCTTCCAGTTACCGGCAATCAGCGGCCGGATGGCGTCGGTCATGGCAAATTCCCGTAAAAGTTAGACGTCGGCATGCGCTAGCAGAGCTGACGAGCCAGTTCCAGATACCGGCCTTTGCTCATCCCGAGCCGTCAACCGCTTCATTTGGCCTACCCCGCCGAGGTTGCGACGAGGCGACGGCCACTTTATGATGCTTTATCAACTCGGCGACCCCCTTTTGCGGAATTCCCTCAAGAATTCATCTTGCAAGAATCCGTCTTGGGCGCGAACCGGTTCCCCTCCTGACAAACACAAGTTGGACCCATGCTTCGAGGAATGCGGAAAGCCTCATCAAACTGGCTCGGCAAAACCATTATGGCCGTGGTGATGGGCGTGCTGATCATCAGCTTCGGTGTCTGGGGCATCGCCGACATCTTCCGGGGGTTCGGCCAATCGACGCTGGCCACGGTCGGCCACACCGAGATTTCGACCGAACAATTCCGCCAGCTCTACACCGATCGGCTGCAGCAGATCGGCCGCCAGTTCGGCCGCCCGCTGACGATGGATCAGGCCCGCGCCTTCGGCTTCGACCGCCAGGTGCTGCAGCAGACCATCGCCGAGGCAGCGCTTGACGAGGAAGCGCGCCGTCTCGGGCTCGCCCAATCAGATGACGAAACCAGGCGGCTGATCTTCAGCGATCCCAATTTCAAGGGAACCAATGGCGCCTTCGATCCGCAGCGCTTTGAGGCCGCGATCCGGCAGTACGGCTACAGCGAAGCCCGCTATGTCGCCGATCAGCGCAAGGTCTCGCTGCGGCGCCAGATCGCCGGCACCATTTCGGCGGGTCTCGAACCGCCAAAAGTCACGATCGACGTGCTCAGCCGCTTCCAGAATGAACAGCGCTCGGTCGAATACGTCCGACTGGCCGCCGCCCAGGCCGGAACCATCGATCCGCCCTCGCCCGAGACGCTGGCCGGCTACTTCGACGATCACAAGATCCAGTTCCGCGCGCCCGAATATCGCAAGATCGCGTTTGTCGCGATCACCCCGGAAGAGATCGGCAAATGGACCGAGGTTTCCGATGACGATGCCAAAAAGCTGTTCGAGTTGCGCAAGGACACCCTTGGCAAGCCGGAAAAGCGCGAAGTGTCGCAAATCGTATTCCCCACCGTCGAGGAAGCCGCGGCGGCGCGCACGCGGATCGAATCCGGAACGTCATTCGACGATCTCGCCAAGGAACGCGGGCTGAAGCCGACCGACGTCGAACTCGGCGCGGTCTCGAAAGCCGAGATGATCGATGCCGATATCGCAAAGGCGGCGTTCGCACTGAATTCGGGTGAGATCAGCCAGCCGGTGCAGGGCAAGTTCGGTGTCGCGCTGGTCAAGATCGGCAAGATCGAGCCGGGTGTCGTTGTGCCCTACGACATCGTCGCCCCGAGCCTGAAGAAGGAAATCGCGATCGAGCGCGCGCGCAAATCGGTCGCGGATCTCCGCGACAAGATGGAAGACGAACGCGGCGGCGGCTCCAGCGTGATTGAGGCCGCCAAGAAGCTCGGGCTCAATGCCGTTACCGTCGATGCGGTCGACCGCTCCGGCCGCCGTCCCGACGGCCAGCTCACGACCGACATTCCCAAGGGGCTCGACATCGTCACGCAAGCCTTTGGCAGCGATGTCGGCGTCGACAATGATCCGATTTCGTTCAACGGCGGTTTTGTCTGGTACGATGTGCTTGGCATCATCCCGAGCCGCGAGCGCAATCTCGACGAGGTCAAGGACCAGGTCGAGGCGAAATGGCGTGAAGACCAGATCGCCAGCCGGCTGCGGACCAAGGCGACCGAAATGGTGCAAAAGCTGGATCAGGGCGGCAAGCTGGCGGACGAAGCGACCGGCGCAGGGCTGACGGTAGAGACCGCGGCAAGCTTCAAGCGCGAAGCGTCGCTGCCCGGCGTTCCCGCGGGCTTGATAGCGGCGGCGTTTCGTACCGCCAAGGACAGCGCCGGACAGACCTCAGGCGCCAGCGACAACCAGTGGATCGTGTTTCGCGTGACCGACGTCAACGTGCCGCCGGTCGACCTTGCGTCGGACGAGATGAAAAAGGTCAAGGAGCAGCTTCAGCGCAGCCTCGAGGATGAAGCGATCGCGCAATACGTCACGAAACTTGAATCCGACATCGGCACCACCATCAACGAAGCCGCCTTCGCGCAGGTGACCGGCGCAAGCAGCAACAACTGAGCATGATCCGAAAGGCCGGGGCAGCACCCATTCAACGGAATTGCCTTCACCCCGGCGCGACGGCTTTGCCGTTGCGCAGGGATGAAGCATTCCCGGTTCGAGACGGCGCGGCAAACGTCTTCTCCCTGTGAGGTCCCTTTTTTCTGAAAGAAAACGATGGACGATTTCAAATCTATCATCGGAAAAGTGGCGACCGGCGCTACGCTGTCGCGCGATGAGGCGGCCTCCGCTTTCGACAGCATGATGTCCGGCGAAGCGACGCCCTCGCAGATGGGCGGCTTGCTGATGGCACTGCGCGTGCGCGGCGAGACCGTCGACGAGATCACCGGCGCGGTATCGGCGATGCGCGCCAAGATGCTGCGGGTCGAGGCGCCCGCCAATGCCGTCGATGTGGTCGGCACCGGCGGCGATGGCTCCGGCTCGGTCAACGTGTCGACCTGCGCCTCCTTCATCGTGGCAGGCTGCGGCGTGCCCGTCGCCAAGCATGGCAACCGCGCATTGTCATCGCGCTCGGGGGCGGCCGACGTATTGTCCTCGCTCGGGGTCAGGATCGATATCACACCCGAGCAGGTCGGCCGCTGCGTCGCGGAGGCCGGTATCGGATTCATGTTCGCGCCCACGCATCATCCGGCGATGAAGAATGTCGGACCGACCCGCGTCGAATTGGCGACCCGCACCATCTTCAATCTGCTGGGACCGCTGTCCAATCCCGCCGGCGTAAAGCGACAGATGGTCGGGGTATTCTCGCGGCAATGGGTCCAACCGCTGGCGCAGGTGCTGAAGAATCTCGGCGCCGAGTCCGCCTGGGTGGTGCATGGCGCCGACGGTCTCGACGAAATCACCATCACCGGCCCGACCTTCGTGGCGGCGCTCGATCATGGCGAGATCCGCACTTTCGAGGTGACGCCGGAACAAGCCGGCCTGCCGCGCGCCAATGGCGACGCGTTGAAGGGCGGCGATGCCGAGGTCAACGCGATCGCGCTGCAAGGCGTGCTCAACGGCAGGCCGAGCCCCTATCGCGATGTCGCGCTGCTCAACGCCGCGGCGGCGCTGATCGTGGCCGGCCGCGTCAAGGACCTCAAGGAAGGCGTGAGCCTTGGCGCCACCTCGCTCGACAGCGGCGCCGCCGCAGCCAAGCTGAAGCACCTGATCGCGGTCTCCAACAGCTGAGCCCAAAGGCTTCTCGATGTCCGATATCCTGACCAAGATCGAGGCTTACAAGCGCGAGGAAATCGCCGCCGCCAAACGCGCGCATCCACTCGCGAGCCTCGAAGCATTGACGAAATCCGCACCCGCCCCGCGCGGCTTCATCCGCGCGATCCGCGAAAAGCTCGCCCATGGCGACTACGCGCTGATCGCCGAGGTCAAGAAGGCTTCTCCATCCAAGGGGCTCATTCGCGCCGATTTCGATCCGCCCGCGCTTGCCAGGGCTTATGAGGCCGGCGGCGCGGCCTGTCTCTCGGTGCTGACGGACACGCCGTCGTTTCAGGGCCATCTCGATTTCATGGTGGCGGCGCGCGCCGCGACAAGCCTGCCGGTGCTGCGCAAGGACTTCATGTTCGACCCCTATCAGGTGGTCGAGGCCCGCGCCCACGGCGCCGATTGCATCCTGATCATCATGGCCGCGCTCGACGACGCCGCAGCCCGGGATATCGAGGACGCCGCGATCACGCACGGCATGGACGTGCTGATCGAGATCCATGAACGCGCCGAACTCGATCGCGCCCTGAAACTTCGTTCGCCGATGATCGGCGTCAACAACCGCAATTTGCGGACCTTCGAGACCACGCTTGCCACCAGCGAGGCGCTGGCGCCGCTGATCCCGAACGATCGTCTGATGGTCGGCGAAAGCGGTATCTTTGCGCCCGATGATCTGGCGCGGCTGGCGCGGGTCGGCATGTCGACGTTCCTGGTCGGCGAAAGCCTGATGCGTCAGGCCGACGTCAGCGCCGCGACCCGCGCGTTGCTGGCGCGTGGTGGTGCGGTTCGGGCGACGGGAACGCGCTAGATCATGGCGAGCAAATCCTCCAGGCAAAACGCCAAACCCGCCCTTACCCACATCGACGCGTCGGGTGAAGCGCGGATGGTCGACGTGTCAGCCAAACCCGCCACCGAACGCATCGCGGTAGCCGAGGGCCGTGTCGTCATGAGCAAGGCGACGCTTGAGCTGATCGTCAGCGGCAATGCCAAAAAAGGTGACGTGCTCGGCACCGCCCGGGTCGCCGGCATCATGGCGGCAAAGCGCACGTCGGATCTGATTCCGCTGTGCCATCCGCTGGCGCTGTCAAAAGTCACGCTCGACATCGTGCCGGACAGCAAACTGCCGGGCTGCGTCGTTCGCGCCACCGTCAAGGTCACCGGCCCAACCGGCGTCGAGATGGAAGCGCTGACGGCGGTGTCCGTCGCCTGCCTCACGATCTACGACATGATCAAGGCGGTCGAGCGCGGCGTCCGCATTGAAGGGCTTCATCTGGTCGAAAAAAAGGGCGGCAAGTCGGGCCATTACCGCGCCTGACGCGATCGCGCCTGATGTGATCACAATCGATGCAGACCGCACCTGCCGCGTCAGCCGTGCATGCTCACGCACGCGCAATGCCGCGCGATGGAACTCAACTGTCGTCACGATGGCGCGCGCGATAGGTTCGCGTTTTCATCCGGTTCCCGCAGAGCGTTGACATGCACCAGCGGCGTGTCGCGGGCTTCGATCGATCGAAAAATACCCGGCGGCATTCCTCGGCGGCACACATCTTCAACCGATCGAGAGTTCCAATTACGGAACCCCGGTAAAGTTCGGCCACGATATGGGACAAACCGGCGATCGCGTCATGCCGTGAGGGCTGCAATACCAGCCTGCCGGACCGTATCGCTGCAGCCAGCGGAAACGATGCGAGCGCCTTGTTGAGGTGATCAGCGACACGGTCGTTGCTGCGCCGCTCGGCGGGATCGCAGGCGAGATAGGCGCGAATATCGGTTCGCAGGCGGAGCGCCGTGTCGAACATCGCCGGCGCGATCTTGCCCGCGCGCTCGTTCATCAGTCCGCGCTGCGCCATCCAGGTTCCGAGTTCCCGCGGCCCCGCCAGATCATCACTTTGCTGGTGCTGCGTGCCGTGATGCACGAAGTGCCGGACATCGAGCGAATTGGCGAAATCGTACAGATTGGCCAGTTCGTCGGGAACTCTGAATTTTCTGGAATCCTTGGACATCTCGACACCAGTAAAACTGATTTACTGGTTGATTGCAACTAACACCTGTATAATACGTTTACTGGTGTCGTTACATTTCATGAAAATCGACTGGAGGCCGTCATGCACCGCGAAACCACGCTGCCCCCCGCCCGCATCTTCTATGGCTGGTTCGTCGTCGCCGCCGCGTTCGCTGTCATGTTCGTCGGCTTCGGCAGCGCCTACACCTTCAGCGCCTTTGTTGAATCGTTGCAGCGCGATTTAGGCGCCTCGCGCGGATCGGTCTCGCTGGTGTTTTCGCTGGCGGGATTTCTGTACTTCGGCCTGGGTGTGGTCAGCGGCCCGCTCGCCGATCGCTTCGGCCCGCGCCGCCTCGCCGTCGCCGGCATGATCATGACCGGCCTTGGCCTCGCCGCGGCAAGCCTGGCGCGCAGCCTGCTGGAGGTCTACGCCGCCTACGGGCTCGGCGTCGGCCTCGGCGTCGGCTGCGCCTATGTGCCAGCGATCGGCGCGGTACAGCGATGGTTCGTGCGGCGCCGTGGCTTTGCCTCCGGTCTTGCCGTCAGCGGAATAGGCGTTGGCACGCTGGTGATGCCGCCGCTGGCAACGCTGCTGATCGGGGATCTGGGATGGCGGGGCGCCTATCTTGCGCTGGGAGGCCTCGCCATCGTTCTCGGCGGAGGCTTGGCGCTGCTGATCGAAAGCGATCCAAGCGATCGCAATCTGGGGCCCGATGGCGATGCGCCGCAACCGGGCGCACAACGGTCGCAGCCGGATGGCGCCACGGTCCATGACGCTGTTCGATCACGCCGGTTCATCAGCCTGTACGCGGCCTGCCTGATCTGCGCGTTCGGCGTCTTCGTGCCGTTCGTGCATCTCGTGCCCTATGCGCGCGATCATGGCGTCGCGCCCACCTCCGCGGTGCTGCTGCTCGGCGTCATCGGCATCGGCAGTACGGCCGGACGGTTTTTTCTGGGCGGCCTCGCTGACCGGATGGGGCGCCAGCTTTCCTTGTTACTGATGTTTGCCGGCATGGCGTTCGCGCTGGCGATCTGGGCGTTCGCGTCGAGTTTCCGGTCGCTGGCGGCGTTCGCTTTCGTCTACGGCATTTTCTATGGCGGCTGGGTTGCGGTGCTTCCTGCGGTGGTGATGGATTATTTCGGCGGCCGCAACGTCAGCGGCCTGATCGGCATTCTCTACACCAGCGTGGCATTCGGTACCCTGATTGGTCCGAGCGCCGCCGGCTTCGCCTTCGACCTCAGCCATAGTTACACGCTGCCGATCCTGGCCAGCGCCGGTTCCAACATTATTGCCTTCCTCATTGTCGCCGCCAACTCCGAGCAAGCGCCGTGGAACAGCCGCCCTCGCCCGGCAGACCGCGGTTGACGCCGACAGGTCCAGGTTCCCGGCTCGGCCGTTAGTTGAATAAAAAGCAAACCAACCAAGAAACCCGGCTTGCGCGGAACTCTTTGCGGGTGTCCATGCGATAACGTCGATCTGGGGAATTGTCCCTGAGTGGCGACGACGATGCGTAACAAACCGCAGGTGGCTTGCTGTCACGATCGCGTCGATTGACGTTCCGTTAACTCAACTTCCTAACGTCACTTCCACCCCGGCGCGGTAACCTTGTGCAAGCCGGGGGTCGAGAAACTGCTTCTGGCAAAAAGCCTTGGCAGCAAGACCAATGACGTCGATGGGAAATGCCTCGTTCCATATCCGGGCCCTGGTGCGCGGCAGTCCGATCCGCTGGTTGATCCTCGGCGGCGCGCTGCTGGTTGCCGGCATCGTCGTCGGAACCGCCATGATGGCCGGCGTGTTCCGCGAACGCGCCATTCAAAGCGCCGAACGCGAACTGGACAACACCGTGTTGCTGCTGGCGCGCCATTTCGATCAGCAACTCGAAGATTTCGTCACCATTCAAAGAGAAGTCGCCGATCAAGCCCAGAGCGATAAAATCCTGACGCCGGATGCGTTCCGGGCGCAAATGGCGACGCATGATTTGCACCGCGCACTGAAGACCAAGTCCAGCGGACACAACGACGTCGCCGGCGTCAACGTATTCGACGCGGATGGCCGACTGATCAATTCGTCGGAAAACTGGCCGGTGCCTGTCATCAGCATCCGCGATCGAAATTACTTCAAGGCCTTCAAGTCGGGTTCGTCGGCAGCAACCATCCTGATCGAACTCGTGCATGGCCGGTTCACCAACGACTGGGCAACGGTGATCGCGCACAAGGTCACGGCTCCGAACGGAGAGTTTCTCGGTGTCGTCGGCCGCGCGGTCACGCCGGCCAGCTTTGAGAAGTTCTTCGCTTCGCTGGCACTCGGCGAAGACGCGGCCATTTCGTTGTATCATCGCGACGGGACGTTGCTGGCGCGTTATCCGCACGTCGAGACGATGATCGGGACAAACTTTTCCGATGGCCCTGTTCATCAGCAGATTTTGTCGAGGACCGACCATGGCACGATGCGGTTGAAGAGCCCGATCGACCGCGTCGACCGGCTGGCTTCGGCCCGCGCCCTGAGCATGTTTCCGATTTCGGTGATCGCGACCACGACCGTATCGGCCGCGCTGGTCGATTGGCGCGAACAGACCCGTTTCCTGATCATGGTCGCTTCCGTCTCCGTACTGCTGATTGCCGGCCTGCTTTTTCTCGTGGTTCGCAAGTTGCAGCGGCAACACCGGCGGGAAAAGCAGCGGCTCGACACCGCCGTGAACAACATTCCGCAGGGCCTCATCGTTTACGACGAGACCGCGCATGTCACCGTTTGCAACCGGCGCTATATCGAGATGTTCGGGTTGTCGCCGGAAGTGATCGGACCCGGCAGCACGATGCAGGAGCTGATCGCGCACCGGAAACAGACCGGATCGTTCGACGGCGACGTGAACGAATTTTGCGCCGCGATCATTCGTGACGTTTCGCTTGGCAAGGCGACCAACCAGATCACCGAGGCGCCGGGCGGCCGGGCGATCCAGATCATCAATCAGCCGCTGGAAGCCGGCGGCTGGGTGGCCACCATCGAAGACGTGACGGAACGCAAGGTTGCCGAGGAGCGGATCACGCATCTCGCGCATTACGATCCGCTGACCGACCTGCCCAACCGCGCGCTGTTCCACGAACGGCTCAAGCAGGAACTGGCGCAAATTCCCGCCGGCGAGCAACTGGCCGTGCTCTATATCGACATCGACGAATTCAAGAGCGTCAACGATACGCTCGGGCACCTGATCGGCGATGAACTGCTGAAAGCCGTGGCCGTGAGCCTGTCCAGCTGCATCACCAGCAACGGCTTCGTGGCGCGGCTTGGCGGCGATGAATTCGCCGTCGTCCAGACCGCGATCAGGGAAGAAGCCGAGGTCATCGACCTCGCTACCGCAATTTTCGACGCGATCCGTACGCCCTACGAATGTCTCGGACACCAGGTCACCACCGACGCCAGCATCGGCGTGGCGCTGGCGCCGCAGCATGGCACCGATTTGCACCAGATCCTGAAGAACGCGGACATGGCGATGTATGCCGCCAAGTCGGCCGGCCGCCGCACCTATCGCTTCTTCGAGCCCGATATGGATGCGCAGGTCAAGGAGCGCCGCCTGCTGGAGATGGATCTGCGCCAGGCGATCTCGGACGAGGCCCTGGAGGTCTACTACCAACCTTGCGTCGATCTTCAGAGCAACAAGATCACCGGTTGCGAAGCGCTGCTGCGCTGGCGGCATCCGGAGCGCGGCATGGTCTCGCCCGCCGAGTTCATTCCGATCGCGGAAGACACCGGGCTGATCAACCAGATCGGCGAATGGGTGCTGACGACGGCCTGTGCCGAAGCTGCGACCTGGCCGGAAGATATCAAGATCGCAGTCAACGTTTCGCCGATTCAATTCAAGAGCGGCACGCTGGCGCTGAAAATCGTCGCCGCGCTGGCGGCGTCGGGCCTGGCGGCAAGCCGGCTCGAGCTCGAGATCACCGAAGCCGTCCTGATCCGCGACGACGACGCGGCACTGGCGATCCTGCATCAGCTGCGCGCCATCGGTGTGCGGATCGCGCTCGACGATTTCGGCACCGGCTATTCCTCGTTGAGCTATCTGCAGCGTTTTCCGTTCGACAAGATCAAGATCGACCGCTGCTTCATCGCCGACATCGAAGAGCCGGAAGGCTCATCCTGCATCGTGCAGGCGGTGGTCAATATCGCCGCGGCGCGCCACATGACCACCACAGCGGAAGGCGTCGAAACCCGGCAGCAACAGCAGTTGCTGCGCATGCTCGGTTGCTCGGAAATGCAGGGCTATTTGTTCAGCCCGGCGAAGCCCGCCGCCGAGGTCCGCCAGCTGTTCCGTACCCATGCGAAAAAATCCTCGGCCGTCGCCTGATCCGGCCATCCCTCCCGACATCTCTAAACAACATCGGGGCGGCTCGCGCCGCCCCGATTGAATCACTTATGGCCGTTCACCCGAATTAGTTCGGAACGGTGGTCTTGGGCGCTGACGGAACGTCGGCCTTGAGCGTGACGCCGCGCAGCACGTCGTAGGCCGCGGCCAGCGCCTTGTCGTTCTTCTCATCCGGCGGCACGTAGGCTTGCGATCCCGTCTGTTCGGCGCCTTCCGCGGAAAGATGCCCGCGCATCGAGGCCTCGCCCCTGGTGTCGACACGCCCCTTCAGATCATCGGGGACGTCCTGCAGCACTTCAATATCAGGTGAAACACCGAGCGCCTGGATCGAGTGCCCGGACGGTGTGAAATAGCGCGCGGTGGTCAATGCCAGCGCACCGTTGCCGGTGCCGAGCGGAATGATGGTCTGCACCGAGCCCTTGCCGAACGAGCGGGTGCCGATCAGGGTCGCCCGCTTGTGGTCATGCAACGCGCCTGCGACGATCTCGGAAGCCGACGCCGAGCCGCCATTGATCAGGACGACGATCGGCTTGCCCTTGGTCATGTCGCCACCCTTGGCGGTGTAACGCTGGGTTTCCTCCGGCGTCCGGCCGCGGGTCGAAACCACCTCGCCGCGCGGCAGGAAGGTGCTCACCACCGAGACCGCCTGGTCGAGCAGGCCGCCCGGATTGTTGCGGAGGTCGACGATGTAACCGGCGAGCTTGTCCTGCGGGATCTGCTTCGAAATGTCGGCAACGGCCTTGCGCAATCCCTCGGTGGTCTGCTCGTTGAACGAGCTGATCCGGATATAGCCGATATCGTCGCCGACGATATGGGAACTGACCGCCCTCACCTGGATGATCTCGCGCTCGATCGAAACGTCGATCGGCTTGTCCGCGCCCTTGCGCTCGATCTTCAGCTTGGTTGAGGTATGGACCGGCCCCTTCATCTTGTTGACGGCCTGCTCCAGGGTCAGGCCCTGCACCGCATCGCCGTCGATAGAGGTAATGAAGTCGCCGGACAGGATGCCGGCTTTCGCCGCCGGCGTGCCGTCCATCGGCGACACCACCTTCACCAGGCCGTCTTCCATGGTGACCTCGATGCCGAGGCCACCGAACTCGCCATGGGTGGTTTCCTGCATGTCGCGCCAGGCCGCTTCATTCATGTAACGCGAATGCGGGTCGAGCGACGTCACCATGCCGTTGATCGCGCCCTCGACCAGCTTGGAATCCACAGGCTTCTCGACATAGTCGGCCCGGATCCGCTCGAACACGTTGCCGAGCAGATTGAGCTGCGTGTAGGTGTCGGCATTGGTGGCGGCGGTGGTCGCCGCTCTGGCGGCCTGGACCCAGAACTCGCTTCTGGGGCCGGCGACGAGAAGGGTCAGGCATGTGCCTGCTAACGCACCGAGGAAAAAGGTGGAATTCTTGCGCATTGTTCGCGGAACCTTCTCGCTGTCAGTTATCGCACGCCCGGATCAGGCCAATTCGGGACCGGGCAAATTGGGGTCGTGGTCTCAGATAGGGTCGACCGCAAGCCTCACAATAACTTTCTGGTGTCATTGAGGCGGTTTTACTGCGGCGCGGGCCGTTTTTGGCGAATAAGGCAGGGTATACGCGCCGGGCCGCGGCCGAAAGCGGGATTTCGCTCCATGGCCAAATTGTAACCGGCCCCGGGCGGCTGTAACCGGCCTTGGCGGGCCTGGTCCCTCGGGGGAGCGTGACCCGCTGCACAGATTTGATGCAGCCGCCCGAGAGCCCGATTCGCGAAAAGCGGGCCTCGCGCCGGATCGGGGTCGAAGCCGATTTTCCTCCGGGCAAAAGTGAAGCCTCAGTCCGGAAATAGCGCGCGATGAAAACATAGACATAAATCCGCGATCTCGCGGCGCCATGCGCCCGAGTTTTGCAAATCATTTGCCCTCAAAAATGTGAGGGCGCAGGGAAAACCGGGTGCCCGCTGCACCCATAGCCCCGTGTGCAAAGGGTAGAAAGCACACGGTGGTCGACCACAGGTTCACCGGAACACCCGGCCTTCCCTGCGCGATGGTTTTAACGGTTTCCTTCGCGCTCTCCCCGGTGACCGGCTTGTTGCCACCGTCGCCACGCGGATAATTCCGCGTTACTTGACGCCAGCATCGGGGCGTCAGGACCACACGACTTCGCCGTCCGCCTCACGCGCTGTTCGTCAAAAGCGCATCGGCGTCCACCGCATCCCATCCCGCGTTCGTGACGATCGCGATACGCCCCTCCAGGGGATGTGACGGCATCGAATAAGCCGGTGATTTGGGTCGGAGGTAAAGCGAATTATTTTTGTACCGATGACTGGACAGGCGGACAGGCCGACCAGCTTGATTCCGCTCAACAAATTCCGCGATGCGCGTAAGTGCCGTCTTCCCTTCGATGGGCTCAATATCTAGCTATGCGCGTCATTACGCGACAGGCGGCGGTTTCACAAATGAAGTGCAACTCGTTGATTTCTGAGTTCTGCGGCAATCAGATTTGCCTCGCCTGCGGTGATTGTTTCATGATCGACGCTGCGGTCAAGGGCGACCCGCAAGAGCGGCACGCCACCGGGGCGGCCTTGACCGTCGCAGCGCCATCGTGACCAGGGTCGCGGAGAACTCTGGATCCAGGGTTTGAGACAGCTCTTATTGCTGCCACGACCACGGATCAATCAAACTTCGTGGTTGATCTCAGTCACGGAGACTACACGGAGATCACCGTCGAACCCTCCACGAATGCAGGCTGATACCTCATCCGAGAATTCATCCATCACTGCGAGCCCGTCTCGATCAAAATCGTTTTCCACAGAAAGCGTAAGGCAGTTTCCATCCCAACTACACGTGGCATTCTTATGCCAAGTTCGCTTAGCAAAGTTTGCTGTTATACACTTCGCACCCTCTGTCCCGAAGGCAGACGGAACTCCATCACATTGTAGCACTGCGCGATACCAAGCCATGGCACCCCTCATACCGGTCTGATTTTTCGTACCGGGTACGTCCTGCACCCCAGCGCAGTACGCAACCATGCGCATAGTCCCACATCCCGACAACCATCTCATTTCGGGGTAAGTGTCTCGAAATTGTTGGTCAGGCCGCGCACAAGCCCCCCTTGCGTATTGCTGCACCCTTGACACTGAGGAAGATAAATTTGTGGGTTGCCGGGTGGATTGATCGCTGTTGGCGGCTGGTGATCGCCAATCCAGTTCCCCGACTGGGTGCCTGGATCTGTTGTACCACATGTGTGGCAACCTGCCTGTGCTCCTGCGGCGTTGATGGCCTCCTGCTGTCCTGCTGTTGGTCTCGGGCTTGGACCGGCTGGAACAGACGGGCCCGCGAATGGTCCAGGACCGACGCCAGGAGGCAAAGGCGGGACTGGCGGGTTAGCGCTGTTGAAGACAGTGTTAGCCAAAAAGTCGATTGCTTTGCCAGCGTAATACGCCGTTCCAACAACCAACGCAGCAACGGCTCCACTGCAAGCGGGAATAGCCGCGCATGCGACAGCTCCTCCCTCGATGACGCATGCATCTTCAACACAAAACCCGCTCGAGTCGGTCAGATTGAGCGGATCATTGTTGACGTAAGCATAGAGGTTGACGCCCCCCGCCGTACCAATCGGGTCGGCCTGCATGAATCGGCCTAGCGCCGGCGAATACATACGAGCCCGGAAATTATACAGCCCGTTGGTCTCGGCATCGATGCGGGCGCCGGTATATCGAAACGCTCCCGCCGTCGTGTTACTTTCGCCATAGGTTTGATAACCCGTCTTGGTCAAAGCACCCGATCTGGCATCCAGCGACGCGACCACGGAACCTTGGATGTCAGGCACATAGGTCGCACGGGTAGAGCCAGGCACGTTGATCTGACTGAGAGGATCGTTAGGACCCGATCCGAAGGCGTACCAATTCTGGATCGCACCGCTGCTGCCGTCATAGTCAAGCAGCGCGCGCGCCTGCGGGTCCTGCACGAAGATCGTGGTGGTGCCGTTCACCGTCTTCGATTTACGCCGTCCTTGCGCGTCGTAAGCATAGCTTGCGCTGTTGCCGGCGCCGCTGGCGGAGATCAGGCGGCTCTCGGCATCGTACCCGTAGCTGAAGGTGCCGTCATAGGTCAGGTTGCCGTTGCCGTCATAGGTCGGCGTCACCGAACCCACCGCGGTGTACTGATCGAGAGTGTTGGCGGTGTAGGAAACCGTGCTGGCGGTCGCGGTCGGGTAAGCCCACCAGGAATTATCCGTCGCCGTCTGGCTGATGCGCCGGTTCGATAGATCGTAGCTGTACAGAAACGTTGCATTCGGCGCCGTAAAAGCAGATTGCGCGACCGTCGGGCCCCATACGCCGCCGGACAGGTGGTTCAGGGAATCGTAGGTGCTGGTCAGCGTGCCTATGGTGCCGGTGGTGGTCGGGTTTACGATCGATGCGCTGTTGTCCCTGAAGGCAGTCGGCCGGCCAGCCAGATCGTAGCTGTAGGTCACGGTAGGTTCGGAAGGCGCGGTCTTGGTCGCAAGGCGGTTCAAGCTGTCATAGGTCAGCGTGATCGTGGCGCCGGCCCGCGTTTTGCGGGACGTAACATTGCTGTCGGCATCATAGCCGAGCACTTCAGTGCTGGCGTTGGGATAGGTCGTGGTCGAAAGACGGTCAAATCCGTCTGGGGTGAAGTTCGTGACGAAGCCATTCGCGTTGGTGAGGCTCGCGATCAGCCCGTCGGGCGTGTAGGCCTGTCGCAGCAGTGGCGTGCTCTGGATCGCGGGGTTCGACACCGAGATTTGACGGCTGAGTGCGTCGTACGCATAACTCGTCACCCGCTGCATCTGGTCAGTAACGCTCGAGACCCGGTCGACGGTGTCGTAAGCGAATGTGGTGGGATTGCCGTTTGCGTCCTTTGCCACGGCTGGCTTGCCGGTAAGGGTGTAGGTCGTGCTGGTGCCGCGAAGCACCGTTCCGCTGGTCGCGAATTGCTGGGTTTGAATGAGCTGCCCGTTCGGATCGTAGGTAAGCGAGGTGACCAGCCCGTTCGGGGCGGAGGATGTCGGCGGTGAGGTGGAAGATACCAGGCGCCGCTCCGTGTCGTAAGCGTTCGTTGTAACGTTCGTTCTGGGATCCGTGACTGCGATAACATCGCCTACCGCATTGTAGGCGAAACTCGTCAGGATATTGAGGTGGGTGCTATCGCCTGAATCCCGCACGATTGAAATGCAATTGCCGAATCCATCGTACGCGTATCGCGTGATGGTACCGGTCGGATCTGTCGCGGCCAGTACCTGGCCGACGCCATTAAAATTGAACCGCGACGTTGCATTAAAGTGCGGCGGGGCGCCGAAGTCATTGACCATCGTTACCGGATTCCCGCCGGCGTCATAGGTCATCGTAGCAATCAGCCCGAGGGGATCGGTACCCTTCGTTAGCTTGTTGTAGGTGCCGTCATATTGGTAATTCGTCGTCAGAGAACCGGCAAATCCAGGCTTCGGGGTCCGGGTTATGGAGGCGACGTTATTTGCCCATGGATTGACATCGGTCGCGTAGGCGTACGAAACTGAGCCTGCTTCCGGTAAGGTCGTCGCTGTGAGGCGGTCCAGACCATCATATTGGTTGTGCGTTACATTGACCACGCCGTTTTGCTGAACGGTATCGTTGAAGACGTCGCCGAAGCTACTGCTCAGGACAGAGGCATCCGAGAGAATGCGGCCCCGATCGGTTTGATAGGTGACGTGGCGGTTCGACAGTGGATCAATCGTTTCAGTTCGCGAGCCGGCGAAATAGAAATTCGAGATATTGCCGGCCGCATTGGCCTGCGCAACGACCCGCCCGAGCGCATCGTACCAATTGGTTACAAACGCATTGGCAGGAAACGACGGGTAAAAAATCTGCGTCAGGTGCCCAGAGGCATCGAAGGTACCCGAAGTGTCGTAGGCAAAGACGGTGCTGGCGCCCAGCGTGTTGGTAAATCCTGTCAGATTGTTATTGCCGTCATAGGCGTAGGTAATGCTGCGGCCGGAATCATCTGTGACCGATGAGACATGCGAACCGCTATAAACAACGGATAGACTTCGTTGCAGGTTGTTTGTAACGCGGCTGAGCAGCAGCGGCGACCCGGAGTAGGAAAGATTGACGGTAACCCCATTGGGATAGACGATGCTTTGCAGGGCGCCCGCCGGAGTTGGGCCGAAATTCGCGGTGATGCCATCCTTTCGCGCATATGAAAATTGACCCGCGGCGATCTGGTTCAATCGCGCGGATGAACCTGACGGCGCGTTGAAAGCAAAGCCAGTGGTTCCATCTGGGTGCGGGAGTGCGATGAATTCCTCAGTCGTATCCGGCTGCGTGACGATTGCGGTATTACCCGTCAACTGGTCGGTGAACCAGCGAGAGACCATTGCGGAAATCGTCATGGTCTGCGCTGTCGGTGTCGCCGACATCAAGTCCTGCATGACATAAAGAGCCGCGATCGAGGTCGCGGCGCTTACGGCAGGTGAACTAAACGTTCCGATCCCAAGATAGGGATCACTCTGGATCTGAACATGGCTGCTCCAATTGTGTGACCAGCCGTTGCCCATGCCGGTGTCGCTCGCCGTCGTCGTTCGAAAACTGCCGGTTGACGATAGATACGTCCGAGAAAAGCTCAGCGCGTAAGGATATCGCCCACTGCCCGTGATGAGATCGCTGCTCTTGTAGATGTATGCTCCGGTTACGCCGTCCACGGGTTCGGCGATCTGCGGATTTGTGGGCGCGGGAATCGTATTGATGACAGAGTCAACCGTATCCGAGTTTGCCGCCGGAGGCAGTGTGAACTGCGTGATCGGCGCTGGATCGGGATCATTGACCCCCGTAAATCCACCCGACATGCCTCCGGATATCTTTTGTGTGTACAGAATGCTTCCCACCTGCGGGAGGATGGTGCTGTAGCCGGCACCGCTCCACCGGCCGACAGCCAACTTGCCATTTTGAGGAATCAAAATCTGGTTTCCACCCGCGACGGCACTGGAGATGCTGCTCACGTCGGAAGGACTATAGTTCGACGTGATCTGCGGAAGGATCGTGTTCGTGTAGGCGGTTTGACCTGCTGCCGTCGTCCCATCGGCAAAAAATGTCTTTTGGAAAGCGCCGGAGTAAGCCGGGTTCATGTTGCTGTCGACGATCTTCATCGTCGATGCCGCAGTCATTCCGGAGATCGGCGCCTGGGTCTGTTCCAGGATGGCCGATTCGAAAGCACTCGATGTTTGCGAGAGCGTCGATCCTGCGGCCACGAAGGCCGTGGGATAGGAGTTTCCGCCGATTGTGATCGTAGAACCACCGCTATGCTGACCGATGATCCAGTCAAAATTCAATGGTAAATCGACATATGGCCCCTGAAATCCGGATTGCTGGATGTTGGCCTGTCCGGTGATGCCCACGCCGAAATTGTAGTTTGTTGTCGTCTGCGCCAGCTGATCAGTGATTGCCTGCTCGGCAGAAACCTCAGCGAGCCAGCCGTAGCTAATAACGGCGAGACTTTCGCCAAGCACGACTTCAGAGCTATCGGCGTTCCCCACTGCTCGCGCCTGGGCGAGCAATTGCCGATGGTAATCGACCATCCCCCGTCCGACTCGACCCGTCCCCAGACTGACGAGATAGGAAGCGCCCGCTGCGATGGTGAGGGTCTTGCAATCGGTAATCCCGCTACCGCAGCCTCCGAAAGATCCCTGATTGGGTTGCACGACCTGAACCGGTATCGACCACGTCGTACCGGCGGCGACGGCGGGCCCCACATTCGTACAGGTTCCGGCAGCGACGCAGCTTGGCGGTGCTCCGTCGATCAACAGCGTCGGAACGAAGTTCGACCCGCTCGGCTGCGAAAAGATGGTTATGCGGTGACCATAAACCTGATCGGTATAGAGCTTGATCGCCTGACCCGACGACGCTCCCGGCATCGTGATCGTAATATAGGTGCGGCACTCGGGCGAAGGGCTCTGATTCGGACAGTTGGTCGGAAATGCCGGGGTCAGTATTCCCGATCGTTGCACGCGGATCGGAGATCCGGTCAGCGGTTGGATGGTCTTCCCACCAACGATGTTTCCAACCGACCATGTGGGATTATTCTGATTGATGTAATTGACCAGACTTGTCGCATAGTTGACGAGGTCGTTCCTCAGGCCACTACGGTTGATATTGGATATGGAAACGCTGTCGATGCTACCGCCAGCGTCGCTTAGAAACTGACTCTTGCTGTATCCCATGGCCGAAGCGAGGTTAGAAACCCCGGGCAAAATGGTATGCTGCTTGAAGCTCGGATCGAAAAAATACCACGTTCCGCTCAGTTGGAGCGCAGCCATGAAGTGCGCCAGCTGGATGGAAGCGAGCGTTCCGTCCGAGTTTCTTACGGCGCTTCCATACGGGATACCTCCCGCGCTCAGAAGTTCTTCGATGGCGATTGCATCGTTGGCAACTCCGAGCCAGTTGGCAATCTGGGTGCCGGTATAGGGAAGCACAAGATTCGTATATGCGGCTTGCGAATAGCCAGCAATATCGAGCAGCGTGACCAGGAGGATGGTTTGATCCGCATCGTTGCCACGGCGGTCGAGCAGGGTTCCGAGCGCGCCTTTATTGCTCCCATAGAGTGGCTCAAACTCGATGTTGTTGTAGACATATTCGAAAATCAGATCGGGGTCACACTTCAGTGCTGATGCCAACGCAACGAGCGGCGCTGGCTGCGAACTGCCAGATGCGCATCCGAGCGCCGAGCCGCCAGCCGCTGCGGCGCCAAGACTTTGTGGTCTGGCGACCGTGTTGCTACCAACGACAGGCGTCGCTGTTGGCGTCCCTTGCACGACAAGGGACGCTATCCGCGGGGGATGAACGATGAAAGCCGGACCGGACGGACTCGCTTGCCCCAAAGATGGTGAAGGATAGAGATATCCAATCGCGACCAGGATTGCTGTCAAAAGCATCCAACGATCACCAAACTTTCCCATGAACGCTTTCCTGCCTGCTAAGTTGCGCAGAGTTATGAAAATCCTCGATCTACGATCCCCACTTGGCACCGCCGCTTATATTCCAGTTAAAGCAGCCCCAAACGCCGGTCGCACCGGCCGCCGTCACGTTGATTTTCTGCGTCAGGCGATTGCCGTTGGGATCGTACGAATAGAGGATACAGACACCGGTATCGTAGCTCGCCGTCGTGACACGACCGAGCGCATCATAGGTGTAGGCGACGGATCCATTGGCTGCGTCAGCCACCGTCAGCGCTCCAAACGCGGTGACGGCGCAGACGACGCCGAGAAATGTGAGCAGATGTAAGGCGTTTGCGTTGCGCTGCGTCTTCATTGTCTCGCTCCCTCTCGCTTCTTGAAGCGGTCGTCGTTCTCAAGCGAATAAAAATATTTCTAGTCCGACCCCGCCTGCATTCGGAGCAGCATTCACAAAAAGGCGAACGAGGTGTGCGATAAATATTTTGCACAACTAGCTGGCGTAATCAACCTTCATGAGATACATATATTTTCGTCTATCTAACATTGCGCTTGGATTGGAGCTGAAAATGATCCGCAGCATCGGGGCCGTACTATTGTTTTTGTTTGCTACTTTTGGCGCCGCTTCCGCGCAGACTTGTACCGTTCCAAACACACTGGCAAATGGCTCCAACGCCGACGCCACCCAAGTGATGGCCAATTTCAATGCGCTTCTGAGTTGCATCAATGGGGGGAGCGGGTCCAGCATCGGTGACGGCACCACGACGATTTCACCCGGCGTCAATTCTACCTATCTGTTCAACAATGCTGGGGTTCTTGGGCATGTGGCGATAGGCCAAATGCCTGGCATCGCCACATCCACGGCTGCGGCTCCCGGCAATGTTGGCGAGACAGGCACCGTAAGCGCGTCGATCACACTCAGCTCAGGTCCCCAGAACATCACATCCCAGTTAATCCAGCCGGGCGATTGGTTGATTTGGGGCAATGTATCTTTCGGCGGGTCAGGCGCGACCAACACCCATGATTATTATGCTTCGATCAGCACAACGTCCGCGACGATCGGCAGCGGTCCGAATCAGGTATTTCAATTTCGGGCCAACTATGCCGACGCTGCTATCGGTGCGACTGTCGGACCGATACGCGTTCATTTCAGCTCCGCGACCACATATTATCTCGTCGCTAGCCAGACTGTAAATTCGGGAGCATTTGGTAGTGCGGTCGGAACGCTGTCCTGGAGCAGAGAGCGCTGACCTTTACGTACAGGACCATCGCGAGGTTGCCTTCGCCCAGTACGAGCTTGGCATGGAGTTCGACACGATGACGCCGATGGCCGACCAGATGCATATCTACAAATAGCGCATCCATCAGGTCGCGCATACTTCATCGACAGCTATATTGAGCTAAAGATGACCGAAATCGTGCGCTACGAAATGACCCCGCACCTGGTCAAATTCGAAATGTACTACTCGCTGCAATCGGCGCGCGGAGATTTCTCCGCGAACCGGCAGCTACGACGTTAAAGGGCGCTCCCGATGCTGGTCGCGAATTGCTGGGTTTGAATGAGCTGCCCGTTCGGACTTGAGAGGATCGCTCCGGAAATATGCTCGCGCTTCTGTTCGCAGCGATATCCATGCTGTACGCCATGGTCGGCCAGGCCGGCGGAACCGCTTTTCTTGCGCTGATGGCTTTTGCGTCATTCTCTCCGAACGAGATGAGGCCCACCGCGCTGCTGCTCAATATCATTGCGGCTTCCTATTCGACGTGGCGATTTAATCGCGGACGCCTGGTGGATTGGGCCAGGCTGATGCCGTTTCTGCTCGCCTCGCTTCCGACCGCGTTTGTCGGCGGCTTCATCATCCTGGATGAGCACATCTACAAGACCGTCACGGGGATCGTGCTTCTGTTCGCCGCGGCGATCCTCGCATGGCGCCGAGCCAGCGATGGCGAAATCGACCGCTCGACCCCGTTATGGGGCGCCGTTAGTACGGGCGCCGTGGTCGGCTTTATTTCCGGTTTGACCGGCGTGGGAGGCGGCGTGTTTCTCGCTCCCACGCTCATTGCGCTGCGCTGGGCCTCACCCAAACAGACGGCGGCGCTTACCGCGCCGTTCATCCTGGCTAATTCATTCGTCGCGCTGTTCGGCGCCCTGTACGCCGGCCAGGCTCCAACCGCCGATACAGGGCTCTATGCTCTCGCGGCATTGGCAGGCGCGATGATCGGCACAACCATCGGGCTGCGCTGGTTATCGCAAAACATGACCCGCTATGTGCTGACCGCCATTCTCGGCACGGCAGGACTGCAACTGCTGTTTTTCTGAAGCCCGAAACGATCTTCGTTTAGCTCTGCCCTTTTGTGAGCTACGGCACGTAGGGACCGCCAGGGGGACCCCATCCCCATCCCCATCCCCACACCGGCAGGGCTACTGAACAGTCGGTTCGGCTGTGTCGAAGAATAATCGCCCGCCCCGGAATCGGAAGCGCCTTACTTCGGGGAACCGGCCGACGGGTTGAACAATTTTTGACCGTTCATTTGATACGCGCCGATCGCTTGCTGCCCATCGGACGAAACCAGCCAATCGGCGAACATTTTTGCGGCGGCCAGCTTCGCGCTTGCGTGCTTCGCGGGATTTAGTTCGATCACGTCGTATCGATTGACCAGGCGGGGGTCGCCCTCGATGGCAACGATCAACGATCGTTTATTGTTGAAGCTGAGCCAGGTACCACGGTCGGACAGGGTATACGCGTCCATCGCACTCGCGGCGTTGAGGGCCTGGCCCATGCCGCCGCCGATGTCGCGATACCATTTATCCCTTAGCGCATCCGGGGTCTGACCGGCCGCTTTCCAAAGCCTCAACTCGGCCGCGTTGGTGCCGCTCTTGTCGCCGCGCGACACGAACGGGGCTTGCGCCGATGCGATCGCCTTCAGAGCCGCGACGCTGTCGCTGCCGCCCTTGACGTGGGCCGGATCGGCGGACGGCCCGACGATGATAAAATCATTCCAGGCGATTTGGCGCCGCGTTGAGCCGTGGCCCTCATTCATAAACTGTTGCTCAGCCTCCGGGTCGTGAACCAGCAGCAAATCCGCATCGCCCCGTCGCGCAGTGTCCAAGGCCTTGCCCGTGCCTTGCGCCACGACGTTGACGGTGATTCCGGTCTTGGCCGTGAACTGCGGCAGAATATTCGCCAATAATCCGGATGCCTCCACCGACGTTGTCGAGGCCAACACGATGGATTGATCGGCGGCGGAACTCGCATGTATGGCAGCCAGGGTCGCGATTAACGCCAAGACGTTTCGAAACCTGATCATACTTCGTCGCTCCCTGCCGTCCGCGCCCGCCCCGCCAGCGCGAAGACCGTGGCACTGATCGAAATGCTGATTCCGACCAACACCGCGCCAAGCGCCAAAGCCAGCGATAGGTCACCCTGGCTCGTTTGAAGGGCTATGGCCGTGGTCATCGTTCTGGTCAAGCCGCGAATGTTGCCGCCGACGAGGATGACCGCGCCGACTTCCGAAACGGTGCGACCGAAGCCCGCCAGGATGGCGGTCACAAGCTCGGCGCGAATGATCATCAGGATTTGCGGAACAGCCTGCAACCGTGTCGCGCCGTCGCTGGTTAACTCATCGCCATATCGCGCCCAGGCCCTCTCACTGGCGCGATGCACAATCGCCGTGATGATCGGAAGCGCGAGGATGGTCTGCGCGATCACCATCGCGCTCGGCGTGAACAGCAACTGCAGGAAGCCGAGCGGTCCCGAATGGGAAAGCGCCAGATAGAGCACGAGGCCCACCACGACGGGCGGCAAGCCGAAGAAGGCGTTGATCAAAATGACGATGCCGCGGCGGCCGCGAAACGCAAAAACAGCCAGGGCCGCGCCGATGGGCAGGCCGATCGCAGCAGCGATGAATGTCGCCGCCAGGCTGATCCCGATCGAGAGCCCGACGATCTCTGTAAATTCGTTCACTTCGGTCTCCACCCGATTCGCCGGACGATCACCCCACATAGGCGACTGACGGCGGGACCGTCTATTGCTGACCGCCGTGTGACGCGCGTCACGGCAGCAATGAACGGCCTTCCGCGCGGTTGTCACCACCGTGCATGAGGGGATGGTCCCTTCCTAACCAAGGCAGGATCGAGACATGAACAAGCTGCACAACGAAAATCGCGAATTGAATATCGACGAGCTAAACGCCGTGACCGGCGGCGGTGGCGATTGCTCTGGCCCAGGCCTCGGCATGGGTGGAGTCGGTCACGCCATCAAGCAAGTTATTGGAGCCGTCTTGAGCGCGGCCAGCACGATCCTCGGCATCCTGTAACCCAGGGTGCTTCTTCGAGAGGCCGCCTCAGTTGGCGGCCTCTTCCATTCGGGGGATGGCTCAACCCCACTCCGAGCAGGGCCTTTCGGTTAAGCCGAATGCTCGGGATGGATCAGCCTTCATTGGCCTGATTTGATTTTGGCAGTGGCCTTGTCTGACTTCTCGTTTTAATCATTGACTAAGCCCGCCGCGGAGGTGGGCTTTTTTTATGCCCCCTTTGGCGAGGTAGATCATGTCTGCATATCTTGTCGTCCAAGCGACCATTACCGACGAACCCCAGTATCAGACGTATCGCGCGGCGGTGGTTCCCTTCATCGCCAAGTTTGGCGGAAAGTTCGCCGCGAGAGGCGCCAAGGTGGAAGTGCTCGAAGGCGAGCACGACACGAGGTCGGTCGTCATGTTTGAATTCCCTACGATGGAGGCCATCCACGCCTTCTGGAATTCTCCGGACTACGCGCCGATCAAAAAGCTCCGCGAGGGTGCCGCGACCATAAATGTTTGGGCATTTCCCGGCGTCTGAGCCTGTTGGCGTCGGTCGATCTGAACTCATCCTGGAGAAGCCATATCTGAGAGAGGCCATGCGACCACTCAGTAGCCCTGACCTCGCCCTGGTCATGTCCGGCGGGTACTTACGGCCCCGTCGGGCCGCTCTTTACCCCATGTGATCTACCTCACGACGCCAATGAACGGCTTCTCGTGTCGCGGCGTCCACCACGCATGAGGGGATGGTCCCCTCCTAAAAGCTGGAGAATGGACATGAATACGAAGCCTTACGAGAACGAACTGACCATTGATGAACTTGATGCCGTCGCAGGCGGCAAGGGCATCCTGGACACCATCATTCAAGTCGTTAAAACGGCGGCCCAGATCATCACGGGCAACACCGGTGTATGCACGGACCATTGGTACTCGGATTAAGCCCTGGCCCATTGCACGCGCGCTCGACAAAACTGACCGTCTCGGAAATCGAGCGCGCAAAAAAGCGAGGGGAATCGTTCAAGCGATCCCCTCTCTCCTTGTCGATAGGCAATCCCACGCACAGACCGAAGCCTATGCGATCGTGGCGCATTCGCTTCGGGTGGATGCTGGTACTACGCGCCTAAAGATCGAAATTGGTAGGCAGCATGACCACGTCGCGAATAGTCATGCCGCGTGGTCGCGTCAGCATGAACATCACCACGTCAGCCACTTCGCTGGCCTCCAGCAGACTTCCCGACTCCCTGGCTTGCTTCAGCTTCTCGGGCGGCCAGTCCGAGAGCAATGCGCTGATGACGGGGCCGGGCGAGATCGAGCCGACGCGAATGCCGTGCTTGAAGACTTGCCGTCGCACGGTCTGGACAAAGCAGTTGATCGCCCATTTGGACGACGCATAGACCGGCTCCCATGGCGTCGGAAAATGCGCCGCCAGCGAACTCGTGACGATGATGTCGCCGGTCCGGCGCGCGATCATGTGAGGCAGCACGTCGTGGACGTTCTTCATCACGACGTTGATATTCAAATTCAGCATCCGGTCGATCGCCCCGGTGTCGGCATCGACCAGATCGCCGCCGACATACGTCCCGGCATTGGCATGAAAGATGTCGAGTTGGCCCGCCTTCTCCAGCACTCTCGGCAGCAGCGTCGCGCAATCCTTGGGATCGAGCAGGTCGATCACCAGCGGGATCACGGCGTCACCGTGCCTGTCGCAGAGCGCCGTCAGCGCGACCTCGTCGCGGTCGACCACCACCACCCGCGCGCCCGCTGCCACCATCGCTTCGGCGCTGGCCAATCCGATGCCTGACGCAGCCCCGGTCACGGCGGCAACCTTGCCTTCCAATTCTCTCGCCATCGGTCGCCACCTTGCTGGGTCGCCGCAACACGCGCCGCAGTATAGCGCGCAGGACGGGTGGAGCGAAGCGACAGCCAAACGCGTGGAGATTTCGGGCCCATAATGGCGGATTGCGCCGGAGCTTGGCATCGGAACGCGCTTGCGTGGACCCGATGGGCTAATCCGCCCCGCCTCTCCCGAATGGCTGGACGCGGCATTCGCAGCGACGGTGATACCAGCCATAGCATTTTCGGGATGGTGCGGAGGCCCCGGACGCGATAGGCGAAAGGACCGCAAAACCTGACGCAAAAAACGTGAAGCGTTCCCCGGAGGAAACCAATGAACGACGCGACCCCGATGCGATCACCGGCGCTGGCCCAGTTGGCCGCCAGCAACGAAGAATTCCAGAACCTTCACGAGTTCGTTCGCAAGGCCCGCACCAATCTCAACCAGAATGCCTGGGACTATATCATCGGGGCCGCCGAGACCGAGACCACGATGCGCCGCAACCGCATGGCGCTCGACGAGATCGCGTTCCGGCCGCGGGTGCTGCGCGACGTTTCCCGGGTCGACGCCACGGTCGAGCAATTCGGCCGCAAGATGCGGATGCCGGTGATGATCGCGCCGGTCGGCGCGCTGGAAATCTTCGATCCCGAAGGGGCCGCGGCGGTGGTGCGGGCGACCGGTAAATTCGGCATCGCGCATATGCTGAGCTCGGTGTCCGGGCCGGGCCTCGAGAAGGTCGCCGAGGCCGCTCCCGATGCGTTGCGGCTGTATCAGCTGTATGTCCGCGGCGACGACGCCTTTGTCGAGGATAGCGTCAAGCGTGCGATCGACAAGGGCTATACGGCGTTCTGCCTCACCGTCGATACCGCGCATTACAGCCGGCGCGAGCGCGATATCGCCAAGCGCTACGTGCGCGCCACCCGGCTGCGGGTCAGCGGCGGCGATTTCCAGATGGGGCTGAACTGGAAGACGGTGAAGCTGATCAAGGACAAGTACAAGATCCCGCTGGTGATCAAGGGCATCGCCACCGCGGAGGATGCGGAAATCGCGATCGATCACGGCGTCGAATGGATCTACGTGTCCAATCATGGCGGACGGCAGCTCGATCACGGCCGGGGCGCCATGCATGTGCTGCCCGAGATCGTCGATGCGGTGCGCGGCCGCGCCAAAATCATGGTCGATGGCGGCGTCTGCCGCGGCTCGGACGTGGTCAAGGCGATCACCGCCGGCGCCGACATCGTCGGCCTCGGCCGGCTGCAATGCTGGGCGCTGGCCGCGGGCGGTGAAGCCGGCGTGGTGCGGATGCTGGAATTGCTGGAGGACGAAGTGATCCGGACCTTGGGCCTGCTCGGCGCCACCTCGTTCGCCGCCGTCAACAAGTCCTGCCTGCACCCGGCCACCGCGACCAATCCGCCGGGCGTGTTCAGCGCCTATCCGCTGCTCGACATCGAACCGTATCGCTACTGACGACGCTGGTCGCGATGACCCCGCCTCTGCTCGTTCCCGGCTGCGCCGACGCCTTGCTGTTCGATCTTGGCCGCGTGGTCATCGACATCGATTTCAACAAGGTGCTGGCGTGCTGGGCCGGGCATGCCGGCCGCGAGCCTTCGGAACTATCGGGGCGATTTGGACCGGACGAAACCTTCCGCCGTCACGAGACCGGCGAGGCCAGCGACGCCGAGTTCTTTGCAGCACTGCGCCGGACGCTGGGCATCGAATTGTCGGATGCCCAGTTCCTGGAAGGCTGGAACGCGATCTTCGCCGGCGAGATGCCCGGCATGAACGCCCTGCTCGCCCGCGCCGCCAAACGCCTGCCGCTGTACGCCTTCTCCAACACCAACCGGCCCCATGTCGCGCATTTCTCCAAAGCCTTTGCCGACGTGCTCGGGCATTTTCGTGAAATCTTCCTGTCCTCGACGATCGGGCTTCGAAAACCCGACGCCGCCGCCTATGATCATGTGGTGAAGGCGATCGGCGTTCCCGCGCAGCGCATCGTGTTCTTCGATGATCTCGCCGAGAACATCGAGGGCGCGCGGCGGCAGGGCTTGACCGCCGTTCACGTCACCTCGCCCGATGACGTGGCGAACGCGCTGTCCACGCTTGGTATTTAGTAGTTGGAATTTTAGGAGCATTCGCCGTGGCCTTGATGCCGGTTGCCGACGCGCTATCCGCCATTCTCGCCGGCGCCGAACCGCTGGATGAGGAAATGGTGGCACTCGATGCGGCCCATCACCGGGTGCTGGCGCGCGACCTCGCGGCATTGCGCACCCAGCCGCCGCAGGCGATGTCGGCGATGGACGGCTATGCGGTGCGATCGGCCGACGCCGCCAAAGTGGGCGCCCGGTTCAAGGTGATCGGCGAAGTCGCTGCCGGGCGGCCGTTCGATCGATCCGTAGGTTTAGGCGAAGCGGTGCGGATCTTCACCGGCGGCGTGATTCCCGACGGCGCCGACAGCGTCGTGATCCAGGAAGATACTCAAGCTGACGGCGCCGTCATCACCATCACCGAAGCGACCAGCCTGGGGCGGCATATCCGCCCCGCCGGCATCGACTTCAACAAGGGCGATATGCTGCTCAAGGGCGGCAACCGCCTCACCGACCGCGATCTGTCGCTGGCTGCCGGGATGAACTATCCGGAACTCGCGGTGCGGCGCCGGCCCAAGGTCGCCGTGCTCGCCACCGGCGATGAACTGGTGATGCCGGGATCACAGCCCGGCCCCGGCCAGATCGTCTATTCCAACGGCTACGCCTTACGTGCGCTCGCTCGCGCGGAAGGGGCCGAGACGGTCGATCTCGGCATCGCCGCCGATACCGTCGAGGCCACCACCCACGGCATTCGCCGCGCCCGCGAGTGCGGCGCCGATATCCTGATCACCACCGGTGGCGCTTCGGTCGGCGACCACGACCTCGTCAAGCAATCGCTGGAGGCCGAAGGCGTCGCGATGGCGTTCTGGCGCATCGCGATGCGGCCGGGCAAGCCGATGATGCATGGACGGCTTGGCGGCATGCGGGTGATCGGCCTGCCCGGCAATCCGGTATCGTCCTACGTCTGCGCGTTCCTGTTTCTGGTGCCGTTGATTCGCAGCTTGTCGGGCCGCGCCGCGATCCATCACGTGCGTGAAACGGCGTTGCTCGGTCGCGACGTCGTCGCCAACGACCAGCGCGAAGATTACTTGCGTGCGCGTCTCGACGAGCGCGCCGACGGCGCCTTGATCGCCACGCCGGTGAACCATCAGGACAGCTCGCTGTTGGGGAATCTCGCTGCGGCACGGGCACTTTTGATACGTGCGCCGTTCGCGCCCGCGGCGACCGCGGGCTCCGCTTGCGACTTCGTGCGGCTGCCATACTGAGCATCGCCAGCGGCTCGCGTCGCGAAAGCCTCGTCTTGCAAAAGCCCGCCGCGTTCACCAGAAATTAAGTGGTTGCGGAACACATATGGAACATATAGTGTTCGTTCATGATTTGTTTCGAGTGTTGGCGACTACAAACTGCAACTTGAAACTGCAACTTGGAGTTTTCAAGCTCCCGGCTCTCGGAGTTCCCGCCTCGCTCCCGCGAGGTCTCGTTGGAGGTCTTGAGAGTCGCTCGGGTCTTGAAAACTAAACGACAAACTGGGGACTGGTCGAGATGCTCACGCGCAAACAGTATGAACTCCTGCGTTTCATCAGCGAACGTCTGAAGGAATCCGGCGTGCCGCCCTCCTTCGACGAGATGAAGGATGCGCTCGATCTGCGATCGAAGTCGGGCATTCATCGCCTCATCACCGCGCTGGAAGAGCGCGGCTTCATCCGCCGCCTGCCCAATCGCGCCCGCGCCATCGAGGTGATCAAGCTTCCGGAGTTGTCGGGAAGCGGAAATGGCAACGGCAATGGCCGCCGCGGTTTCACGCCGAGTGTCATCGAAGGCACGCTCGGCAAGGTCCGCAGCAGCAACCCCATCAATTCCGAAGACGATGGCAACCAGAACCATCCCGTCTCCGTGCCGGTGATGGGCCGCATCGCGGCGGGTACGCCGATCGAAGCGCTGCAGACCCGCAGCCATACCATCAGCGTACCGCCTGACATGCTCGGCTCCGGCGAGCATTACGCGCTCGAAGTGCGCGGCGATTCGATGGTCGATGCCGGCATCCTCGACGGCGACATGGCGCTGATCCAGCGCAACGAAACCGCCGAGACCGGCGACATCGTGGTGGCGCTGATCGATGAAGAGGAAGCCACGCTGAAGCGTTTCCGCCGCCGCGGCGCCTCGATCGCGCTGGAGCCCGCCAACACCTCCTACGAGGTCCGGATTCTGCCGCCCAACCGGGTGAAAATTCAGGGCAAGCTGATCGGGCTGTACCGGAAATACTGAGACCGGCTCCGTTATCGTGAATGGCCCCGGCGCAAGCTGGGGCTTTTTTGCGTCAGAGCTGAACGGCCTCAATCCTCCGACTGCAGGTCGGCCTCTGACGGTGTCGCGTCCACCGCCCGCGGCACAGTGGACCGCACGAAATTCGGTTCCGCTTCACCGTCTCCGGCCAGCGCCGGTGACCACGGTCGGTCAAACCCCTTCGGCTTGGCGGCATCGATGGCAAAGCCGTCGCGCGCCCGCCGCAGCGCCATCGCGCCCTGCCGCCGCAACCGTTCCAGCCTGATCACCGGCGGAGCGCAGCCGGACGGGGCTTGCCACGCCGTCACGACCAGCGCGGCGCGCTCGCAATCGTCTCCCAGCGCCTCCGGCCGCAGCGCCAGGGTTACCAATGCGCCGCCGGCCATTTCCGCCACACAGCCCGCCTCGTCGCAGGAGATGCCGTTTGCCAGCGATGCGTCGGCGGGCAAGCGGGGATCGGCATCGGCAGCCAGCCATTCCTTCACAAGGAATGCATCCTTGGCGCCCTTCATGAGATGCAAACGGCCATCATGGCCGCGCACCCCGACATTGCGGCCGTCGCCGGAGATCAGGATATCCGGCTGCGGCACCGCCAGCGCCCAGATCGTCGACAGCACCAGCACGATGGCGCCGGACCAGCGCAGCGGCGTCCGCAACAGACCGAGCAGAACGATGCCGATGCTGGCGGCGATCAAGGGCCCGATCCCGAACGCCGCCATCCGTCCGATCGCGCCCGGGAGGGCTGCGACCCACTCGGTGACCACGATCATCCAGTCGATGCCGACGCCCATCAGCCACCAGAACACGCCGTCGAGGCCGAACGGCATCGCCAGCAGGCCGAGCATACCGGCCGGCATCACCAGTGCCGAGACCACCGGCATCGCCGCCAGATTGGCCAGCACGCCATAGGGCGTCACCCGGTGAAAGTGAAAGGCGGCATAGGGCGTGGTCGCCAGCCCCGCCACCAGCGAGGCCAGCGCCAGGGTCATGATCTCCCGCCCGCCCCACAGCGCGACCTTGGCGGTGATGGAATTATCCGGCGAGGCGAACAAACGCGGCATCCCGATCTGCACCAGCGCGACCAGTCCCAACGTCGCCGCAAACGACATCTGAAAACTCGGAGCCGAGTTTGGATATCCTCAGTCCAATCAGTGTATTAGCTTACTTCGCGGAGAGTAGTCCGGGACTTTTTCCGGGACTCTGCGACACGCTCGATGGCGCTGGCGACATCCTCGTCGAGGACGTGTGCATATCTCATGGTGCTTTTGATGTCGCGGTGGTTCATCGCTTTCTGAACCAGCTTGAGGTTGCCGGTCTCCCTCAACAGCTTCGTCCCGAAGTCATGGCGGTAGTCATGGAAGCGGAAGTCTTTGACGCCCGACTTGGCGCGCATCCGTTGCCAGGCGGACTTGGCACCGTTGAGCGTCAGGGGGTAACGCTGACCGCGCACCCTGCCGAGTCGCTTGTTGCCGTACACCGCGACGTAGGTGAAGACGTATTCTGGATGCTGCCCCTGTAAGGGAGACAGGATATTCCAGATGGTATCGGTGATCGGGAACACGACGCGCCGTCCGCCCTTCCCCAGTCTGACAATCTGGCGCGTGCCGAAGTTCACTTCCGGCCATTTCAGCGTGACGCATTCCTTCTGCCGTAACCCGCTCACACCGACGAAGTCGAAGAACGGTCCATAGTCGTCGCGCATGGCTTCATCCAAAGCCACGGCTTCGTCATCTTGCAACTCGCGGACGCGCTCCTCCGGCTCGGGCAGTAGCAGCGCCTCCCAATCCGGCTCGTTCTCGAATGCCACCTTCTCGGCTTTGGCATGGGAGAACAGGCGTTGGAGCACCTTGGTCGCCGAGCGATTGACAGTGGCATTGGAGATCAACGGCAGCGCCTGCTCCTGCTCCTTGGTTCGCTTGCCGCGCCGGGAGACGCACTGGCCGCGGCGCCACGCAACCATTTCCTTGGCGGCCTTATCGTCGATGTCGGTTAGCGGCTTCGACTTGCCGAAGTATTCAATCAGCCGCGCGAGGTTGGTCTCGGTGGCCTTCGGTTCCGAATCGTATTGCGCGCTGTCGTTCCAGAGCCGGTCGGCAACGTCATCGATTGCCAGCGATGCCTTGGCGCGTCGTGTCGCCTTCACCAGCGCCTTGGCTTTCTCTAACTCTGCAGATTCGAACTTTTCTGCGTCGCGTCGATTCGTGCATTTCGTCGAGCCGTGAAACCGATTACCGTCGTGCTGGAAATCGAACTGATAGTACGGCGAGCGCTTGTCCCGATAGACCGACACGGTGCTTCCCTCCTGCGGCGTCGCTCAATAAAATCGTTTAGATCAGCCTCGGTAAAGCGACGGCGTGGCCGCTTCTTGCCGAGCCCAACATTGATGTATCCAATCGCACCATCGCTAACGAGGGCACTGAGGTGGTCCTGGGTGACGTTGAGTTTGGACGCCGCTTGCTCGGGTGTGAGCAGACGGTTGTTGTCGTTGGCTGGATTGGGCAATGTGTGCCCTCGGAGTGATTGCTTCACATATCTCGCCAGCTAAGGCTGACGCACAACGCGACGACGGGACAGGCGCGAGCTAGATTATACATCGAAACGTCTTCTTTTATACCCGAAAACCGTACAAATTCGACCGCGAAAGTGTACATCGTGAAAATAAATAGGCGGCCCGCGCAAGTAGCCCGCGCCGGGTAAGACGCGGGCTCTCGGTCAACGGTGGACAGATAGATCAGGCGCCATGGCCGCCCAATCATCCAAAAAAACTCAAGAAGAACAACAAATTGGCGCCACAGTGGCGCCCACTCGTCA
>JBDTKZ010000098.1:0-14067 GCA_039935075.1 Bradyrhizobium sp.
TCGATGTCGTGCCGCACCGTGATCTACAAGGGCATGTTCCTCGCCGACCAGCTCGGCAGCTATTATCCCGATCTGCACGAGCCCGACTTCGAGAGCGCGCTGGCGCTGGTGCATCAGCGTTTCTCCACCAACACCTTCCCGACCTGGTCGCTGGCGCATCCGTACCGGATGATCGCCCACAATGGCGAGATCAACACGCTGCGCGGCAACGTCAACTGGATGGCGGCGCGGCAGGCTTCGCTCAGTTCCGATCTTTACGGCAAGGACATCAGCCGGCTGTGGCCGATCTCCTATGAAGGCCAGTCCGACACCGCATGCTTCGACAACGCGCTCGAATTCCTGGTGCAGGGCGGCTACTCGCTGCCGCATGCCGTGATGATGATGATTCCGGAAGCCTGGGCCGGCAATCCCTTGATGGATGAGCAGCGCCGCGCGTTCTACGAATATCATGCCGCGATGATGGAGCCGTGGGACGGCCCCGCCGCGATCGCCTTCACCGACGGCCGCCAGATCGGCGCCACCCTCGACCGCAACGGCCTGCGCCCGGCGCGTTATCTCGTGACCAGTGACGATCGCATCATCATGGCGTCCGAAATGGGCGTCCTGAAGATTCCCGAAGAGCAGATCATCACCAAGTGGCGGTTGCAGCCCGGCAAGATGTTGCTGGTCGACCTCGAAGAAGGCCGGCTCATTCCCGACGACGAAATCAAGTCGTCGCTGGCCAAGAGCCATCCGTATCGCGAGTGGCTCGGCCGCACCCAGATCGTGCTGGAAGAATTGCCGGATGCGGCCACCAAGGGCATGCGTTCAAACCTGCCGCTGCTCGACCGGCAGCAGGCGTTCGGATATTCGCAGGAAGACGTCACCCTGTTGATGACGCCGATGGCGGCCACCGGCGAGGAAGCCGCGGGCTCGATGGGCAACGACACGCCGATCTCGGCGCTGTCGGACAAGTCGAAGTCGCTGTTCACCTATTTCAAGCAGAATTTCGCCCAGGTCACCAACCCGCCGATCGATCCGATCCGCGAGGAACTGGTAATGAGCCTGGTCTCGATCATCGGACCGCGGCCGAATCTGTTCGATCTGCAGGGCCTGGCCGCGACCAAGCGCCTTGAGGTCCGCCAGCCGATCCTGACCGACGCTGATCTGGAGAAGATCCGTTCGATCTCCGACGTCGCCGACACCCATTTCAAGTCGCGCACGCTCGACACCACCTTCCACGCCGGCTTCGGCGCCGCCGGGCTCGAGCAGGTGCTCGACGAATTGTGTGCGCGCGCGGAAGCCGCCGTTCGCGAGGGCGTCAACATCATCATCCTGTCCGACCGCATGGCGGGCTCGGACCGGATTCCGATTCCCTCGCTGCTCGCCTGCGCCGCCGTCCACCACCATTTGATCCGCACCGGATTACGCACCTCGGTCGGCCTCGTGGTCGAATCCGGCGAGCCGCGCGAAGTGCATCACTTTGCCTGCCTGGCCGGCTACGGCGCCGAAGCGATCAATCCCTATCTCGCGTTTGAGACCATCATCGCGATGAAGGACCGCCTGCCCGGCTCGCTCGACGATTATGAAGTGGTCAAGCGCTACATCAAGTCGATCGGCAAGGGCCTGCTCAAGGTGATGTCGAAGATGGGCATCTCGACCTATCAGTCCTATTGCGGCGCGCAGATCTTCGACGCGGTCGGATTGAAGGCGGAATTCGTCTCGAAATATTTCGTCGGCACTCACACCCGGATCGAAGGCGTGGGCCTGGCTGAAATCGCCGAGGAAACCGCGCGCCGTCATGCCGACGCGTTCGGCGACTCGCCGGTGTACAAGACCGCGCTCGATGTCGGCGGCGAATATGCCTACCGCACCCGCGGCGAGGACCATGCCTGGACCGCCGAATCCGTCTCCACGCTGCAGCACGCGGTGCGCGGCAACTCGCTGGAGCGGTATCGCGCGTTTGCCAGGATTCTCAACGAGCAATCCGAGCGGCTGTTGACGCTGCGCGGCCTGTTCAAGATCAAAACCGCCGAGGACGAGAAGCGCAAGCCTGTGCCGCTCGACCAGGTCGAACCGGCCAAGGATATCGTCAAGCGTTTCGCCACCGGCGCCATGTCGTACGGCTCGATCTCGCGCGAAGCGCATACGACGTTGGCGATCGCGATGAACCGGATCGGCGGCAAGTCGAACACCGGCGAAGGGGGCGAGGAAGCCGATCGCTACAAGCCGATGCCGAACGGCGATTCGATGCGCTCGGCGATCAAGCAGGTCGCGTCCGGTCGCTTCGGCGTGACGACGGAATATCTCGTCAATTCCGACATGATGCAGATCAAGATGGCGCAGGGCGCCAAGCCCGGCGAAGGCGGACAATTGCCCGGCCACAAGGTCGACGCGACGATCGCGCGCGTGCGGCATTCGACGCCCGGTGTCGGCCTGATCTCGCCGCCGCCGCATCACGACATCTATTCGATCGAGGATCTGGCGCAGCTCATCTACGACCTCAAGAACGTCAACCAGGAAGGCCAGGTTTCGGTCAAGCTGGTGTCCGAAATCGGAGTCGGCACTGTCGCGGCCGGCGTCGCCAAGGCGCGCGCCGACCACGTCACCATTTCTGGTTATGAGGGCGGCACCGGTGCGGCTCCGCTCACCTCGCTCAAGCACGCCGGCAGCCCCTGGGAAATCGGTCTGGCCGAGACCCACCAGACGCTGGTGCGCGAACGGCTGCGCAGCCGCATCGTGGTCCAGGTCGACGGCGGCTTCCGCACCGGACGCGACGTGGTGATCGGGGCGCTGCTGGGCGCTGACGAATTCGGCTTTGCCACCGCGCCCTTGATCGCGGCGGGCTGCATCATGATGCGCAAGTGCCATCTCAACACCTGCCCGGTCGGCGTTGCGACGCAGGATCCGGTGCTGCGCAAGCGCTTCACCGGCCAGCCCGAGCATATCATCAACTACTTCTTCTTCGTTGCCGAGGAAGTGCGCGAGATCATGGCAGCCCTCGGCTACCGCACCTTCAACGAGATGGTCGGCCAGACCCAGATGCTCGACCAGTCGACCCTGGTGGCGCATTGGAAGGCCAAGGGGCTCGACTTCTCCAAGCTGTTCGTGCGCCAGAAAGAACTGCCCGGCCAGAAGATCTATCACTCGCAAAGCCAGAACCATCATCTGGAGGCCGTGCTCGATCGCAAGCTGATCGAGAACTCGCGGGCCGCACTCGACCGCGGCGCTCCGGTCAAGTTCGAGGTCGAGATCAACAACACTAACCGTAGCACCGGCGCGATGCTGTCCGGCGCGGTGGCGAAGATCTATGGCCATGCCGGCCTGCCGCACGACACCATCCAGGTCAGCCTCAAGGGCACGTCAGGTCAGGCGTTCGGCGCCTGGCTGACGCGCGGCATCACTTTCGAACTCGAAGGCGAAGGCAACGATTATGTCGGCAAGGGCCTCTCTGGCGGCCGCATCATCATCAAGCCGCCGGCCAATTCCGGCATCGTGCCGGAAGAATCGATCATCGTCGGCAACACCGTGATGTACGGCGCGATCGAGGGCGAGTGCTATTTCCGCGGCATTGCCGGCGAGCGCTTCGCGGTGCGCAACTCCGGCGCGGTCGCCGTGGTCGAAGGCGCCGGCGATCATTGCTGCGAATACATGACCGGCGGCATCGTCGTGGTGCTCGGCAAGACCGGGCGCAATTTCGCGGCCGGCATGTCCGGGGGCGTCGCCTATGTGCTGGACGAAGCCGGCGACTTCGAAAAGCTCTGCAACATGGCGATGGTCGATCTCGAACCGGTGGTCTCGGAAGAGATGATCAACCAGAACACCTATCACCACACCGGCGACCTCGAAGCGCATGGGCGGGTCGACGTGTTCAAGGACCTGCTCGACTCCGACGTCGAGCGGCTTCACATCCTGATCACGCGCCACGCCAAGCTGGCGGGGTCGAAGCGTGCCGCCGACATTCTCGCGAACTGGAAGGCGTGGCTGCCGAAATTCCGCAAGGTGATGCCGGTGGAATACCGCCGCGCGCTGAAGGAGCAGAAGGCGAAGAATGCCGACGCCGAGCCGAAGATCGCGATCGGCGCGTAATATACCGGGCGTCATTCCGGGGCGCGCGAAGCGCGAACCCGGAATCTCGCAAGATACATCTGGATTCCGGGTCTACGCCTTCGGCGTATCCGGGAATGACGTGGCCGAGGCCAGGAACGAACACAAAGTACGGATGCAGGGGCGTCGGGTTTAATGGGCAAGATCACAGGTTTTCTCGAGATCGAGCGTCACGATCGCAAATACGCGCCGGTCGCCGAGCGCGTCAAAAACTATGGCGAATTCGTCGTTCCCCTGAGCGAGAAAGAAACCCGCGACCAGGCCGCGCGCTGCATGAATTGCGGCATTCCCTATTGCCACGGCACCGGCGCGGTTCAGCCTGGCACGCCCGGTTGCCCGGTCAACAACCAGATTCCGGACTTCAACGATCTGGTCTACCAGGGCAACTGGGAAGAGGCCTCGCGCAACCTGCACTCGACCAATAATTTTCCGGAGTTCACCGGCCGCATCTGCCCGGCGCCGTGCGAAGCCTCCTGCACGCTCAACATCGACGACAACCCGGTCACCATCAAGACCATCGAATGCGCCATCGTCGATCGCGCCTGGGACAATGGCTGGCTCACGCCGGAAGTCGCCACGCAGAAGACCGGCAAGAAGATTGCCGTGATCGGCTCGGGCCCGGCGGGCATGGCCTGCGCGCAGCAGCTCGCGCGCGCCGGCCACGAGGTGCATGTGTTCGAGAAATTCGCCAAGGCCGGTGGCCTTTTGCGTTACGGCATTCCCGACTTCAAGATGGAGAAGCACGTCATCGACCGCCGCGTGACGCAGATGGAAGGCGAAGGCGTCATTTTCCATTACGGGACCCCCGTCGGTGGCACCGGCCAGGGCGCGATCGATCCGCGCGAGATGCTGAACCATTATGACGCGCTGGCGCTGACCGGCGGCTCGGAAGCCCCGCGCGACCTCCTGATCCCGGGCCGGGATCTCGCGGGCATTCACTTCGCGATGGATTTCCTGCCGCAGCAAAATCGCCGGGTCTCCAGCGAGCCGCTCGGCAACGACGCGGAAATTCTCGCCGGCGGCAAGCATGTCGTGGTGATCGGCGGCGGCGACACCGGCTCGGACTGCATCGGCACCTCGTTCCGGCAGGGCGCGCTGTCGGTGACGCAGCTCGAGATCATGACAGCTCCCCCCGAGCATGAAGACAAGGGGCTGACCTGGCCGAACTGGCCGCTGAAAATGCGGACCTCCTCGAGCCAGGCCGAAGGCGCACGCCGCGAATTCGCGGTGCTGACGCAGAAGTTTTCAGGCGGTGACGGCAAGGTCGCAAAACTGCATTGCGTGCAGGTCGACGACAAATTCAAGCCGGTCGCGGGCAGCGAGTTCGAACTCGAGGCGCAACTGGTCCTGCTGGCGATGGGTTTCGTGCACCCCGTGCATGAAGGCCTGTTGAAGACGCTCGGCCTCGACCTCGACCAGCGCGGCAACGTCCGCGCCAACACGTCGGACTATCAGACCTCGCGGCCGAACGTGTTCTCCGCCGGCGACATGCGCCGCGGCCAGTCGCTGGTGGTGTGGGCGATCCGCGAAGGCCGGCTCTGCGCCCGCGCCATCGATCAGTTTCTGATGGGGACGACGAATCTGCCGCGGTGAGGTGTCATTGCCGACCCGGTGGCTGGTGACAACGGCCTGCTCTGGATTAGCAGCAACCGAACTTAGCTGGCGCGCACACGCATAACCCCTCAGTTCTGCAACCTCACGCCCAGCATCACCACGGTCGACGCCGAGCTCGAGCCCACCACGTTGGAATCGAGGATGTCGCGGCGAAGCGTGCCCTTGAGCCAGAGATTGCGGGTCATCTTGTAGATCACGTCGCCTTCGATCGTGTAGATCTTGTCGGAGCGGCCGTCGCCCTGATAGTCGAGCGTGCCGTAGGTGAATTTGCCGATCGCGGTGAGCCAGCGGCGGAAGTCGTGATCGACTTCAACCGTGTAGGTATGCGTCAGCACGCCTGAGGTGCCGGGCAGCGTGGTCTCGGCGATCTGGGTGTCGGAATAGAATTTTGCCGTGGTCAGCGGCGTCGCGGTCCAGGTCAGCGAGGCTGAGGTGAGCAGGCCCTGCAAGCGGTCGAGCCTGGGATCGACATAATCGCGCGCGGCGTAGCCGACCGCGATTTCGCCGGTCAACAGCCGGGTGAATTCGAATGTCGTGCCGGCCTTGGCATAGCCGCCATTGGAATCGCGGGCAAAGCCGCTGCGGTCGAGCGGCAGATCGTGCACCCGCGTATCACCCTCGACCTCGACGAACGGCTTCAGGGCCGGCGTCAGTTCGTAGCTGACGCGGCCGATGCCGCCAAACTGGTTGAAGTTGCGGTCGTCGTTGGTGGACGTGGAGCCGTCGGTCAGCGTCGAGTTCTGATACACCGTGCGATCGACGGTGCCGCCGACGGCGACATTCAACCGGTTGAAATTCTGATCGATGCCGAAGGTGCCGCCGAACGTCGTATAGATTGGATATTTGGCGAGACCGGCCTGGATGTTCGGGCTGCCCGGATTGTCGGTCGACAGCAGCAGCCGGGTTTGCGCTGTCAGGTGGGTGTCTTCCGTAACATCGAGACGGCCATCGACATGGCCGGTGAAGCTTGGCCTCGAGACATCGGTCGGCGCCGAGGAGATCGCGCCGTTGATGGTCGGCGGCAGGCTGCCGTCGTAGCCGGTGAAGGAACCACGGAGATCGGCGACCAACGCGTGCCGCTCCCAGTCCGACACCGCGAGAAATTCCGGCGCCACCACCCAGAACGGCAGGCCGTGCGGCGCGATGGTGCGGCCGGGATTGGTGTCGTAGCCGGTGCTGACCTCGACCGCTGATTTGATCAGAAAGCCGCCGGCGTAATCGCCGACCGCGCCGAACGGATCGTCATCGACCTTCAACCGTCGGCGCGGCGGCTGACCTGCGACAGTGCCGGCCATCGCGGGCGGCAGCGGGGTCTTGTTGGCGGATTGCGACGGCGCAATCGACAACCGCAATTGTCCGGCGGCGTTGAGCTGCGGCGGGGACGGCAGCGGACTGCCGGGACCGGGCGACGGTTTCGGCTTCGCCTGCCCCGGATAAAACTTCGGCTGCTTGCGGGTGCGATTGAGCGAGTCATAACCGGAATCGGACGCGCCGCTGGCGGCGGGCAGGCCGTATTGCGGAACTTGCCCGATCCGCGACGGCGCCGGCCGGCGATCCGGGTCGAGCAGCTGGTCGTCGCCGAGGGTGCCGTTGGGATCGCCGCCGGCCGCGGTCTTGCGCAGCGGCAAATCCTGCGGTGACACGAAGCCGCCCCGCACCGGGCGAAACAGATCGGGGGTGATGCTTTGGGCCCGCGCCCCGGCCGCGTCGAAGGCGATCGGGGCAAGATTTGTCAGCGCAAGGCATGCCAAAAACGCGCGTAAAGTCATTGCGCGCTTGCGGCGGCCCCGTGCTGGACCCGACATCACGATAAAAATACCTCAACCAATTCATACGCTTGACGACGAGGCTCCCCTCGCGCGCGAATGCGCTTCGTGGAAAACGTCGTTAATGGAGTTAAAACAATTATGGTTAATGAGGCGTTGAGAACCGGCCCTCGCGTCGCATCGCCGGACCGGCCGTGCTAGGAAGGCGCTCAAGCCAAAACACCGGGCTGAAAGCGGCCCTATTTCCCGGAATCACAGACAGATGGCGAAGACGAAACCGCTGATGGCAAAAACATCCGGTACCGATCACGCGAACGACGCCATTGCGTCCGCGCTGCGCACGCTCGACGCCGAGGGCAGCGGCGTCGCCGCGATCGCGGCCGCGTTGCAGGGCCCGCTCGGGTCGGCCTTTGCCGCCGCCGTTGCGTTGATCCTCGCCGCCAAGGGCCGCGTCATCGTGACCGGCCTGGGCAAATCAGGCCACGTTGCGCGCAAGATCGCCGCGACTTTTGCTTCCACCGGCACACCCGCCTTCTTCGTGCATTCCGCCGAAGCGAGCCATGGCGACCTCGGCATGATCACCGCCGACGACGTCATCGTGGCGCTGTCCTGGTCCGGCGAGCAGCCGGAAATGAAGAACCTGATCACCTATGCCAAACGCTTCCGGATCGCCTTGATCGCGATGACGGCCGAACCGGAGTCGACGCTGAGCCAGGCCGCCGATGTCGCGCTGACGCTGCCGAAGGCGCGCGAGGCCTGCCCGCATAATCTCGCCCCGACCACCTCTTCGCTGATGCTGCTGGCGCTGGGCGACGCGCTGGCGATCGCGCTGCTGGAAGGCCGCGGCTTTACTTCTGTCGATTTCAGCGTGCTGCATCCCGGCGGCAAGCTCGGCGCGATGCTGAAATATACCCGCGACCTCATGCATGCCGGCGATGCCGTGCCGCTGCGGTCGCTCGGCACAAGGATGTCCGACGCGCTGGTCGAGATGTCGTCGAAGGGCTTTGGCTGCGTCGGCATCGTCGATGGGCGCGGACATATCGTCGGCATCGTCACCGACGGCGATTTGCGCCGTCACATGCGCCCCGACCTGATGACCGCGCTGGTCGACGACGTCATGACCAAAAATCCGAAGACCATCGGGCGCGATCTGCTCGCCAGCGAAGCGCTGGAAATACTCAATTCCTCGAAGATCACCGCGCTGATCGTGACCGACGCCAAAAAACCTGTCGGTATCGTGCATCTGCATGACATTTTGCGCGCAGGCGTAGCGTAACTCAACAATCGTCATTCCGGGGCGCGCTCTTGCGCGAGCCCGGAATCCATAACCACGACAGCGAGTATGGATTCCGGGCCTGCGCCAAGAGGCGCATCCCGGAATGACCAGAGTTTGTGTTATCGTGCGAATTACGTCGCTACCTCGGAAACCTCGCCGCCTTCTTCTCCAGCGGCAGATCGAGCCCGTTCGCCAGATACGAGACGGTGCGATAGAAGCCGCAGAGCAGGATGATTTCGAAAATCTTCGCATCGTCGTAATGCGCCGACAGCGCCTTGAATTCGTCGCCGCCGAGGGTGGCGCGTTCATGCAACGCATCGACGGCTGCGATCAGCGCCTGCTCGGCCGCCGACCAGCACGGCGCATCGGCTTTGCCCACGACTGTGGCGCGGACCTGCTCCTCGGCAAGGCCGGCCGCCTCGGCAAATATCGCGACATGCACGCCCCATTCGTACTCGCATCCGGTCCGCGCGCAGGTCCGGTCGATCACGATCTCGCGCTCCCGCAGCGACAGCGGTCCCGCGTCCAGCAGGCTGCCGGCGCGGAATTTCTCCCAGGCGCGCGCATGGCCAGCCATGACCCGAAACAGCATCAGCGGCGGCGCGCCGCGCATGATGCGATCGAACTGGTCCTGAATATCCGGAGCATAAGGCGGCTGCAGCGCTGCGATACGTGACATGGCCGGCTTCCGTGCTACAATAAACGTAGCAGCACGCTACATTATCTGTATCAAGCTGCAAGAGGATTTGCGATGTCGAAGCCGATCGCCAAGACGACAACGCACCGGGTGCGCGGCTCGACCTCGGGCCGGCCGATCATGGTGCTACTGGATTTGCTGGGACGGCGATGGTCCTTGAGGATCATCTGGGAGCTGCGGGGCGAGCCCTTGACCTCCCGCGCCTTGCGCGCCGCCTGCGACGACGCCTCGCCCACCGTGCTGCAGGCGCGGCTGAGCGACCTGCGTGAGGCCGACCTGGTCGAGCATCTGCTGGAAAGCGGCTATCGGCTGACGGTGCTGGGCCGGGAGCTGTCCAAGGAGTTCATGCCGCTGCATCACTTCGCCGAGCGATGGAGCAAACGTTAGGCCCGGCTAGACTCAGGCCGCGGCCACCGTCAGGCTCGCGCCATCGGCCTGCACGATCTTGACCCGGCTGCCGGCGGGCACATCGGGGCCGGCGACCCGCCAGATGGTGTCGTCGATCCGCACCGTGCCGGAGCCGTCGATGATCGGCTTTTCCAGCGTGAAGACACGGCCGACCAGCGCATCCGCGCGCTTGTTGAGGAACGGATTGGATTTGCTGACCGCCGTATTACTGCGCGCGACGCGCCGCCACAGCGGCACGGCGGCGGCGGCAAAAACCGCGAACATCAGGATCTGCGACTGCCAGGCCAGATGAACCACGAACGACAACAGCCCGACCAGCAGCGCCGCAAGCCCGAGCCAGAACAGGAACACGCCCGGCGCCACCAACTCCAGCGCCATCAGGATGATGCCGAACACCAGCCAGTTCCAGGTACCCAGCGCGGAGAACATCTCGGCCATGATGCGACCCTCTCTTCGTTCAGCGCGGCGGCGCCACCGGCGGTGGCGTCGGGCCGACGCTGGGCACCGAGCCACGGCGCGCGGCGGCTTGCGCCGATGCCGCACTCTCGCCGAAGGTGGCTTTTGCAATCTCGCCGATGCCGGCGAGTGAGCCGAGAATGCTCATCGCTTCGATCGGCAGCATGATGATCTTCTGGTTCGGCGAGTCGGCCAGTTGGCCGAACGCCTTGATGTATTTATCGGCGATAAAATAGTTGAGCGCGGCGACATCCCCCTTGGAGATCGCCTCGGAGACCATCTGTGTCGCCTTGGCTTCTGCTTCGGCGGAACGCTCGCGCGCTTCGGCGTCGCGGAACGCGGCTTCCTTGCGGCCTTCGGCCTGCAGGATCTGGCCTTGTTTGGCGCCTTCCGCGCGGAGAATTTCCGATTGCCGCTGGCCTTCGGCCTGCAAAATATCCGCGCGCTTGACGCGCTCGGCCTTCATCTGGCGTCCCATCGCTTCCACGAGGTCGGCCGGCGGCACGATATCCTTGATCTCGATACGGTTGACCTTGAGGCCCCACGGCGAAACCGCGGCATCGACCACCCGCAACAGTCGCTCGTTGATCTCGTCGCGATGCGACAACACCTGGTCGAGATCCATCGCGCCCATCACCGAGCGGATGTTGGTCATCGTCAGCACGATGATCGCCTGGTTGAGATTGGAAACCTCGTAGCTCGCTTTCGCCGCGTCGAACACCTGGAAGAATGCGACGCCGTCCACCGTCACGGTGGCGTTGTCCTTGGTGATCACTTCCTGCTCCGGAATGTTGATCACCTGCTCCATCATGTTCATCTTGCGGCCGACGCGGTCGAAATAGGGAATGATGAGGTTCAATCCCGGCGCCAAGGTCCGGGTGTATTTACCGAACCGCTCGATGGTCCAGTCATAGCCCTGCGGCACCGTCTTGACGCCGGCAAAAAGCGTGATGACCACCAGCAACACCAGTGCGATGGCAAAAATACTGAACCCGTCCATGAAAATCTCCTCAAAATCTTCTTGGCGCCCACAAGCAGCCCGAAATGCAAACCGCGCCGTGCTGCAAAGCGATTGATCGCATTGCAGTGCGGCGAACCCTCATTGGTCGCCAGCACAAGATGTAAGGTTCGACGGCCGGAAAAGCCAGCGGCAAGGATCCGCGATATCGCTACGGGCTATATATCTTTCAGGCTATATCCAGCCCTGAAGCTCGCGCAGTACCAGCTGGCGAATGACGTCCATGCCGGGCTCGCTGTCGTTGAGACAGGGGACCGCGGCAAACTGCTCGCCGCCATTGTGCTTGAAGATCTCGGCGTTCTCCTGCGCGATTTCCTCCAGCGTCTCCAGGCAATCGGCGGAGAAACCCGGCGTGACGACCGCGATGCGGCGCACGCCGCCTTTCGCCAGTTGCTCGATGGTCTTGTCGGTGTAGGGCTGCAGCCACGCGTCGAAGCCGAAGCGCGACTGGAAGGTCAGCATCAGCTTCGAGGCGTCCAGTGCCATGCGCTTGCGCAAGGCCTCCGTCGTCGCAACGCACTGCCCCTGATAGGGGTCGCCCTTGTCGATGTATTTCTGCGGCATGCCGTGGAACGAGGCCACGATCAACTCCGGCACGAACGGCAAGGTCGCGATATGCGCGTTGATGGAAGCCGCCAGCGCGTCGATGTAATCCGGATCGTCATAATAAGGCGGCGTTACCCTTAAGGTCGGCTGCGCGCGCATCTCGCGCAGCACGGCAAACACCTCGTCGCAGACGGTCGCAGACGTCGCCGCCGAATATTGCGGATAGAGCGGCACCACCAGGAGCCGGTCGCAGCCCTGCGCGGTCAGGGCATCGATGCGCGAGCGGATCGACGGATTGCCGTAGCGCATCGCCCAATCGACCACGACGTGGTCATGATCGGCAATGGCCGCGGCAAGCTTTTCGGATTGCGCCCGGGTGATGGTCTTGAGCGGCGACTCGTTCTTCTCGGTATTCCAGATCTTGAGGTAGTCGCGCGCCTTGCGCCGTGGCCGGGTGCGCAGGATCACGCCATTGAGCGCCAGCTTCCACAACAGGCCCTGGTTTTCGATCACCCGGGGATCGGACAGAAATTCCTTGAGATAAACCCGCACGCCTTTGGCATCGGCGGTGTCGGGGGTGCCGAGATTGACCAGCAGCACGCCGACGCGTTCCCGGGTGCCGGCGGCGGGAACCTTGACGCTTTCTTTGGCGCCGTCGATGGGAACGATCACTGTCATGAGATCAGGGGCTTCGCGCGTTGCCCCAACCTTGTCAAGATAACGTAAGCTTCGCTAGGGTTAGTACTGCGCCTTAGAGGAGGGACCATGACGATCGCCGAGTGGTGCGTTTTCGCGGTGCTGATGCTGTATCTGCTGACGATCGCGCCGATCAAGTGGATCGGCTTTCGCCGTTTCGACAACGCCAACCCGCGCGACCCGGCTTTCTACGAAGATCCGATCGGGGCCCGGGCGCTGGGCGCGCACCAGAACGGCATCGAGGCGTTTCCGTTTTTCGCGATTGCCGTGCTGCTGGCAGAGTTCCGCGGCGGCCCGCAGCGCTTCATCAATGAACTGGCGATATTGTTCCTGATCGTGCGGATCGCCTACGTCTTCACCTATCTCGGGAACCGGCCGACGCTCCGGACCATCCTGTGGAGCATCGGCTTTGTAATCAACATCGCGATCTTCTTCATGCCGGCGATCCGCAAATATCTGCCGATCTGAGCCTCCGTCACAGCCCTGCTCACGCCACCTCCGGCGTTTGCAACAGGCCGCGGCGGCGCAGCAGCGCATCGGGTTCCGGCTCACGGCCGCGGAAGGCGACATAGGCGTCTTCCGGATCGCGCGAGCCGCCGGACGCGTAGATATCGTCGAGCAGCCGCTTGGCGGTGGCGGGATCGAAGATGTTGCCGGCCTCCTCGAAGGCGCCGAACGCGTCGGCATCCATCACCTCGGACCACATGTAGCTGTAATAGCCCGACGCGTAATGGTCGCCGGAGAAGATGTGGCCGAACTGCTGCGGCCGGTGCCGCAGCGAAATTTCCGCCGGCATGCCGATTTTCTCCAGCTCCTTGCGCTCGAACGCCCGGACGTCGCGGCTGGCCTCGGCCGGCTGGGTGTGGAACTCGAGATCGATCAGCGCTGAGGAGACGAACTCCACGGTGGCAAAGCCCTGGTTGAATTTGCGCGCGGCGAGAAAGCGCTTGAGCAGATCGTCCGGCAGCGGCTCGCCGGTCTGATAGTGCCGGGCGAACTGGCGCAGCACCTGCGGCTGCTCCTGCCAGTGCTCGTAAAGCTGCGACGGCAGCTCGACGAAGTCGGTGAATACGCTGGTACCCGACAGCGACGGATAGGTTACATCCGACATCATGCCGTGCAGGCCGTGGCCGAATTCGTGGAACAAGGTGCGGGCATCGTCCGGCGACAGCAGCGACGGCTCGCCATCGGCGCCCTTGGAGAAGTTGCAGACATTGATCACCAGCGGCGCGATTTCGCCGTCGAGCTTCTGCTGGTCGCGCAGCGAGGTCATCCAGGCGCCAGAGCGCTTCGACGTCCGGGCGAAGTAGTCGCCATAGAACAGCGCCTTGTGCTTGCCGGCGCGATCCTTGACCTCCCAGACCCGCACGTCCGGATGCCAGACCGGGACATCCTTGCGTTCGGCAAAGCTGACGCCAAACAGCCGTGTGGCGCAGTCGAACGCAGCCTCGATCATGTGGTCGAGCGCCAGATAGGGCTTGATCGCGGCGTCGTCGAAATTGGC
>JBDTKZ010000099.1:0-22920 GCA_039935075.1 Bradyrhizobium sp.
GACGCCCCGGCGCTGGCGTCAAGTTCGCGATGATGCTTCGCATCACGCGGGCGACGGTGACAACAAGCCGGTCACCGGGGAGAGCACGAAGGAAACCGTTAAAACCATTGCGTGCGGGAATGCCGGGTGATCCCGGTGCGACCGTGGTGACTACCGTGTGCTTACTACCCTTCGCACACGGGCTACGGGTGCATCGCGCACCCGGCATTCCCCGCGCCCTCTGTTTGAGGGCGGAACGATTGGCAACACTCGGGCGCAATGCGTTGCGGGAGCGTGGACTCACATCCAGCCGTCGTCCCCGCGAAGGCGGGGACCCAGTATTCCGAGGCGTCAATAATGGAATCGAAAAGTCGCGGAATACTGGATACCCGCTTTCGCGGGTATGACCGACGAGATTTTGAGTGTGCCGCGGCATCTTTTTCTGAACGATGGATGAATACGTGGTCACGTTATTATGTGTTCGGGAACGGACTCATCGCGCCTACGGTTTCGTGATTGCAATCAAACTCAGGGGACCCTTCGATGAAGTCACTCGCCTACGTCTTCGCAGCCCTTCTCGCGCTGGCCATTGCCGCACCTTCGGTCGCCAGTGCCCACGGCCATCACCACCACCACCATCATCATCATCATCACCACATGCATCGCTAACGAGATCGGCCCCTTACCGGGGCCTTTTTCTTGTCTACAGCGGCCTCGCTCAAGCCAGCGGTTGAGCTGGAAACGGCTTGCTCACAAATTTCGATCCCTTCAGCCCGTATCGCCAGGGCAGTTCGACCGCCTTGGTGATGCCGATGCGGATGCCGGCGACAACATCCGGTTTGCCGATCCGCGCGTGCAGCGCGAACGGCGGTTGGTCGAGCGGCAGCTCGCTGCTTTGGATGGTGATTCCGAGCGCTTCGCACAATTTGCCCGGTCCCGAACACAGCGCGCGGTCGTCCTCGACGCCGCGGCGCCGGCGCATCGCCGCCAGACCGTGGCTCGGCTCCAGCGCGCGGATCAGGACCGCGCTGGCCTCGCCGGTTTTTTCGCAGACGAAATTCACGCACCAGTGGATGCCGTAGGAGCGATAGACATAGGAAAATCCGGGCGGCCCGAACATCACCCTATTGCGCGGCGTCGGTCCGCGAAACGAATGCGCGGCTGGCTCGCTGTGGTGATAGGCCTCGACCTCGACGATGACACCGCCGACGCCGTTCACCAGCAGGGTGGCCCCGATCAGGTCGGGTGCGACCTCATGCACGCTGCGCGCGAAGAACGACCGCCGCAGCGGCCGGCCCAGTTTTGGCACGGGCGCGTCGGTTGCAATTTTGGGCGCGGAAATGCGGTTTCGAGCCATTCAAAGCGGTCAGTGGAGGATAAAGCGAAGCGGAACTGCGGCGCGGAAACCGATATGCTAGAGCTTCCGGGACAGCAAGGCGAGCGGTTGCGATTCCCGGTCAGGCGGATTAGCTAGATAGCTCTGAGAACGGACACTCCATGGTCGTCGTCGTCGATACCATTTCAGCCACGCCGCTGCGCCCGCGTCACCCCGAAAAGGTGAACCGGCCGGATGCGCTGTCGCCGCCGAAGCCGGACTGGATCCGGGTGCGCGCGCCGAATACCCGCGGCTATGCCGACACCCGCAACATCGTCAAGGAAAACGGCCTCGTCACGGTATGCGAGGAAGCCGGCTGCCCGAATATCGGTGAATGCTGGGACAAGAAGCACGCCACCTTCATGATCATGGGGGACACCTGCACCCGGGCCTGCGCGTTCTGCAACGTCAAGACCGGCATGCCCGGCGCGCTCGATGCGCTGGAGCCGGAACATATCGCGGAAGCGACCTTCAAGCTGGGGCTCGCCCATATCGTGATCACCTCGGTCGACCGCGACGATCTCGCCGACGGCGGCGCCGAGCATTTTGCACAGACTATTCGCGCGATCCGGGGGCGTTGCCCGGCCACGACAATCGAGATCCTGACGCCGGATTTTCTGCGCAAGCCGGGCGCGCTTGAAGTCGTGGTGGCGGCCAAGCCCGATGTGTTCAACCACAATCTGGAGACGGTGCCGTCGGGTTATTTGACGGTGCGGCCGGGCGCGCGCTACTTCCATTCGATCCGGCTGTTGCAGCGGGTCAAGGAGATCGATCCGACCATCTTCACCAAGTCCGGCATCATGGTCGGGCTCGGCGAGGAGCGTCACGAAGTGCTGCAGGTGATGGACGATCTGCGCACCGCCGAGGTCGATTTCCTCACCATCGGGCAATATCTGCAGCCGACCCGCAAGCATCACGCTGTCATGCGCTACGTGCCGCCGGATGAATTCGCCGGCTATGAGAAGGTCGCCTATACCAAGGGTTTCCTGATGGTGTCGGCGAGCCCGCTGACCCGCTCGTCACATCATGCCGGCGATGATTTCGCCAAACTGAAGGCAGCGCGGGCGGCGATCTCCCGTTGAGCGTTGGTTGATGCCGAGATTTTCCAGCAAGCGCCGGGTTCGTCACACCGCTTCCCAGATGTTCGATCTGGTGGCCGACGTCGAGCGCTATCCCGAATTCGTGCCGTTGTGCCAGTCGTTGAAGATTCGCCAGCGCACGCCGAAGGAGGACGGCACCGAGGTCGTGGTCGCCGACATGACGGTGTCGTTCAAGCTGATCCGGGAATCCTTCACCAGCCGGGTAACGCTGGACCGTCCCAATCTGAAAATCCTGGTGGAGTATTTGAGGGGGCCGTTTTCCAATCTCGAGAATCGCTGGACCTTCGAAGCGAGATCCGAGACCGATTGCGATGTCGGGTTTTTCCTGAGCTACGAATTCAGGAGCCGGATGCTGGCGCTGCTGATGGGCACCATGTTCGACACCGCGTTCCAGCGCTTTGCCGCGGCGTTCGAAAAGCGCGCCGACGTGGTTTACGGCAAGCCCGGCGTTACCGGTTCGTCGTAGCGTTTCAAGCCCGTGTCGGACGTCGCCGTTTGACCGCGGTGCGGCGCGAGGAGCGGGCGACGCGCGGGCGCAGACGGCCGGTGGCATCGGGGCGGGGTTTTGCCGGCGGCTGCGGACCGCGCGCCAGTTCCGTCAGCATGCGCAGCGCTTCCACCACGGAGCGTTGGCGCACGGTGGTACGGCCGATCGCGCCGAAGCGGCATTCGCGATGCAGGATCCGTCCGTCGCGGGCGGCGACGGCGAAATGCACCAGGCCGACGGGTTTGCCCGGGGTCGCGCCGCCCGGGCCGGCGATGCCGGTGATGGATACCGCCAGATCGACGCCGGCCTTTTCCAGCGCGCCGATCGCCATCGCGGTCGCGGTTTCCTTGCTGACCGCGCCGAAGGTCGCAAGCGTCGTGGTCTTGACGCCGAGCATCGCCCGCTTGGCTTCGTTGGAATAGGTCACGAAACCACGGTCGATCACGTCGGAGGAACCGGGAATGTCAGTCAACGCGCCGGCGACCAATCCGCCCGTACAGGATTCCGCCGTGGCGATAGTCAGCTTGCGCATCCGGCACAAATCGAGCAGCGCGCGAGAGAGGGCACGGGCGTCGCTGCCGCTCATGTCAGTCGCTCCGCCCTTTGTCGTCCGAGCCCCTATCATTCCACGGCAGGCGTATCGTGGCGCTGGCGGTCGCGGCGATGCCTTCCTCGCGGCCGGTAAAGCCGAGCCGTTCGCTGGTGGTCGCTTTCACGGCGACACGGGAGATGTTGAGGCCGGCGATCTCGGCGATCCGCGCCCGCATGGTGTCCCGCAGCGGGCCGATTTTCGGGCGCTCGCAAATCATCGTCACTTCGAGATTGGCGATGCGGCCGCCGCGCGCGGTGACGCGATCGACGGCGTATTGCAGAAAGCGATCAGAGGCAGCACCCTTCCACTTCATATCGCTGGGCGGGAAATGCGAGCCGATATCGCCGTCCGCCAGCGCGCCGAGAATGGCGTCGACCAGCGCGTGCAGCCCGACATCGCCGTCGGAATGCGCCAGAAAGCCGCGCGTATGCGGCACACGAACGCCGCAGAGCATCAGATGATCGCCATCGCCAAAGGCGTGAACATCATAACCGGTGCCGGTTCTGATATCGCCGAGGGCCGCGGCAAGGCGGGCTTCTTCCCGCGCAAAATCTTCCGGGGTCGTCAGTTTCATGTTTGCAGGATCGCCTTCAAAGGTCGCCACGGTCAATCCCGCCCATTCTGCCAAAGCGGCATCGTCGGTGAAATCGCTGCGGCCGTCGCGCGCCGCGCGGCGGTGCGCATCGAGAATGACATCGAATCGAAACGCCTGCGGCGTCTGTGCGATCCGCAGTCGTGCGCGTTCCGGCGTGGCCTCGACATCGCCGGTTTCGCCGACCTGCTTGATGGTGTCGGTGACCGCGATCACGGGCACGGCAGCGCCGGTGCGGCCAGCCGCTTCGATCGCACGCGAAATCAAGCCTGCGGTAACGAAAGGGCGCGCGGCGTCGTGGATCAGAACGATGTCGGGCTTTTCGCTGGCAAGCGCCTCAAGTCCGGCGAGCACCGAGGCCTGCCGCGTCGCGCCGCCATTGGCCGGCGGCGCATGGCGCAGCCCATGCACGGCTTCATTGAACACCGCAGCATCGTCGGGATTTAACACCGGCTGCACGGCGAACACCTGCGAATGGCTGCAGAATGGCTCCATCGCCCGGCGGATCACCGGCTGGCCGCCGATCTCTCGATATTGTTTGGGACCTCCCGCGCCGGCGCGGAGGCCACGCCCGGCTGCGACAAGGATGGCTGCGGTGCGGTCAGGTCTGGGCATCGTGACTCAATGAAAAGCGATTCAGGGCTGCTATCGAAGCCATTCTGGCGGGTCGGCGCACAGGCTCTATCATGCCGGCGGCCTAAAAACAGAGCGATTCCCAATAGCTGTGGGAAAAGCAGTTTTTGCTGCAGTGCACTTGCACATTTGACAGAATTGTCTAAAGTGTAGGCATGAAGCTTGACTGCCCAAGATTTAAGCGCAGAATGTGCCCCGTCCACCGCAATGATGCGGCGGGCAGAAAAGCGAGACTCCCGTGACCGGCTCGGAATCTTCGCGCCTTAAGCCATTGAAGATAGGCGATATTACTGTCTCTACCCCGGTCTTCCTGGCGCCGATGTCGGGGGTTACCGACGCCCCGGTTCGACGGCTGGCTGCGAGACTCGGCGCCGGTCTGGTGGTGTCCGAAATGACCGCCTGCAGCGACCTCATCAACGGCCGCCCGATGTCGCGACTGCGCTGTGAGGCGACCGGGGTCGGTCCCCATGTCGTTCAGCTTGCAGGCTGCGAGGCGAACTGGATGGCGGAGGGCGCGCGCATCTCGGAGGCCGCCGGTGCAGATATCATCGATATCAATATGGGTTGTCCCGCGCGTCACGTGACCGGCGGTCAATCCGGTTCGGCCTTGATGCGCGATCTCGATCACGCCCTGACCTTGATCGAGGCGACGGTATCCGCGGTCGAGATTCCCGTGACGTTGAAAATGCGGCTCGGCTGGGACGATCGCTCGCTCAACGCGCCTGAGCTGGCGCGTCGCGCTGAGGCGGCCGGCGTGCAGATGATCTCGGTACATGGCCGCACCCGCTGCCAGTTCTACAAGGGCGAGGCCGATTGGGGCGCGGTGCGCGCCGTCAAGGATGCGATTCGTATTCCGCTGGTCGTCAACGGCGATATCACCTCGTTCGAGAAGGCCGTGACCGCGCTCGAAATGTCGGGCGCCGATGCGATCATGATCGGTCGCGGCGCGCAGGGCCAGCCCTGGTTGCCGGGCCAGATCGGGCGGCGTCTCAACACCGGAATTGTCGAAGCCGCACCGTCGCTGGCGCAGCAGCTCGGCTACATCCGCGCGCTGTATGACGAGGTCTGCAGTCATTACGGCCTGCGTATCGGCCTTCGCCATGCGCGCAAGCATCTGGGCTGGGCGCTCGACGTGGCGGCCCAATGCAGCCGCGCACCGTCCACCACGATCAAGGCATGGCGGCAAAAGATTCTGACTTCCGACGATCCGGCGGGCGTGCATCGCTCGTTGCAAGATGCCTACGACGACTTTGCATGGAGCGCTGCTGCATGACGAGAGCCGTAGAAACGCTCCGGCCCAAGCCGTCAGAGGCCGAGGCCATCCTCAACGCGCTTCCCAATCCGGTACTGTTGGTGGCGCCCGACGGCAAGATCGTCGATGCCAACATGGCGGCGGAATCGTTCTTCGAGATTTCGACCCAGTTCCTGCAGCGCCAGTCGCTGAAGGAGCTGGTGCCGTTCGGCAGCCCGCTACTGGCCCTGATCGATCAGGTCCGCGCCAGCGGCTCGCCGGTCAACGAATACAAGGTCGATTTGGGCACGCCGCGGATCGGCGGCGATCGCCAGGTCGATCTTCACGTCGCACCGCTGACCGAGCGGCCCGGCCACATCGTCGTGATGCTGCAGGAGCGCACCATCGCCGACAAGATGGACCGCCAATTGACCCATCGAAGCGCCGCGCGTTCGGTGATCGCGCTGGCGGCGATGCTGGCGCATGAAATCAAGAACCCGCTGTCCGGTATCCGCGGCGCGGCGCAATTGCTGGAGCAGGCGGCGTCATCCGAAGACCGTATGCTGACGCGGCTGATCTGCGATGAGGCCGACCGCATCGTCACTTTGGTCGATCGCATGGAAGTGTTCGGCGATGACCGCCCGGTAGCGCGCGGTCCGGTCAACATTCATTCGGTGCTCGACCACGTCAAGCGGCTCGCGCAATCCGGCTTCGCCCGCAATATCCGCTTCGTCGAGGAGTACGATCCGTCGTTGCCGCCGGTGCTGGCCAACCAGGATCAATTGATTCAGGTGTTTCTGAATCTGGTGAAGAACGCCGCGGAAGCCGTCGCCGATCTCGGCAGCGACGCGGAAATCCAGCTCACCACGGCATTTCGCCCGGGGGTTCGGCTGTCGGTGCCGGGCAAGAAATCGCGGGTGTCGTTGCCGCTGGAATTTTGCGTCAAGGACAACGGGCCGGGCGTGCCGGAAGATCTGCTGCCGAACCTGTTCGATCCGTTTGTCACGACCAAACAAACCGGCAGCGGCCTCGGTCTTGCGCTGGTCGCCAAGATCGTCGGCGACCATGGCGGCATCATCGAATGCGAATCTCAGCCGCGGAAGACCATTTTCCGGGTGCTGTTGCCGATGTTCAACACTACCAAGCAACAGTTCGATCAAAGCAACCGCGAGGACGTTCCGGGTACGTCGTCGCCTGCCTCACAGGACTCAAGATGAGGAATAATAACAATGCCCGCAGGTAGCATACTTGTCGCTGATGACGACACGGCCATCCGCACCGTTCTGAATCAGGCGCTCTCGCGCGCCGGATATGAGGTGCGACTGACGGGGAACGCGGCGACGTTGTGGCGCTGGGTCAGCCAGGGCGAGGGCGATCTGGTGATCACCGACGTCGTGATGCCCGACGAGAACGCGTTCGATCTGCTGCCGCGGATCAAGAAGATGCGGCCGAATCTGCCGGTCATCGTGATGAGCGCGCAGAACACCTTCATGACCGCGATCCGCGCGTCCGAACGCGGCGCCTATGAATATCTGCCGAAGCCGTTCGATCTCAAGGAACTGATCGCCATTGTCGGTCGCGCGTTGGCCGAGCCGAAGGAACGGATCGCCAATCCCGCGGAAGAAGCCGAATTCGACTCCATTCCGCTGGTCGGCCGTTCGCCGGCGATGCAGGAAATCTACCGGGTGCTGGCGCGTCTGATGCAGACCGATCTCACCGTGATGATCTCCGGCGAGTCCGGCACTGGCAAGGAGCTGGTGGCGCGCGCGCTGCATGACTACGGCAAGCGCCGCAACGGTCCGTTCGTCGCCGTCAACATGGCGGCGATCCCGCGCGACCTGATTGAATCGGAATTGTTCGGCCACGAGCGCGGCGCGTTCACCGGCGCCAATAGCCGCGCCTCCGGCCGGTTTGAACAGGCCGAGGGCGGCACGCTGTTTCTCGACGAAATCGGCGATATGCCGATGGAGGCGCAGACCCGGTTGCTGCGCGTGCTGCAGCAGGGTGAATACACCACCGTCGGCGGTCGGACGCCGATCAAGACCGACGTGCGCATCGTGGCGGCCAGCAACAAGGATCTGCGAATCCTGATTCAGCAGGGCCTGTTCCGCGAAGACCTGTTCTTCCGTCTCAACGTAGTGCCGCTGCGGCTGCCGCCCTTGCGCGAGCGGATCGAGGATTTGCCGGACTTGATCCGGCATTTCTTCGCATTGGCCGAAAAGGACGGCCTGCCGCCGAAGAAGCTCGATGCGCTGGCGCTGGAACGCATGAAGCAGCACCGCTGGCCCGGCAACGTTCGCGAACTGGAAAACCTCGCGCGCCGGCTGGCCGCCTTGTATCCGCAGGACGTCATCACCGGCCCGGTGATCGACGGCGAATTGGCGCCGCCCGCGGTTAGCTCGGGAGGCAATATTTCGCTCGGCGTCGACAATCTCGGCGGCGCTGTCGAGGCCTATTTGTCTTCGCACTTCTCCGGATTTCCCAATGGCGTGCCGCCGCCGGGGCTCTATCACCGCATCCTGAAAGAGATCGAAGTGCCGCTGTTGACCGCGGCACTGGCGGCGACCCGGGGCAATCAAATCCGCGCGGCCGATCTATTGGGGCTGAACCGCAATACGCTGCGCAAGAAGATCCGCGATCTGGACATTCAGGTATACCGGAGCGGGGGCTAGCGCGGTCACCACCCGCCTCGTGTGGTGAGGCGAAAGCCGCTGGGGACGACGCATTCTCGCGGTGAGAGACGCCGCGGAATTGTCGTAATTTGGCAACATTGTGATATGAATGCATCAGTCTGCCGCCGGGTGTCGATCCGACGGACGGGCGGGCTTCAATGACCCCATTGCCGGAATGACCAGCGCAGACTCCTCGGCCCCATCGTTTGATCCGTCGTTTGCTGAATCCAAGAGGGGTCCCTTGCGGAGGTGGCTGGCGCCGTTTGCCGTCGCACTGGCGCTGCTATCGGCGTTCCTGACCTTTGTGGTGCTGACCGGCGTGACCCGTGTCGCGCCCACCCGCGATGTTGCCCTCACCTTCATGCTGATCAACGGCGGCACCACCCTGGTGCTGATCGGCTTCATCATCCGCGAGATCTGGCAGATGCTCCAGGACCGCCGCCGGGGCCGGGCGGCGGCGCGGCTGCATTTCCAGGTCGTCGGCCTTTTTTCCGTAATCGCAGTGTTGCCGGCCGTCTTGGTCGCGATCATCGCGAACTTGACCATCGATCGCGGATTTGAACGGCTATTTTCAGGCCCGACCCGCGAGGTCATTCAGAACTCGCTGAGCATTGCCCGCGCTTACACCAATGAGCATGCGCAGCTCATTCATGGCGACATTCTGGGGATGGCCAACGACATCGCCCATGCCCGGCCCCTGTACGACCAGGACCGTGGCACATTCCGTGAGCTTCTGACGGCCAGCGCCGCTTCGCGCAATCTGCCGGTCGCGATGCTGATCGACAAGGATCGCAATATCCTGGAGAAGGCGGAAACCAACATTCAACTGAGTTTCCCGCCGCCGCCGGCGGAGTTCCTCAGCAACGTCAACGAAACCGAGCCCGAGATTTCGGTATTTCCTGAGAACTACGTGGCGGCGGTGATCCGGCTGCGGGCGTTCGACAACACCTTCCTCTACGTGGCACGGCTGCTCGATCCGCGGGTGGTGGCGCAACTGCGGCAAACCGAAACCAGCGTCGCCGAATATGCCGAGATGGAATCGCGCCGGCTTGGCCTACAGGTCAACTTCGCGCTGATCTTTGCCGTGATCGCGTTGACCATCCTGATGGCCTCGGTGCTGATCGGCTTGAATTTCTCCAATTGGCTGGTGGCGCCGATCAAGCGGTTAATGAGCGCCGCCAATATGATCTCGACCGGCAATCTCAATGTCCAGGTGCCCGTGCACAAATCGGAAGGCGATCTCGCCCAACTCGGCGAGACCTTCAACAAGATGACGCAGGAGTTGCGCAGCCAGCGCGACGAACTGGTCAGCGCCAGTGACCTGATCGACAGCCGCCGCCGCTTCATCGAGGCGGTGCTGTCATCGGCCAGCGCCGGCATCATCGGCGTCGATGCCTCTGGCAGCGTCGGCATCATGAATCGCTCCGCCGAAAAACTGATCGGGCATGCCGAATCGGAGACGCTCGATCATCCGTTGTCGGACGTGCTGCCCGAACTCGACGACATGATGAAGTCGGCGCGCGAGGGCACCCAGCGGCTGGTTCAGGGCCAGATCACGATCAACCGCGAAGGGCTTGAGCGCAATCTTTCGGTTCGCGTCAGCGCCGAGCCGACCAGCCAGGCGCGCGACAGCTTCATCATCACGCTCGACGACATCACCGAACTGGTCTCGGCGCAGCGGACCTCCGCCTGGGGCGACGTGGCCCGCCGTATCGCCCACGAAATCAAGAACCCGCTGACGCCGATCCAGCTTTCGGCCGAGCGTATTCGCCGCAAATTCGGCAAGGTCATTACCGAAGACAAGGCCATCTTCGAGCAATGCACCGATACCATCGTGCGCCAGGTCGACGATATCAGGCGGATGGTCGATGAGTTCTCCCGCTTTGCGCGGATGCCGAAGCCGGTCATGGAAGGCGAGGACGTGGCCGACACCGTGCGGCAGGCGGTATTCCTGATGCGGGTGGGACATCCCGACATCGATATCGAAGCCGAGATCAAGCAAGACCCGATGCGGGCGCAGTTCGACCGGCGGCTGATTTCGCAGGCCCTGACCAACATCATCAAGAACGCGACCGAGGCGATCGAAGCGGTGCCCGCGGAGGAACTGGGCAAGGGTCGTATTGATGTCATCGCTGCGCGCGAAAACGACGACGTTCTGATCGACGTGATCGACAACGGTATCGGCCTGCCGAAGGTCAGCCGTGCCCGTTTGCTCGAACCCTATGTCACGACGCGCGAGAAAGGCACCGGCCTGGGTCTCGCTATCGTCGGTCGCGTTCTGGAGGACCATGGCGGCCGCATCGAACTCAAGGATGCATCCGACTTCCGGCCCGGTCAACGCGGCGCCTGGATGCGGTTGCGATTTGCGGTCTCGGGCCAGGCCGCCAAGGAGACAGCCAAAGCCGACGTAAATGCCGAGGCAAAAGAACCGGACGCCGAAGCCAAAGAGCCCGCCGTTGAAACAAAAGTACCGAAATCCGGAACCATTGAGCCGACTGATACGACCAATAGCGAAACAAAAATCAAAGCCGCGACAGGCGAATGACAAGACAGGCGTGATCCATGGCAAATGACATTCTCATTGTCGACGACGAAGCAGATATCCGAGATCTGGTCGCGGGCATCCTCGACGACGAGGGGTTCTCTACCCGGACCGCGCGCGACAGCGATTCGGCGCTAGCCGAAATCACCAATCGCCGCCCGCATCTGGTGTTTCTCGATATCTGGCTGCAGGGCAGCAAGCTCGACGGGCTGCAGCTCCTGGAGCAGATCAAGCGGGATCACGCCGAAGTGCCGGTCGTGATGATCTCGGGCCACGGCAATATCGAAACCGCGGTCGCCGCGATCAAGCGCGGTGCCTACGACTTCATCGAAAAGCCGTTCAAGGCCGATCGGCTAATTCTGGTGGCGACGCGGGCGCTGGAGACATCGCGGCTCAAGCGCGAGGTGAAGGAACTCAAGCAGCTCGCGCCGGCGGCCAGCGTGCTGACCGGGCGTTCCGCCTGCATGAACCAACTGCGCCAGACCATCGATCGCGCCGCCAAGGCCAATAGCCGTATCCTGATCGTCGGCCCTTCCGGCGCCGGCAAGGAACTGGCCGCGCGAATGCTGCACAATGCGTCCGGCCGCGCCGAAGGCCCCTTTGTCGTCATCAACGCAGCGGCGATTACGCCGGAGCGCATGGAGGTCGAGCTGTTCGGCATCGAGCAGTCCAACGGCGAACAGCAGCGCAAGGCAGGCGCGCTGGAAGAGGCCCATGGTGGCACGCTGTTCATCGATGAAATCGGCGACATGCCGCGCGAAACCCAGAACAAGATTTTGCGGGTGCTGGTCGATCAGACCTTCCAGCGCTCCGGCGGCACCGCCAAGGTCAATGTCGACGTGCGTATCATTTCCTCCACCGCGCGTAATCTGGAGGAGGAGATCGCCGAGGGCCGCTTCCGCGAAGACCTCTACCACCGTCTCTCGGTAGTGCCGATCCGGGTGCCGCCGCTGTCGGAGCGCCGCGAGGATATTCCGGAACTGATCGATTATTTCATGGACCAGATTTCGGTCGCGACTGGTCTGCCGAAGCGCCAGATCGGACAGGACGCCATGGCGGTGTTGCAGTCCCATGTCTGGCCCGGAAACGTTCGCCAGCTTCGCAACAATGTCGAGCGCGTCATGATCCTGGCGGGCGGCGGTCCGGAGGTGATTATCACCGCCGATATGCTGCCGCAGGACGTCGGCTCGATGGTGCCGGCGATGCCGACCAGCAATAATGGCGAACACATCATGGGGCTGCCGCTTCGTGAGGCACGGGAAGTGTTCGAGCGCGACTATCTGATCGCCCAGATCAGCCGCTTTTCCGGCAACATCTCTCGTACGGCGGAATTTGTCGGCATGGAGCGCTCGGCGCTCCATCGCAAGCTCAAGGCGCTGGGTGTCGGCTAATGGCCGGCGATCACGGCCGCATTCATGCATTTGCTTGAGAAATCTGGATTGTTTCCCGACTTTTCCCGCAAATTGCTCCTTTGTGTGGTGTGACTGGCGTGTGAACCGACTTGCCTAAAAACCGCGCCTGCCTTCTAATCATGCCGCCGCGCCCCCCGGAGGGGGATCTCAGGGGAAGCCGGCGACCGGAGGACGCTCCACTTAGAGGGCTGCAATCGGTTCAATAAAAAGAAGCAAACAATACTGCGGGACAAAAACAAATGGCGGCAGACCGCGCACAAAACCTACAAGACACCTTCCTAAATCACGTTCGCAAAACCAAAACACCGCTGACGATTTTTCTGGTCAATGGCGTAAAACTGCAGGGGATTGTCACATGGTTCGACAATTTCTGCCTGCTGCTTCGGCGCGACGGTCATTCGCAGCTTGTCTACAAGCACGCGATCTCGACCATCATGCCGGGCGCTCCGATCCAGTTGTTCGAAGGCGGCGAGGATGCTCCGGCTTGAAAGTTACCTGATTGGAACCCCGAAATCTTGAGGGGGATGCCGACCGTCCGCGGTCGGCAGGGGGTAAAGCGACCGGGCGGGTGATCGTCATCGGCCCTTACTTGCGCATGCGCCGCGGTGATCCCGAGGCGCAAACGGATGTGCATGTCGTGCGCGGCTCGGAGGCGCGGCTGGAAGAGGCCGTCGGCCTCGCACGCGCGATCGACCTCGTGATCGCGGAGGCGCTGATCGCGCCGGTCAGCCAAATCCGCCCCGCGACCTATCTCGGCAAGGGCAAGGTCGAGGAGATCGTCGGTCTCATCACCGGGCACGACATCGAACTTGTGGTGATGGATTGCGCGTTGTCGCCGATCCAGCAGCGCAATCTTGAGAAAGCCTGGAACACCAAGGTTCTCGATCGCACCGGCCTCATTCTCGAAATCTTCGGCCGCCGCGCCAAGACGAGGGAAGGCACGCTGCAGGTCGAACTGGCGCATCTGAACTATCAGCGTAGTCGGCTGGTGCGTTCATGGACCCATCTGGAGCGCCAGCGCGGCGGCTTCGGCTTCATGGGCGGCCCCGGCGAAACCCAGATCGAGGCCGACCGCCGCCTGATCGGCGACCGCATCGCGCGGCTTGAGAACGAGATCAAAAAGGTCCAGGCGACAAGGCGGCTGCATCGCGCCGGACGGCAGCGGGTGCCTTATCGCGTCGTAGCGCTGGTCGGTTACACCAATGCCGGCAAATCGACGCTGTTCAACCGGCTGACCCGCGCCGACGTGCAGGCCGCAGACATGCTGTTTGCGACCCTGGATCCGACCCTGCGCGCGCTCACTCTGCCGCATGGCGGCAAGGCGATGCTGTCGGACACCGTCGGATTCATCTCCAATTTGCCGACCCAGCTGGTCGCGGCGTTCCGCGCCACGCTGGAAGAGGTGCTGGAAGCCGATATCATCCTTCACGTCCGCGACATTTCGCACGAAGATGCCGAGGCGCAGGAGCGCGACGTCGATACCGTGCTGCGCCAGCTCGGTATCGATCCGAACGCAGGCCAGGGCATTCTCGAGGTGTGGAACAAGATCGATCGGTTCGATCCTGATAGGCGCGAAAATCTACGCAACATCGCCGCGCGCCGGCCGCCGGAGCGGCCGTGCTTCCTGGTATCCGCCGAAACCGGCGAGGGCGTCGATGCCCTGCTCACTGCGATCGAGGACCGGCTGGCGGCGTCGCGGATGACATTGGATTTGTCGATCGATGCCTCCGACGGCGCCGGCATCAGCTGGCTGCACCGCAATGCCGAGGTGCTCAACAAGGAGCTTCACGACGGCCGCTTCGACATGACCGTGCGCGTCGATGAAACCAAGCGTGACATCGTGGTCAATCGCTTCGACGCGGTGCCGCACCCGGTTTGAGTGCTGTATCGTCCTCGCCCGATGCGCAATTGTGCACGCGAACCATCACTCCTTGCTTTTCGCCTCGTCCCACAGCGCGTCCATCTCGGCGAGCGACGCGCTTTCCAGCGATCGGCCCTGCGCCGCCAGCGTCTGCTCGATATAGGCAAAGCGGCGCTCGAATTTGGCGTTGGTGCTGCGCAATGCGAAATCGGGATCGACCCCGACATGCCGCGCCAGATTGACCAGCACGAACAGCAGATCGCCGGTCTCATCCGTGAGTTCGTCGACGTCCCCGTGATCGAGGGCGGCTTCGATCTCATCGGCCTCTTCGCGAATCTTGCGCAGTACCTCGCGCGGATCGTTCCAGTCGAAGCCGACGCTCGATGCCTTGCGCTGCAATTCCATCGCCCGGCTGAGCGCCGGTTGGCCTGTCTTGACGCCGGACAATAGCGATTTGGCCGGTGCGTCGTGCTCCGGTGGCCGCCGCGCCGCGCGCTCGGCCTTCTCCTCGGCCTTGATGCGTTCCCACGTACCCTTCACATGTTCAGGTGTTATCACGCCATTTTCGTCGGCAAAGACATGCGGATGCCGCCGGATCATTTTTCGGGTGATGGCCTCAACGACATCGGCGAAGCTGAAGGCGCCTTGTTCTTCCGCCATGCGGGCGTGAAACACCACCTGCAGCAGGAGATCGCCGAGTTCGTCGCACAAATCTGGAAGATCGCCGCGCGAGATCGCGTCAGTGACCTCATAGGCTTCCTCGATGGTGTATGGCGCGATGCTCGCAAAGTTCTGCTCAAGATCCCAGGGGCAGCCGGTGCCGGGGGTTCGCAGCGCAGCCATGATGTCGAGCAAGCCTTTGATGTCGCGGGAAGGGAGCATGATACACCAGTCAGAAGTTGATCATGCCTGTATGCCGCAAGACATCAGGCCATCCCAGCAAAACGTACCCGATCGGGCATGGTTTCCACCGATTGGCGCCGGCATCGATGAGTGCTATGGCCACGGCCATGGCAGGCGAATTGAACGACAAGTTCCGAAACGAGACCGCGCTGGTGCTGTTCTCCGGCGGGCAGGATTCCGCGACCTGTCTGGCCTGGGCGCTGGAGCGTTTTGCGCGGGTCGAGACGCTCGGCTTCCGCTACGGCCAGCGTCATGCCATCGAACTGGAATGCCGCGCCGGTCTGCTTGACGGCATGAGGTCGTTACGCGTCGATTGGGCTGCGAAACTCGGTGACAATCACACGCTGGAGATTCCGACGCTGGCGGAGATTTCCGACACCGCGCTGACGCGCAACGTCGCGATCACGATGGGCGCGGACGGCCTGCCCAACACCTTCGTGCCCGGCCGCAATCTGGTGTTCCTGACCTTCGCCGCGGCGCTGGCCTATCGGCGCGGCATCACCCATATCGTCGGCGGCATGTGCGAGACGGACTATTCAGGCTATCCGGATTGCCGCGACGAGACCATCAAGGCATTGCAAACTGCGCTTAATCTCGGGATGGCCAAATCGTTCGAATTGCACACGCCGCTGATGTGGCTCGACAAGGCGTCGACGTGGAAACTTGCCGATGAACTCGGTGGCGCAGGGCTGGTCAACCTGATCTGCGAACAGTCCCACACCTGCTATCTCGGCGAACGCGGCGCGCGTCACGACTGGGGATATGGCTGCGGCGAATGTCCGGCCTGCGCGTTGCGCGCCAGGGGTTGGCGCGAATACGCGGCGGGCAGGGTGGCTTCGTAAGGCCCCTGTCGCGCTACGCTGCGAAATCTTCCGGCCGCAATTCGATCGGCGCGCCGTGTGGCGTGCGGTCGGCGGCGTGGTCCCAGGCGTCGCGGTAACGATGCAGGGTCTCCGATGTCGCCACGCCTTTGGCTGATATCAGCCGTTCCAGCGCGGCCATCCAGTGCCGGTAATAGGTTTCGCCGGTGTCGGGATCGCCGGCGGCCTGCGCGCGCTTGATCTCCTCGGAAAGCGTGGCCGCCCATTCGTTCCAGGTGAACAGTCCGCGCTCGTGCAGCGCCAGCGCCATCGCGAATGCCTGCGCTTCCCAGGGCTCGCGAAATACCGGTCCCTCGGCGTCGCAGGGGATGCTGGGGACGTCGCGGGTCGCGCGCGCCGCGGCAGCGTCCATCACGCCAGCTCCAGATAAGGCTCGAAGGCATCGACCGAGACTTTGACGGTCGGGTCGGCGTCCGGTCCCCACAGTTCCGCGCCGTCGAACACGACGGTGTAGAGCCATTGCGGATTTTCACCGGCCTCCATCGAAGCGGTATCCGGATAAACGCTGCAGCCGAGATTGAGTTCGACCACGCCGACATGGCCGCGCACGTAACGCGGCAGCCGCGTATGGGTCGTCGGGTTGATGTTCCGCGCGCGCACCCGATCGCCCGGCTTGAATTTTGCGGGCGCCGGTGGCGTACGTCCGAATTTGCCGCGCGCCATCACGCGCTCGACCTGATCGACGGTGAACTTGCCGTGCTTGAGCGGCTTCGGTGGTGTCACCGCATGGGCTGCCGCGACCTCCTCGGCCGTGATGTAGCCCATGGCGATCAGATTCTCTTCCAGACCGAGGAACCATTTTCGGTAGTAGGATGAGGTGATGTAGACCTCCGGCGGCAACGCCTCGCGGTAGAAGCGCGAAGTGTCGATGTTGAAGGCGCCCGCCGCCCCCATCGCCCGCACCATCGCCAGCACGCGGCTTTCCCAATGCGTATGGAACATCGGCTCGTTCGGCTCAGGTTCGACCTTGCCGTAACCGTCCATGCCGCCCATGTCGTGCACGCCGTTCACGACGGTGCACCCGGCGTCTTCGGAAAGCCCGTTCCGATCATGGAGTCCCGCGTCACGATCTCGGCAAGCTGCGCCTCGCTCCAGCCCTCGGTCCCCTTGGGCCGCATCGGCAACACCAGGAAGCGCGTCTCGGCGGTCGAATCCCAGACCCGGATCTCGGTTTCCTTCGCCACGCTGACACCGAAATCGGCCAACACACCACGCGGATCCTTGACCGCGCGAGAACGATAGGGCGCCGCCTTGTACCAGATAGGCGGCAGCCCCAGCATTTCCCAGGGGTAACAGGAGCACAGTGTGCATACGACCATGTTGTGTCGTTGCGGCGTGTTCTCGACGGCCACGAGATGATCGCCGACCCGGCTGAAATGACCAAGTGTGCTTACGGCTTTGCTGGCATCTTCCAGCAGCGCCTGTTTGAACGCCGGATCGGACCACGCCTTGGCGACCACCTGCGCGCCATTATGGGGGCCGATCTTGGTCTCATAGGCTTGGACGATGGCATCGAGCGCGGCCGGGTCGATATAGCCTTTTTCGCTCAGGATGGTTTCGAGAGCGCGGACGCGCAGCTCCATCTCCGATAGTTCCGAATGGTCGTGGTCGTGATGATGATCGTGGTCATGGTTGCTCATGGCGCTGAGAATAATCGCATGATCCAGCGCTGTCGAGGTTACCGCTCCCCACAAACCGGCATGGGCGCTGCGATGCTTTGTCCGCTATCATCGGCCAAAATGGCGGGCAGGGAGAACACGTCTTGACGAAGTTTGTGACGATCGAGAAGGGCCTCGGCCCGGAAGGCCGCATTGCGGTGGTTCGTTTCGACCGCGGCGACGGCATCAACGCGCTGTCCCCAGAGGCGTTGCGCCAGCTCACCGATGCGGCCCGCAGTTTTGAAGATGACGGCGACACTTCGGTGGTGGTGCTGACCGGCGGCAAGGATGCGTTCAGCGCCGGATTCGATCTCAAGGATTCCGAGGGCCGGGCGCGTAAAACCATGGATATCGGGACGCTACGCCGGCACCTGAAGCTCGGCCCCCGATTAAGCCATGCCTGGCAGGAGATGGAGCAGATTACCATCGGCGCCATCGAGGGATTTTGCATAGGCGGCGGCGTGGCCCTGGCGGTGGCGTTGGATTTTCGGGTGATGGGCCGTGACGCCCATATGCGGGTGCCCGAGATCGGCCTCGGCATGAATATGAGCTGGCAGAGCATCCCGCGAATACTCCATTTGATCGGTCCTGCGCGGACCAAGCAGGCGGTGATCCTGGCCGATCAGCGCATCAATGCCGATGAGGCCTATCAATGGGGCCTGGTGGAGGAGGTGGTCGATCCCGGCAGGGCGTTCGATGCCGCGATGGCGATGGCCGCCAAGGTCGCCGCCCAGCCGCCGCTATCGGTGGCGATGACCAAGCTGACCGTCAACCGGCTGGCGCACGCGCTCGACGATCTCGCCAGCCACATGGATGTCGATCAGTTCGCGCTGGCGAGCCTGACCGAGGATCACACCGAGGGCGTCGCGGCGTTTCTTGGCCGGCGCAAGCCGCGGTTCAAGGGACGATAGCAACCCGGCCCGTATCAAGGGATTTTGACTATCGGCACGGCCCGCTTACGGATAGTCAACACGGGAAGAACTCGAAGTCTCCCAACCATTTGCGGGAAAATCATGACATTCAGGATATGGACAATCTTGGCTTGCGCAGCACTTTCGGCCGCTGGGCTCATGGCGCCGTTGGCGGCCCAGCAGCCAACGGAGAAAGCGCCTGCTTACGGGCCGGAACTGGAAGGATTCGACTATCCGTTCCCGGTTCAGCACTTCGATTTCACGTCGCAGCGGCAGTCGCTGCAGATGGCCTATCTCGACGTCAAGCCGGACCACCCGAACGGGCAGACGGCGGTGCTGCTGCACGGCAAGAACTTCTGTTCCGCGACCTGGGAGCCGACCATCAAGGATTTGGCCGCGGCCGGCTATCGCGTGATCGCGCCGGATCAGATCGGCTTCTGCAAGTCGAGCAAGCCCGGCGCTTACCAGTTCACGTTCAAGCAGCTTGCCGTCAACACCCATGAACTGCTGGCCAAGCTCGGCATCGAAAAGCCGGTCGTGGTGGGACATTCGACTGGAGGCATGCTGGCGGCGCATTACGCGCTGATTTATCCTGATGATGTCGGCCACCTTGTGCTGGTCAATCCCATCGGGCTGGAGGATTGGTCCGCCAAGGGCGTGCCGCCGATCTCGGTCGACCAATGGTATGCGCGTGAACTGAAGACCAGTGCCGACGGCATCCGTGCCTACGAGAAATCGACCTACTACGCGGGCAAATGGGAAGATCGCTACGAACGCGCGGTCGACATGCTCGCGGGCCTCAATAATGGTCCGGGCAAGCAAGCGGTCGCCTGGGATTCGGCGCTGATCTACGACATGATCCTGACCGAGCCCGTGGTGTACCGGTTCGGCCAGATCTCGGTGCCGACCTTGCTCATGATCGGCCAGAAAGACACCACGGCGATTGCGAAAGATTTCGCGCCGCCGGAGCTGCGGTCGAAGCTTGGCAATTATCCTGAATTGGGCAAGGCGGCCGCACAGGCTATTCCGGGCGCTAAGCTGGTCGAGTTTCCCGAATTCGGCCACGCGCCGCAGATGACCGACCCCGAAGGCTTCGACAAGGCCCTGATCGCCGGCATCTCCAAGCCCTAAAGGCGCGCCTTCACGGAAAGATATCGGCCGTAACTTACTCCACCGTCGTGACGTGTTTGCCGATCCAGTCGATCAGGATGTCGGCAATGTCGAGGCTGTTGTCGTCCTGCATCAGCATGTGCGTGTTGCCCTTGATCCCGATGTCGGGCAGCACCAGCAGCTCGGCTTTGCCGCCCGCCGCGTTGGCGGCGGCGATAAAGGCGCGGCAGTTCGCAAGCCGGGGCGCCCAGCGCGGAAATTGATCGACGTAGTCGCCGAACAGCACCAGGATCGGCAGGCCGGCGTAGGGCTTCATGTCATCCGCAGGCGTGGGGCAGGCGCCCGGCTCGATCGAAACGATGCCCGCAATGCCCTTCCGGCTCAGCGCTGCGGTCTGGAACGGATAGATGCCGGATTGCGAATGGCTCATCAGCACGGTGCCGCCGATCTTCTGCGCCAGTTCGGATAGCGCCGGGACGGTCGGATTGGGCGTCGGCAGGCTGTTGAGGCTGTCCGGCACCATCTGCTTCCAGAATTCCGCCTGGGCCGCGATCGGATAGCGCATCCCGGGCATCGTCTGCGGATATTCCTTGCCGAACCGGAAGATCGCCCAGGCGCTTTCGTGCCCAGCGGAAAACACCGTCGGCAATTGATCGACCGCGGCTTTGCCGCTGCGCACCGCATTGACGGCTGACGGATCCGCCGCGGACCGGCCGCGCCAGACCTGATCGATCACGTAAGTGGGATGGGCATGGCGGACGAAATACTCGTCCCAGCCCATGCGACCATCCGGGGTCGTCTCCCAGGTCTTGCCGGTGAGGCAGCAGCCGTGGATCAAGGTGATCGGAATCCCCAACGTGCCAACCGGCACCTGGTAACGCACATACATCTGGTCGACCGTGATGGTGCCGGATGAGGCGTAGGCCGGCAGCGTCGACAACGTGTCGGATTTCACGTCGCGTCCGCCGACGAAGAAACTGCCTTGGCGGGCGATGGTCAGCGGGCCGGGGTCGGGGCGTGCGATTTGGGCTGATGCGGTGACGGCGATGGAGCAAAGGCAGGCGGCGAGCAGCACGGCGCGCATGGTGCGTTCCTTCGCAAGGTCGGGGCGCTGTTGCCCTCTGGGCCGGACATGATCCGGCCTGCTTATAGCGGTTGTTGTACATCGCAGGCGGGGTGCCGTCGATTCCGTCGCGCCCAAAGATCCAGTAAGATGGCCCAAACATCTTTGGAGAATTCATGAAGCCCCACGTCATCTGTCACATGGTCTCCAGCGTGGACGGCCGCACGCTCAACAGTCGCTGGCGCCCGGACGGCAAAATAGCCAGCGCGCTGTTCGAGCGGCTGCACGACGAACTTGGCGGCGACGCCTGGCTGATCGGACGTGTCACCGGGCAGGAGTTCGCCAAGGGCAAAGCGTATCCGGCGACCACAGATCAGGCTTTCCCGCGAAAAGCCTGGTTTACCCGGCGCGATGCCAAGGCCTATGGCGTGGTGCTTGATGCCCACGGCAAGATCGTTTGGGGACGTTCCGACATCGGCGGCGATCCGATCGTCGCGGTGCTTTCGGAGCAGGTTTCCGATGCGCATTTGGCGGGCCTTCGCGGCGAGGGCGTCTCCTATATCTTCGCCGGCGAGACGGAATTGGACCTTGGCTTGGCTCTGGAGATTCTGAATCGCGAACTCGGCATCAAACGCCTGCTGCTCGAAGGCGGCGGCGGCGCGAACGGTGCCTTTCTGCGCGCCGGGCTTGTCGACGAACTCAGTCTCGTCCTGTGTCCAACGGTCGATGGAGCCAAGGGCGCACCCAGCGTCTTCGACTCAAGGGATGTGGAGCAGGGGCCCACTGCCCCCGTTACCGCGATGACGCTGGAAAGCAGCCAGGTCCTGGATGGCGGCGCCGTCTGGCTCCGCTATCAGATCAAGAACCGCTGATGCCGTTTTCTGGATCGCGGCATCTTGCCGACCGGCGGCCTCGACGCGATATCAGCGTGCCATGACCGCATTTGCATCGCTACCGGATTTCGTCGACCGTCATCAGCGTCTTTTCGTCCTGACCGGTGCAGGCTGCAGCACGAATTCGGGCATTCCCGATTATCGGGACATCGATGGCAACTGGAAGCGTCAGCCGCCGGTGACCTACCAGGCTTTCATGGCGGAGGAGGCGACGCGCCAGCGCTATTGGGCGCGCAGCCTGATCGGATGGCAACGGTTCGGCCGGGCCCGGCCGAACGCGGCGCATACGGCTTTGGCGCGCCTCGAGGCGATGGGCAAATCCGAACTCGTGCTGACCCAGAATGTCGATCGGCTGCATCAGGCCGCCGGCAACGATCGGGTGATCGACCTGCATGGCCGGCTGGACCTCGTTCGCTGCATGGGGTGCGGACAGAAGACCGCGCGGGATGATCTTCAGGATCGACTGACGCGCTTGAACCCAGGCTGGCTCAATCTGGATGCCGCCGACGCGCCCGACGGCGATGCAGACCTCGAAGCGTGCGACTTTTCGGCGTTTGCCGTGGCGGCGTGCCGAGCTTGCGATGGCGTTCTCAAGCCTGATGTCGTGTTCTTCGGCGAGAATGTTCCCCGGAGCTTTGTGGATGCCGCTGCGGGGCATCTGGGCCGAGCCGACGGCATGCTGATCGTCGGCTCGTCGCTGATGGTCTATTCGGGCTTCCGCTTCGTTCAGATGGCGGCCCGCGCCGGGATACCGATCGCGGCAGTCAATCTCGGGCGAACGCGCGCCGACGAGCTGCTGGCCCTGAAAGTGGAACAAAGCTGCGAAACCGCGTTGGGCTTTCTGCTCTGATTGGGGCGGCAATCGGCTCGCGGGCCACCGCGTCGGTCAGCGGGGCATAGGCGCCCGTGCTCTGATCCAGATATCTCTCATTCGCATAAGGTATATTATGGAATATTTATATCCATAGGAGTTACAGAGACTTGTCGACAAATCCTGCGATCCCGCGGCAGAACGAGCCCGCGAT
>JBDTKZ010000100.1:0-29755 GCA_039935075.1 Bradyrhizobium sp.
GCGCAATGGTTTTACAGCTTATTTCGTGCTCTCCTTGGCGACCGGCTTTTTTGTCACCATCATCCCCGAGAAGCTTGCTTCTCAAGAACTTGACGCCAGCATCGGGGCGTCAGGACCACACGACTTCGCCGTCCGCTTGAGCGCTAATCGTCAATAGCGCCTCCGCGTCCACCGCATCCCGCCCCGCGTTCGTGACGATCGCGAGCCGCCCCTCTGTGGGACGGGACATTGAGAATAAGCCGGTGATTTGGGTCAGATGAAAACAAAATTATTTTTGCAAAAGGTGCTGGACAGACAGACTGCCGATTTGCCCGTCGGGCAAATCAGCGCCATCGCGTTCTAACGGCGTGAGCGACATCCCGCCCAACGGCCGGCGGATACTGACATTGATGCTGCCGTCGTCGTCATGGACCGTGAGCTTGGCCGGGGCACTCGATTGGTGCAGGCTTGGCCAATGTCCGCTATGCCCCGGCGGACGTCGTCAGCTCACCACGCGTACCGCACCACACCCTTGCCGGCATAGCTGCGGGTGACATCAGAGAATTCGCCTTCAAAAGTGGCGGCGACCGAGAAGCCGTTCATCCATTTCATTTCCGCAGAGGCGGTGGTCAGCGCCGAGTCGGATGCCTGCGCGGCGCCGTTCACCACAAAACTCGCGCCCGGCAGGGCCTGGAATGTCGCGGCGATCGAACGATCCGGATCGTAATCGTGCGCCCAGGCGACCCGGCCACGCAGCGTCAGGATGGAATCCTGCATCGCCCAGGATTTGTCGGTGCGGATGCCGAGTTCACTGCGGGCGTCGGTGACGCTCCTGGCGCCATACGACAGCGCGAAGGCGGAGGCGCCGGAAAGAGCGCCTTCGGCATAGGACGGCAGATCGAAGGTGGTGAACTGTCCGGCAGCGTAGGGTGTCACTCCCATCACAGGCGTGACAAAACGATAGCCGGTTTCGACGCGGCCCGACCAGGCATTGGCGTTGAAGCGCGCGCGCAATTGATCGATGCCGGCGATCGTCACGGTGCGATTGGTGGTGATGTCCTGCCAGCCATAGGCCAGTGCGGCGGAAAGATAGGCGGGGCCTGCGGTGTGGCGCACGAACGCGCCGGCCTGGAACAGATCGGAATGGCCGGTGCCGGCATTGGCGACGCTGAAATTGGTGCCGCCACCGGCCAGCGAGAAGCCGGCAATGGTATAGGGCGAGATTCGGTAGTCGGCGCCGACCGCGGTGCCATAGACACTGCTGGTGGCGCTGTTCGATCCCATCGTCGCATTGCCGTCGGTGGTTTGCGAACCACCATAGCCCGCGATCCACGTGCTCCAGCGCTGCTCGAAGGGGGTGACGGGCGCCTTGTCGAACATCGCATAGGCGTCGCGCGCCGCACCGATATTTTGCGTCGAGGCGTAACCGCTCGCAGCCCCGCTTGGTGGCGCAGCATTGCCGCCGCGGCCATCGATAAACGAATCGGTCATCACGCCCATGAATTGGGTCATCGCGTTGAGCGTGGCCTGCTGCGTACCGGTGGCGGTCTCGCCCGAGGCCTGTGACAGTCCAGCCGGCGTCAGTGCGCCGAACACCAGCGGAATGCCGCCGGTGGTATTGAAGAAATTGGTCAGCGCGTTGCCGACGGCCTGCTGGTTGCCGTTGAGCCCGCCGCCGAAGCCGGGTGCCGTACCCGAACCCGACGAAGGCGGCGTGAAATTCAGTGCCAGATTCAGAAAGGCGTCCTTGTTGTCGTAGCTCAGGCTGGTGCTGAAGTTGGCCGGCAGGTTGCTGTTGACCAACGAGCCAAAGGCCCCGCTGACAACCCCCGCCGTCAGGATGGTGTACTGCTTCGAGACGTAGCTGCCGCTGGCATAGATCGCATTCACGGTTGCGCCATTCAGCGTCGCGGTGCCCGTGACATGGGCAAACGACGACGTGGTCGGATTGATATTGACGGCATAGGTCGACCCCGACGCGAAGCCGAGCGCGCCATTCACCGTCAACGACGAGCCCGGCGTGCCCGAGCCCGGCGCAAGCGTGCCGCCTGCGATCGAGGTGTTGCCGACGAAGCCGGTGCCCATCAGCATGCCGCCGCTCACGGTCAGGCTCGTGGCCGCCGACAAATCGCCCGTGACATTGAGCGTGCCGCCCGAGAGTGTCCACGCATTGTTCTGGCCATATGTACCGCTTGCGGTCCAAGTACCGCCGACGACATTGAACGTCGAGAAGCCGCGATACTGTTGGACGGAACCGATCGAGCCAAGATTGAACGAACCGGTCCCGGATCCACCGAGCTGAAAAGTATCCGTGCCGGTACCAACAACGTTGCCGATGATGGAATAGCCCGCCGCGAGTGTGAGGCTGTTGCTCCCGCCGGTGAACAGGATGGCGGCGGCGCGCGTCAATCCGTCGCCGCTAAGACCTCCCGAAATCGTCCCGCTGTTGGTGATAGCGAGGTTGGCGCCAGTGACACCGACTCCTCCTGCGCCGGTTGAGCCTGTGGCGCCCGTTGCCCCTGCGACGCCGTTGCTGCCCGAGGAGCCGGTGACGCCAGGATTGCCTGACGTGCCTGATGTACCTGATGTGCCGTCCGGGCCGTTCGCGCCCCCTCCCAGACCGGCGCCGCCAGTGCCACCAGCGGCGCCGGCGCCGGCCGTTCCAGCAGAACCGCCCACGCCACCCGAGCCGCCCGGGCCACCACTTCCGCCTGCGCCGCCGCCGCCGCCAACGCCGCCATTGCCGCCGGTGATGACGCCTTGATTGTTTAATGTACCGCCGCTGTCGAAAGAGAGACCCCCGCCGCCGATGCCGCCCAACCCGCCGATGCCGCCCAAGCCGCCATTGCCGCCCGCACCACCATGGCCGCCGGCGCCGCCGTTTCCAGCGGACCCGCCATTGCCGCCATCCTGACCCGCAGAACCATCGTCGCCCGCAAGGACCCCGTTAACGCCGGCCCGTCCGGTGACGCCGTTGCCGCCATCGCCGCCGTTTGCGCCACGGCCAGCCGCGCCACCCGCGCCACCCACGGAGCCCGTGCCGCCACTTCCGCCCGCGCCGCCGTCGCCGCCCGCGATGGTGCCGGAGTTTGTAATCGCGGTGTTGTTCGTGATCTGCATGCCGGTCCCGCCATTCGCGCCCGTGCCGCCGGTGCCACCACTTCCGCCCGCGCCGCCGCCGCCACCCGCGCCGCCATTGCCACCAGCCATGCCAGAGGTGCCAGATTGACCTGGCGTAGTACCGTTCAAGCCGTTCGTACCATCGACGCCGTCGCTACCGCTGCCACCAATTGCGCCGAGGCCACCCGTGCCGCCCCTGCCACCCGCGCCGCCCGCGCCGCCGACAACCGTCTGTGAATTTGTAAATGCAGCGCCGCTGTTGATCTGCACACCGGGAGCACCCGCGCCACCGTTCCCGCCCGCTGCGCCGAAGCCACCTGAACCGCCGCTCTGGCCGGTGAGGCCAGAGTCGCCCGGGTTGGTGGCTGGCAGTGCATTTACGCCGGAAGTGGCATTTCCACCGTTGCCGCCGGCGCCGCCGACGCCGCCATCAGGGTTGCCGACACCGCCACTACCACCCGTCTGGCCAGAATTACCGTTGTCGCCCGGTAAAGTGGCGGCACCGCCAGGAGAGCCCGGCGCACCAGGAGTGCCCGCGGCGGACGCCGTTGAAGCAGTAAGCGACACCATGAAGAGCGAAAGTGGTGTGACTGCCGCGACCAAGGCCGTCGTTGCAAGCAATGCCGCGCACGCGCTTGTTCGCGTAGTGCCGCGTGGCAAAAGCGCGGAAGCGTTCGTAACGGTATTCATGATTGAAGCAGTACTCCCGGCGGCTTTGCAACGTCCGGCTCGCACCAACGAAGCCAGCGTGCCACGTCCAATTTCTAACGCAGCCGCAACGATTTGTATCTCGCCCACGCCCGACAAACATACTTCACCTGCGGGTTATTGCTATATGCGCGACTGCAAAAGCTTCGTCGTGTTGGTTCTGCGCCGGAGCTACGGGCTTCGTGATGCAGGTGCAGCCCAATCGGCAATCGTGATTCAGATCACGCAGCCGATGAACGGATTTTCATATCGCCGCGTCCACCATGCATGAGGGGGATGGCCCCTCCTGAAGCAGGAGAGAGACATGACCGAGTTTACCCATGAAGCCCGTGAGTTGAGCATCAGCGAACTCGATGTTGTCAGCGGCGGTGACATGCTGGGCATAGCAATCGCCGCGGCCGAAAACTACATGGACGGTTTGTTCGGCCGTTTGATCAACGCCGTGCACCAGCCGATAACGTCGTCGTCCATGAGCCTGCACATGCGATAATGCCGGTCCGCAAACCGGAAGCAGAGGCCGCCTCAGTTGGCGGCCTCTTTGATGTGAACAACGCCGCGCCTGTCCGAAATGCCTCTAATCGCTTCTCTCAGGGCCAGGCACTCAACGCGTGGAAGAGCGCCTGTCAGCCGCGATCGCTTGTTGAAGGCTGCCAAACTCCTCGCAGGGAATGAGGCAGATTTGTTTCAACGCGGCGAGGTGCTCTTCCGCCCGGGCCGGTTCGTTTAGCGCTAGAAAAAGTTCGTAGGGCGGATCAGCCGAGCGTAATCCGCCATCACCCGCGCCCGACAAACGTACTTCACTGCAAATTATTGCCATATGCGCGACTGCAAGATTTTCGCCGTGTTGGTTCTGCGCCGGAGCGGCGGATGACGCTTCGCTAATCCGCCCTACGCCCTCAATCACCCGCTTGCTACTTCGTCGCCACTATTCTGACGCCGCCCAGCTTGCGCTCCTGGACGAGTTCCACAAATCGAATGTAGGATCTGTGAAATGCATCGTGCCCCATTGGGGTCCCAGCTTGCTGGGCTTCTTCGCGCAACCGTTGATACATTGCTAGTCGCTCCCTCAGAATTGGTCCCCAATCCTCCGTCAAATCTTTTGACAACATGACTTTCAGACCAACACTTTCGACGAGACTGCGATATTCGGGGATTGACCGGAGAGGCTGAATGGCCATCCCTTCCCACATCAATTGTACATCGTCAGCAGCGAGCGGTTGATTGCCTACCCAGTCGGTGAACGCCAATCTGCCGCCGTCTCTTAAAATTCGAAAAGCCTCGGAAAGCGCATTCTTCAGATGAGGCACATGACAAAATGCCTCCTGACTTACTACAGCGTCCATGCTCGCGTCGGCGAGTGGCGCATCCAGTACATTGCCCTCAATGACGCACGCAACCTCCTGAAGCCCAACGCGCTTGGTCAACTCCTGTGCGCCTGAGACGCGCGCCGGGGTCAATTCAATACCAGTTACGTGGGCGCCATATTTGTAGGCAAGATAGCGTACGGTACCCCCAAGACCGGCACAAAAATCGGCGACTCGCGTTCCATGAACAATCTGCGCCCCTTGCGCCAATTCATCCGTAGCTGCAACGCCACCATAATGATCCTGGTCATGTGGAAATAAATCTTCCGGACGCAGGCCGTCGAGGTGACCACGGCTTGCACGCAATTTCGCAAGGATGATCTCGCACGAGATCGGATGCCGATCGTAAAAATATCTCGTCTGCGATGTCGCATCCCTCATAACGCTCGCCCCAATCGTCGCATTCACTTCAGTCGGTAGGGCGGATTGCCGAAGCGTAATCCGCCATTACCCACGTCACAAACATACTTCACCTGCAAGTTATTGCTATGTGCGGGACTGCAAAAATTTCGTCGTGTTGGTTCTGCGCCGGAGCGGCGGGTTACCCTTCGGCAATCCGCCTACGCACTGAAATGACGCGATGTGCCACAAGCGGATGTCGGTCGGTTTATTCGATCACTTCGTCAGCCGTGGAAAGCAATTCCGGCGGTGTTTCGATTCCCAGCGCTCTCGCCGTGTTGAGATTGATTGCCAATTCGAATTTCGTAGGCTGCTCAACCGGGAGATCTGCCGGCTTCTCGCCCTTGAGGATTCGCCCTGCGTACATGCCCATCTGGTGATATACCGAACTAAGTCTCGTCCCATAGCTGATGAGTCCGCCGACCGTTGAAAACTCCGGCTCGAAATAGATCGTAGGGATTTTATGTCGGGCGGCGGCGGCGGGAAGCTGTTCGCGCCTCATATCGAAGAATGGGTCGGCCGCAACGATCAACCCGTCGCCCTGCATTTTTCGGAACTCCGAGAAGGCCGTTTCGATCTCATCATCATTGCTGGCGTTCAGGATCGAAAGCTGCACACCTCTGGAGCGAGCCCCCGCCTGAGCGTCGCGAATGGAAGGCTCGGCCGTTGGGCTTTTTGGATTTACGAGCAGGGCGATGTGCTTCGCCCGAGGCAGCAGCTGGCATAGCAATTCAAGCCGCTTGGCCGTGATTTGGGTGTAGAGGATATTCAGCCCCGTGGCATTTCCGCCCGGCCGCGAGAGGCTGTTGACCAGGCCGGCCTCAACCGCGTCGTTGCCGACTTCAAACACGATGGGAATCTTTGACGTCGCGAGCTTCGCCGCCTTGGCAGGGGGAGGACCGAAGGCTGCGATCAAGTCCACCTCAAGCCCGACCAACTCGGACGCCATCGCCGGCAGGCGGTCATAGTGACCTTCAGCCCAGCGGTACGAAACAGAGAAATCCTTGCCTTCAATAAAACCCGTTTCGGCAAGTCCCTTGAGGAAGCTTGCGGGGGCAGGCTGGTAGTCGGGCGTTGCAAAGTGAAGATAGCCGATCACCGGCAGCTTGCCCTGCGCCTTTGCGGTCAGTGACCAAGCGGCCGCAGCGCCGCCGAGAAGCGTGACGAATTGACGCCGCTTCATGTCTTGCCTCTCACTTTAAGAAGTCGCGTTGCCGGAGTACCCCAAAGCGCCTTTAGAAGCCAACCTTTCGGCGAACCGCAGATGATCGCTGAGGGTCAGTGTCGTCGAGTAGCCCATTGGGTTTATGGCGTTGTAGTCCTCGCCGTCCGCCCAATCCGATCGGGGCTGGCGTGTCCTTCCAGAGAACACGACCTGCTGCAATTGGTTGGTGCGCTGGCGGAAGACTGTGATCTCGGACCAAATCATGAAAGCGCTGACCGTCGGCATGACGCGTGGGAACCATCTTCATGCCGTACCGACCCGTAGCGATACGGATTGTTTTCGCGGAGAGAACGATGGCAAGTGCGCCCGCACGGAGGGCGCATCTCTACGGCAGGAATCTCTTTTCGACTGGCGCTGCTGCTTGGGGGAGCGGCATTCCTGTTTTAAACCAGCGGCCGGCGAGATCTCGGTTGGGACATTCTGAACCAACGACGTCTGCGCGACGTCGGGCCTGTTTCGCCACCATCCCGAATAGCGTGAGCTGAACGCCTGAACCGCTACGGATGATCCGGGTGATTCAACATGTACTCGCCGAGATCGCGCTGGCGGCGATCGGCGCGCGAATTGGCGTTGTTGCGCTGGACATCGCGATCCTTGCGGCAGGCGATATATTCCGACGAGCCCTGCTTCATGTTGCCTGCCCGGCAGAACGCATCGTCGTCATCGCCATCGGCGTTGACCATGGTCGGCTGTCCCCGCTCGAGGCAGCCGCCCAGCATCGGCGCCAGCAGCGCCAGCGCGATCAGATGTGCCGGAATGTTCAGTCGCATACGCAAATCCCGTTTCGTCAGGCTTCCGTGTTTAGCCGGAATTGAGGAGTTTGTAAGTCCTGGAGGGCATCCCGGGATAGACCGTCATTCCGGGATGCGCTCTTGCGCAGACCCGGAATCCAGAGGTTATTGCGAGATTCCGGGTTCGCGCCAGAGCGCGCCCCGGAATGACCAGACATCCTCACACCCTGCCCTTCAGCGCATCCCCGATTTCATCCAGCACCTTGGGATCCTCGATGGTTGCGGGCATGGTCCAGGGCTCGCCATCGGCGATCTTCTTGATGGTGCCGCGCAGGATCTTGCCCGAACGCGTCTTTGGCAGCCGGCCGACGGTGATCGCGAGCTTGAACGCCGCCACCGGCCCCAGTTTTTCACGCACCAGCGCCACCACATCCTTCTCGACTTCGGCCTGCGCGCGGGTGACGCCGGCTTTCAGCACCAGGAAACCGCAGGGCACCTCGCCCTTGATCTGGTCCTTGATGCCGAGCACGGCGCATTCGGCAACGTCCGGATGGGAGGCGAGAATTTCTTCCATGCCGCCGGTGGAAAGCCGGTGGCCGGCGACATTGATGATGTCGTCGGTGCGGCCCATCACGAAGATATAGCCGTCGTCATCCTTGTAGCCGGCATCAGAGGTTTTGTAATAGCCGGGGAATTCGTTGAAATAGGCTTCCTTGCAGCGCTCGTCCTGCTCCCACAGGGTCGGCAGACAGGCCGGCGGCAGCGGCAGTTTGATGACGATCGAGCCCATGCTGCCGGCGGGCAGCGGCTTGGCCGCTTCATCGACCACGTCGACCTGGTAACCCGGCATCGGCACCGTCGGCGAGCCGTGTTTCACCGGCAGTTGGCCGAGGCCGATCGGATTGCCGGCGATGCACCAGCCGGTTTCGGTCTGCCACCAATGATCGATCACAGGCACGTTCAATTGCTGTTCGGCCCATTGCACCGTCGGCGGATCGGCCCGCTCGCCGGCCAGGAACAACGTGCGGAATTTGGACAGATCGTATTGGCGGATGAATGTGCCGGTCGGGTCTTCCTTGCGGATGGCGCGGAACGCGGTCGGCGCGGTAAAGAAGGCGACGGCCTTGTGTTCGGAAATCACCCGCCAGAACGCACCGGCATCGGGCGTGCCGATCGGCTTGCCCTCATACATGATCGAGGTCGCGCCATGAAACAGCGGCGCATAGATGATGTAGCTGTGGCCGACCACCCAGCCGATGTCGGAGCCGCACCACCAGACTTCGCCGGGCTTGACGCCATAGAGATTGAACATCGACCATTTCAGCGCGACCAGATGCCCGCCATTGTCGCGCACCACGCCCTTCGGCTTGCCGGTGGTACCCGACGTATAGAGGATGTAGAGCGGATCGGTCGCCAGCACCGGCACGCAATCGGCGGATTTTTTCGCCGCGATCGCCGTGTTGCGCAGTTCGGCCCAATCATGATCGCGGTCTGCGTCAAGTTCGCAACCCTGTTGCGGCCGCCGCAGGATGATGCAGGCCTCGGGCTTGACGCTCGAAAGCCGGATCGCCTCGTCGAGCAGCGGCTTGTAGTGCACGATGCGGCCGGGCTCGAGCCCGCAGCTTGCCGAGAAAATCAGTTTTGGTTTGGCGTCCTCGATCCGGGTCGCGAGTTCCCTGGCGGCGAAGCCGCCGAACACCACGCTATGCACCGCGCCGATCCGCGCGCAGGCCAGCATCGCCACCACGGCTTCCGGAACCATCGGCATATAGAGAATGACGCGATCGCCCTTGGCCACGCCGAAATCCTGCATCACGGCGGCGAGCGTTTTCACTTCATGCAGCATCTGCGCGTAGGTGAATTTGGTGACGCCGCCGCCCAGCGGCGAGTCATGAATCAGTGCCAGTTGATCGGCGCGGCCGGCCGCGACCTGACGGTCGAGCGCGTTGTAGCAGGTGTTGACCACGGCGCCCGCGAACCAGCGGCCGTAAAGCCCCTGTGAGGGATCGAAGATTTTCTTCGCCGGTTCGATCCAGTCGATCTCGCGCGCCGCCTCGCCCCAAAAGCCCTCGGGATCCCGCATCGAACGGGCATAAGCCTCCTGATACCGGCTGTTGTCCTGCATGTTCATGGCGTCGCTCCCGGCAGCCGGAACCGTCTCACTTTTTTCGTCATGGCCGGGCTTGTCCCGGCCATCCACGTCTTCAGCACTCGAGGAAGAAAGACGTGGATGCCCGGCACAAGGCCGGGCATGACGAACACAGACGGCCGTTGGCTTTGTTGCAAACCATTGTCACGGGAAGTGGCGTCAATTCAAGCCGGAATCCGTGCGCCATTTGGCTAACGCAGGGCTAGTCACGCCCGATCGCCAGCAGATGCTCCAGCCGCTCCCGCATCACCTTCAGGAGATCATAATCCGGACGGCCGAAGGCGGCATTGCGCCTGATAATGAAATCGTCCTGCTCGCGCTGCAGGGCGCGGCCGCCGCGCGGCTTGCCGCCGGTGGCGTCGCGAACCACCCTGGTATTAACGGCGTTGATCTGGCGGTCGAGATTGGCCAGCTCGGGATTGGCGCAGATCGCCTTCTCGACCGGACGCCTGACGGTGGCACAGTTGAAGCTCGGCCTGTCGTTGACCGCCAGCAGCGCACCAAGGCGCTCAAGTTCCTGCGCCAGCAATTTGTAATTGCTCCTGGCAGCCGGCTGATCCGGATTCAGCTTGAGCGCGGCGCCGAAATCGGCCAGCGCCCTCGGCCGGTCGCCCTTCCTGCGCCAGAGTTCGCCGCGCGCGTTGTAGACGTCGGCCAGGGTCGGATCGAGCCGCAGGACGACGCTGTAATCGTCGATGGCGCGCTCGATCATGTCCTCGCGGTCGTAAGCCCCGGCCCGCGCGATCAAGGCCTTGACGCGGTCGGCCTTGGCGGTCTTTTCGTTGTCGATCAGGGGACCGCACACCGCGACGATCTTGTCGTCTTCATTGGCCACCACCGCCGCCAGGCACGGCGCGGCATCGACCCGCGGCGCCGTGGCCGGCTCGGCGCCGGTGGCATTGGCGCCATGTGGCAACAGCACCCACAGCATGGCGGCGACCATCGCGTTCCGGGTCGTCGCCGCGCGACAACGCGGCATCCTTATATCCCTGAAAATCTCTTTATCTCCGGCGCCAGCGTCATATGGCGACCCTAGCGCGGATCAAGACGGGATGGAATCGCGCGATTGCCGTCGCATCAAGTCGCCGGGTTGTCTCTTGCCAGCTCTTTGAGGCGCGGGCGGTCGACCTTGCCATTGGCGTTGATCGGAAGCTCCTTGAGACGCACGATGTGGGCCGGCACGAAAACCTGCGGCATGCTCGGCCGGCAGTGCGCCCGCAGGGCCTCGCTGTCGACCGCTTCGGTGCAGACGATCGCCGCCCAGACCTCTTCGACACCCAGTCTGCTGGTCTCCATGAACACCGCGGCCTCGGAAACCCCCTTGATCGCGAGGATGATCGATTCGATCTTCTCTGCCGCCATCTTGCCGCCGCCGGCGTTCAGCACATTATTGAGGCGGCCGGAGAGGATCAGCAGATTATCCGGCCGCAGCGACCCGATGTCGCCCGGATAGAACCAGCCGTCGCGAAACGCGCGCGCGGATTCGACGGGATCGTCGATATAATGATCGACGCCGAATTCGCTGGCGATACGCAGGATGCCCTCGGTACCCGGCGGCAGGGGATTGTCGTCGCTATCGACAATTTCATATCGCATGCCCGGCGTGATGTACCCGGCCGCACCCTTGATGTCGGCGATCCGATGTGTCGGCGCCACCGCCCCGATCGCGCTTTCGGTTGATCCGTAGCAGGTCACGAGATGCGAGCACAGCCGCGGCCTGACACGTTCGGCCAGGGCTTTCGGCAGCAGGCCGCCACTGGAAATGATGGTGTCGAAATGAATCTCGATCGAGGGGTTTTGATCGCACAGCGACAGCAATTGGGCCAGGGTCGCCGGCGTAGCCAACATCGCCTGGATCTGGAACAGCTCGAACGAGCGCAACGTATTTTCGATGCTGTCGCCGCGAAAGAAAACCGTGCCGCCACGGCCGAGGATGCTGGCGAGAAACTGAAACCCCAGCGCCGAGGCCAGACCCATATTCATATACATGCGCGAAACGCCCGCGAGCCGGTTGCCGCCGATATATTCATGTCTGGCGTTTCGCGCCATCGCGGTTTCATGGCTCAATGCCACGGCCTTCGGATCGCCCGTGCTCCCCGACGTCAACACGATGCGACAGGCCCGCTCACTGGCGTCAGCGCCGGCTGGAACGGTCTGGAACGGCACATCGCTCAACGCCGTCCAGTTGAAATCCAGCTGCAGATGCTGCGCTTCGGGCGCGAACGGATAGGGCTTGCTGCAGATGACGGCGTCGATTTTCAATCCCGACGGCGGCCGACGGCCCGCGACCGAAACCGTCACGATGCCGGCCTGCGTCAGTCCGAGAATGACCACGGCATGCAGCAGCGGTTCTTCGATCGACAACGCGACGATGCTTCCCGGTCGCAGGCCGGACGACAACGCCCGGCGTGCGACCGTACTCATCTGGGCGGCGAGCTGGGCGTAACTGATGACGTCGACGCCTTGCGCGCACAGCGCGGATGCTTCCGGCTGGCAGCGCGCCTGAAACAGGATCGGCTCGACGATGTTCATGGTTCAGACCGATGATCGGTACTTTGATCCAGCACGGGCTCAGAAAGTGCCTGTCAACCGCACGAACGGACCCCAATAGACCCGGTTGGTGCCGACAACTCCACCTGTGGCCGGGTTGAAGGTCAACAGCGCCGCATTGTAGAAATCGCCGCGGACGCCAACGCTGAATTTATAATTGTTGGTGAATTTGTAACTCACCGCGAGCGAGCCGTCGGCGTTGAAGACGAAATCATTGTTGGAGAATTTCGCGCCGAAGAACCCGCCGGGCGTGGTCCATACCGAGAGATCGAGGGATCTGTCGGCGTACAGCGCGGCAATGCCTGCGCCATAGTCGAACGACCAGGTACCCGCAATCGGGACGCCTCCGACAACGGCGATGCGGGGACCGACGCCGAAGAAACGGCTGTTCCAGCGCGCAAAGAAACTGGAGGAACTGGACGAGGAGGTCGACGACTTCGTCGTCACGATGCTGGGGAACGCGCTGGAAGAATAGAACGTTCGTTGGGTATCGGTACGGGTCGTCGATTGCGTGGTCCCTTGCGCCTGTCCGTTCGCCCGAAGGTCGGCGATCCGGAAACCGAACTGAACCTGGGGCGCGTTGGCGCCGACGCCGATATCGCGGCCGACCATGAAATCGGCGACGATATGTCTCTCCCGCTCCACGGCCTGGGCGGTCGTCGAATTGGTCGTCTTCTTGTCGATCGTGGTCGTATTGAAGATGCTGCTGAAAATGACGCCGGAGGTCTTGAAAAAATGCGAGGAACTGGACGAGGACGAAGCCGAGTTCGCGGTGGCTGTTCCGGACTGCCCGTACCGAAAGTCGAAAACGAAATGCCAGGGTTGATTAGGCCACCGGTAATCGAACCCGACTGCGCCTTCAAAGCCATTGCGGGCATTGAATGAGGTGTAGGGCGCGCCCAGGCCCGGAAACGATGGAACGTTGAAACTACCGCCGTCCGTCAGCGACAGCGCACCTTCCACCCAGACCGTCGTGGTCGGCGGCGAGGCAGGCAGCGTGTTGGTTGCGTTTTGCGCGTGGGCGCCGGATGTCGAAACCGACATCGCGAGAGCTGAAGCTCCCGTTAGCAACGAACCGCGTAGCGAGGGCTGAATCGGTGGCATTGGTCTCCCTTATGGAACCATAAAAAACTATTAATCGGCCGATTGAAACCTCCGATCGGACGAGGTCAGTCTTCTCGGTCTCGAATGTTGCATAAATGCAACATTTGTCGAGTTCCCATAGTTGATATTCAACCTATGGCTGGTATGCGCCGACACAGAGCGGAGATGGAGTGAGATAACGGCATGCCGGAGCAATCAGGGATCGTCTGGATCGCGTCGTATCCGAAATCGGGCAATACTTGGGTCCGTGCTTTCCTGCACAGCCTGGCCCGGCAGCAAAATGGCGAGGGCGGGGAGCAGGACATCAACGAGATGTCGCGGTTCTCTACCTGGGATCTGGACAAGAAGCGCTATGCGGACTTCCTGGGCTTCGAGCCCGATAATTCAGAGCATCGTCAGGAAATCGCCGCTTCCCGCCATGCCGTTCATCGCCAAATCGCCGATTCGACCGAGAACGTCGTCCTGATCAAAACCCACAACTGCCTGGTGATGGATCGCGGCCATTCGACGATCAATTTCGAGGTCACGGCGGGTGCGATCTACATCGTTCGTAACCCGCTGGATATCGCGATTTCCTATGCGCATCACTCGGGCGCCTCGATCGACGATGCCATCGAGCGCATGTCGATGGTGGATGCGGAGACCAATGGGACAGCCTTCGCGGTCTACGAGGTGCAGGGCTCCTGGAGCCAGCATGTGTGGAGTTGGACCCGCAACCCGAACCGCGCACTGCGCGTGGTGCGTTACGAGGACATGGTCGCCGATCCGAAAAAGGAATTCACCGCCATCGCCGAGCATCTGCTGTTCAAGCCAACCCCCACGCAATTGAAGAAGGCGCTCAAGGCCTCCTCCTTTGCGAGGCTGCAAGCCCAGGAACAGGAAAAGGGCTTTCGCGAACGGCCGCCGGTCGCGAACCAGAGTTTCTTTCGCGAAGGCCGCGCCGGCCAATGGAGGGAGGTGCTGTCAGCCGCCCAGATTGACCGAATCGTGAGCGACCACGGCGAACAGATGCAACGCTTCGGCTATCTGCCGCTCGATTGAACAGATCGACGGATCAACTCACCTTCAGCGTGATGCCGCCATCGACGATCAATTCCAGTCCGGTGACATATTTCGATTCGTCGGAGGCGAGGAACAGCGCCGCGTTGGCGACGTCCCAGGCGTCGCCCATATGGCCCATCGGCACCTGCGCGTCGCGCGCGCGCCACATCGCCTCGACATCGCCGGCGGCGTAGCTTGCCGCCAATCCCGCAGAGTGCTCGACCATCGGGGTTTTCATCAGGCCGGGCAGGATCGCGTTGACCCGGACGTGCTGCGGCGCATATTCGACCGCCGTGGTGCGGGTCATCTGGTTCATCGCCGCCTTGGTGGTGGCATAGGTGACATAGGAAATTCCGAGGTGACGGATCGAGGCGATCGACGAGATGTTGATGATCGAGCCGCCGCCCTGTTTCGCCATCACGGGAATGACGTGCTTCATGGCCAGATAGGCACTCTTGAGGTTGACCGCGAACACCCGATCCCATTCGTCTTCCGCGACCGTGACCACGGATCCGATCGAGGCGATGCCGACATTGTTGTCGAGCACGTCGATCCGGCCATAGCTCTTGAGGCAGGCGGCGACCATCGCCTCGACATCGGCGGCGCGGGAGACGTCGGCGGTAAAGGCCGCGGCCTTGCCGCCCTCGCCGGTGATGATCCTGACGGTCTCCTCCGCGGCGGCACCATTGCGATCGACACAAAACACCTGCGCCCCCTGGCGCGCAAAGGTCACCGCGGTCGCCTTGCCGTTGCCCCAGCCCGGCCCGATCGAACCGGCGCCGACCACCATCGCTGTCTTACCCTTGAGCCGTTCCATCGGTTGTTCTCTCAGTTGTTGTCATTGTAGCCCGGATGAGCGCAGCGACAGCCGAGGGCGGCGTTCCCGGATGTCGCTACGCTCATCCGGGCTACGGCAAACACTCATAATGGTCACATTAGCACCAACAGGATGTTCGAAAATCTCCGATAGCGTCCGGCAGCTCCCGTCATGGCATATCCGCCATTCCCCGGCGGCGCCGGAATTGGCCAGCACGAGTTCCGGCATCGGCGCGCGTTTCGGTTGCCATTGAAACCAGCCGTCGATCAGCCGCGCCTCGGGCGGCGGCTCCATGCCGGCGCCGGAGCCTTTGACGCGCGCCTGCACCAGCTCTAACCCCTGTGGCGTGATGCGCCAGTCTTCCTGCCAGTCGATCTTCTCGACCGAATGGGTCCAGACAAGCGTGAATGCCGCGACCGACAGCGTCTTCACGACGCCGAGCAAGGTCAGGCAAAGGCTCAAGCCGCCGCCACCGCGGTGCGTTGACGCCGCCGCCACTGCCAGAGCACGCAAAGCGCCGTCAATAAGAAGCCGATGGTATCGCTGAAACGGAAGTCGCCGAGCAGGCAAAGGGCTGCGAGGAAGGAAGCGACCCGTTCGGCCAATGTCATTCGCGTGAACAGGAAGCCGATTGCGACCATGCCGAACAGGCCGATCGCGACCAGCGCCTTGAAGGTCGCGAACGCCACCGCGCCGTAAAACCCAAGCTGGGCTTCCATGGGATCGCCGGGCTGCAGCATCAGCGATGGCGAATACACGAAGATGAACGGGATGACATAGCCGGCGAGCGCGATGCGCATCGCTTCCCAGCCGATCTTGTCGGGATTTTCCCTGGCGATCGGCGCCGCCGCCAGCGCCGCCAGCGCCACCGGTGGCGAGAGGTCCGCCATGATGCCGTAGTAGAACGCGAACATGTGGCTGACGATCAGCGCCACCCCGAGCTTGGCGAGCGCGGGCGCCGCCAGTGCCGCGGTGATGATGTAGGTCGGGATCGTCGGGATGCCGGTACCGAGCAGGATCGAAAGCAGCATGGTCATGACCAGGGCCAGAAACAGGCTCTTGGCGCCAAGGCCGATGATCCAGCTGCCGAAGATGGTGCCGATTCCGGTCTGCGACATCATGCCGATGATGCTGCCGACGATGGCGCAGGCCATGCCGACGGTGAGCGCCGATTTGGCGCTGTCGGCCAGCGAATCGCGGCACGCCGCGAGCGTCGCCCGGCCCCCCCGCCTGATCGCGGCAATCAGCACCAGACCGCCAACCACGCTTGCCACCTGCACGATCCCGAGACCGTTACGCGAGACGGCGGCGAACACCAGCGCAAGACCGAACCAGAAAATGGATCGCACCATACTGCTGGAAAAGCCGAGCGTGATGCTGGCGCCGAGGATCAACGTCACCGTCAGTGCGAGGCCGATACTGCCGGCGTAGAGCGGCGTAAAACCTTCGAACAGCATGTAGACCAGCGCCGCCAGCGGCAACACCAGGTACCAGCGCGCCACCAATGCCTTCCAGGCGCTCGGGATCTCGGAGCGCTTCATGCCGACCAGGCCATGCTTGCCGGCTTCCAGATGCACCATCCAGAACGCGGAAGCGAAATACAGCATCGCCGGGATCACCGCCGCCTTGACGATCACGGAATAGTCGACGCCCAGCGTCTCCGCCATGATGAAGGCGACAGCCCCCATCACCGGCGGCATGATCTGTCCGCCCATCGAGGCGGTGGCCTCGACGCCGGCGGCGAAAGCGCGCCGGTAGCCGAACCGGATCATCAGCGGGATCGTGAACTGGCCGACCGTCACGACATTGGCGACGCCGGAGCCCGAGATGGTTCCCATCATGCCCGAGGCGAATACCGCAACCTTGGCCGGGCCACCACGGGTGCCGCCGAACAGGCCGAGCGAGACGTCGGTAAACAGCTGGATCATCCCGGCGCGCTCGAGGAACGAGCCGAACAGGATGAAGAGAAAGATGTAGGTCGCCGAGACGTAAATCGGCACGCCATAAAAACCTTCGGTGCCGTACGACAGATGGGTGATGATCTGATCGAAATCGTAACCGCGATGGTTGAACGGCGAAGGCAGATACTGGCCGAAGCACCAGTAGAGCATGCAGGCGCCGCACATCAGCGGCAGCGCGAGACCCATCAGCCGCCGCGTGCCTTCGAAGATCAGGATCGCAAGCAGGGTTCCGATCACCAGGTCGAGACGGGTCGGGTCGCCGTCTCGCGCGATCAGGTCGGCATAGAAAATCCACTGATACAGCCCCAATGAAAATCCAACGCCGCCGACCAGCCAGCCTGCGATGCGACCGGCGTTGCCCTTCGCGGTGAAATTGCCGATCAGGCCGAACGTCATCAGGATCAGGAAGCCGACATGAACCCCGCGCACCACCTGGCTCGGCAGCACGTTCCACGCCGCGATGACAAGTTGAAAGGCTGCGAACGCGATGCCGACCGCATAGGCCAGATGGCCCCAGCCGCCCGGACCAAACCCCTCCGGGAAGCCATGTTCGAAATTGTCGAATTCAACCTTGACGGGCCTATCGGCGCCCTCAGCCTCAATCATCCGTATGCCCCCGGAGCCGCTTCCCCGCGTCGCTTATAATCGTTGAGGGCAGCCCGGGCTATGGCATGCGCCGACATCACCTCGGCCTTGCACAGGCGATGCAATCGTCGCTGCGGCCTGTTCATCCCAAACTTAGTTACGACGGGCGATCTGACGGCGCGCGGAATGGCCGTTATTTGATCAGGCCTTTTTCTTTGTAATACCTGATCGCGCCGGGGTGCAGCGGTATCGGGCTGCCGGTCGCCGCGGTCTCGAGCTTAATTTCCTTGCCCGCGACGTGCGAATTCGCCAGTTCGGGCAGGTTTTCGAAGATCAGTTTGGTCATCTGATAGGCGAGATCGTCGGAGACGGCCGAGCTGGTCACCAGATAGTTGATCACCGCGGCGGTCGGAACATCCTTGTCCTGACCGGTGTAGGTATTGGCGGGGATCTTGACCGACACAAATGGCGGACCGATCTTGTCGACGACCGCCTTAGGCACAGCGACCACGGTGATGTCGGTCGAGGTCGAGAGATCCTTCAGCGAAGCCACCCCAAGACCTGCCGATTGCAGCGTCGCGTCGAGCTGGCGGTTTTTCATCAGATCGACGGATTCGGCGAACGGCAGATATTCGACCTTGCCGAGATCCTTGTAGCTCAAACCGGCGGCAGCAAGGATGGCGCGCGAGTTAAGTTCGGTGCCCGATTTCGGCGCGCCGACCGAGAGGCTCTTGCCCTTGAGGTCGGCCAGCGTCTTGATCCCGCTATCGGCGGTCGCAACGATCTGGATGTAGTTCGGATAGATCGCGCCGATGACGCGGAGCTTATCCAGTTTGGACTTGAAGCCCGCCTCCTCATCGCCGTCCCAGGCGGATTTCAGCGAGTCACCCAGCGCGAACGCGATCTCGCCGCGGCCCTGCTGCAGCAGGATCAGGTTCTCCACCGACGCCTTGGTGGCCTGCACCTGGGTCTTCACGTTCGGAAGCTTGTCGCTGTAGATCTTTCCGATCGCGACGCCGAGCGGATAATACACGCCGGATGTACCGCCGGTGAGCACGTTGACAAATTGCTCGGCTCGCGCCGCCGGCGCCGACAATACCGCCACCAGCGCAACCGCCGTGGCCATCAAATCCAACTTCATGAAATCATTCTCCCCAGCACCCGCGCGCGAAATTGCGCCGGACGGCATCGCGCGGTCAACCCATCCCATCGGCCAAAACGCATCTGCGACAAATTACGTCCGGTCCAGCGACGACGTCGCGCGGGACGGGAACCTTGACGCCCCGGCGCATCGGATTTGTATCGCGGCTTGGCTCTGGCAGCATGGCAGCTGAGCGCGTACGGTGCGGCCCGCGAAACCGGCCCATCAGAGGCCGGTTCTATCCGGGAGAACGCCACATGCCTGCCAGTCGCACCGTTAGATTATCATTGGGAGCAGCCATCCTGCTCGCCGGTTCCAGCCTCACTCTCGCTCACGCCAAGCCGTTCATGATCGTCGGTCTCGACGAAAAGACCTTGTGGGACGCCGATGGAAAGGCAATTCTCGCCGCCGACGGCAAGGATTCCGTGCTGATCCTCGATCTTGCCAATCCCGAAAGCCCCAAGACCGTCGTCAGCCTGCCGCTGAAGAACTCGGTGGTCGGACCGCCGGTCAATGTCGATATCGACCCGACCGGATCGATCGCGCTGGTGGCGGATTCGGTCGACGTGACCAAGGACGGCGACACGCTGAAGCAGGTGCCTGACAACAAGATCTACGTCATCGACCTGAAGGCCAATCCACCCAAACTCGCCGCGACCCTCACCGGTGGCAAGCAGCCGTCGGGATTGAACATCAGCCCATCCGGCAAAATGGCGTTGGTCGCCAACCGCGGCGATAACTCGATCAGCGTGCTCTCGATCAACGGCACCGACGTCAAGATCACCGACACCATCGCAATGCCCGACAGCGTCGCCCACGTGATGTTCACGCCCGATGGCAAGCGGGCGCTGGCCGTGCGATTCCCGGCGCACAAGATCTCGATGCTCGACGTCAACGGCGACAAGGTCACCTACAACAAGATCGACCTGCCGACCGGCCAGTGGCCCTACAATGTGGTGGTGACGCCGAACGGCAAGATCGCGCTGACCTCGGACAATGGCGGCGCCGGGTCATCCGACGGCAGCGTCGATACCTCGAGCGTGATCGATCTCGAAGCCAGCCCGCCGCGGATCATCGACCGGGTGGTGGTCGGCGACGGTCCCGAAGGCCTTGCGGTGTCGCCGAAGGGCGATCTCGCGGTCTCCGTCATCCTGCGCGGCTCCAACAACAAGAATGCGTTCTACTACCACAAGAACGGCAGCGTCTCGGTGCTGAAGATCGACGGCAAGAAGGTGACCAAGACCCAGGACATCGAGGTCGGCGGCTTGCCCGAAGCCGCGCAATTCACGCCTGACGGCAAATACATCCTGGTCGGAAATTATCTCGATCAGGATTTCTCCATCCTGAAAGTCGACGGCACCAAGGTCACCGATACCGGCAAGCGCTTCAAGGTGCCGGGCCATCCGGCGTCGGCGCGCATGAGCCGCTAGAGCATGATCCGGAAAAGTGGAAACCGGTTTTCCCTCGGGACAAACGCGGAGCGTTTGCCCCGAGATCATGCTTAAACAATAAGATGACCGACGAGCATGATTCAACTTAGTTGAAGCATGCTCTAGACCTGAACTCTCGCGGCCCGTTTCAATCCGGCGCGATCGCCAGAAATCGCGCCGGTTACTGGAACGTCATGTCCAGACATTTTGAAACATCGGAGCCGAGGCCGGAGCTGATGGTGATGCAGCCGCGCACTTTCTGCGCCGTGGTATCGGCCGCCCAGATCGCATAGCCGCCGGGGCCGAAGAATGAATTGGTGTTCGGCGCCTCGGTCTCGGTCGCATCGAACGAATAATGCGAGTCGGCCTCGAAGATGCGGGGCTTCTTGGCGCAGCCGCCGTCGGTCTGTACGTTGATGACTTCCTTGTTGTCACGCGTCAGCGCCAGGCTGACCGTGCAGCGAAAATATTCCGATGTCTTGGTATTGAAGATGTAGGCGTAGGATTTGCAGGTCGCGGTGTTGAGCTTTCCCGCGCTCAGGCCACGGCTGCAGGCAATCCGCTGGTTGTGGCTGAGCTCGAAATCATCGGCATGAGCGAGGGGGGCCAGCGCCACCAGCGACAACGCGGCGCCCAGGCAAATTTTCATCACGAGGTTCATCCGAATCATCCCTATGACCTGTTTTGCAGATACGGCTTCTAGACTGAAACGGGAAGATAGTCGCGAAGCATGAGGCGGGAAATCACAAAGTCGCGGGAAAACCTTGAGACGGCGAGACGTATCGTCGTATTGACGGGCGAGCGCCGTTCGTGATTTGTTCAAAAACGGGGCGAGCTGACTTTTTCAAGGCTTTATGCCGGTCGCTGGGAGAATGCAGGATGAGCAGGATGACAAGACGATCAAGCAGGACGCTGTTGATAGCCGCGGCGCTAGGCGTGCTGACAACCGCGGCGTTTGCGGAAGCCGCGGCACCGACGCCCTGGGTGCTGAGCCCGGACATGGGCTATGGCTACGGCAAGGACGGCAAAACGTTTTCCTACAAGATGGGCACCAACAACGCCGCCGGATTGTTGAAGGGCGCCAAGAAGGTGCCGAGGGGCACGTTGTTCTTCATCGGACAGAACGGACAGCTTTATATGCGAACCGGGCCGTACCTCGAAGGCGACGGCAAATTCATGTTCGGCGCGGACTGAGGTTATGGGTACCGGCGCAAGGCCGGGACGGCGCGGAGTTATCCGGGGCCGCCCGCCTGGACCCTTTTCCGTTTCGATTTGAATCGAAACGGGGTTCTGGATTCTTGATTTGATGCGTTTTCTTGATGCGAACCGGTACCCACTTCGCTTGAAAACGCTCTAAAACGCGGACGCCATATCCCTTGCGCCTTGCAGATTGCTGTTGCTGTCCATCCGCGAGTCGGTGATGGCCAATAGTTTGGCGACCGTGTTGTGACGGATCGCCACCGGATTGCGTTCGTAACCGTTGCGCTGGAAGAAGTTCGAGGTCGGCACCTGCTCGCGCAGCGCCTGCGGCATCGTCACCATGTCCAGACCGGTGCCGTCGCCGGTCAGATTCATCATCTCGAGTTCGGCCGCCGTGAGCGGACGGGTATAGCCCTTGATGCGCGCGAAGATCACCGAGGTCAGCAGCTTGTGGGTCTGCAGCAGCGGGCCGACATCGATGTCCAGCACCATCGAATGGATGGCCCAGCCTGCTTGCGTATCGGCGATCCTGGCGTGCGCCGACCAGTCATCCGGTACCGACCGCGCCAGCGCCACCATCCGCTTCAGCACGGATATCTTGTAGTCCATCGCCTTGCGCGGCCCGCCGGACAAGCCGGCAGCCTTGGCAGTCAGCGCTTTCAGGAGCTCGGAACCCTGCTCGGCGACCAGTTCGACGCTGTTGGTGGTGAGCAGCTGGTTGTAACCCATCGCGGTGGAGATGGCGCGGGTGCCGCCATGCTCGATGCCCGATTGCACATCGTAATTACCGGTGCCGCCGGTCTCGAACGAATAGACCCGCACCGCCTGCTCGCGCGTCAGCCCCAAAGCGGCGGCGACGCGGGCATAGGCGCGCTTGAACTCCATTTCATTGGCCGGCCGTTGCGGCTTGAACTGAAACTGCGCGGCCGCCGCTTGCAACAAATCGGCGACGACGGGGATAGCCTTGTGCTCGCGCGGCGGATGCTCTGGTTCGGGCTCCGGCGCCGGATTGACCGGCCGCTTCGGCCCGGCATAGAGCGGCGGTTGGGTCAGCACATAGTCGTCGCGATCGATCGGTTGATGATCCCGCCGCTTGGCGTTGCGGCCGCGCCGCTTTTCAGTGATCGCGCCCCAATAGGCGCCGGCTTCCTGCTCGAACGCGGCGCGGGCTTCCTGATACTCCGCCAGCTTGCGGCGATATTCCGCGATCGCCTGGGGTGACGCCGCCTGCGCCATCGCATCCGCGGTCGAAGCGGGAAACGCGGCGGCATTCATCGCTCCCGCCCGCGGCGCGATCGAGAGCAGCGCGAGCGCGAGATATAAGGAGCCGATGCGAATCAATTGCGGGCGCATGGCTCCGTTGTAGCAAGCAGGCCGGTGAAGTCAGCCCCGAAAAGGCGAACAAGGAATCCATCACTCCTGCTCGACGCCACTGGCCTTGGCCGGTTCCGACCGCTTGCGAACATCACTTCCAGGCAAACACTACTTCCAGGCAAAGACCGGCTGCTCCAGTTGATCGACGCGGGTATCGCGCCCGGCGAGCACTTCGCGGAACTGGTAGATCAACGCCGCCGTCGGTGCGTGAATCAGCTGGTCGGCGTGACGAAACCGGATCACCCGCCGCGTACTCTCCGGGATCGCCGTGAAGTCGAACGCATCGGCGCGCTCGATGTCTCCAAGCGCAATCCGGTGCACCGAGGCAACCTCGTCAGGGCTCGGCGTCAGGACGGCGCCCTGGGCCGACCACAGCACGACCGGCGTGATCAGATATCCGGAACGGGTCGGATAATCGTCGAGCAGGCCCAGCAAATGATCGGGCCCAAGCTCGAGACCGAGTTCCTCATGCAACTCGCGCAACGCGGCGGCGGCCGGCGTCTCACCCTCGTCGCAACGGCCGCCCGGCAGCGCCCATTGTCCGCGATGGCTGCGCAGCCCGGGCGCGCGCCGGGTCAGCACAAACGCCGTGCCGTCGTCGACGTCGTCGGCCTCGACCAGAACGATCGCGACCGCGGCCCGCTTCAGCCGAAACTCCGGTACTGGCGCCGGCGCGCGCTCCGGCAAGCGTGTGAACGCCGCGCAGAGCTCTGCGATATTCCGCCGGGTGGTATCAGCAAATGGCCGGATCATGTGCCTTGACTACATCACGACGGCGTTTGATGAAATGACCTGAAACAGAACACTTCACCTGACTGGAAGACCTGACATGAACGATGCGGCCGCGGACCAACTGATATCCGACGGCTGGACGCTCGTCGAAACCACCGGATTCGTCAATCTGATCGGACCGCTGTGGGAGCGGATGGTGGATGGCGAGCCCGAATACGCCCTGGTCGCGCAGGACAAGCATCATAATCGCCGCGGCATGGTGCAGGGCGGCCTGCTGATGACATTCGCCGACCGCGCCTGCGGCATGGCCGCCCGATTTGTCGCGGGCCGGCCAACCATGGCGACGGTTCAGCTCGATGTGCACTTCGTCGACGCCGGCAAGATCGGTGAGACCTTGATGACCCGGCCGCGCGTGATCCGCGCCACCCGCAGTCTCGTGTTCGTGAACACCGAAGTGAAGGCGAATAATCGTACTATCGTCACCGCCAACGGCGTGTTCAAGATATTGAAGGATGGCAGCTGACGCTGCTGCCACGGCGCATAACAACAACGTCATTCCGGGGCGCATCGAAGATGCGAACCCGGACTCTCGAGATTCTCCCGATGTGCAAATGCACATCGTAGTTCGATGCTGCGCATCGCCCCGGAATGACACCGTAAAATCGAAGGACCACCCGATGCAGTATCGTCCCCTCGGCCGCAGCGGCCTGAAAATCTCCCCGATCTGCCTCGGCACCATGATGTTCGGCGGACCGGCCGACGAGGCGACCTCGGGGCGGATTATCGCCAAAGCGCGCGAGGCCGGCATCAATTTCATCGACACCGCCGATGCCTATAACAACGGCAATTCCGAGCAGGTGGTGGGCCGCGCGATTTCCAACAGCCGGCAGAACTGGATCCTCGCGACCAAGCTTGCCAACCCGATGAGCGACGATCCCAATCAAGGCGGGCTGTCGCGGCGCTGGGTATTGCAGGCGGCCGAGGACAGCCTGCGGCGGCTCGGCACCGATCACATCGACATTTATTATCTGCACAAGGAAGACCATTCGACGCCGCTGGAAGAAACCGTGCGCGCGATGGGTGACCTGATGCGCCAGGGCAAGATCCGCTATTTCGGCGTTTCGAATTACCGGGCGTGGCGCGTCGCCGAGATCTGCAACATCTGCGACCGGCTCGGCATCGACCGTCCCGTGGTCAGCCAACCCTATTACAACGCGATGAACCGCATGCCCGAGATCGAACACTTCCCGGCCTGCGGCTATTACGGCCTCGGCATCGTGACCTATAGCCCGCTGGCGCGCGGCGTGCTGACCGGCAAATATCGCCCCGATGCGGCGCCCGACAAGGACACCCGCGCGGGCCGCGCCGACAAGCGCATGATGCAAACCGAGTGGCGTCCGGAATCGCTGCAGCTGGCGCAGCAGATCCGCCAGCACGCCGAGGCCAAGGGCATTACCGCGGGACAATTCGCGGTGTCATGGGTGCTGAACTCTTCGTTCGTCAACGCCGTGATCGCCGGCCCGCGCACCGAACAGCAATGGGACGATTATCTGCGCGCGCTCGACTATCGCTTTACGGCCGAGGACGAGGCGCTGATCGATCGGCTGGTCGCGAGCGGCCATCCCTCGACGCCGGGATTTAATGATCCGGCGTATCCGATCGAGGGGCGGCGGGCGCGAACGGGATCATAACCGCCTGCCGCATCGCGGTTCGCGATCTAACCACTCAAGGTCTGCGGGATTTCTCCCATTCGCGCCGGCAGCCTGCCGAAACGATTCACCAAAATTGTACAACTTAAAGGTTGTCGCTTTGGTTGAATTGCGGAATCATGTCCGGGAAATTGGGGGTGGCCGTGTACAGGATATTCGGACTTGCGGCCTTGACTGGCCTGATCGCGCTGCAGCCGGCGCAGGCCGCGCAACTGAAGCATTTCAAGGTCGGCTCGTGGGAAGGTGGCGCGTATTCCGACGACAGCCTGCGCAACAAATTCAGCCATTGTGCCGGTTCTGCCAGCTACAAGAGCGGCATCATCGTTACGCTGATGATCAACAAGGAATACAAATGGGGTGTGGCGTTTGCCAATCCCGCCTGGAATCTGACGCCCGGCGCCAACGTCGATCTGGCCTATGTCGTCGACGGCGGCCAGCCGCGGGCAACGACTGCGAAAGCCGTTTCAAATCATCAGGCCCTGATCGGGTTCGGGGACGACGGCGCGCGCTTCAAGGAATTCAGCCGCGGCAATCAACTGCGCGTTGCCGCCGTCAACCAGGTTTTTACCTTCGACCTCACCGACACCGCGAAATTGTTGCCCGCTTTGCTCAACTGCGTCACGCAGCAAACCAACCCCAAACCGGTACTGGCTTCCACGACCCCCGTAACCTCCGCACCGGGCCCGCACGGGTCTGATTTCAAGGCGGAGGCAACCGTGATTGCCGCCAATCTGTTGTCGCAGGCCGGCATCACCGGTTTCCGGATCGCCGCACCCAATGAATTCCCCGAGCTGAAGGCGGATGCGGTGTGGGCCGCCACCAATGTCATGGGCACCATCAACGTCATGCCCACCGTCGCGGTGAAAGATATCGACGACATCCGGTCGTTGATGATCGGCGGCGACGCCAAAAGCTGCAAGGGAGCGTTCTTCTCGGGCTCGATCCCCGATGACGGCAAGGAGCAATTGATCCGCATATTCACCACGTGCCAGGAAAAGGACGCACCCGCGACGATCTACTATCTCGCGGTGCCGCGGAAGGCCGGCGGCATCTACATTTTGCGGACGATAGCGGCAGCAGGAGTTGCAGCCGAACCGGAAAAGCGCGCCAAGGAAGCCGACGCCGGCATCCGGAAGGCGGTGTTTACCGCGCTGCCGAAATAGCCGGGCACGCAGGAAGCATGAAAAGCAGCGTCCAGGTTTATTTCGCGGGTACCGGTTCGGTCGCCGCAAACAGCTGCCCGAACCCCGTGATGGGATCTTCGATCCCGCTCGACCGCAGCAGGTGCCACATCATGCTTTGATTGCTGGTCACGACCGGCAGGCCGCGGAGCTGTTCGAGCCGTGCGATAATCGGCGCCGACTTGATCGCGGTACAACTGATCAGGCAGGCGTCGGCGTCGCGGCTGATTTTTTCGCGTGCCCAGTCGAGGATGGCTTCCGGCTGCAACGTCGCCATCTCGCTGTTGGTGTCGATGCCGAGATTGGCGCCGCCGACGACGCTAAAGCCGTTGGCTTCCAGAAACTCGATTTCGCGCCGGTGCACGTCGTCGATATAGGGCGTCAGCAAACATACCGTGCTGGCTTTCAGATGCGCGAGCGCGCTCACGATCGCTTCCGCGGTGGTGAAGCAATCGATGCCTGATGCGGCCTCGATCCGCTCGCGAATGCCGTGGGCCAGATCGGGCGCAAAGGTCGACACTGCCGTGCAATGGAACACGATGCGATCGATCTGGGCATCGGCCAACAGTTCCGAAGCGGCTTCGAGGCGATCGAGCATCCGCATCAGCTCCGGTTTCGAACTGCCGCGCAGCGACAATCGCGTCACCAATAGCGACGTTCCCGCGGCCTGCATCGCGCGCAGCTCAGGTTCGGCGACCGAATTGCCGGATGGAAGCAGGATGCCAGCGCGCAGTCGCGCGCCGTAGTCGATCTCCGGGGCAGCGGACGTGACCATCGGCCTAGGCTCCGGACGCCTGCAACGCCGCGACATCGCGTTGCGCCTGGTGCAGATAGCCACGGTTGATGTAATCGGCCGCCGAGGATTTGACGCGATTGGGAACGGCGCGGATCAGCGAACTGATCTCGATCAGCGCCTCTACGGCGGCGTTACTGGCATCGCCATCCCGCGGGAAGATCGTATCGGTGGTGTATTCGTCCCAAGCCCGCAACGCGTATTTCTCGGTGATTCCGGTCTCCGCCATCGCAATCGGCGTCACGCCGGCACGGTTGGCAAAGAACCAGTGATGGGCGCGCACGAAGGCGCGCATGAATTTGCGCATCGTGTCCCGGTTCGCGGTCGCCCATCGGCTATCGGCATTCAGCGAGGTGAACTGAAAATCCGGAACCTGCGCCCGTGGCTCGCACAGGCTCGGAAAGCCCTGATCGATCGCCATATAGTTCAGCGGTGCGCCCTGCAAGCCGGCGTCGATCTCGCCGGATTGCAACAGCTCCCACCGCGCCAGGATCGGCCCGACCGCGCGCATGGCGTAGTCGCGCGGATATTCGAGACCGCGCGCCGACAGCAACTTCATCACCAGCGATGAACTGCCAGCCTCGATCGAGGACACCCCGACGGTCTTGCCGCGCAGATCTTCCACTGTCCTGATGTTCTTTCCGGCCACCAGGGAGAACGGCAGCTTGTTGACATTGCCGCCGACGATCTCGAGGAAGCCACCGGCCTCGCTGTCGAGCACGACGTGTTCGGTGATGCCATAGCCCAGCTGGGCGCGGCCGTCGCGCAGACGGTTGGTGACTTCGTCGACCCCCTCATAGAGTTCGATCGTAACATCCAGCCCCTCGTCCTCGAACAGACCGCGATGCTGCGCGATCCAGACCGGAAGATTGAAGTAGTTGCGCGACACCGCGGTGAAGGTGAGTTTTGTCATCAGATGCTCCGTCAAACCGCCTTCTCAGCCGGCGCATCAAGGACCGAACCGCGGAAATTGTCGAGCGCCGCACTTGCAGCGCGGCCCAACCACGCCCCAATGATCGGGGCTGCAGCAGCGGTAAGGTTGATCGGTTAGGTTAAGACCCGACTTCAATTGCGCCGCGCGCACCGGCGGCTACCGTGCAGGCACCGGATATTTCTGTCCGGATCTGCGTGAAGCCACCATGTTTGCCGAAGGCCGAGACTCATTTCGAATGTTGGGGCTGAATCCGAAGCCCAGTTGGGCCGAGGTCTGGCACCTGTGGACCGTGCTCGTTCCGCGGCGGTCGATCACCGGGCAATTGCTGCTGGGCCAGGTCTGGCGCCGCCACGACGGCCGACGCTGGATCTACAAGAAATTCACCGAATATGATGGGTAGCGGGTCCCGCTCAGATCGATAGACCGGCACGGGACGAAAATGTCGACCGCTGCATGCGCTGACGCTAATGGTGCCCAGGGGCGGGATCGAACCACCGACACTGCGATTTTCAGTCGCGAGTACCCCATTCTCTAAGCCCTCTGAATAGTTGCACATTAAGCTGTGTCCACATTGAAAAGTTAATTATATCAAGCGTTTCTCTTGACGCCACGCGACACCGGACACACAGTGGCCGACATTCAAGTGAATTGATTGTACGGACACAGCGCGGACACAGAGATGAAGCCAGCAAGCCTGAGCGAAGAGACGATTAAGCGGCTGCAGGCCCCGGACAAGGGGAATTCCATAACGTATTTCGCAGGCGCCACGATCCAGGGCGCAAAAGCTCCCCGCGGCTTTGGGGTCCGCGTCACGGCGTCTGGTACTCGCTCTTTCATCATCAACTACCGCCTGCGTGGACGCGAGCACCGTTTCACAATTGGCGCATGGCCGGATTGGTCAGCGCTGAAAGCTGTCCGAGAAGCTCGCAATCTGCGTCAGCGTGTTGACCGCGGCGAAGACCCGCTTAAAGACCGGGCGCCGATCCCAACGACGAAGTCCGTTTCGAGCGTTATTGAAGATTTCATGACCCGATACGTGCGGAACAAGGACAGACCGCTTCGGAGCGCTGATCAAATCCAAAGCGCGTTCGACCGGTTGGTCAAGCCTCGTATCGGCAAGGTTGGCGTTTACGAGCTACGCCGTTCCCATGTGGCGGAGATGCTGGACAAGGTCGAAGACGATGCCGGCCCCGTGCAGGCCGACAGAGTTCGAGCGTACTTACGTAAAGCGCTGACCTGGTACGCAGAGCGGGATGATGAGTTCAACCTCAATGCCGCATTTGTTCGCGTCGGCCCCAGAGCCAACCCAAAAGAGCGCGCCCGCACACGAGTGTTGTCGGTAAGCGCGAATTTCTCCGCACCTTTTGCTTTTGAGTGCCCTGAAGCATGAGGTGTCCACCAAAATAGGTGGACACCTTGTGATGAGCGACGATGATCAGAAACTGCGGGTCAGGCTTGTTGGCCGGAACGGTCGCCGGCGCTACGAGACGGCATCGAAAGAGCGTCTTGTCATGGCCTGCCTTGAGCC
>JBDTKZ010000101.1:0-5664 GCA_039935075.1 Bradyrhizobium sp.
CGTCCCGTCCCAAACGAGGGGCGGCTCGCGATCGTCACGAACGCGGGGCGGGATGCGGTGGACGCGGAGGCGCTCTTGACGAACAGCGCTCAAGCGGACGGCGAAGTCGTGTGGTCCTGACGCCCCGATGCTGGCGTCAAGTTCTTGAGAAGCAAGCTTCTTGGGGATGACGGTGGCAAAAAAGCCGGTCGCCGGGGAGAGCACGAAGGAAACCGTAAAACCATTGCGCAGGGAAGGCCGGACTGCTTCCGCTGAACCTGTATGCTCGTGTGCGCCTTTTTCACTGTCTTTGCACGCGAGACCGCGGGTGCGGCGCGCACCCGGTCTTCCCTGCGCCCTCTTTTGAGGGTCGCCTGCGTCCCTCTTGGGATCGCACTGCGCCCTCTGTTTTCAGAGGGTGAGATTTCCCAGCAAAGCTCGGGCGTAGCGTGCCGCGAGATCGCGGAGGTGTGGCTGGTAATGATTCCGCTGTTTGAAGCGTGAAGTTATGCGTGGACGTGAATCCGATCCCGCGCCCGGTGGCTTTAAGTGCTGTCATTCCGGGGCGATGCGAAGCATCGAACTATGATGTGCAATTGCACATCTGGGAATCTCGAGATTCCGGGTCTGGCGCTGACGCGCCATCCCGGAATGACAACTTTGCCTCAGTCGAACAAACTCGACACCGACTCTTCCGCGGCGGTGCGGCCGATGGCTTCGCCGATCAGGGCTGCAACCGACAGCGTGCGAATATTGGCGGTCTTGTTCACCGCATCCGTCGGCAGGATCGAGTCGGTGATGACAAGTTCTTTCAGCTTCGAGGAGGCGATGCGGGCCGCCGCGCCGCCGGACAGCACGCCGTGCGTGATGTAGGCGTAAACGTCCTTGGCGCCGTTGGCGATCAGGGCGTCGGCCGCGTTCACCAGCGTGCCGCCGGAATCCACGATGTCGTCGACCAGGATGCAGGTATAGCCGGCGGCATCGCCGATCACGTTCATCACTTCCGATTCGCCGGCGCGCTCGCGGCGCTTGTCGATGATCGCGAGCGGCGTGTTGATGCGCTTGGCGAGGCCGCGCGCGCGTACCACGCCGCCGACGTCGGGCGACACCACCATCACATTGGCGAGGTCGAAGCGCTCCTTGATGTCGCGCGCAATCGCCGGCGAGGCGAAGAGATTGTCGGTCGGGATGTCGAAGAAGCCCTGGATCTGGGCGGCATGCAGGTCGAGCGTCATGACGCGATCGACGCCGGCATGGGTGATCAAATTGGCGACCAGTTTGGCCGAAATCGGCGAGCGGGAGCCGGCCTTGCGGTCCTGCCGGGCGTAGCCGAAATAGGGAATCACCGCCGTGATGCGGCGCGCCGAGGCCCGGCGCAGCGCGTCGGTGATGATCAGCAACTCCATCAGATGGTCGTTGGCCGGAAACGACGTCGACTGCACGATGAAGACGTCGGAGCCGCGGACGTTCTCCTGGATCTCGACGAAAATCTCCATGTCGGCGAACCGCCGGACCACGGCCTTGGTCAGCGGCAGATGCAGCCAGTTGGCGATTTCCTGCGCCAGCGCGGGATTGGAGTTACCGGCGACGAGCTTGATGGAGCCGTTTTTGGCCGACATCGAGGCTTCTCCTCGCGCCTTGCTGGATACGACGTTCAGCATATCGGAATACTCACGGAACCGGCGCCTTCGACGAGCGAGGTGATATCAAGGAGGTGGCGCGGCTGGCAACCCATTGGAGCCGGTTTTCCTGCGTAAAAACGCCGAGGTGAGCCGGATGGTAAGCTATTTCTTGCCCCTCAGCGGGCGCTGTAGCTCAGCGAACTGACGTTGAATGCACCCGTTGGGGGTGAATTTTGTTCCGCACTCGCGACCGCCGGGCCGCGCAACGCGGGCGCTGCGGCAGGCGGCGGCTCATCCGCAGGGGCCGTTCCGTTGACCATCGCGGTGAGGCCACTGAAGCCGGCCTGCGCGATGCGCCGCAACACCAGGTCATCGGCCGCGGCCCAGGCGTCGCGTCCGGACTTGCCGGCCGGTTCCTCGCCCGCCAGCCGCAGTGCGCGCTGCTGGTTGGCGTCATAGACATCCCAGACCCAGGAGATCGTGGTGCGGCCATGGTTGACCTGGGCGGCCAGATAGCTGCGCACGCGGTACGAGGCGGTGCCTTCACGGGACACGATCGAGAGGTTGCGCAGCTTGGATTCCGAGTCGAGCACGCCCACCATGCGGTCGAATACCTGCGGCGGCGGTCCGTCGATCGATTCGAATGTGACGGTGGCACCGCTGCCGCCGCCACTGTTGGCCATCGCAAAGGAGTTGCTGCCGGGGGCGCCGCCGGCGGCGCAGCCACCAAGCGCGCAGGCCACTGCAAGCCACGTCGCGGCAACAGCTGCGCGCGATATCGTCCGGCTGGCCCGGAACAGACTGGGTGACGCTTCCCTCATTACCCCTGCGATATCGTTAAAACGCATTAAGGTCTAGGGCAGGAACGCACCGAAGCCGGAGGAGAATGCGGGATCAAACAGGCGTGATTGCGAAAATCTGCATCAAGTTGAAACAGTTACGGCTCCAGCGCGATGGCGTGGACGTGACGGCCATAGTCCGGCTCCTTGCGATGCACCGAGCGGCGGTAGCTGAAGAAATTCTCGTCGGCATAGGTATCGACGCCGATGTCGTCGATCATCAGCACGCCGGCGTTTTCGAGCCGCCGCCGGATGTAGCCCGCGAGATCGAACATCGAATGGCCTGCGCGTACCGACGGCATGAAGAACATCGCATTCTCGGTGTCGGCGTCGATGAAGCGCTCGACGAATTCGGCGCCGACTTCGTAGCTGGGCTGCCGGATCAGCGGACCGATCGCGGCGATCATGCCGTTACGCTCGGCGCCGAGTTTTTCCATGGCGTCGATGGCGGATTCCAGCACGCCGGTCAGCGCGCCTTTCCACCCGGCATGGGCGGCGCCGATCACGCGCGCGTTCGGATCGACCAGCAATATCGGGCCGCAATCGGCCGCGCTGGCGCCGATCGCAAGGCCCGCGACGCGGGTCACGATCGCATCTGCCATCGGCCGCGATCCGTTGTCCCAGGGCGCGGTGGCGACCACCACGTTGGGCGAATGGGTCTGGTGCACGGTGAGAAAATGCGCCGGTTGAACGCCCAGCTGCCCGGCCATGCGGCGGCGGTTTTCCGCGACATCGGCGGGATCGTCGCTGGAGCCGATGCCGGCGTTGAGGCTGCCGTAAATGCCGCTGGAGACCCCGCCCTCGCGGCTAAAGAAAGCATGGCGGAGGCCGGGAATCGCCGAAAGCAAGGGCGACGCCAGCGTGGTGGACTCCAGCGTCATGGTGACTCGGCCTTGTCGGACGGCTGTTGGTCACTTTGGTCGCTGAAACCCGCCAGCGAGGTGAGGTTCGGTTCTGAAATCGCCAGCACCTTGAACATCGAGCCCATGCCGCCACGGCCGACCCCGATCAGCCGTTTCAGCGCGCCCGAAATATCCTCGGAGACCTCATGCGACGCCTTCGCCATCAACGTGACGGCGCGGGTTTCGACGCCGAGGCGTTGGAGAAACTCGCCTTGCGGCACCGGACCATGGACCCGCGCGCCCAGATCTTCCGCGGCCCGAACCAGCGCCTGGAAGTCGACATGGGCGGTCACGTCGGCCTCGCCCGGGCTCTTCAGGGGATCGGTGAAACTGTGGCGGGCGATCGCCTGGAACGTATCGCCGGCGTCGCTGCGCAAATGGCCGTAATCGATGATCAGCGCCGCGCCATCCTGGTCGCGCACCCGGCTGGCGAGCTTCATGATCTCGGCATCGGGCCGCCATTCGAACACCGCGCCGACGGGGGCGGCGCGCACCAATGGCGGCAGCAGCACCTCGAAGCGCGGCACAGGCTCGGCGGCGGCGCCGAACACCATCTTGCCGCTGTCGTCCAGTTCGACCGTGCGCTCGTGCCAGCCGGTCTCGCGCCGGATCACCTGATGGATCGGCAGCACGTCGAAATATTCGTTGGCGAGAATGACCGCGGGGCCGTCCGGTACGTCGTCGATATTGTCGTGCCAGGCGATGTTACGCACGCCCGACAAGGTTGCTTTCTGCTTCTCGCGCAGCACCGGATTGATTTCGACCAGATGGATGCTCAACGCCTGGTACAGCGGCGGCAATACCCGCAGCGCGCGCAGCGCGTCCGCCATCATGGTGCCGCGGCCGGGTCCGAGTTCGATCAGCCGCAGCACCGACGGCGATCCGATCGCCTTCCACACCGACGCGGCCCACAGCCCGAGCAGTTCGCCGAACATCTGGCTGACTTCGGGCGCGGTGGTGAAATCGCCCTCGCGTCCCAGCGGGTCGCGCGAGACGTAATAGCCGTATTGGGGATGCGTCAGGCACATCTCCATGTAGCGCCAGACCGGCATCGGCCCCGACGATTTGATCAGTCGCTTGAGTTCGGATTGCAGCGGTGAAGTTTCGGTCACGGCGTGCCCTGGTCGGGGATGGTGATTTGCTTCGGTGCTTCCCGGCGCCATGCCATCACGATAATGATCGCGCCGGCAAGAATCATCGGCAGCGACAGCAGCATACCCATGGTGAGCCCGCCCCACAAAAATCCGAGCTGCGGATCCGGCTCGCGAAAATGCTCGCCGATGATGCGGGCGAAGCCGTAGTAGGCGATAAAACTTCCGAGAATCAGGCCGGGCCGTTTCAGCGCTCCCATCCGGATCATCACCGCCAGCAGCGTAAACAGTACGATACCCTCCAGCGTCGCCTCGTAAAGCTGGCTCGGATGGCGCGGCAGCGGCCCGCCATTGGGAAATACCATCGCCCAGGGCACGCTGGCATCGGCGGGCCGGCCCCACAATTCGCTGTTGACGAAATTGGCGATGCGTCCGAGGAACAGGCCGATCGGCCCGACCGCGGTGGTGATATCGCCGAGGGAGAGGATCGGCAGATTGTTCTTCCGGCAAAACAGGATCACCGCGGCGACGCAGCCCAGGAAGCCGCCATGGAACGACATGCCGCCTTTCCACAGTTCGAGTATCTCGGATGGATGGGCGGCGAAGAACGGCAGATTGTAGAACAGCACATAGCCGGTGCGGCCGCCGAGGATGATTCCGACCGTGACCCACAGGATGAAATCATCGAGCTGCAGCAGCGAGATCGGCGCCGGGCCGCCCCATAGTTTGTCGTTCTTGATCAGGGCGCGGGCGTAGATCCAGCCCAGCACGATGCCGCCGATATACGCCAGCGCATACCAGCGGATCGCGATCGGCCCGATCGAGATCGCGATCGGGTTGAAGACCGGAAAGGCAATGGTGAGAAAGGGCATTTAATCCTTGAAGGCCGGAGCCTGATCCGGAAAATCGGAAACCGGTTTTCCGAAAGATCATGCTCAAACAATAAATTAGCGCGGGATGACGATTCGAAGATAAGTCATCCGGCTCTAGGTCGACAGGTTGCGGCGATAGAGTGCCAGGAGCCGCTCCCAATGCCGTTCCGCCGCGTCGCGATCGTAAACCGGCCGCTTCGGGAAGGCGAAGCCGTGATGGGTGCCCGGATAGATCTCGACCTCGGCGTGGGCGCCCTTCACGGTGGCCTGGATCTTCTCGATGGTCTCCATCGGGGCGTAGATATCGGTCTCGGCGCAGCCGAAATACAATTCGGCCTTGGTCTTTTGCGCGGCGAGAT
>JBDTKZ010000102.1:0-16668 GCA_039935075.1 Bradyrhizobium sp.
CCGTCATCCCCGGCCTTGTGCGCAATTGCGCATTAGGACCGGGGATCCAGTACGCCGCAGCTTCTCGCTTCCATCATCGACACTCTGGAATACTGGGTCGCCCGGTCAAGCCGGGCGATGACGGCAGGATAGGTGTCGGCATTCTCGCGACACGATGCGCCCGAGTTTTGCAAATTCATCGCCCATCAAAAGTGAGGGCGCAGGGAAGACCGGGTGCACGCTGCACCCGCGATCTCGTGTGCAAAAGCAGAAGAAGAAAGCGCACACGAGCATACAGGTTCAGCGGAGGCAGTCCGGCCTTCCCTTCGCAATGGTTTTACGGTTTCCTTCGTGCTCTCCCTGGCGACCGGCTTGTTGTCACCATCACCGCGCTGATACTTCAGCGCGACTTGACGCCAGCATCGGGGCGTCAGGACCACACGACTTCGCCGTCCGCCTCAGCGCTGTTCGTCAATAGCGCATCCGCGTCCACCGCATCTCATCCCAACGTTCGTGACGATGGCCAACGTCCCCTCGTGAGGGATGAGACGGGACAAAATAAGCCGGTGATTTGGGTCGAAAGGAAATGAAAATATTTTTGCAGAAAGGGCTGGACAGCAATTTGGTGATTTGCCCGACGGGCCAGCGTGTAGCCCGGATCAGCAGCGCATCACGCCGACGAGCGGCGCGCTGCGCAGCATCCGGGGAACGAGGCGCTGCCGCGAGGGTTAGCGCGACGACGTCCTGACCAGACCCCAGCCGCCGATCGCGGCCATCAACAGCGAGATCAGCGCGTTGTAGCCGGCCAGCGAGAGGCCGAGGAACGTCCACTGTATTTCATCGCAACGGACCACTTTGACGGTGTCGAGCCGCGCCAACAGATTGCCGGCGCTGCCGAGATTGCCGACCGGGCCGGTGCAATCGGTCGGGCCCTGGAAGAACTTCCACTCGACGCCGGCGTGATAACCGCCGAGCACGGCATTGCCGAGCGCCGCCAGCGTGAGTAGCGCAAGGCCGGCCAGCAGAACCGGGCGCGGCGCATCCCTGGCCGCGGCGATCGTCACCAGCACGCCGAGCGGGACCGCCAGATAATAGGCGTAGCGCTGCTCGAGGCAGAGCGGACAGGGCACCAGCCCCAGCACCAACTGGAAGAACCAGGCGCCCGCAATGGTCGCGGCGGCGATCAAGGTGATGGCCAGCGCGGCCGACAGCGCCGGCTTGCCGGCCGTGGAGGCATGCGAAGGATGGGCAATGGCGTCCGATGTCACGGTGATCTCCCGATCTTTCAAGCGTCGTATCCCGCGCCTTGAGCGCTGTCGAGGCAGCGCGCGATCACACTGGAGTGTTTTGGGCCGGCCGAAAGCCGCCGAAACCAGCCGCTTCCGGGTTACCCGCCCCCATCGGCCAAAACCCCAGACAAAGCAAGCCGATAAGCCCGGGTTGACCCACCCGGCGCGCCCGCTATATTCCGCCCGCTTCGCGACGTCAGACTGACACTTGATGTCCCGGATGCCCCTGTGGCGGAATTGGTAGACGCGCTCGACTCAAAATCGAGTTCCGCAAGGAGTGCTGGTTCGATTCCGGCCAGGGGCACCAAGACGATGTCTACGGACAATGGGATGTTCGGCGCCGGTCGGTCGGCGCGTCAGCTCTACGAGCGCGTCCGGTTTGCGTCAGAGACCAGCCGCCTTCTCTTTTCACGCCGGTTTCAAGAGATAAGTGCACAGTCAGCGTAACTCAATCACCGTAACTCGCACCATTTGTTTCAATCTTCAGACACCCTATCAAATAGACGCGAACGTATTCGCTGTTTGCATGAAACCCGCCGCTCAACTCTAATTCGATTGAAAATTGGTTGTCGTAATGGCTGCATATTTTTCCGACCGACAGCGGGCTCCACGTCCACGCACGAATGAAGCTATCGACGCCGCTGTTTGGGGCGGCATCTATGCGATTGTGTCAGCTCGCCTCGCAGACGGATCATTCGGTTACACGTTCCCTGAGACCTGTTCGGATGGATACGGTACCATTGGGCATGACAGCCGCACTCTTGATCTCATGCTAAAGGCCCAGCATCCGGACATGTTGTTTCCTCTCCCGCTGGATGAAACGCCGGACACATTGGCGGCGTTGGACTTCCTTGAGTTTGTCGCGGCCTCAATCGGCAAACCGATCGAGGGATCGTATCATTCGTTTTTCCGGCACCACCATCTGACCTTTGACCGCGAAGAAGGCTTGCGGGAGTTCATCGAGGCAATCAACGGCATTTTTGCACGAAATGGCGTGGCGTATGAACTGACCTCTGAAGGCCAAGTCAAGCGTGTCCTGACTGCCGAGATGCAGAACCTGTTCGCGAAAACACTCTTTCGTACCGGCGACGGCGAATCCGATAGGCTCCTTGAACAGGCGCGCGCGCAGTTCTCGTCCCCGCACGAGAGCATCCGCAAAGACGCGCTTGAAAAGCTTTGGGACGCTTTCGAGCGGATCAAGACCTTAGAGCCTGGTCACGATAAGAAGGCACAGGTTACGGCGCTGTTGGACAAAACCGCCACAGGAAAATTACGGGCTACACTCGAAGCCGAATCAGTGGAGCTCACGCGCATAGGCAACGCCTTTCGGATTAGGCACTCCGAAACTACGCAAGAGCCGCTGACGCAGTCTGCGCACGCTGACTATCTGTTCCACCGCATGTTCTCATTCCTGAGGCTCGTATTAACGGCAACCGGCCGCGCCAGCTAGAGATGACTTATGGTAGACATCATACCTTTCGATGAGGCCATAAAGGCAGCAGGCAAGAATTGCTCGCTCATGGTCGCCAATGGCTTCTCGATTAAGTATTTCAGATACGGCAACTTGCTTGAGAGAGCAGGGCTTGATGCCGACAGCTCGTTGCGGCGGCTCTTCGATGCTCTCTCGACCGTTGATTTTGAACTTGTCATCCGAGCGTTGGAGGATGCCGCGCTGGTCGAAGGGACCTACAACAAGGAGAAACGAGCAGAGCTTCTGTCGTCAGAAGCCGACAAGCTCCGCAGCGCGCTGGTTCACGCTGTCAGGGTAACCCATCCGGAGCACCGCGAAAATATTGCGGATCAGATACCCGCTTGTGTAGAATTTCTCTCCCAGTTCGACACGATCTTCACGTTGAATTACGACCTGCTCTTATATTGGGTGATATTGGAGAACACGAAGCAATTCCAAGATGGATTTGGCTTGGCTGAAGACCGCGATGGCTTTCGTTGGCACTTCAAGACTGAAGCATATTGCAATGTATATAATCTCCATGGAGGGCTTCACTTATTCAAAACCGATAACGACGAGCTTGAAAAGCGAATTGACCAAGGGAGCGGCGTGATCGACGCGATCGCCTCGACGATTACGCAAACAAAACGATTGCCTCTGTACGTGGCCGAAGGTACCTCCGTTCAGAAGCTAGCGCGGATTTACGCAATGCCCTATCTCCGGCATTGCTACGAAATGCTTGAGTGCAGCGATAACGCCTTCTTCGTTTACGGGCACTCCGCAGGCCAGAACGATGCGCACATTTATGATGCGATTTTCAGCTCCGACATCAGCCACCTTTACTTCTGCATCCACAAACCCACCGCAAATATCGACGATATCAACGGCGAACTGTCTCGCTATCAGAAGCGCAACGGCTCCGACGTCAAGTTCACGTTGGTCGACGCGGAGACTGCAAAGGTTTGGGGATAGCTCTTCGGCTTAGTCGCTAGCTTGATACAGTTTCCTTGGAATTACGGAAATTGCGGTGACAGTGCTGGACTGCACCCCGTAAGTGAGACACGGTAATTTCTGTGCGCAACTCCAGCAACTCCAATCACCCAGAAAACGAGGAAACACCGGGCGCTCGCGCATCTTGCACCAGCTTATCTCCGCAAAACATAGTCCGGCGATAAGCGCCCTCGCCTGCGCGTAGTCGCCCCGCACGGCTCACGATAGACTTGAAGGAAGGCGCGGCAACGTGTCAGAGAGGCGCGTGGCGGCGTTATAACTGCGCATTCGCAGTACAGGAGAGAAGCGATGGATCTGAAGGGCGCGGTGGCACTGGTGACGGGCGGCAATGGCGGGCTGGGGCAGCGCATCTGCCATGCGCTGGCGCAGGAGGGCGCGCATATCGCCGTCGTGTACGCGCGCAGCCGCGAGCAGGCGGAAGGCGTCGCCAGCGAACTGGCGTCGCGTTATCAGGTCAACGCGCACGCTTTCGCCTGTGACCTGACCGACAGCGCGGCCGTGGACCGGCTGGTCGGCGAGGTCACCAGGACCTTCGGCCGCCTCGATATTCTGATCAATGACGCCGCTTACAACCACGCGATCCCGTTCAGCGATCTCGACAATCTGACGCAGGAGGTGTGGGACAAGATCATGGCCGTCAACCTGACGGGGCCGATGCGCCTGACCAAGGCGGTAGCCCCTGTCATGAAGGCGCAAGGGCAAGGCCGCATCGTCAACATCGCTTCGGTCGCGGGGCTCAACCCGACCGGCTCTTCGATCGCCTATGCCGTATCGAAGGCGGGGCTGATTCATCTGACGCGCTGCATGGCGGTGGCGCTGGCGCCCGAGACGCTCGTCAACTGCGTGGCGCCGGGTCTGCTGGACGGCACGCGCGCGACCGCCAATCTCCGATCCGAGCAGATCGAGCGCTCCGCATCGAGCTCGCTGCTGAAGAAGCCCGCCGACAAGGACGATTGCGCCGACATGGTGGTCACCATGTGCCGCACCGAGACCATGACCGGCCAGACGGTCGTCATCGACTCCGGACGCATCTTTCATTGAGATGACGGGCTGAACCAGACCGCATTATCGGATGCCGAGCCGCGCCCTGGCAGCCTTGAGGTAGAGTTCGATCCACCTGTCATCGAGGTCATCAGCGCCGAGTTCTCCAAAACCTCGAACGATGGCTGGATTGCCGATGAGCTTGAATTCTTCCCGCTCAGCCGCCGACAGCCCGGATAGATCAATATAATTGTCGCGTGAAATCGATTTATTTCGCATTACTAAAATACCTCGAACAAAACGCCAATTTAGCGCGGACCGCGCTGGTCCGGCAATCGATCAAATGGTTGAATAGAGGACAGCGCAACGGTTGTCCCATGCACGAACCGGGCGGCGGCGACTTTCGGCCTCGACTTCGGGTCGCGATCACCGACAACAATGCCGCTTCCTGCCATGGACTTCTGTCGAATGAGCGGCAGGTAGCGCAAATGCGCTCAGCGAGATTCAAAGTCTCGAAAATGATTGGCGCGCTCCACGAGGTCGACCATGTGGGCCGCCGCATGAATCGTCAAAGGATGTTGCGTAAAGCCGGGCCGCGGGGAGATATAGCCTGCCATTTCGCGAGCCAATTTGAGTTGCTCATCCGATGCTCGCGCAAGCAGAGAAATCATCAGATTTTCCAGCGCGATGACACGGATACGCAATGTCACGAGTTCGGCGTTGGTCAGCTCCGGAATCGCGATTCGCTCACTGTCGGGCGCCGAAACCGTGGCGGGACCATCGGGCCCGGCGCCTCCTTCGTTGTCCCATCTGGACAGAGCGCGTTGACGCTGATTCCAATCGTTGGAGGAATCGGAATTTTCTCGCGGCATGATCGGCTCCCTTGAGTGGCTGCTGAATGCGCGCAGCATGACGTCGGCAATTCCCAATCTACTGCTATCCAGCACCTGATGTAGTTACGAAGCAGGATCGTCATCCCAAGGCCGTCAGATCGGCATGCGATACCCGTAGAACTCGTGGTCCTCATTATAGCCGCCCTGGCCTGCGCCAAGATCGGCGAAATCGTGCACGAATTCGATCGCCGCGATCCATTTGACCATCTTGAAACCCAATTCATTCTCGCATCGCAGCCGCAACGGCGCGCCATGCAGCACGCTGACCGGCGCACCGTTCATCTCGTAGGCGAGGATCGTCAGCGCGTGGCGCATGTTCTCGATCTTGTGGACGTCATAATAACGCCCGCCATCGGCGCCGTCAGCCAACGAATAGAACACGACGTAGCGAGCCTCGGGTGTCGGTCTTACGAGATTCAGCAGTTCGCGCATGGCAACGCCGCCCCATTCGGCGACGCCTGACCAGCCCTGAATGCAGAAATGCGTCGTGATCTGCTCCTGCTTCGGCATCGCCTTGAGGTCGGCGAGCGAGAATTCGCGGGGCGCCTCGACCAGCCCGCCGATCCGCAACCTGTAGCCGCCGAACTCCCCCGCGACGAGATCATCAAACTCCCTGGAATGGGGCATCGTGCCGTTCGGCCAGAAGTAAGGGGAGATGTCTTTCTTCGTGAGCTGGGATCGCGGGTCCCAGCCTTCGGCCAGCCCCATGAGCCAGCCGATCATGAACGCGCCGGCGCGCTGCACCGAACGGGCGTGCCGGATGGTATAGGGCGAAGCCAAAAGCCAGGCGGCCGTCAGGATACCCATCGCCAGCACGAACAGCGGAAACCCGGTCCAGGACGCGTTGTCCACGCCGCCGAACATGTGGTTGGTGTTCTGCCGGATGCCGGTGACGAACACCATGGCGCCATGCGCCAGAATGAAGCCCACGAACCAGGCGAACGAGATGAAATGAACCGACCTCATCGCCTGCCGGTTGAACAGCCGGCCAAACCATCCGAGCGCGTTGGAGATCGCGGGGCTCTGCATCAGGCCGGTGGCTATCGAAACCGGCGCGGCGACGAACACCGTGATGAAATAACTGAGCTGCTGGAGACCATTGTAGCGGGTCCAGCTGTGATCGACCGGAAAGTTCAGCGACGCATACTGGATCGCGGTTGAAAGCGCGGCGGGAAAGACCTCCCAGGTCAGCGGCACGAGCCTGCGCCATTGGTCGGTGGAAAACAGCAACGCATAAAAGGCAACGCCGTTGATCAGCCACAGCAGGTTGACCGAGAAATGCCACCAGCGCGACAGCCCGAGGGTATGGCGCAGGCCGGGAATGCCGAGCCATGTCGGCAAGGTGACGGAATCGTCCTTGGCGGTCCAGACGCGCCCCGCCGGCACCGGAACCTGGAAGCGAAACCAGTCGGTCCCCGGCGTGCAATCGCGACCCCAATAGAGCCGGGGATGGTCGGCCAGGATTTGCAGGCCGGCCCGCATGATGAACAGCATGAAGAACATGTTCAGGAAGTGCTGAAGCTGCAGCCACCATGGAAACCCGGAATCGACGGACGGCGCGGCCTGCGCAATGCCGGGATGCTGCCGGATAAAGGCTTCTACGCCGGGAAGCTCACGCAGACTTTGAGCCAAGGCAACCAGGCAGAGCAGTGCGGCGGCGACGATCGGCAGACCCCACAGCGTGTTGATCCAGCGCCGGCCAATGCGAATCCGCGGCGCGATCCCCTGTTGTGGCGGCATCCAGTGATTGAGACGGATGCGATCGTCCGCCTCGCTGAGTTTTGCACGGAGCGGCTCGACCGGGAAGGATTTCGAACGCGTGGGCATCGGCCGATCATTGTCCATCATCAAGCGCGCCTGGCAATGGGGGCGTCAATCGCCAAGCCTGGTGAGCGCAGCAGCCTTGTGGAAGGCGATATGATCGGTCTTGCTGCTCTTGATCTCGTATTGTGGATCGTCCGGGCTCGCATGATGGGTATAGCCTTTGACCTCGAACTCGCGCGTATGCACGCCGATGATCGTGCCACTGACACGGCCGGCCTCGGAATTCCAGCTCACGCGATCATGGATCTTGAAGCTCTTCGGCATGATTGCTCGATCCGATGCCGCCGAAAATCTGCAAAAGCAGGCGGTCCCGCACGGAATATTTGAGCGGCATGAGCATTCCAACCGCTGCGCGCCTTATCGGTTCCGCGAAATTGCTACGTTTTGCCGACAACTCGCGCTTTTGATTTTGGAATCGCGCGCCTAGAGTCGACGATGATGCCGGCTCGTCATGCCCCTCGCCCGTTGGAGCAAGGATACGAACACCTTTTTCACCATAGGCCACTCGACCAGGACGATCGCTGAATTTGTCGATCTCTTGCGGGAGGCCGGCGTAAACCTCGTTATCGACGTAAGGTCGATGCCGCGGTCGCGCACCAACCCGCAATTTAACCAGGAAACACTCCCGGAAACGCTGCAACCTTGGCAGATCGGCTATCAGCATATCGCCGAACTCGGCGGCCTGCGGGGAAAGTCGCGCCGCACGGAGCCCTCGCCCAACATCTATTGGCGAGTGCGCGGCTTTCGGAACTATGCGGACTACGCCCTGACAGCTTCCTTCGCCGCCGGCCTGGCCCGGCTCCGGGAATGCGGCAGCGAGCATCGGTGCGCGATCATGTGCGCTGAAGCGGTCTGGTGGCGCTGCCACCGCCGAATCATTGCCGACTACCTGTTGGCCGCAGGAGAGCAAGTGAAGCACATTCTCGGAAAATCGCATGTCGACATGGCGAGCCTGACATCCGGCGCCGTCGTTCGCAGCGATGGGACAGTGGTTTATCCCGCCGAGGATCCGCAGTCGGGGCGATGACAGGCTCCGGCGAAAGCCGCCAACTCCGCGGCCTCAACGGCGGATTACGCCCCGCCAGCCGGCCCTGCGGGCCGGGGCACTGAGACCGGGGGAAAACCGCCACCGTAACGGAGTTCCCAGAGACATGCTCGCAGCGCTACCGTGGCAAACTCCCATACCCCGTAACGAACCGCAGCAGGCGCTCGATACCGGCGCCCATCACGAGGCCGGCGAGCACATCGGTGGTCCAGTGCGCCAGCAGCACAATGCGGGTCAGGACGAGGCCGGCGCCGACGCCCCAGACGAGGTTACGCTGGTTCGCCGGCAGTTCGCTCGCCGCGGATGCCAGCGCTCCGACATGAATGGCGTGCCCGGATGGAAACGCATCGAGCCGTTTGCCGGAGAACGGAATGCCGTTCAGATGGCCGCGAACCGTCGTGCGGTCCGGGCGTTCCTGATTGAATATCGTTTTCAGGATGTGCGGCACGATCGTCACCGCGACCGTCGTCAACAGCACATGATCGCTGTCGCGACGCAACTCCGGCGCTTTGCCGCGGCTGAGCAGCCACCATCCCGCCGCCAGCGCACACAGAATGTGTTCATCGGCGCCCCAGGTCAAAAACTTCGCGGCATCCTCCATTTTCGGATCGGTATTCCGGGCCACCGCCCGCGCGATGCGTTTGTCCGCCGCGGTCGGATGCACGGTGATGGGGATGCGCTGCTTTGCCGCTTTCACCGGACGCAAGGCTCGTAAGGTCGGGCTGCTCGGCATCGCTTTTCCATCTCGAAAATCCGCAAAACATTCCGGCGCATTGCTGGGAACTCCGGCCGTCATTCAACCGTCATATGGACGTCTCGTTCCCCGAAAGGCCCGCGATGGATTATGTCTTTCGTTTCCTGGCCGGCGGCGTCATCGTCTCTCTTTTCGCCGTGCTGGGCGACGTGCTCCGGCCCAAAAGCTTCGCCGGCCTGTTTGGCGCGGCACCTTCCGTGGCATTGGCCACCCTGCCGATGACATTCTGGGCAAAGGGCGCCGACACCGTAACAATCGAAGCGCGCTCGATGGTGCTGGGGGCGCTTGCCCTCGCCATCTACAGCGTCATCGTATGTCAGATCCTGATGCGGCTGCGCTGGTCCGCGCTTGCGGCGACCAGTACCGCGACGGTCGCATGGTTGTTCATCGCGGTGGGCCTCAAACAGCTCGTTATGGGCTAGCCGATGATCGTTCGTGCCAAATGGGAAGCTCTCAGGGAAGGCCACTGGTACGAATATGTCGTGCGTTTCGTGCTGGGCGGAGCAGCCACCGTCGTCGCAGGTCTTATCGCCGATGTGTATGGGCCAACGACGGGCGGCCTGTTTCTGGCTTTCCCCGCGATATTTTTCGCCAGCGCGACGCTGATCGAAAAGCATGAACGCGAACAAAAGGAAGACAAAGGTTTGCAGGGGCGGCTGCGGGCAAAGGGCGCGGCGGGGCTCGAGGCGGCCGGAGCAGGATGGGGGAGCATCGGCCTCGCCGCCTTCGCGCTCGTGGTCTGGCTTGCACCCGAAAAGGCGCCGATCGATTCGCTGGCAATGGCGTCGTTGGCATGGTTGCTGGTCGCCGTTTCCTTGTGGTGGCTGCGACACAAGCTGCGCAAATCATAGCAGCCGTCATCTCGCTGTGGCGATCGGCGCTTATCAACCGAGCATGTCTCAGCGCCCGTCAGCGTCCAGGTCGATCAAGGCAATACCCAAATCGGCCTGCTTCTTTCGACGCAGGTGGAGCGGCGTCTCCGTCACGACAACCTCCAGGGTCGGCCTGACGGTGCCGGACAGCAGATGGCCACCTCGGGTCGATCCATCCGATAGCCCGAGCACGATGTGGACATGCAGGCTGGCTTTGCCGTCGTCACCGGTCGCGATGTCGCCGATAGCGCTCAGCACTTCGCATTGCTCGTTCACTTCGATCTTCCTGTAAGACTTCTTCTCGAAATCGAACCAGCCGACAATTGCCTTCTCGAAGGCTCCGATCGCCGTCAACGACGCCGCGGAAATATTCGCTTCGACCGCGAAGCGGGTGAGCGCGGAAAACGCCTCCTCGCCGGTATCCAGGATGACGACATCGATTTTCGTAGCCGCAGCCCCGGATATTTGCCGATTTTTCATTGGTGTTACTCCGAAAGCGCGAAGGAGCTGCGCAGAGGATTGATCCGTTAAATCGGTGGCGCAGGATATGGTTCCTGCCAGCGCCCATACGCCAAGCCTGGCGTTGTCGCCCCAGCGACCACGGGCTTGTTTGAAAATTTAATGTTGCGATGTCTGTTCCGGCTTCCGATCGACGGAACCGCGCATCGATCTCGAACGTTTGAGACTTTTGGAGATTGACGCGATGCTGACCCAACCGGAAAAGCCAGACCGGAATCATATCGAGCGCAAGGACATCAAGCGCTGGTCGAAGCATCTGGACGCCACGCCGGATCAGCTTCGGGAAGCGATCGAGAAGGTCGGCAACTCCGTCGCTGCCGTGGAAAAGGAATTGAAAAATCTCGCCGCGAAGAGCTGACGGATGCGAAGAGTCAAGGGTGCGAGGATCAAGGGTTCTCGGGCGTTTTGGATTCTTGCTCGCTTAGCTCTTCCTCCAGCTCTCGCTCCGCGCGAAGATAAAACTCTTCGTCCTTGCCCTCCGGTTTGCCGGAGTCTTCCCAGATCTTGTAGGCGCGGCGAACAATTTCGATCCCGGGAACGCGTCCCATTCCAATCTCCAGGTTTATTTGCGGCAACGTTCATTCAAGGGCTTGGGGAAACCTTAAGTGCCGCCTGTACGGCATTCCCGGACGCCTGTTCGTTGTTCGAGAGCAACTCGGGCCTGGAATCGGCGAGAGGACCTTGAGCCCATTTCAGGGCATCGGTCTGGAGAGGGTCGAGCTTGTCACACCAGATGCACTGAAGCTCGGTACGGCCATTGATGGATGCCGGCACGAGACGCTTTCCACAATGCAAACAACGCGTCGTCCGATCCATCTCTGCACGCCTTCCCTTGGTTCCGGTCTAAAACGTCGCAGCGGAACCTTTGTTCCGCTGCGCGGTTGGTGGCCGGTAACTTTCACGGGAGATTGCGATGCAGGCCGCTATCGATCGAGTGATGCACACCTACGGAATGATGGCGAACCTCTCGGCGGAAGAAGCACGCGCAGCGCGCGAGAAGGTCACAAGCTATCTGGCCGAGAGGCCGGAGGCCTCCGAACAAGCGCTCGCCGTTGAAGGCCTGCGTTATCTGCGAAGTGTCAGAGAGTTTTCCTGAACCGAATAGCTCCCCGCCTCACCACATCGCCTGTTTGCTCATTGTGATCGGGATCACATCGCCAATGAACGGTTTCGCATGTCGCCGCGTCTCTCCTGCATGAGGGCATTGTCCCTTCCTGAAAAGCATGAGAAACGGCACCGGCGGCGGCGATGGCCTCGGATGGCTTCGCGCCATCCTGAGGGCAATGTTCTGAGTCCTACAATCGGACACTCGTTTACTTTCCGTTAACCCAATTCGAAGACCCTTTTACATCATGGAATGCGGCGGAACCGGCGTCGGGCCGGCAGTCGCAAGGATCAGCCGGCGGCGTAACGCCCGTCGGCTTTTTCTCTATTGGTCATGCTCTAACGCTTGTGGAACACCAGCGTGCGCACCTCGATGCTTTCGCGGGGCGGCGCATCGGCCGGCGTGGTGGGATCGACGAACGCGGTGTGCGGGGCAAACCGCGCGCGTCCGTCGATCGCGGAGTCGTAGCACTTCAGCAGCAGCGCTTCCTCGGCCGACATTTTCGAAAAATACAGCCACCGGTGTCCGGCATTGAACTTGACCGAGTAGGTTTCGCCGTTACGGCCCGGGTAGATCAGGTCGGACGCAATCAGATCATCGGATGCCAGGGTTTGCGCGTCGCACATCGCCAGAGGCGCGTCGAGCAACGGTCCGCGGATCGGGCGCCACAGATTGATCACCTGCACCCGCCCTTTGAGAAGTTCGTCGGCTTCCTCCGGCAGATGTTCGCGCACGCGATTGCGGCCCGAGAGATCGGTCTGGTCGACATGGACGCGGGTGGCGGGCTGCCGCGGGCCGCCGCCGCGCAGGTCGGGCGAGCCTTCCACCCGCTTGCGGACGGTGTGATCGAAGATGAAGACGCGATCGGCCTTCAGGGTTGCACGCAGAAAGGACTCGACGGCGGGATAATACGCCTTCCTGATCTCGTTATCGTCGTAGAAATTCGCCACCGAATTCGGGTGTCGAACCAGCGCAAAGCCTTCGCGGTCGAGCGAGACGCTGTCGGCAATCCGGCGCGCATCGAACACCGGCACGTGATGGGGCTCGGGCAGCGCCGTCGATTTGGGCTCGCCCGGCGGCGGATCGAACGCGTAGGTGCGCGGTTTTCCATGCGTCGGCGCGAGATAATTGAGTTCAGCGGTTACAAAGGGAAGCGACTCGATTTTTGTCTGGCGCAGACCCATGATGATCTCCCGGTCAGCCGGGCATGGCAGGAGCAACCCTGCTCCCGACAAGCGCCGCCCCGGCTCGCTACTCGTAAGGCGTATCAGGGCATTTTGGTCGTCGCGCATCGCAGAACAAGGATGCGGCGGAAAAAACAACAATGCGACTGCGGGAGCGCCAGCCAAAACCAAAATCTTTTACACAGAACGCCTGCCTCGCACGAATTTACTCTGACGCCGGAAGCGCGGTGAACGAGATTGAGCCCCACCGGGTCCGCGCCAGCGCGGCCCACTTCCCCCAAGCATCGGTCGCTAAAACCCATGAGGTTAAGAAAGCGCTATCCGATATCCCCCGCCTCTCTACGGTTTGGGTAATGCGTCATTGATGATGGCACGCTGCCGGACTGGAAAACGGATCAGATGCTCCGCATAATCCCGGGATGGCAAGCGACATATGGAAGACCGAATATTTTAGATGCTCCGATTGCGGGCTGCCTTACACCGCGACCAGGGAGCACTATCCGTACAAGCATTCCGGCAGTTTCAACTGCGAGGTTTGCGGCAGCAAGATCCTCGCGTGGTCCGGCAACTACGACTATTTCGATTGGCGAGTCGATCAGATCGAGGCACCGGTCTTTGGTAAAAGATGGGGGTAATCAATCAGCGTGAACGCCAAACGGTTCACGCCGGTCGTTTGATGTTACCCGGCCTTCAACTTTCCGAACTGGCGGATGGCTTTCCGTTGGCGAACTTTCGTCCCACCAGCAGACTCGCGCCGCCATCGCCGATCGAATCATCGTGCAATTCGCCCCGATCCACGGCGAAGATCTGGCCCGGGCCGTAAGTAACGGGATCGCCAGTTTGCGTCACGAAAAATGTGCCCGAGAGGACCAGGCCTCGGATCTCGAAATGATGTCGGTGCCGGCCCTTGCCGGGACGCGGGGCCAGCGTCTGCAATTCGACTTCCTGGAAACCGTCGGCCTTGAGTTGCGCTTCAAATTCGCGTTGGTCCATTGAGACCTCCTTTAGCCTGCTTCCCCTTTTAAGTCCGCGGGGCGGATTAGCGAAAGCGAAATTCGCCAATCCGGCAGCTTTAACGGCGGTTACTATCCGACCGATGCCTGACCGGTCGTCCTTGAATAGACGATGATGGTCTCAAAGGGCGCCCGCACTTCGAGTGAATTGATCGATTGATGCGCCCCCGGCGGCAACGCAAACACAAAGCCGTGGTGGCCGTTACCGACGCCGGCCTTGACCAATTCGGGACGGAATCGATTTGCCAGAATTTCGCCGGCCAATTGACCGTCAAAGTAAACGCCCAGCAGAACCGGCAGACCGGGATGCTGGGTGTTTTGCACCCATCCCGTGATTTCCTTTTCGCCGAGCGGGTCCATGGCTCCGCGGATGGTCCAGTCATTTTGGGTCATCGCCCTGTTAAGCCCCGCGTCAATGACGGCGATGTCCCGTTGATAGTGCTCGCGGGCGACGGCGAAATTGAAGTCGCTCCTGTCGGAGGCTTCGGCCAGCAGTTTTTGGCGGTGCGCCCGAAGGCTGGTCAACGCGTCGATCCTGCGAAGCCTGACATAGGTGCCGACGATCGACTGAATTCCGCTTGTCATCATTAGCTCGGGTAGCTGCCTGGAACCGCGGGCCGAAATTGCCAGACAATACCGTTAGCGGGCAAGCCGGCGATCCTCGCTATCCTCAGCGCAGGGCGCCGGTCGGCTGCGGGCGGGCGAGCTGGCGATCGCCCGCGTCCAGTATCCAGGCCCGGTCCGCGAACGCGACGTAAATCCGCTCCTGCCCAAGCGCTGTGCCCAGCTCAATCGACAATTCGTTCAACATCGCCTCGATGGTCTCGTCGGGTAGATGGCCGAGATAGGCGTGGACCGCTTCGCCTGAAAACAGCGCCACCGGTTCGCGGTCCGACCCCACCGTGCCGTCCGGACGGGGCCACGCATAGGTGACTTCCGCACGGGTGAACATGCCGGATAAAGCGGGCTGGCCCGCCTCGACGCGGCGCTTCATCCAGCCGCGCGCGGTGCGGACCGCCTCGGAAACGTCGAACACCCGGCCCTCGGCGTCCCAGCCCTCGCGCAGGCCCACGGTGATGCGGAAATCGCGGCGGGGGCCCAGCGAGTCCGGAACCACGGAATAATCTTCAGGCTTCGGCGCACGGGCGATCATTTTGATTTTGCTTTCTGGCCGGATTCGCGGCGCGCGGCATCGTCGTTCCGATGCCGCGGCCGATCCGGCGCAAACCGTTCTACGCGATCCTGCGAGCCGGTACACGCTTCACGGCTACGAGGCTGGTTCGCACCGCGGCGGAGGCCGAAAGCGCGGCGCCATCGAACGAGCGGCGCACCTCGACCGCATCAGGTGCGAAAGTCAGGCCAACGGGCGGCGTGAAGTCGAAGCCGTGACGGCCGCTGCCCAGTCCCGCCTGCTGCAAATCTTCGCGATAGCGATTGGCCAGGGTCTGGCCGATCAGCCGTCCGCCGGCATAGATGTCGAGGCACACCGGCACCTCCGGATGATCCGGGTCTTGCGCCCAGCCGCTCATATTTCGCGCGCTGACCAGATCGACATAGCCGCGCAGGGCGACGGCGTTATCGTCAGCGGCCGGCCGCAATCCGGCACGAACCTCGATATGACATCGCGCCTTTTCCACCGCGTAGCCGGAATCGACGCGCGGCGCGTGATAACGGACCGCGCCCTGCTGGTCGGCCGGATACAGCGTCTGGTACTCCGGCGCGTTGTGGAACATGTTGCGGCTATCGTCGTCGATGAACGATTCCGAAAACGAGCCTTCGACGACCAGCACATCATGGGTTTCGAGCTCGATATGAAAATACTCGACCTGGTCGACCGTCTCGGCCTGCACAACCGAAATGCCGTTGACGAGATCGCGCGCCTCGATCAGCACCCCTTCGAGGTACATCGCATGATGCGGCGAGATCCAGAGATCGCGGCGCGGCGTATTCTCATCCAGCGCACCGGTCTTGATGCAAATCGGCAGAATGTCTTTCTGGCCGAAAGCAAACCGGCCGGCATAACTGCGCCGCCCGATCCATTTGATCGGCCGCGCCGCGCCCGACATCGTCATCACGACGTCGCCGATCGAGAGTATCTCCACCGCGACTTCGCCGCAGTCGGTGAGGATCAGCGTGCCAGGGCAATAACAGGCAGTCCCGACCTGCAAGGTCGGCAGCGACGTGGCGCTGATGGACTTGTTTTCGACAATGTCCCAGCCGGATGATCCGGTCGGCGTGACCTGGCCGGTGTTGCTCTGGCTGTCGGTGATGAGACCGATCTGGCTGTAGTTGAAGTCGATGGTGTAACTTGGGGCCTGAGTGTCGTCGATCTTGTTGATCACGACATTCGCTACCTCCAGATCGTAAACCGCCGCGTCGCTGGCGGTGACACCTTCGATCTTCACCCCCTTCAAGATGGTATCAGAGGCGCTGTCCTTGAGCAGACCGGGAAGCCCGATGTCGCCCTGGATGGTAACCGAGAGGTCGCCGAAGGCGGCTCTGCCGCCGCCGCCATTGATCTGCACGTTGGCGTTGCTGCTGGCGTCGATATTGAAGCTGCTGATGCTGAACCAGCCCGTGTGGCCTTTGTCGACCGAGCCGCCATTGAAACGGTCGATCAGAAGATAATATTTGGTCGGCGCGGTCGCTCCCACGGCCGTCACGCCTGACGAGGTCAGCTCGGTGCCGGAATCGGTCGCCTTGTTAGTCAGGATATCCCAGCCGAAGCTCTGCGGGGTCTCCAGTTTGC
>JBDTKZ010000103.1:0-90339 GCA_039935075.1 Bradyrhizobium sp.
CTCGTGCGCACCAACCTGATGCACAGAAAAGACTTCACCAGACTGAGACGATTACATCGGTCGTCCACACTCGACTCTCGACAGATCACGCTAAACTGGGGTTCAACATGAACCGGACAGCCGTGGGCTCGTCCCGGGTATCCACGTCTTTCAGTCGTTAGGAAAAGAAGACGTGGATGGCCGGAACAAGTCCGGCCATGACGAACGAGAGCGATAAAATGAGTCGAATACCGAACTTCGCAGACGTCGGTTTTGCCAAGGCAGTCGGAGCCTCCTCGGCCGGCAGCGCCGAGCCCTGGCTGACGCCCGAAGGCATTCTGGTAAAACCCGGCTATAGCGAAGCCGATCTTGAGGGCATCGATTTCCTCGACACCTGGCCCGGCATCGCGCCTTTTCTGCGCGGCCCCTATCCCACGATGTATGTCAACCAGCCCTGGACCATCAGGCAATATGCCGGATTCTCCACGGCGGAGGATTCCAACGCCTTCTACCGCCGCAACCTCGCCGCCGGCCAGAAGGGCCTGTCGGTGGCGTTCGACCTCGCCACCCACCGCGGCTACGATTCCGATCATCCGCGCGTCACCGGCGATGTCGGCATGGCCGGCGTCGCGATTGATTCAATCTATGACATGCGCACGCTGTTCTCAGGGATCCCGCTCGACCAGATGAGCGTGTCGATGACCATGAACGGCGCCGTGCTGCCGATTTTGGCGCTATTCGTCGCCGCCGCCGAAGAACAGGGCGTGCCGCCGGAGAAACTTTCAGGGACGATTCAGAATGACATTCTGAAAGAGTTCATGGTGCGCAACACCTACATCTATCCGCCGGCGCCCTCGATGCGGATCATCTCTGACATCTTTGCGTATACCTCGCAGAAAATGCCGAAATACAATTCCATTTCGATCTCCGGCTATCACATGCAGGAGGCCGGCGCGACGCAGGACCTTGAGCTGGCCTATACGCTGGCCGACGGCGTCGAATATCTGCGCGCCGGTCTGGCCGCCGGTCTCGATGTCGACCGCTTCGCGCCGCGATTGTCGTTCTTCTGGGCTGTTGGCATGAACTTCTTCATGGAAGTGGCGAAGATGCGCGCCGCGCGGCTGCTGTGGGCCAAGCTTTTGAAGCCTTTCAATCCGAAAGATCCGCGCTCGCTCAGCCTGCGCACGCATTGCCAGACCTCGGGCTGGTCGCTGACCGCGCAGGACGTCTACAACAACGTGATGCGCACCACCATCGAGGCGATGGCGGCAACCCAGGGCCACACCCAATCGCTGCACACCAATGCGCTCGACGAGGCGCTGGCGCTGCCGACGGATTTTTCGGCGCGCATCGCCCGCAACACGCAATTGTTCCTGCAGCAGGAAAGCGGCACGCCTCGTATCATCGATCCCTGGGGTGGCTCGTACTATGTCGAGCGCCTCACCCACGATCTCGCGGCCAAGGCCTGGGGGCACATCCAGGAGGTTGAGGCGCTCGGTGGCATGGCCAAGGCGATCGAGGCCGGCGTGCCCAAGCTCAGAATCGAGGAAGCCTCCGCCAAGACCCAGGCGCGGATCGACGCCGGCCGGCAGGCGGTGATCGGCGTCAACAAATACAAGCCGGTCAATGAAGCGCCGCTCGACGTGCTCAAGGTGGAAAACTCCACGGTGCGGCGATTGCAGATCGACAAGCTGTCGCGGCTGCGATCCGAACGCGTGCAGAAGGACGTCGACGACGCGCTGGCGGCGCTGACCCGCAGCGCCGGCGAAGGCAACGGTAATCTGCTGGCGCTGGCGATCGATGCCGCGCGCGCCAAGGCCACCGTCGGCGAGATTTCGGACGCGATGGAGAAAATATTCGGGCGGCACCGCGCCGAGATCAAGTCCATCACCGGCGTCTACAAGCGGGAGGCGTCCACCATGTCCAACCGGGTCGAAAAGGTGCAGGCGCTGATCGACGCCTTCGAGGAAGCCGAGGGCCGCAGGCCGCGCATTCTGGTCGCAAAAATCGGCCAGGACGGCCACGACCGCGGCCAGAAGGTGATCGCATCGGCCTTCGCCGATGTCGGGTTCGACGTCGATATCGGGCCGTTGTTTGCCACCGCCGATGAGGCGGCGCGGCAGGCGGTCGAGAACGACGTGCATATCCTCGGCGTCTCGTCGCTGGCGGCGGCACATCTGACCGCCGTACCGGAGCTCAAGGCCGCGCTGAAGAAGCAGGGCCGCGAGGACATCATGATCATCATCGGCGGCGTGGTGCCGCCGCAGGATTATGACGCGCTCACCAAGGCCGGCGCCGAGGCGATCTTCCCGCCCGGCACGGTGATCGCCGATGCCGCCGAGGAGCTGATCCACAAGCTCAATGCACGGCTGGGGCATAGCGAGGCGGCGGAGTAGAAGCGCGCGGGGTAATCCCGATCGTCGTCCCCGGGATGAGCGCAATTGCGTTCATCCGTCAGGTGCGAGCCGTCTCCGGCGAGCCTCGAAGGATGGTGAACGACGGTGCATGCAGCCATCCTTCGAGACGCGCGCGAAAAGCGCGCTCCTCAGGATGACGGCGGTTGTGGTGTGTAACGCATCATTTTGAAACGGTATTGAGAGTGCACCCTCCCCCTCGCCTGTCGCTTGCTGCCGTTGTAAACAAAGGCATGGCTGCACCGAATAGCACTCCCATCGACATCACCGTCATCGCCACCGACCTCCGCTCAGGCCACCGCGCGGCACTGGCGCGTGCGATCACGCTGATCGAGAGCCGCCGCGCAGACCATCAGGCCGCCGCGCGCGAGCTGGTGCAGGCGCTGCTGCCGGATACCGGCACGGCGATCCGGGTCGGCATCACCGGCTCGCCCGGGGTCGGAAAATCCACCACCATCGATGGGCTCGGGATGTTCCTGATCGAGCGCGGCCACAAGGTCGCGGTGCTCGCGGTGGATCCCTCCTCCGCGCGCACCGGCGGCTCGATCCTCGGCGACAAGACGCGGATGGCCCGGCTGTCGGTGTCCGACGCCGCCTATATCCGTCCTTCGCCGGCCTCGGGCACGCTCGGCGGCGTCGCGGCGAAAACCCGCGAGGCGATGTTGCTGTGCGAGGCCGCGGGCTTCGATGTCGTGCTGGTGGAGACCGTCGGCATCGGACAATCCGAGACCGCGGTTTGCGACATGACCGATTTTTTCCTGGCGCTGATGCTGCCGGGCGCCGGCGACGAACTGCAGGGCATCAAGAAGGGCCTGGTCGAACTCGCCGACATGATCGCGGTCAACAAGGCCGATGGCGACAACATCAAGCGGGCCAATCTGGCGGCCGGCGAATATCGGGGCGCGCTGCACATCCTCACCCCGCGCTCCGAGCACTGGCATCCGCCGGTCATGACCTATTCGGCACTGACAGGCGCGGGTATCGCGGACCTCTGGCAGAAGATTCTCGATCATCGCACAGCAATGAAGGCATCAGGCGATTTCGCCGAACGACGGCGGCAGCAGCAGGTGAAGTGGATGTGGTCGATGCTGGAGCAGCGGATGATGGCGCAGCTGCGCGCCGATCCGGCGATCCGCGCCAAGGTGAAAAAGACCGAAGCCGAAGTCGCCGATGGCCGCATCACGCCGGCGCTGGCGGCAGAGCAGATCGCGGAGATGCTAAGATGAAGGATGCCTCATGGTGAGGAGCGCCCTTGCGCGCGTCTCGAACCATGCGGCAATGCAGAGCATCTCATCCTTCGAGACGGCGCCAAGAAGCGCCTCCTCAGGATGAGGTCTCCGGTCAACGAAGGGGCTAAATTGTCCGACAAACCACGCATCCTTATCACCGGTTTCGAGCCGTTCCCGGGCGCGCCGTATAATCCGACGCCGCCGCTGGTCAGGCGGTTGATGCGGCTGCGCCGCCCGGCGTTGGCCGACGTTGACCTCTCCAGCCACATTTTTCCCGTTACTTATGGCGCGGTCGACCGGCAATTGCCGGAGCTGCTCAGGCAGTATCGGCCGCAGGCGCTGTTGATGTTCGGTCTCGCCGCGCGCACGTCCTGGGTCCGGGTCGAGACCCGCGCCCGCAACGCCGTCACCATGCTGTGGCCGGACGCCGGCCATACAAGGGTGCGCAAGGGTTCGATATCAGGCGGCGCCGATGCCATGATGTTCGGTCCCCACACCGCCAAATTGCTGCGCGCCGCGCTTGGCACCGGCATCGATGCGCGAACCTCGCGCAATGCCGGCAGCTATCTCTGCAATTATTTGAGCTGGCGGGCGATCGAGGCGACGTGCCGCGACGACGGCCCCGACCTCGCCGCGTTCATCCACGTTCCCCTGCTGGCGCGCGAGGGGGCGTCGCCAATCGCGGGGCGGATCACGCTCGATGAACTCGTCGATGCCGGCGAAGCCATACTGATGGAGATGGTGAAGCTGACGCGAGCCGCGGCGTTGGCGTAGCCCGCGATTAACCCTACCCTCAATAATCCCCCGTTCCTCCCTAGCCTTCACCCGGCCCGGTCGTATTTTTGCGTTACTGCCGGACGCTGGCAGATCTTGGCGCGGGCCGACGACGCGCGTCGCCGCGGGAGCACATGGTCATGGACCTCAATCGCCGTCATCTGATCGGAGCATCGGTCACGGGCGTCGCCGGCGCCCTGGCCGTGGCGCCGGACGCTGCACGAGCGGCACCGCTGACATCGACGCTCGGGCGCGACGCCACGCAATATGGTGTACGGCCCGGGATCCCTGAGGATCAGACACGAATCCTGCAGCGCGCCATCGACGAAGCCGCGCGCGCACAGGTGCCGCTGGCATTGCCGCCGGGCGTCTATCGCACCGGCATGCTGCGCTTGCAGAACGGCACGCAACTGGTCGGCGTGCGCGGCGCGACCAGACTGGTTTTCAACGGCGGCGCTTCGATGCTGCAGGGCGAAGGCGCCAGCAGCGTCGGCATCACCGGCATCATGCTGGACGGCGGCGGCATTCCGCTGCCGGCGCGGCGCGGCCTGATTCATTGCCTCGGCGGCCGCGACATCCGCATCATCGACAGCGAAATATCAGGCAGTGGCGGCGCCGGCATCTGGTTCGAGCAGGTCTCGGGCGACGTCAGCGGCAACATCATCACGTCAACCGCATCCACCGCCATCGTCTCGTTCGACGCGCAGGGCCTGATCGTATCGCGCAACACCATCCAGGGCACCAACGACAACGGCATCGAAATCCTGCGCACCGCGCTTGGCGACGACGGCACGCTGGTCGCCGATAACCGCATCGAGGACATCAAGGCCGGCCCCGGCGGCTCCGGGCAATACGGCAACGCCATCAATGCGTTTCGCGCCGGCAACGTCATCGTGCGCGGCAACCGTATCCGCAACTGCGATTATTCGGCGGTGCGCGGCAACTCGGCTTCCAATATCCAGATATCAGGCAACAGCGTCAGCGACGTCCGCGAGGTCGCGCTGTATTCCGAATTTTCGTTCGAGGGCGCGGTGATTGCCAACAATACCGTGGATGGCGCGGCGTTCGGCGTTTCCGTTTGCAATTTCAACGAAGGTGGACGCATTGCGGTCGTGCAAGGCAACATCATCCGCAATTTGCGGCCGAAACGCCCGATCGGCACCGCGCCCGACGACGACGCCGGTGTCGGCATCTACGTCGAGGCCGACAGTTCGGTCACCGGCAATGTGATCGAGAACGCCCCGTCGTTCGGCATCATGGCCGGCTGGGGCAAATATCTCCGTGACGTCGTCATTTCGGGCAACGTGATCCGCAAGGCCTTTGTCGGTATCGGCGTCTCGGTGGCGTCGGGCGCGGGCACCGCCCTGGTCAACACCAACGTGATTTCGGAAACGCCACGCGGTGCGGTGGTCGGTCTCGATCACGCGCGCCCGGTCACCTCGGATCTTTCCGCCGACGGCGCCCAACGCTTCACGCAGGTCGTGATCGGGACCAATTCGGTGAGAATTTAGGGCTTTAGGAGTCTTGGACGTTGACACAAAGCCGACGTCATCCTGAGGTGCGAGCCCTTGCGAGCCTCGAAGGATGATGAAAGCGGGAATCTTCGTCTACATGCTACGATGCGCGGACGGCTCTTATTACGTCGGCAGCGCAACTGGGCAGGACCTTGCGCCACGCATCGACCAGCACAATTCCGGCTCGTATCCGGGTTATACGTCGACAAGACGTCCGGTCGTTCTCATGTGGTCAGAATATTTCGATCGGATCACGGACGGAATTGCGGCCGAACGCCAAATCAAGGGATGGAGCCGCGCCAAGAAGGAAGCGTTGACGCGCTCTGATTGGGCAAACCTCAGCCAACTTTCACGCCGACGTGCGGGGCGGAAGTTATAGCAGAACAGCATCCTTCGAGGCTCGCAAGGGCTCGCGCCTCCAGCGATAACGGCGAAGCCGTTACGCAGGGATGACGTTGTTCGTGTTGCGCCTTTTTGTGCTTCCGCCCTACAGCGCGTTGCGCAGCACGGGATAGCGTTCCTGTACCGAAGAGATGAGGTCGAGCGTCAGCGCGGACGCGCTGACCAACGCAGGCTGCAAGGCCGGCTGCGGGATCATATCGGCGACCGGCGGCACCTCCGGCTCGAAGGCCGGTGCATCCACCACTGGCAGGGATCGCGCCTCGCTGGACGAAACCCGAATGGCTTCCAGGCCGGTCGGAACGACCGGCCGCACCGGTTCTGCCGTCAGCGCCCCCGGCTGCAGTGAAAACGGATGAACGCGACGAGGTTGCACGTCTTTCGGCAGCGTCGTTCGCGCGCGGCCGAGCCAGGAGATATCGAGCGCATAATTTTCGCGGGATGCTTCGCGCGTCAGCAGGTCGCGCCAGGTTTCGACCGCCGCCCTGGCTTCCCGGATATTTTCGAGAAACGCGGCTTCGCTGTGATAGCGACGCCAGCGTCCGCTTTCGAACAGTTCGGTGAGGTGTTCCAGCCGCTGCTCTGCAAGGTTGCACCAGCGCGCAACAATATCGCGGCCGCGAGCCACGTCTTGTCGATGTGTCATAAATCTGCCCGCAAGGAGAAAAACGGACGCGGACGCAACCGAACGAATCACTTGGACGTGACAGGGATATTCTGTGGAAAACTTTCGTCTTGTCCAGCGAGCGATCTTATTATGCGCTGGCAATCGTCAAAAGCCCGGGAAAGTACGGGAAATCCTGCTTATTCACAGTCAAGCACCGCGCCGGTATAGCGGGTCTGCGAACGCGGCTGCCGCGAAATGAAGCACAGGCCTGCGATCTTCAGAACGAGGTTCCCAAAAATATCTCTCGGAAAATATCCCCAGAAACGAACGACCCGCCCGGGGGGACAACCGGACGGGTCAAGCTATACGGGCGCTGGGGTGGATGGGCGCTCGCGCCGGATACAGCCTCGTTGGGGAGGGATTACCGCTCCCACATCAGTTGGTCGTGGCTGGCTGGCGAAACGTTCAAAGCGCCGGCGGATTTTTTTAACTTCTCGGCAGGATTTTTCGGGCGCCAAATTATCGCGCGGCGGCGGGACGATCGGCATCGCTGGATGCTGATTTTTCTGACGCCGATTTTTCCGAAGCCGATTTTTCCGAAGCCGATTTTTCCGAAGCCATGGCCGGCTGATTGAGCGCCCGCGTCGTCGGAACGTCTTGCGGATCCAGAGTTTTTTGCGCTTCCGGAGTTTTCTGCGGATTCAGGGTTTTCTCGCCGGCGGATGGATCCGAAGCCGTGGCCACCGGCATGGCCGGTGCGGCAACAGCCGCCATGACCGCCGCATAGGCGTCGGCTTCGCCTGCGCCGAACAGATCGTCGCGGCCGGGAGCGCCGAGATCGCGGGCGGTCTTCATCAGGGTCGCGCGCACTTCGTCCGGCTTCAACGCTGGATTGCGTTCCAGCAGCAGCGCGGCGATGCCGCTGACATAGGCCGCCGAGAACGAGGTACCCGACGTCATCTGGTATTTTTCATCCGGCGCCGGCAGGAAGATATCGACGCCCGGCGCCGCTACCGCGACATAGCCGCCACGGTTCGACGCCGCGAACAACCTGTCGCGGTCATCGGTGGCGCTGACCGCGATCACGTGTTCATTGGCCGCTGGATAAAGCGGCGGGGATTTCGCGCCGGCATTGCCGGCGGCGGCCACCATGACGATACCCCTGGCGGCCACCGCGGCGACGCCGCGTTCGATCAGCGCATCCTTGGGGCCGGCAAAGCTCATATTGATGATCTGCGCGCCGTGCGACGCGGCATAATCGAGCCCCTTCAGGATAACAAAGGAAGAGCTCTCCGCACCGTTTTGCGCCATGCCGAACGCGCGGATCGCCAGGATCCTTACCGCCGGCGCACTGCCCATCAATCGCGCGTGCGCCACGATCGCGCCGGCGATGCCGGTGCCGTGGACGTGCGGACCTTCCTTGCTGCCTAGCGCATCGAAGGAGGAAGCGATGGAGCCTGCGAACTCAGGATGTTTGACGTCGATGCCGGAATCGATCACCGCGACAATAACGTTGGCACCGTGGGCCAAGGTATGCGCCTCGGGCAACCGAAGTTTCGACAGCGCATATTGCGCGGGATCGCCTTCGGTCAATGCCGCCTTCCGAGCTTGCAAATTATCTTGCAGGACGTAACGGAAATTCGGCTGCGCCGAGCGGACATTGGCCTCGGTCGCAAGCTCGCGGCGCGCGGTCTCCACCGGGCGACGGTCGGTAACCCGGAACAGGCCGATGGTGCCGCCGATCAATGGAAAAATCTGCGACTCCAGACGAACGAGGCCATGACGCCGCGCCAGTTCATCGGCCTGGGCGTTGGATAGCGATCCGTCGATCTCGGCCACGATTTCGTTGGCCACGGTACGCTGGTTGAGCGCCGCCTGCGCCAGATCGCGGCGCGGGCCGCTGACCCTGCCTCTCGGCGGCGTACTACCGCCACCATCGGCGAAGGCATCGGGTGGATAGCCACATGCGGCGTCGCCGCCGATGTCGTCGCACAGCGGATAAAGATTGGGCGAGGTGTGCAAATAGGGCAGCGTCGCGCGCACGCCGGTCCGCCGAACCGACCGCATGGCCGAAATGTTTGCACCGGAGATATTCGGCGTCGATCTGCCGACATTGCTCACGGCCCTGCCGGCAATGTTGGGATTAACGCGCGCACCGACGTTGGGGTTGATCCGGGTGATCCGCGGGCCGATGTTGAAACTCGGCGTGCGCATGATGCCCTGCGCATGAACGACCGAGCCGTCAGGACATGCCACCATTACAACGACGGCGGCCGTCAGTGCCAGCGCAGCACCGAGCGCCTTCATCCGCCATTTGGCACGATCATGGACCATGAGACCTCGAATTGCGTCAGCGAAAGGCTCTGGTTGACGCAATGCTGCGCCGCTTACGGCGTCGCGACCGCCAGATTGACGATCTTCTCGCTTTTCAATCTGTTCATCAGGGTAGCGATGTCCTCCCTGGACATCGAGCGGGTGCCGAACTGCAGCCGGAACATGCCGCCATGGGCATCGACGATCGAGGCCTGATAGTTGTCGAGCAGCGCCGTGATGTCGGCGACGCGGGCGTCGGGTGCAAACCGTACCAGCGCGCGCGGCGCCTCAGGCGCTAACGAGCGGGTGATGGGTCCGTCCGTGCTTAGCGACGCCGTCTGGAACGACGCCGGCTGCTGGCTATTCATCAGCACCGTGCCGATCACCCCGGCCTGCAGCAACAACGCCAATGCGCCGAAGCTCGCCGACCATGCCAGCGTGCGCGGAGAAAGCCTGGCAAAAAACCCTGCAAACCGCGAGGAGACATTCAGCGACATCGAGGGCTTGCGCGCCGGCTCGCCGTCGATCGCCGCGAACAATTTCGTCATGGCGCGCGCGGACGGCGCACCAAGGCTTTCGTTGAGACCGATGGTTTCAGCGTATTCTTCCCGGACCGCGGCATATTGCCGGGCGAGATCGGGATCGCTGGCCAGCGCGTCGTCGACGCGTTTCGCATCGCGCGCGTTCAGCGTGCCGGCGGCATGCCAGGGCAACAGCATTTCGATTTCACTGGGCTCTTGCTCCAGTATTTTCTTCATTGCCATCATGGCCAGCCTCGCTCCACGCCGGCTGCCTTGAGCAACTCGGCAAGTTTTTTGCGTGCATAAAACAAGCGCGTCTTCACGGTGTTCTCCGGAATGCCGACGATTTCAGCTACCTCTTCCACGGATTTCTCGTGGTAATAGACGAGATCGACGATCTCCCGATGTTCTGGCGAAAGTACACTCAGGCACTTGCGCAACGCTTGACTGGTATCCTTCTTCTGCGCCGTCACCTCCGGATCGTCGGAATCATCCTCGATCGCATTGGCGGCCTCGTCGTCCAGTTCAACGTCTTTCCGACGACGCAGTGCGGAAAGCGCCTTGAATCGCGTAATCGCCAATAGCCAGGTGGAAACGGCGGATCGGCCTTCGAATTTGCCGGCCTGACGCCACACATCGAGAAAAACCTCGCTGATGAGATCTTCCGCAATCTGTTCGTCCCGCACGAGCCTCAACCCGAAGCGGAACACCCTGACGTGGTGCCTTCCGTAAAGCACCTGCATGGCGAGCCGGTCGCCTTGAGCAATCCGAGCGATCAGGACGTCATCCGAAGCCGCCTGTGTCGCACTCAATGGCCGTCTCGCAAGGTTGGTCGGGTTGGGCTGCCGGGTGGTTCGACGCAGAGGGCAAGATTCTTGAAATTATCGCAACAGCGTGGCGTCATGTGTGACGTACCGCACAAAAGAGGGTAATAAAGTTTCTGTTGAACATCCATAGCCGATCGAAGTCGAAAACTTGGTATCATAATACTGCAGTGCTTTCCTAGGGTCCCGACAATTCGGAACCGACCTTAGCAAGGCCCGCTCCGTAGCACAGCATTTTGCGCGGTCTTCGCCATTAATGGCCGGCTGGCGGATCGCCCGCATCCCTCGCAACACTACCCCGATCCGGCAATATTCCCTTGCGAAACAAGGGAAATTACGGACTCCCCCATCGGCAATTCGGCGTCAAAAGATACCAAACCTAAAGGCTTTCCCTCGTAGATTTTTCGTAAGGTTCCACCAACGGCGAGACCATGGGCACCGCTGCGTCCTTATTCCTGAATCCGATTGCGGCCGAACTGGACGGCGTGGGTACCAAGCCGACGGCGAAGGTATTGTTGCGCCGCGCCCAGCAGCGCCGCCAGATCCTGGGAGTGATCGGCACCAGCTATGTCGTCGATGCCGCGATCCTGCTGCTTTATGCGTATGCCGGCACGATACCGCCGGTGATCGGCCCTGCCTTTGCCGCCTGCGGCCTGACCCTGACCGCCTGCAGCATCATGCTTTCAGAACTCGGCTTCAACGAGCGCTTCAAGGATCATTATCTGGTCGCGCCGAACTCGGCCGCCAACCTGCTGGTCATGCTGGCCTTCACCTGGATCGCGCCGGAAGTCGGTGTGATGTTCCTGTGCACGCTGTTCGTCGTGTTCAGTTTCGGCTCGCTACGTTCCACGCCGCGGCAAACGATGATGATCTGGACCGCGATGGCGCTCGGACTGTCCGGGCTGTTCCTGCTCACCGACAAACCGATCGCGATGCCGCACGGCACGTATCTCGAGCGCGTTGCCACCATGCTGGTGTTCGTCCTGACCATCGGGCGCTGCATGTTCGTCGGGATGTTTTCCAGCTCGATGAAGCAATCGCTCTACCAGAGCGGACAAAAGCTCAAGGAAGCCTACAAGCGCATCGAAGAGCTTGCCGAACTCGACGAACTGACGGGGTCATTCAATCGCCGCTGCATCATGCGGATGCTCGACGAGGAACTCGCCCGCGCCGGCCGAAGCGGGTCGCCCTGCTCGATCGCGCTGATCGACCTGGACTGGTTCAAACGCATCAACGACGCCTATGGCCACCCGACCGGCGACGAGGTGCTGCGAACGTTCGCCATCACCATGTTCGCCAACATCCGCAGCGTCGACCGGTTCGGCCGCTATGGCGGCGAGGAATTCCTGCTGGTATTGCCCGACTTGGCCGCGGACAGCACCGTCCGCGCCCTCGACCGGCTGCGCGAGATCATTGCCGATCTCGACTGGAGCGCATTCTCGCCCGGTATGCGCGTAACGATTTCCGCTGGCGTCGCCACCCTGCGACCGAACGAGACGCCGGACACATTTCTCGCGCGCGCCGACAGCGCGCTCTATTCCGCCAAGGCGAAGGGCCGCAACCAGATCGCCTGTGACTGACCAAACCATTTCCACACCGGGGACGGAGAAACCGTCACCGGCCGAATACCCGAACGCTCCAGGATAGAGTCATGAGTTCGAAAACCGCCGCCTCTCCCGAAAGTCTGCTCGACGAATTGCAGACCACGCTCGCGCACGGCACCGTCGCACGCCGCGTCGAGACCCTGCGCCGGGTCACCGACCTGTTCATCAACGGCGCGGTGGATTACTCGGACGAACAAATCGGCCTGTTCGACGACGTCTTCCAATGCCTGATCGTTCACATCGAGACCTCGGCGAAGGCCCTGCTCTCCAACCGTCTCGCGCCGATCGACACCGCGCCGCCGCAGACCATTCGCGCGCTGGCGTTCGACGATCTGATCGAAGTCGCCGCTCCGGTATTGTCGCAGTCGGAACGGCTCGACGACGACGCGTTGATCGAGACCGCGCGGACCAAGAGCCAGGCGCATCTGATGGCGATCTCGACGCGACGGGTGCTGAGCGGCGCGGTGACCGACATCCTGGTGCAGCGCGGTGACGACGACGTCGTGCAGAGCACCGTCAACAATCCCGGCGCGGAATTTTCCGAGCGGGGCTTTACCCGGCTGGTCAATCGCGCCGAGAGCGACGACGATCTCGCCACCTGCGTCGGGCTGCGTCCGAGCATTCCAAGGCATCTGTATCTCAAGCTGCTCGCCAAGGCCTCAGCCACGGTTCGGGCGCGGCTCGAAGCCGCCAATCCGCAGCAGGCGGAAGAGGTGCCGACCGCAGTGCGCGAAGCAACTCAACGCGCCCGCTCGGCGCACTCAGCGGTGTCGAGGGAAACCGCCATCGCCCATGCGCTGGTCCGATCGCTTCACGAGGACGGCCGTCTCGACGAACATCAGGTCGAGACGTTCGCCGAGGCCGGAAAATTCGACGAAGCCAACGCCGGTCTCGCAGCGCTCGCCAACGTCTCGGTCGCGATCGCGGAAAACATGATGATCGAAACCCGCGCCGAGGGCGTGATGATCCTGGCCAAAGTCGCGGGCATGTCGTGGGCGACGGTCAAGTCGATCATCTTCATGCGCGACGAGCTTTCGGGCGGCGAACCGACCGATATCGGGGCCTGCAAGGATACCTATGAACGGCTGCGGCCCTCGACCGCGCAGCAGGTGCTGCGCTTCCACCGCATGCAGCAGACCTCAGCGGCGTAGCCCGGACAAGCGCCTCGCTTCCGGCGATGCTCACATCTAGAGCCTTTCCGTTTCGATTGAATCGAAACGGGGCTCTAGATTCTTGATTTGACGCGTTTTCTTGACACGAACCGGTATCCACTTCGCTTGAAAACGCTCTAGAACCGCAGCAGCTTCGAGCCCGCCAGTGCGCCGATCGCCGCGACCAGCGCGGTCGCGACCGTGTACCAGGTGGCGACGAACAGCGGTGAATCGTCGGTGCAGTGCGAGGCATACAGCGTCGCCGCAAATCCCGCCGACAACATTCCCGCGATCGCGCCGGCGACCGCCGGCCGTGTCGGCGCGCCGTGGCGCAGACCGAACAGCGCCGCCGCCAACAGCGGCAGCGACATCAAGGTGATCGCCCCCATGCAAACGCGAGAGTTGTGACCAACCAGGCGCGTCATCATTGGCAACCGTTGCGGCATCATCATCTCGCCGCCGATTCCGGCCGCGAGAATGCCGGCTGGAACCAGCAGCAGCAGCGCCCAGCCGCGCAACAAGGCTTCCGGCCGCGACAGATGCAGGCTGACCGCGACGGCCGATATCCCCAGCGCCAGCGTCACCGCGAACTTCAGATCGAAGAACGGATTATGCATCGCGGTCATCACGTCGGGGCGAACCCCCAGCATCGCGACAAACATCAGAACCGAAACCGGCGCCGCGGCAACCAGCGCCAGCGTCAGCACGAAGCCGACCGGCCGCCCGCGCTGGGTGTTGTCGGCGGCCAGGGTTCGAATCAGTTGATCGGTTTGCATGATCATTGTTGCCGCAATTTGGCGGTGAGACTGGCGAGCGCGCGATGCAGCGCCACGCGCACCGCGCCCTCGCTCATGGCGAATTTCGCCGCGGTATCCTTGATCGACGCGCTGTCGACCGCGATCGATTGCAGAACCTCGCGCTGCCGCACCGGCAGCGACTGCAATTGCGCCGCGACCTCGCTCGCCGGCGCGGTCTCGGCGGCGGGCTCGCCCGGGATCGTCTCGGCAAAATCATCGATATTGACGAAAATTCGCCGGCCGCGGCGGCGCAACGCATCGATCAGCTTGTTGCGGGCGATCGCAAACAGCCACGGCGCGAACGGGGCGTTCGCGTCCCAGGTATGCCGTTTCAGATGCACCGCCAGCAAAATGTCCTGCACGATATCCTCGGATTGATCGACCGGTTGCCCAGCCCGCGCCAGACCACGGCGTGCCGCAGCCCTCAACACCGGCGTGACGGCCCTGAGCAGACGATGATACGCCGTATTGTCGCCTGAAATGGCCAACCGCATCAGGCCAGTCCATTCGTCTTCACGTTCGCGCACTTGCGCTCCCACACTGCAATTCGGTCGATCTTTCAATTTGTTACGCCCGCGCGCGTCAATCACGAAGTCGTGATCGAAACTCGCGGAAGTCTAAGGAATCGCCGAACTCCGGCGGGAATCGCGACCCTGAATTCCGCACCCGAAGGCTCATAACACCGATCGATCCGGCTGGCATCCGCAACAGCCCCCGCAAGGGTTTCCCCACGAAGCCCTCCAGCATCTTCGTGCAATTTTAGATGGTTGCCCTGTTTTCGCCCGGACTCGCCCGAAGATTCCCTTTTTTTGCCCCGGTGTGGACATGCCGTGGGGTCTCATTTCACTGCCGGGACTGGCAGATGGGGAGACTACCAAAATGAACAGCAAGGCCAGCGGGCGCTCGGCGTTGATACTCGCGACAGGGCTCTGGATCGGCTTCGCCGGGCCGTCACTGGCGGCGGGCGATGCGACTGCGAGCTCCAAGCCGAACGCTGCGGCCTCGTCCACAGCGATCAACAATTCCGCCAAACGCGCCTCGCGCCACCTGAAGAAATACGCCCATCAAAAATCCGCCAAGGTGGCGGATAAATCAGCCGACAAGAAAGCCGGCAGCCCCACGACCGGCGACGCCGACAATTCGCCGCCGGTCCCATCGATCCGGATGCCGGTGTCCATTGCCAACGCCAACGCACAACTGCCGGCCACCGATACGCCGGCCGGCAGCGCCCAAGCGATGTCCGATCGCGCCAACACCATCCTGCAGGCCGCGCCCGGCAGTTCGGCCGATGCGCAACCGGCGACTGGCGCGCCGGTCGTTGCCGCTGATCAGCTCAACGAGGTCGACCGCGCCTTGCACGCAACCACGGTGGCGCTGGCCTCCGCCGACGCACCCGCGGTGATGGCGAGCCCGCCTCTTGCCGCAGCCGCCAGCAACGAAAACTCGACCTGGGACCAGACCTCGCTGATCGGGAAAATCTTCATCGGCTTTGGCGCGCTGCTGACGATGGCCTCGGCCGCGCGGATGTTCATGGCATAAGCTGAAGGCGGCAATTCAGGGCGGGTGCGATGGCGCTCATCCCTGTAATATCCGCCCCAGGGCCTCGACGTTTGGCGAGCACGCTCCGTTGCGCCAGGCCAGATCGATCCTCATGCGATTCTCGCTTGGCGCGAGACCATGAACGCTGAGCCGGCGCCGTTCCGGAAACGTCGTCAGGACGCTTTTCGGGATCATGGCCACGCCCATCCCTGCCACGACGCAGCCAAGCATCGCGTGATAGGATCCGAGTTCGAGGATCCGCTCGGGCATTTCCCGGCGCTTCGCATACCAGCTTTCGAGGCGTTTGCGGTAAGGGCATCCGTGCTCGAAAGCGATGATGCTGCGAGGCAATTTGCCTTTCCCGCCTAACGGTGGATGACCGGTGGCTGCGACAATCACCAATTCTTCCTCGAATGCGGCCGACCGCTCGAACAGACTGTCGGCGACCGGTTCGGCGATCAGCGCCGCATCGAGTTCACCCGCGAGGATCGCGCCCGCGAGAACCTCGGGATTGCCGATCCGAAGCTCGAGAACGACGTCGGAATACTTCCGATGATATTCGCTCAGCGGCCCTGGCAACCTGACCGCCGCCGTGCTCTCCATGGCGCCGAGCCGCAATGTTCCGCGCGGTCCGGGATCCTGCACCGCGCCGCGCGCTTCGTCGGCGAGTGACAGCAAGCGCTCGGCGTAGGCGAGCAGCATCTTGCCCGCGGGCGCAAGATGAAGCCGCTTGCCCTCGCGAATGAACAGCGCCACCCCGAGATCTTGCTCAAGCTGCCGGATGCGGGTGGTGACATTGGACTGCACCCGATGCAGCCGCTTCGCGGCACGCGTCACGCTGCCTTCGCGAACGACGGTGGTGAATATCTTCAGGTCCGACAGGTCCATTTATCTCTTTCCGAGATCAACATCATCACTATTATTCATTTTACGGGATTATGCTCGCCGCGTAAACAACCCCCGTACGACGGGCGTCTACCGATCCCTGTCGCGGTGTGAACGCTGGAGGAGAAACTATGGCAAAGGGCTACTGGATTGTGCGCGTGTCGGTTCGTGACGAGCAGCGATATCCCGAATATCTGGCGGCGGCGGGTCCCGCGTTCGAGAAATTCGGCGCCAGGTTCATCGTGCGCGGCGGACCGTTCGAGACGATGGAAGGCAGCTCACGCGACCGCAATGTCGTGGTCGAGTTCAACGACCGCGCCACCGCGCTCGCCTGCTACAATAGCCCGAAATATCAGGCAGCCAAGGCAATCCGCCAAAAATACGCGGAGGCCGACTTCATCATCATCGAAGGCGCGGCTTGAGGAAAATCACCGCAGATCGCCCATCGCGTCTTGCGGCCAGCGAAAGCTCCATCATGATCAAGCTGTTTTATACCCCTCACACCTGCGCGCTGGCATCGCATATCGCGCTCGAAGAGGCGGGCGCCGCGTATGAGCTGGCGCGGATCGATTTCGCCAGCAACGATCAACGCAAGCCGGAATACCTCGCGATCAATCCACAGGGACGGGTGCCCGCGATGGTGACCGACCGGGGCATATTGACCGAGACCCCGGCAATCCTGGCCTTCATTGCCCAAAGCTTTCCGCTGGCCCGCCTGGCGCCGCTCGATGACCACTTTGCCTTCGCCCGGATTCAGGCCTTCAACAATTATCTCTGCGCGACGGTGCACGTGGCCCATTCCCACCGCATGCGCGGCACCCGTTGGGCCGACGATGCCTCGGCCATTGCAGCGATGCGGCGCAAGGTGCCGCAGAGCGTGACCGAATGCTTCGGCCTGATCGAGCGCGACATGTTGCGCGGCCCCTGGGTCATGGGCGAGGCCTACACCATTTGCGACGCTTATTTGTTCACGCTGGCGCAGTGGTTGGAGGCAGATGGTGTCGATCTCTCGGCGCTACCCGGGGTGAGCGAGCATCGGCGCCTGGTATCGCAACGGCCGGCGACGAAGCGCGCCATCGCCGCGGAACTGAGCCCCGCGGGCTAGCTTTTCCGAATGTGGGCCTTGCCCACTTGAAGCCGGTCTCGCCAGCGGGCACATTGCCCACGAAAAATCAGCAGCGGGATTCATCATGGGCACCTTCGAACACATCATTGTCGAGAGCAAAGGCGCGGTCGGCATCATCACGCTCAACCGCCCGAAGATGCTCAACGCGCTGTCGTTCGGCGTCTTCAAGGAAATCGCCGCCGCCGTCGACGATCTCGAAGCCGACGACAGGATCGGCTGCATTCTGCTCACCGGCAGCGAGAAAGCCTTCGCCGCCGGCGCCGACATCAAGGAAATGCAGCCGAAGACGTTCATCGACATGTTTTCCAGCGACTTCACCGCGATCGGCGGTGACCGGGTCGCGACCTGCCGCAAACCGACCATCGCCGCTGTCAGCGGCTACGCGCTGGGTGGCGGCTGCGAACTCGCCATGATGTGCGATATCATCATCGCGGCCGACACCGCCAAATTCGGTCAGCCGGAAATCACCCTCGGCACCATTCCCGGTATCGGCGGAACCCAGCGGCTGACCCGCGCGATCGGGAAATCCAAGGCGATGGACCTATGTCTCACCGGCCGGATGATGGATGCCGCCGAGGCCGAACGTTCCGGCCTGGTCAGCCGCGTTGTGCCCGCGGACAAATTGATGGAAGAGGCCTTGGCCGCGGCGGAAAAAATCGCCGGAATGTCACATCCCGCCGCCGCGATGGCCAAGGAAGCCATCAACCGCGCCTTCGAGACCCCGCTGTCGGAAGGCATGAATGTCGAGCGTAATCTGTTTCATTCGACCTTCGCGCTGGAAGACCGCTCCGAGGGCATGGCCGCGTTCATCGAGAAGCGCAAGCCGGTGAACAAGAACAGGTAGAGATTAGCTCATTTTAGCCAATCAGCGGCGTCATCCTGAGGTGCGCGCTCTTGCGCGCCTCGAAGGATGGCCACCAGCACTGCGCTGAACAGCATCCTTCGAGACGCATCGCTGCGCGATGCTCCTCAGGATGACGGCGTTGCTTGCGACAGCGATTGGCGAAGTCTATCCCGCCCGGCTTCGCACCAGCGCCGCGCTGACCAGTGCACGGTAGCCGCGCTCGGACCACGTCGTCGGACGATCAAGTCCCAAACGCGCCAGGCATTCCTCGTCGGACGCATCGGGCGTGCCGATCAATCCCTGCCACAGCAATCCGGCGAGACGTCGTGGCACGCGCTGCGTGTCCTGCAGGACTTCCAGCGCGGGGATCAGCCGCTGTTCGACCTCGGTAAAGTCACTGCCGAACGGGAACGACGGCAGCAGACCGGCTTCACGCGCCGGCTTTAGCGCCGTCGCAATCCGTTCCGGATGGTTGTCACGATGGGCGGCTGCAATCTCGTGGTTGCGCGGCAGCTTGCCGGCATCCTTGGCGGTCCGCATCAGCTCGTCCTGAAAACGCGAGTCGGAGACAGCTAGCATCGCCGCGATGACCTCGGCGTCGGACTTCCCCCTGAGATCGGCGACCCCATATTCAGTCACGACGACATCGCGTAAGTGCCGCGGAATGGTCTCGTGACCGTAACTCCAGCGGATATTGGATTGCGTCCTGGCGCCGGCCGGCCGCGTCGCTTCGACCGTCAGGATCGAGCGCGCCCCCGCAAGCGCGAAGGCCTGCGCCACGAAATTGTACTGGCCGCCGACACCGCTGACGACCTGCCCGTCTTCGAGGCCATCGGAAATCACCGCCCCCATCAAGGTCGCCATCATCGCATTGTTGACAAAACGGGCGTCCACGCGTGCCCGGCGTTTGCCGTCCTCGTCGCCATACAGCGCGTTGGTGAACGACACCGGCATCATCTGGATTCGCGCGATCTGATCGGGCGCCGTCTCGCGCAAGGCGCGATAGAATGATTTGGGACCGAGAAAAAACGCACCGTGCAGCACGACGCCATCGACCTCGCGCTTGAGAACGCCGGCGTCGATCAGGCCCAGAAACGCCTCGAACAGCATCTCGCTGACGCCGTAGAGGCCCTTGTCGAACGACCCGGTGTGCGACTCCAGCGCCGGTTCCGCCGCCGGTTGCAGCCGTTTCATGACCGCGTGAAACTGCACGTTGTCGCGATGGCGGAGAATCAGCCCCTGCGCCAGCGCGTCGCCGACCTGCCCGATGCCGATCTGCAGCGTCCCGCCGTCGCGCACCAGGCCTGCCGCGTGAAGGCCGATGGCGTATTTGGTATCGGTGATCGGCTCGGAAGGCGGCGCGAACAACGGAAATTCGACGCTGGGTGCATCCAGAATAGCGCTGAATTCTTCCGCCGGCAGATCCCCCGCCCCCGGCATGAATGGCAGTTCTGAATTGACCTGGCCGATCAGCCTGAACGACGCGGCGCCTTGCGCCCGGGCCCGCAGCACATCCAGCGTGGTGTCGGTATTACAGCTCAGGCTATAGCGCGTGATGCCGTCGACCACGCGTTTGGCGACCAATTGAGGCACGACATTCAACCCCCGCGCCAGCAGATAGGACGAGGCGTGGGTATAGTTTGCCGAAATGTAATGTTGCTGCGCGAACGGCACGTGCAGCCATTTTCCCGCCAGGAAGAAAAATTCGATCACCTGGATATTGGGCGGCAGCGCGCCGGCATGCAGCGCATCGGCATAGGCCAGATCGGGATAGCCGCCGAACAGGCGGTCGATCACGGGCGCAATGAAGCGCCGCTCCAGCAGGTTCGAAGGGGCAGGCTTTTCCAGCGTCAACGCGGAAAACAAGGTCAGATTGATGCTTCGATCGGCGGCGGCCCGCGCATAGAGCGCATTGACGATATGGTTGGCCTTGCCGAGTCCGAGCGGCAGTCCGACCACCAGATTGGGGCCGACGTCGCGGATGATATCCTCCGCCATCGCGTCGGGATCGGCGAATAGTTTCGGCATTCAACAAGGCCCGGGCAAAAGGACGACAGCCAATGCCCGGAATCGGACGCTGGCCATCCAGAGCTATAGCGTATTTGCACCGGATATTCGTCTGTGACGGATTTGTGCCGGGTCCCTGTGACGTACCGGCAACAGCGCAGGAATGAATTCAGGGGGTTTCCCCGTCCGGCGGTTTGCCTGTGGCGGCCACGCCCTCTAAACAGGTAAACACGGTGTCGGCGGGGGCGGACGGCCGGGGTTGCTGCAGGATCAAATGGTTGGGCGTGCCACCAAGATTAGCCAATTGGGCAGGCACATGCTTCGATCGGGCATCTGCCTTGGCGTCGTGACTTGTCTTGGCTTGGCGGCATCAGCGGCTTCCGCCGAAAGCCTGCCCGAAGCGCTCGCAAAGGCCTATCAGACCAATCCACAGCTCAATGCGGAACGGGCGCGGCAGCGCGCCACCGACGAGAACGTGCCGCAGGCGCTGGCGGGCTATCGGCCACAGATCATCGCCAGCCTGAGCGGCGGATTGCAGGCGGTACGCAATTTGTTGCCCGACAATACCGTACAATCCGCTACCCTGAAGCCGTGGATCATCGGGGTCACGGTCACGCAGACGCTGTTCAACGGATTCAAGACCGCCAGCAGCGTGCGCGTCGCGGAATTGCAGGTGCGTTCCGGCCGTGAGGCATTGCGCAATGTCGGCCAGGGCGTGCTGCTCGATGCCGTCACCGCCTACACCAACGTGCTGGCCAACCAGTCGCTGGTCGAAGCCCAGCGCACCAATGTCTCCTTCCTGCAGGAGACGCTCGCGATCACCCAAAGGCGCCTCAAGGCCGGCGACGTCACGCCGACCGATACCTCGCAGGCCGAGGCTCGCCTGAGCCGGGGGCAGTCGGATCTCAATGCCGCCGAGGTCAATCTGGCGATCAGCCAGGCGACTTATACCCAGGTGATCGGTAACCCGCCTGGACCGCTGCGCGCCGCCGACAATGTCGACCGCTATCTGCCTCGCAACCGCGACGACGCGACCACCCTCGCCTTCAAGGAAAATCCGGCGGTGCTGGCCGCCGGCTTCGACGTCGACGTCGCCTCGACCAACATCCGCGTCGCCGAAAGCAGCCTGATGCCGACCGTTACCCTGCAAGGTAACGCCAGCCACAGCATGGACAGCGACCAAACGCTCGGCACCTTCAGGACCGATCAGGCCTCGATCGTCGGTCAGGTCACCGCGCCGATTTATGACGGCGGCACCGCGGCATCGCAGACCCGACAGGCCAAGGAACTCACCGCGCAAAGCCGGCTGGTGCTCGACCAGGTTCGCAACCAGGCCCGCACCGCGGCGCTCGGGGCGTGGGTCGCCAACGAAGGCGCGAAAGTCGCGGTGACGGCGTCCGAATCCGAGGTGCGCGCTGCGACCGTCGCGCTGCAGGGGGTACAGAAGGAAGCCCAGGGCGGGCAGCGCACCACGGTCGATGTGCTGAATTCCGAAGCCGATCTGATCGCGGCGAAAGCCCGGCTGATCGGCGCGCAACGCGATCGGGTGATCGCCTCCTACACGCTGCTCAGCGCCATCGGCAGGCTCGACGTCAAGACGCTCGCGCTCAACACGCCGGATTATCTGCCGGAAGTACATTACCATCAGGTGCGCGATGCGTGGCACGGCCTGCGCACGCCGTCGGGACAGTAAGTCTGCCTTGAGTGCACGACATGAAGAACTGTCGCGTTCATATCGCGGGGGCATCGGGGTCGGGTGTGACCACGCTCGGCCGCGCGCTGGCGAATGCGCTGGCCATCCCGCATCACGATACGGACGATTATTTCTGGCAGCCGACGGTGCCGCCCTATCAGACCCAGCGTGACATCGCCGAACGTTTGCGGCTGATGCGGGAGATCTTTCTGCCGCGCGCGGACTGGGTGCTGAGCGGATCGCTGGAGGGCTGGGGCAATCCGATCGTCCCGTATTTCGACCTTGTTGTTTTTCTCACGACACCGACCACGTTGCGGCTGCAGCGTCTGCGCGCCCGCGAGGCCACGCATTTCGGCGCCGACGCGGTCGCCCCCGGCGGCTGGCGCAACGCGGCGTGCGAGGAATTCATCGAATGGGCGTCGCATTACGATGACGGCAGCCGCGAGAGCCGCAATCTGGCGCGACATCAGGCGTGGCTCGCCACATTGCCCTGCCCCGTGCTGCGGCTCGATGGATCGCGGCCGCTCTGCGAACTCGTGACCGAAATCCAGGCTATCCTTCCGGGTTAGCTACCTCGCCCGGCGCGAGAACAACGAGATCAGCACCGGCAGCGTCACCAGGATGACCAGCGGCGCCAGCATCATGCCGGTGACCACGACCACCGCGAGCGGCTTCTGCACCTGCGATCCAATGCCGGCCGACAGCGCCGCCGGCAGCAACCCGATGCCCGCGACCACGCAGGTCATCAGCACCGGGCGCAGCTGCAGCTCGCCGGTGCGGATCACGGCTTTGACGCGATCAAAGCCTTCGTCGATCAGCTGATTGTACTGCGACAGGATGATGATGCCATCCATCACCGCGATGCCGAACAGGGCGATGAATCCGATCGCGGCGGAAACGCTGAATGGAATACCCGAAATCAGCAGCCCGAGCACGCCGCCGAAGATCGCCATCGGGATCACGCTCATCGCCAGCAGCGTATCGGCCATCGAACCGAAATTGAACCACAACAACACCGCGATCAGCGTCAGGCTGATCGGCACCACGATCGACAGCCGCCGGATGGCATCCTGCAGATTGCCGAATTCGCCGACCCATTCGACCCGCGATCCCGGCGGCAGCTTGACCTGCTCCTCGACCTTTTGCTGGGCTTCCCGGATCGCGCCGCCGAGATCGCGCTCGCGCACCGAAAACTTGATCGGCAGATAGCGTTCCTGCTGTTCGCGATAGATATAGGCCGCGCCCGAAACCAGCTTGATCGAAGCAACCTCGCTCAGCGGCACCTGCGTGATGGTGCCGTTCGGTCCGGGCGCGCCGATCCGCAAATTCTGGATCGCTTCGGCGCTCTTGCGATATTCCGGCGCGAGCCGGACGATGATCGGGAAATGCCGATCGCTGCCGGGCTCGTAGAGATCGCCGGCGGTATCGCCGCCGATCGCGACCTTGATGGTGGCGTTGATGTCGCCCGGTGCCAGCCCGTAACGCGCGGCCTTGGCGCGATCGATGTCGATCTGGATGGTCGGCTGGCCGAGCGAGGTAAATACCGCCAGATCGGTGATACCCTGCACGGTGGCCAGCACCGACTTGATCTTGTTGGCGGTCTCGGTGAGCGCCTCCAGATCGTTGCCGTAGAGCTTGATCGAGTTTTCGCCCTTCACGCCGGAGACGGCTTCAGAGACGTTGTCCTGCAGATACTGCGAGAAGTTGAACTCGACGCCGGGAAACTTGTCCTGCAATTGCTTGAGCAATTCGGCGGTGAGTTGGTCCTTGTCATGGGTGCCGGGCCACTGGCCGACCGGCTTGAGCGGCGCGAAGAACTCGGCATTGAACAGACCCGCCGCGTCGGTACCGTCGTCGGGACGGCCATGCTGCGACACCACAGATTCCACCTCGGGGCGGCTTCGGATCAGCTTGCGCATCTCGTTGACATAGGCGTTGCCGGTTTCCAGTGAAATCGTCGGCGGCAAGGTCGCGCGGATCCACAGATTGCCTTCCTCGAGCTTGGGCAGGAATTCGAGCCCGAGCAGGCGGCCGAGCACCAGGGTCATGACCACCAGCCCGATCGCGCCGCCCACCACGATCTTGCGGTTTTCGACCGCCCAGTTCAGCACCGGGACATAGAGCCGGTGCAGGAAGGCCATGATCCAGGTCTCGGTCTCGTGCACATGCGCCGGCAGCACGATCGCGCTCAAGGCCGGCGTCACCGTGAAGGTCGCGAGCAAGCCGCCGGCCAGCGCATAGGCATAGGTCCGCGCCATCGGCCCGAAGATATTGCCCTCGACGCCGCTCAACGTGAACAGCGGCAGGAATGCCGCGATGATGATGGCAGCGGCAAAGAAGATCGAGCGCGATACGTCGGCGGCGGCCGACAGGATCGCGTGGCTCTTCATGCCCATCGTGGTGTCGGTCGAGATATGACTCTGCTCGGCCTCCGAGAGCGCGGTGGTTTGCGACAGCCGGCGGAAGATCGCCTCCACCATGATGACGGTGGCGTCCACGATCAATCCGAAATCGATCGCCCCGACCGACAACAGATTGGCGGACTCCCCGCGCAGCACCAGGATGATGACGGCGAAAAACAGCGCGAACGGAATGGTGGCGCCGACGATCAGCGCGCTGCGCAGATCGCCCAGGAAGATCCACTGCAGCAACACGATCAGGAGAATGCCGACCACCATGTTGTGCAGCACGGTCGCGGTGGTGATATCGATCAGGTCCTTGCGGTCGTAGATCCGTTCGATGCGGACGCCCGGCGGCAAAATGCTGGAATTGTTGATCGAATTGACCAGCTCCTCAACGCGCAGGATCGTCGGTGAACTCTTCTCGCCACGGCGCATCAGCACGATGCCCTGCACGATGTCGTCGGCGTCATTGAGCCCGGCGATGCCGAGCCGCGGCTTCTCGCCTACGGTGACGGTGGCGACGTCCTTGACCAGAACCGGATTGCCGCCGCTCTGCGACACCATGGTATTGGCGAGATCGTCGATCGAACGGATCAGGCCGACGCCGCGCACCACCGCGGACTGGGTACCGATATTGACGGTGTTGCCGCCGACATTGATGTTGGAGTTGCCGACGGCCTGCAGCAATTGCGGCAAGGTCAGGCCGTTGGCGACCAGTTTGTTGAAATCGACCTGCAGCTCGTAGGTCTTGGTCTTGCCGCCCCAGCCGGTGACGTCGATCACGCCGGGCACCGCGCGAAACCGACGCTGCAACACCCAATCCTGCAGCGTCTTGAGGTCGAGCACGCTGTAGTTCGGCGGGCCTACCAGGCGATAACGATAGATCTCGCCGATGGCGCTGGTCGGTGAAATGCCCGGCTGCACGTTGCCCGGCAACGGCGCCAGTTGCGACAGCCGGTTCAATACCTGCTGCAGCGCCTCGTCATAGGTGTAGTCGAACGAAAACTGCAGTTTGACGTCAGACAATCCGTACAGCGAGACCGTGCGGATGGTGTTCAGGTTCTTGATGCCGGCGACCTGGGTCTCGATCGGAATGGTGATGTAGCGTTCGATCTCTTCGGCCGACAATCCCGGGCTTTGCGTCACGACGTCGACCATCGGCGGCGTCGGATCGGGATAGGCTTCGATATTGAGCTGCTTGAACGCGATCAGGCCGCCGATCAGCACGACGACGAACAGACCCACCATCAAATAGCGGCGGTTGACGGCAATGGCGACCAGACGATCCATTCAGATCGGAGCTTTCAATAGGCTGAGGAAGAAGGATCGGGTTGAAAACGCTAGAGCGGGATGACTTATCTTCGAATCGTCATCCCGCTCCAGCTTTTGTCTAAGCATGATCTTTTCGGAAAAACCGGTTCCCACTTTTCCGGATCATGCATCAGGTCCCGGAAGCGGCGCGGTCGATGAACAGACTACCTTTTGTAACGATCTGTTCGCCGGGTTTCAAATTGCCTTGCACCTCCACGAGATCACCATTGATCAGGCCGGTCTTGATCTGGCGCAACTCGATCGACTTGTCTTCATGCGCGACCCAGACCCTGACCTGGTCGCCCTCATAGATCAGCGCCTGCTTCGGCACGCCCACCGCCGGATGATCGCCGGCGGAATAGATCGTGACGTTGGCGAACATTTCCGGCTTCAGCAGGCCATCCTTGTTGTCGACCGTAGCGCGCGCCAGCAGCCGGCGCGTGTTGGGATCGATCGCCGCCGCAACATAATCGATGTGGGCCTTCAGCGGACGGCCCGGCAGCGCCAGCACATTGAAGGAGACTTCCTGCCCGACCGACACCATCGCCGCATCGGTCTCACGGACGAACGCGGTCAGCCAGACCGTGGAGAGATCTCCGATCACGAACACCGGATCGCTGGCGCCGGAGCTGATGAATTGCCCGGGTCCGACCTTCCGCTGCACCACGGTGCCCGCGATCGGCGAGTAGATGGTGGTAGAGGGATCGAGGTGGCCCTTGTCCTGAAAGGCCGCGATGGCCTCGGCGCTGAGGCCGAGAATTTGCAATTTGTTGCGCGCCGCTTCCAGCGCCGTTTGCGCCGAGCGCAGATCGTTCTGCGCCTGGATCAGGGTTGCCTGCGACTGCTGATAATCCTTCAGCGGCACCGCCTTGCCCTCGAACAGATCCTTGGCGCGGGTATCCTGCAGTTGCGCCAGATCTAGCGCCGACTTCGCCTTGTTCAGACCGGTGATGGCCGTGATGAAATCGTTCTGCGCCTGCACGGTGTCGGCGGCCTCGATCACGAACAGCGGCTGTCCCTGCGCGACGGTATCGCCGGGCTTCGCCAGCAGCCGGATCACCCGACCGGTATAGGGAGAGAACACCGGCGTCGCGCGATCCTCATCGACGGCGATCTTGCCTTCGGTGACGTGCTCGGCCCGAAAATTGTGTTCGGTCACCGGGTCGATCGTCAGGCTCGCCAATTCGGCCGGCGTCGGCGTGTAACGGCCCGATCCCTTGCGCGACTGGCTTGAGACGTCGGAATTGCGCGGCGGTGCTTCACCGATGTGCATGAATCCGAACAGGCCAGCTCCGGCAAGCCCCAGCAACGCCGCGCCGATGGCCCAATTTTTTCGGCTAAGCAATTGCGATTGCTGGATAATTTCAGGCGGCATAGGATCCGGTCAACTGAGCGATGATTCTGGCGGTGATTGCCTCGTCGCTGCGTTAATAGTGCCCATTTGATGTTTCAAACAAACTAAAAATGCCGGTTGCCTGCGCCAATTTGATTAAAAATCTGCAAGGCGAGAGACGCGGCGGCGGGCCTCAGGGACGTGCGGGCCATTGCGGTGGATGACTGCCAAGCGGCATCGCCGGACGGTCCCAGAGCGCCGGCGTTTTCGACAACACGGCCGAATGACGCACCGATCGCAGCGGACCGAAGCCCGACGGCAGATCCTCGATCAAACGCTCCACCGTCTCCTTGTCGTAATCCGCGGCCTTCAGGCCGCCGGGCAAACGTCCGAGATTCCATAGCCAGCGTCCGGTCTGCGCCAGCGAAACCCGGACATGCCAGCTGCCACCTTCGCGCGATTGCCGCGCCCGCGCCATCATCGCGCCGAACGCCATCAGATAGCCGGAGGCGTGATCGAGCATCTGCGCCGGCAATTCCTTCGGGCCCTCGACCCCGGCGGCCTGCCCTTCGGCGTGATTGAAACCGGTCGAGGTCTGCACCAGCGAGTCGAAGCCGCGGCGCTCCGCCCACGGGCCGGCATGCCCATAGGCCGACAGCGACACATAAACGATGCCGGGATTGATCTTCGCCGCTTCGCCCGGCGAAAAGCCGGTGCCTGCGATCGCACTCGGGCGATAGCCTTGCGAAAAGATATCGGCCTCGGCGAGCAGACCGCGCAGCACGCCTTGTCCCTGCCCGCTCTTGAGGTCGGCAAAACTCGTCAGCTTGCCGCGGCCGGTATCGATCGTCAGCCACGGAATCGCCGGCAGGTCAGGGCCCGAGATCAACAGCACATCCGCGCCATGCGCGGCCAGCGTGCGGCCCGCGACCGGGCCGGCGATCACGCGCGACAAATCCAGCACGCGCACGCCGGCCAGCGGGCGATCGCCTGACGGCCACGGCCTCGGTGCCGCGTCTCCGATTTTCTCGATCGACAAGACAGGGAGTTCGGCGAGCGCGCGCCCATGCGGCGAAGCCGACCATTGCTGGTGCGAGCGCATCATCGCGACAACGCCGCCCGCATCATAGGCTGCGGTCTCGAACGGCTCGGCGTCCCATTGCATCAGCGCAGCCTGAACCGCGTCGCGCTCCGGCTCGCAGTTCAACACCTTGCAGACCGCATCGCGATGATGCCTGAAATTGGTGTGCAGCCGCACGAAGCGCCCGTCGCGGGTCTTGTAGACACCGGCGATGGCGTCCCAGGTTGGTCCCGGCGGTTTGCCGTCGACGCGCAGATAGCGCTCGCTGCGACACTCGACGACGGCGTGGCGCATATCGACCGCGACATTCTGCGATTGCCCGCTGCGCAATTTCCAGATCTGGGCAGCGGCCAATCCCGCCGCGGCAATGCCGGCCTGCGCCGAGGCGCCAACGCGAAACGACGACGGCAGCTGCGGCTCCTCGCCGGTCAGCGTGACATCGTCGAGTGCGGCAACATCGCCGCCCACAAGCGTCCAGAGGTCGGCCAGGATTTCGCGTGGCGTTTGCATGGAGAAAACTCCTCAAGGAGGCCGCGTATTATCAGCCGCCGGCGCGCATCACAATATTGCATCATCGTTCGAGCGGATGACGGAGACATACTTTCGCATTCCCGCGACACACTGCGCCCGAGTTCTGCAAAATTCGTCCGCCCAAATCAAAGAGGGCGCAGGGAAAGGCCGGGTGCGCGGTGCACCCGCAGCCCGTGTGCAAAAGGTAGTAAGCACACGGTAGTCACCACAGGTTCACCGGAACACCCGGCCTTCCCTGCGCGATGGCTTTACGGCTTATTTCGTGCTCTCCCCGGTGACCGGCTTGATTGTCACCGTCGCCTGCGAAAATTGATTTTCGCGGACTTGAACGCCAGCGCCGGGGCGTCAGGACCACACGACTTCGCCGTCCGCATCAGCGCCGTTCGTTATCGGCACCTCCGCGTCCACCGCATCCCGCCCCACGTTCGTGACGATCATGATACGCCCCTCTATTGGGCGGGATGGGACATAATAGGCCGGTGATTTGGGTCCGATGTGAACCAAAATATTTTTGCAGACGGGGGTAGACAGGATTCGGCGTGGCGAAGTGATTTGCCCGACGGGCAGTTCTTGGGGGCCAAGTCTTGGGGGCCAAGAATTTCACAACTCGCGGGTCGCAATTATTCAGGTCACTGGGGCAGTGCAACGGCATCTATCTGCATCACGCCGTAGCGGTCGAATAGTTCAATCCGATTACCATTCACAACAGGAGCAAAGCAGCGGCGCTCGACGTTGCTAATGCAGAGCCGCCCCTCGGAGATCGTCCACGTTCCCGTCGCGGGCCCGCAACGCGGGCTCATATGCAGATAGGTCATTTGGCCCCCGGGCTCGAACCGCTCGGTACATGGACCGTCCGTCAATCTGACGCCAAAGGAAATCGTTTTGCCCTCGAACGCTATCCGCAAGCCTTCGTCATCTTTCGGCCTCGCTCCAGTCGCGCTAGCGATTGAAGCATCCGGGCCGGGGTCATAGCCTTCGGCTTTCAGCACCAGCCAGAGAAGCCTGCCAACGTGGCGCATGGACGGGCCAATTTTATTGATGTCGCGATCGCCACGTTGAACCACGACGAGGTCTAGCGCAGGAATTACGACCGCATATTGGCCACCGTCGCCGAGGGCAAAGAAGCTGCCCTCGGGCAGGCTGACGGCAGGCGCAAGAACGTCGTCGATAAAATCGGTCCACCAAAGATAGCCGTAGCCGGGGCCAAACGTCGATTTCGAATGGGCATGGGTGCTGTCTTCTATCCAATCGCGCGGCACGATCTGACGTCCGGCCCAATTACCTTTTCGCAGGTAAAGAACCGCAAACCGCGCGAGGTCCCGCGCGCTCATGCGGATCGGATAGGCCGGATGTATCGAGGCATCGCCACGAAAATATTCGCCATCCTGCGGCCGATAATCCTGCATGCCGATCGGCTTGGCTATTTTCCGATACAGCGCGTCAAAGATGCCGGTCCCGGTCGCATGCTCGTAGATCGTTCCGAGCGTGTTGAAATCCCAATTGTTGTAATACCAGAAGGTGCCGGGCGGATGGCTGCCGCGCGGCGGCCGCGCTTTGGCCATCGCGGGTGTCTCGTAAAGGGTCGGGTGGTAAACGCCGGACCGCGCCTCAAGCAGTTGGTGCACCGTCGCCGCTTTCTCAATGTCGGTCAGGCTTGGCGGATTGTCGTCGATACCAAGCTCGGCAAGCGTGCTGTCGAGCTTGATGAGACTGTCTGACACCGCGATGCCGATGAGGGCGCTGAGCAGGCTCTTGCGGACGGACGCCAACTCCATGCGCTTCGCCGTATCGCCCCACTCGGCCACGATCTTGCCGTGCTGAACAATGACGACGGCGCTCCCGGCAAACTGCTCGGAGAAAGTCCGCGCCTGCGTCAGTTCGGCCTCTGACCAACCAAATTCCGCCGGAGTAGCGCGCTCCCATTCCGCCCCCGGAAAGTTATCGCTCGCCCGGGACGGATCAAACCAAACCAGGGCGCTCAGAGCCATGAACACACAGGCGATACGGCGAATTTTCATTCGGGGCCCCTGTTCCGAAACCAGTTACCTATTCTATCTTGGCTTCAATGGCGACGCCAGATGACCGACCATGCCGTTCCCTTCGCCAACATCGATTTTTGCAAGGGGTCGCTTTGTGCAAGAGGTCCCCTCGTGGCACTCAACAAATGGCTGCCGCGCCGACGGATATCTGCTTTAGGGTAGAGAGCGACAGGATCGCCCCGCTCATTCGAGACGACGTCAATGGCAATTCATGCTCCCTTCCCTACCCGTGTCCGTTTCACGGTGACCGCGCTTTGCACGGCAGCCCTTTCCGTGATCTGTGCATTTCATGCCGCCGTGCATGCGGCGTCGCCGGTCTCGGACCGCGTGTCTCTCCGGGAGTCGACGACGATCTGGAGCACCGTCAAATACGCCACCGACGCGGGCAACGGGTTCGTGGACGGATCGCTCGACACCAAGGCCGTCGTCGATCACACGTTCAAGACCTATGTGCTCGAGAACCGTTATCTGAAGGTGACGCTGGTGCCCGAATTCGGCGGGCGCATTGTCTCCATCATTTACAAGCCGACCGGCCACGAGCAGCTGTATCGCACCGAAGTCGGCGTGCCCTACGGAATGAAGGGCGGCAATTTCTATTACGACTGGATGATGGTATATGGCGGCATCTTCCCCACCTTGCCGGATGCCGAGCACGGCAAGACATGGCTGAAGCCGTGGGGTTTCAAGGTGGTGACCGAGAGCGATGACGAAGTGACGGTGTCGATGTCGCTGAAAGACGATTTCGCCTATGGCGCGGCGCCGAACAAGTTCAGGCCAGGCTCGACCGGCATCGAAGCTGCGACCACCATCACGCTGAAAGCCGGGCGCGCCGCGCTCGATGCGCACGTGGTGCTGAAAAACCCGCGGGACAAGACGATCGACTACGAGTACTGGACCTGCGCGACGCTCGCGCCGGGATCGGACCCGAAAAACCCCAAGGCGACCGGCGGCGCCGAAATCATCGCGCCGATCCAGGCCTACACCACGCCCCGCTGGTCGGCCAATCTGGCCGACGGCGACAAGAGCCTGGGCCCGGGTCGGAGCCGGTTCGAGAAATTGCGCTACTTCCGGAATTGGCCGACGATGGGCATCGCGTACGCGGCCCCCGACATGCAGGGCGGCAACTTCTGGGGCGTGATCAACCACGACAACGAAGAGGGGATCATCCGCATCGCCGACAACACGATCACGTTGGGCCTGAAGATGTGGACGTGGGGATATCAGTCGTTCACGAACGAAACCGACGCGCGCAAAGATCCGACCCCGCAGCGGCCTTACATCGAATTGTGGGCGGGGGTGTCGGACCAGTTTTTCCACAGCGCCAAATTTCCCGCACGGGGGCAAGTGTCGATTCCGGAAACCTACAGCCCGACCGTCGGCATGAGCAATGTGACGGATGCGAACCGGAGTATCCTGGTCAATCTTGTGGCCGAGGGTTCGATCGTGAATCTTCAGTTCTTCAGCATCGAACCGGCGACGCCATTGCATGTCACGTTGAAACGCGATGAAGCCGTGCTGTTCGAAGGTCCGGTGCAAGCCGATCCGAAAAACGGCAATCGCATTTCCGCGGCGATTCCGGCAGGCGGCAGCAGCGACCAAATACGACTGACGATCACGACCGCTGATGGCAAAGAGCTGATCAGGGCCGCGACAAAAATAAAATGAAAGGGCTAAATCATGGGAAATCTCTCACTTCCAGGGAATCCTCGGTATCAGCCGAAGGACCTGCAATCAGTCTTCGGCTACGACAATTTGTTTCGGGCTGTCGCCGAAGTAGAAATCGCAACCATGAAAACGTTGGCCGACATCGGGATCATTCCCGAGGCCAATATCGCTGCCCTCACGCCAGCCGTTGAGCAGCAACTGCTCGCTATCACGACAACCGAAGTCGATGATGTCGAACGCACGGTGACCAAGCACGATATTCGTGCATGGGTGCGGATCGCCCAGAGCAAGGTGGACCCCGGGCTTCGGCGCTGGATTCATGTTCCGCTCACAAGCTACGATGCACTCGACACCGCTCGAACCCTGCAGTTCGTGCGTGGACACGAAGCGGTAAAGCGGCTCACCGACAAGGTGATTGGTCTCTTCGCCGAACAAGTCAATTTATTCGCGCTTCAGCCTCAGATCGGCCGAACCCACGGGCAGCACGCGCTGCCCATCACGGTCGGCTTCTGGTTCGCAACGATCCTCAGCCGTATCCTCGCCAATATCCAAAGTGCCAACAGTGCGGCTGAAAAGCTGGTGGGGAAAATCTCCGGCGCTGTCGGCGTCTACAACGCTCAAGTCGGTCTTGGCATCGCCGCTCGCTGCGGCGATAAAACCTTTGAGGCGCGCGTGCTGGAAAAGCTCGGTCTCAAAGCCGCGCCGATCAGTACACAGGTTCTTCCGCCGGAACCACTCGCCGATTATTTGTTCGCCTGCGTCAAGCTTTCCGCGGCCTTCGGCCAGTTTGGTCGAGACGGCCGACACTTGATGCGGACGGAGATTGCTGAACTCGGCGAGCCCTTCGAGAAAGGACAGGTCGGATCGTCAACCATGGCTCACAAGAGGAACCCGATTAATTTCGAGAACCTCGAGGGGACATGGATCAAGAACCAGGTCGAATTCGGCAAGGTTCTGGCGACGATGGTCAGCGAGCACCAGCGTGACCTGGTCGGCAGCTCGATCGCCCGGGATTTCCCGACGATTGTGGTCAATCTGGTCAATCAACTCAACACGCTGCTGCGCGAAGCCAGCGGGAAGCCGTTCATCTCGCGTATCTCGGTCGACGAAGCGTCGCTCAAGCGAAACTTCGAAGCTCAAGGTGATGCCATTCTTGCCGAGCCGATTTACATCGCTCTCCAGATGGCAGGCTACGAGGGAGACGCCCACGAGCTGGTGAATCACATCGCCATGCCGCATTCAAGACAAGGCGGGATCTCGCTTCTTGAAGCGACGCAATGGGCGCTTCAGCAGCAGTCGGCAGACCAGGTGTGGGGCAAGATCCCGGCGGAGACGATCAACATGCTCAGCAAGCCGGAGACCTATACCGGTGCCGCCGCAGCGAAGGCTGGCGAAATCGCCAGGAGTGCGGAGACTTACCTCAAGGCGCAGTCTTCATACTGAAGTTCGCAAAGAGGCCATCAGACCAGTCGCCCGCAAACGTGCACGCGCCATCACATAAATCCGGCGCTCACATCGAAGCCACAGATCGCCAAAAACAGCGAAACGACCATGCCTGCCCCGCAGAGAAGAGTGATCATCTTGAGGGTTTCCACCTCGGCCTGATCCGACAATAATTTTCGCGAACGTAATTTGGCGACAGCCGTCATTTGCGACCTCCATGGCACGTCGTCGTTGAGTCTGAAAAGGTTAAAAGAAAATTAAATCCTCGATAAAAGCGACTGCCCAATGCAGTTTTATCGAACGACGAATTCGGCCGCATCAATCGTTTGGTTGAATTCGTAAGGCAGCGCCCGGAAATCACCGGGGCGAGGAAGCCGGCGCGGGAGCGTCGGCAGTAAAGAATGCGTCTACTTCAACCGCTCACACGATAGGGCATTGCCGCCGAGCAAGGTCAGGCGCGGCGCCTTGTTATAGAAAGATCCCGCCGCCTTGGGATCGTCTTCTTTGGGATGCGCGTTGTCCATCAGGAAGATCACGTCCTCATCGATGCTGCCGCGGATCCAGCACGAGTCTTCCCTGCGCACGACGGTCGCGATGTATTTTCCGTCGCGCAGCCGCGCGGTCTGCTCCTTGTCCAGCCAGATGCGCAGGACATCGTGCCCGGTTTCGACGATCGATCCGGCGTTGGTGGGGGATGCGTTGGCACGCGAAAATGGCACGAGACTCATCAAGGTGCGGGCAGCCTCATCAGTGGTGCCGATCTTGACGTAGTAACGGCCGCCCTGCGACTCGCAGATGAACAGTTTCTTTTCGGCCGAAGTGTCGTTCCAATCGGCCGGATATTGTTTGCGCTGCTGCTCGCAGCCATCCGGCGCGAATGCCACGCCCCGCGCCGTCGCGCCGATGATCAACGCCATCGCCAGGCATAACCGCCGATACCGCATGCGCTCTCCCCAATCGCCCACACCAGGACTAGACATTCTATCGGGTCTGGGCTGCAACGCGCAAATCGATGACGAGGTTTCAACACGCGCCGACCTCGGATAGGGTGCGCGCAATCAACAGGGGAATGACATGACTATGTCCGGTATTATGGCCCAATTCGTCGCACTGCTGGGCGGCATCGCGCTGCGGTGGCGCCGGCTGCAGGGCGCCGGCGCCCATACGCCGGCGTGGGGCAACGCGCCGGTGGTGCCGGAGGCCAAGCCACAGGGCGCCATCCCGACGCTGAAAATGCCGACAGCCAAAGGCTGGAGCGACGGGCAGAAGCCGGTAGCGGCGCCGGGGCTCAAGGTCAATGCGTTTGCGACCGGTCTGAAACATCCGCGCTGGATCAACGTGCTGCCCAATGGCGACGTGCTGATTGCCGAGTCCAACCAGGTCGCCGGACCGGTCAGGAGCATGTTCAGCTACGCGATGCAGGCGACGATGCGGCGGGCCCGCGCGCTTGGCGTCAGCGCCAATCGCATCACTCTGTTGCGCGACACCGACGGCGACGGCGTCGCCGAGCGGCGCGAGACGTTCATGGAGGGGCTGAGCCAGCCGTTCGGCATGGCGCTATCAGGCGACACCTTCTATGTCGGCAATACCGACGGCGTGATGGCCTTCCCCTACGTGGCGGGCGCCGACCGCATCACCGCGCCGGGCAAGAGACTGGCCACCTTCAAGCCCAGCGGGCATTGGACCCGCAGCCTGTTGCCGAGCCCCGATGGCAAGAAGCTCTATGTCGGGGTCGGCTCGCTCACCAATATCGCCGACGAGGGCATGGCGGTCGAGGAAGGCCGCGCCGCGGTCTACGAACTCGATCTCGCTGATGGCACCAACCGCATCTTTGCCGGCGGCCTGCGCAACCCGGTGGGTCTGGCCTGGGAGCCGACCACCGGCGTGCTGTGGACCGTGGTCAACGAGCGTGACGGGCTCGGTGACGAGACGCCGCCGGATTATCTGACTTCGGTGCGCGAAGGCGGTTTCTATGGCTGGCCCTATTGCTACTGGGGACAGACGGTAGACGATCGGGTGCCGCAGGATGCGGCGCTGGTCGCCAGGGCGATCACGCCGGACTACGCGCTCGGCGGCCACACCGCATCGCTGGGTCTGTGCTGGTTGCCGGCCGGCGCGTTGCCGGGTTTTCCGGAAGGCATGGCGATCGGGCAGCACGGCTCGTGGAATCGAAGCACGCTGAGCGGCTACAAGGTGGTGTTCGTGCCGTTCGCAAACGGACGTCCCGCGGGTCCGCCGCGGGATATCTTGAGCGGCTTCCTCGCACCCGACGAACGCGAATCCTATGGACGGCCGGTCGGCGTCACCCTCGGCCCCGACGGTTCGCTGCTGGTGGCCGACGATGTCGGCGACGTGATCTGGCGCGTGACGGGGGCGTAGCAGAGCGGAGCGTGTCCGGGGCTTCAACGTCGAAAAATTCAGGGCGGCGTTTCCTTTTGTTTGGAAACGCCGCCCTGATTGTGTTTGATTTCGATGCTCGATCGCGAAGTTTCAGTCGCGCTCGAACGCCGTACCGTCGGGATCAGGCGAGGTCAAAGCGATCCGCGTTCATCACCTTGGTCCAGGCCGCCACGAAATCCTTGACGAACTTTTCCTTGGCGTCGCCGCTCGCATAGACTTCCGCAAGCGCGCGGAGCTGCGAGTGCGAACCGAAGATCAGGTCGGCACGGGTGCCGGTCCACTTGACCTGCTTGGTCTTGCGGTCGCGCGCCTCATACACCTCATGATCGCCGGGCTTTGAACCGGCGGCAGGATCCCATACGGTGTTCATGCTGAGCAGGTTGACGAAGAAGTCGTTGGTCAACGTGCCCGGTCTTTCGGTGAAGACGCCGTGTTTGGACTTAGCCGTATTGGCACCGAGCACCCGCAGGCCGCCGACCAGCACCGTCATTTCAGGCGCCGTCAGCGTCAATAGTTGCGCACGATCGACCAGCAATGCCTCGACCGACATCGGGTGCTTGCCGCTGATATAGTTGCGGAAGCCGTCGACGGTCGGCTCGAGTGCCGCAAACGAATGGACATCGGTCTGCGCCTGCGACGCATCCGTGCGGCCCGGCGTGAACGGCACCTTCGCCTCATGACCACCGTCCTTCGCGGCCTTCTCGACCGCGGCGACGCCGCCAAGCACGATCAGGTCGGCGAGCGAGACCTTCTTGCCGCCCTTCTGCGCCGCGTTGAACTCCTTCTGGATGCCTTCGAGCTTCGAGAGCACCTTGGCGAGTTCGGCCGGCTGGTTGACGTCCCAGTCCTTCTGCGGGCTCAGACGAATGCGGCCGCCATTGGCACCACCGCGTTTGTCGGAGCCGCGGAACGTCGAGGCCGACGCCCAGGCGGTCGAGACCAGATCGGAAACCGACAAGCCTGCGCCGAGCAGCTTGGTCTTCAGCGCGGCAATGTCCTGCTCGCTCACCAGTTCATGGTTGATCGCCGGTACAGGATCCTGCCAGACCAGTTCCTCCTTCGGCACCAGCGGGCCGAGATAGCGCACGATCGGGCCCATGTCGCGGTGGGTCAGCTTGAACCAGGCGCGGGCGAACGCGTCGGCGAACTGATCCGGGTTCTTGTGAAAGCGCCGCGAGATCTTCTCGTAAGCCGGGTCGACCCGCAGCGCCAGGTCGGTGGTCAGCATGGAGGGCGCGTGATGCTTCGACGGGTTGTGTGCATCCGGCACCGTACCGGCGCCGCCGCCGTTCTTCGGGGTCCACTGATGGGCACCCCCGGGGCTCTTGGTCAGCTCCCATTCGTAGTTGAACAGATTGTCGAAGAAGTTGTTGCTCCACTTGGTCGGCGTCGTGGTCCAGGTGACCTCGAGGCCCGAGGTGATGGCGTCGCCCGCCATGCCCGTCGCGTATTTGCTCGACCAGCCGAGCCCCTGCGCCTCGATCGTGCCGCCTTCCGGCTCGGGGCCGACCAATGTCGCATCGCCAGCGCCGTGGGTTTTGCCGAAGCTGTGACCGCCGGCAATCAGCGCGATCGTTTCCTCATCGTTCATCGCCATGCGCGCGAACGTCTCGCGGATGTCGCGGGCTGAGGCGAGCGGATCCGGCTTGCCGTTCGGCCCTTCCGGATTGACGTAGATCAGGCCCATCTGCACGGCGCCGAGATGACCATGCAATTCGCGGTCGCCGGTATAGCGCTGGTCGTCCAGCCATTTGGCTTCGGGACCCCAGTTGACGTCCTGCTCGGGTTCCCAGACGTCGGCGCGGCCGCCGGCGAAACCGAAGGTCTTGAAGCCCATCGATTCCAGCGCGACGTTGCCGGCAAGGATCATCAGGTCAGCCCAGGAGAGCTTCTTGCCGTACTTCTGCTTGACCGGCCACAGCAGCCGGCGCGCCTTGTCGAGGTTGGCGTTGTCAGGCCAGGAGTTGAGCGGCGCGAAACGCTGCTGACCGGCGCCGGCACCGCCGCGGCCATCGCCGATGCGATAGGTGCCCGCGCTGTGCCAGGCCATGCGGACGAACAGCGGGCCGTAATGGCCAAAATCGGCCGGCCACCAATCCTGCGAATCCGTCATCACATGCTGCAGGTCCTTGATGACCGCATTGAGATCGAGGCTCTTGAATTCCTTGGCGTAGTCGAAGGTCTCGCCCATCGGGTCCGAGAGGTTCGACTGCTGGTGGAGAATGCCGAGATCGAGTTGGTTCGGCCACCAGTCACGGTTCACGGGTTTGCCGGTGCCGTGGGCTACCGGGCACTTGCCGGCGTTGTCGCCATCATGTCCGTCCATATTTTTTTCTCCGTTCTTGACTACGTTACGTGACTATTTCGATTGGGCTGTTGTGTGGACAAAGACCATCAATGCGCCGGAAGTCCAGCTCCCAGAAGTCCAGTCCCTTGGCGGCGCGAATCGGCGGCGGCCTCTGATGTCCTTATCGCCAGATGTCTCCGGGAACATGACCGTCCCGAGACGGCATCGGCCGCCGAGGCGCCGGTCTGCTCCTTGTCTCGCGTCCGTGTAGCACAGTCGCTTTATCAGTTTAAGTTTGATTTTCTGATTGCGGTGATAAGATGACGTTATGATCAATCTGACGCTCAAGCAGCTCCGGTACTTCGAGGCGCTGGCCCGGCATGGCCATTTCGGCCGCGCGGCGGACGCCTGCGCGATCTCGCAGCCGGCGCTGTCGATGCAGATCAAGGAAATGGAGGAGCAACTGGGCGCGGCCTTGTTCGAAAGAGGCGCCCGACAGGTCCGCTTGACCAGTTTCGGCGAGGAATTCGCGCTGCGGGTCCGCGGCATCCAGCGTTCGGTCGACGAACTCGGCGATCTGGCGCGCGCCTCGCGGGACCGGCTGATGGGCCGGCTGCGGATCGGGGTGATCCCAACCATTGCGCCCTATCTGCTGCCGACCATCATCGGCAATCTCACCCGCAAATATGCCGGGCTCGATATCCACGTTCGCGAGACGGTGACGCCGAAGCTTATTGTGGAACTGGCGGAAGGCCGGCTCGATACCGCCATCGTGGCGCTGCCGGTGTCCGAGCCGTCGTTTGCCGAGGTAGCGCTGTTCGCGGAGGATTTCGTGCTGGTACGGCCCGGCGAGGACGAGGGCAAGCCGGTGCCCAATGTCGAAGCGCTCGGTGCCATGCGGCTGCTGCTGCTGGAAGAAGGCCATTGTTTTCGCGATCAGGCGCTGTCGTTCTGCAACCGGCATTCGGCGCTGCCGCGGGAGTTGCTGGATTTCAGCTCGCTGTCGACCCTGGTCCAGATGGTCAGCGCCGGCATCGGCGTCACCCTGATCCCGGAAATGGCGGTGGCGGTGGAGACCCGTTCGGCGTCGGTGTCGGTGGCGCGCTTCAAAAATCCAAAGCCATCGCGAACCATCGGCATGATCTGGCGCAAGACAAGTCCGCTCGCCAAACAGCTGCTGCAGATTTCCGAGGTGGTTCGTCACTCCGCCGAGGCATTACCCAAGCAGCGAAGTCCAGTCGCATCGCCGCGCAAGCGCCGGGCATAAGCGCTTCAAATCTGTTTCAACGCCGTGCCGCCGACCACGCGAAGGTCGATACTGGCGATCAGGTCGGAACGGAGTTTTTCGGCCGCGCTGATCGCAGCCGCCGTCTGTTGCAACGTGCTGGCGTTGGAGCCGAGCGACACGATACCGCCCAACACGGCGGCAATCGAGCCGACGGCGACCTGAACGGATCCGAACAGACCGAGCATCATGAGAGCGGGCAATGCCACACCGACGGCAATCGCCGCCTTCGAAACCAGAATGATCTTGCGGCACCGCTCGGCGGCCTCGGCAAGCTCCTCGAGCTGCGCTTCGATCCGTGAAATCTCGTCGCTCGGGTTTTCCTCGTCCATCAAGTTCGAATTCAGCAAGGTTCGCCGATCGGGTCAATGAAAATCCCGCGAGCGCGGCAGGATGCGGACGTTGCGCGGATGGCGGATTTTCTGGGCCGGATTGTCAGGGTGATCGCGGCGATCGTCATGGAGCGGCTCGATCAGCGCCGGGCCTACCGGCACAAGGCGCTTGCGGCCGACGGAATCGCTGGCGAGGCCGACCAGATCATGCGAGCGGTCGGACAGGCGCTGGGCGACCAGATGCGTCACATGCTCGGGGCTGCTCTGGATATAGCCCTCGACCAGGATCAGCCGCGCGCCCATCACTTCTTTGCGAAATTGCTCCATCACCTTCGGCCACACCACGATGTTGGCGATGCCGGTTTCGTCTTCCAGGGTCATGAAGACGACGCCGTTGGCGCTGCCCGGACGCTGCCGCACCAGCACCACGCCGGCGCAGCGCACGCGCTTGTTTTCGTTGCGGTGGGCAACCGCCTCGCAAGCGACCACGCCCTCGCCCGACAACATCGGCCGCAAAAATTCCATCGGGTGCCCCTTCAGCGACAACCGGATGGTCTGGTAATCGGCGACCACCTGTTCCGGCAGCGGCATCGACGGCAAGGCTTTGGCCTTTTCATCCGGCAACTCGCGCGCCGCCGCTACTTCAAACAACGGCAGCGCCACATCATCAGGCAGCCGCCGCACCGCCCACAACGCCGCGCGGCGATCGAGCCCGATCGAGCGAAACGCATCGGCATCCGCAAGCTGAATCAGCGCGCGTTTCGGCAAGCCGGTTTCGCGGGCGAAGTCTTCCAGCGAGGTGAAGGGGCGGCGGGTCCGCGCCGCGACGATGCGCTCGGCCCAGTCGTCGGTAACTTCGCGGCCTTCACTGCCGTCATTCCGGGGCACGCGAAGCGTGAACCCGGAATCTCGAGATTCCGGGTCTTCGCCTGACGGCGAATCCCGGAATGACGAACGAGAGAACGATTCCAGCCGCGAACTCTTCTTCAACCCCTCCTCATCCGGATCGGCCCATTTGAACCCATCGATCTGGCGAAAGCCCAGTCGCACCGCGCAATATTCGTTGCTGCCCCGTTCCAGCGTGTTCTGCGCAAAACTATTGCTCACATCGATCTCGCGCACCTCGACACGATTGTTGCGGGCATCGCCGACAATCTGCGCTGGCGCATAAAAACCCATCGGTTGCGAATTCAACAATCCGCAGCAGAAGGCGTCGGGATGGTAATGCTTCAGCCAGGACGAGACATAGACCAGCTGGGCAAAACTCGCGGCATGGCTTTCCGGAAAGCCGTAGGAGCCGAATCCCTTGATCTGGTTGAAACAGTTTTCCGCGAATGCCCGATCATAACCGCGCGCAGTCATGTTGCCGACCATCTTCGCTTCGAATTTACCGATGGTGCCGACATTGCGGAATGTCGCCATCGCACGGCGCAGCCCGTTGGCCTCCTCGGAAGTAAACTTCGCAGCCTCGATGGCGATCCGCATCGCCTGTTCCTGGAACAGCGGCACGCCAAGGGTCTTGTGCAGCACGTTGCGCAATTCATCCTTGTTGCCGCCCTTGGGGTACGGATATTCGATGTCCGCAGGATTCATTTTGCGGCGCTTTAAATAAGGATGCACCATGTCGCCCTGGATCGGCCCCGGCCGCACGATCGCGACTTCGATCACGAGGTCGTAGAAGGTGCGCGGTTTCAGGCGCGGCAGCATGTTCATCTGCGCGCGGCTCTCGACCTGGAACACGCCGAGCGATTCGCCCCGGCACAGCATGTCGTAGACCGGCTCCTGGTCCTCCCGTTCCTGCGGGAGCGTCGCCAGTTCCCAGCGTTTGCCTTTATGTTCGTCGATCAGATCGAAACATTTGCGGATGCAGGTCAGCATGCCCAGTGCCAGCACATCGACCTTCATCATCTTCAGGGCATCGACGTCGTCCTTGTCCCACTCGATGAAAGTGCGGTCGTCCATCGCGGCATTGCCGATCGGCACATAGCTATCGAGCCGGTCCTGCGTCAGCACATAGCCGCCGACATGCTGCGACAGGTGCCGCGGGAATTCGATCAGTTCGGTCGCGAGCTGCACCGCAAGCTCGATCATCGCATTGTGCGGATCGAGCCCCGCCTGCCTGACCTGCATCTCGCTGAGGCCGGCGCCCCAGCTTCCCCAGACGGTATCGGCCAATGCGGCGGTCACGTCCTCGGTCAGCCCCAGCGCCTTGCCGACATCGCGGATCGCCGAGCGCGGGCGATAATGAATCACGGTTGCGATGATCGCCGCGCGGTGGCGGCCATAGCGCCGGTAGACATATTGCATCACTTCCTCGCGCCGCGAATGCTCGAAATCGACGTCGATATCGGGCGGCTCCAGCCGCTCCTTGGAGATAAAGCGCTCGAACAGCAAATCGACCTGGGTCGGATCGACCGAGGTAATTTCGAGAAAATAACACACCGCCGAATTCGCCGCCGATCCCCTGCCCTGGCAGAGGATGTTCTGGCTGCGCGCATACCGAACGATGTCATGCACGGTGAGAAAATAATGCGCGTATTTGAGCTCGGCGATCAAATCGAGTTCCTTGCGCAAGGTGGCGCGAACTGTTTCTTCAATCTTGCCCGAGAAATACCTGTTGGCACCCGCCCATGTCAGGTCTTCCAGATGCTGCTGCGCGGTCTTGCCCGGCGGCACCGGCTCATCCGGATATTGATAGCGAAGCTGATCGAGTGAAAAATGAATTCGGTCGGCAAACCGCATGGTTTCGGCGATCGCCTCCGGCACGTCGCGAAACAGCCGCGCCATTTCCTGCGCCGGCTTGAGATGGCGTTCCGCATTGGCTTCGAGCCGCCGGCCGATGGTGTCGATGGTAGCCTTCTCGCGGATGCAGGTCAGGACATCCTGCAGCGGACGGCGCGCGGGATGGTGATACAGCACCTCATTGGTGGCGAGCAGCGGCACGCGGGCGGCGGCCGCGACATGCCCGAGCCGCATCAGGCGGCGGCGGTCATCGCCGCGGTACAACAGGCTCGCCGCCAGCCACACGCCGTCGGCGCGGCCCTCTCTTAATCGATCCAGAATTTTCAAGGCAGCAGCCTGCTCGAAGCGATGCGGCAGCGTCAGGACCAGAAGCTGGCCTTCGGAAAATTCCAGCAGATCTTCGAATTTCAGGTGACATTCGCCCTTCTCGACCTTGTTGAGATCGTCGCCGCGCTTGCCGCGGGTGAGAAGCTGACACAGCCGGCCGTAAGCTTCCCGATGGCGCGGATAGACCAGGATATCCGGCGTGCCGTCGATAAAGACGAGGCGCGAGCCGATCAACAATTTTGGTTTGTGAATTACCTCTGGATTTTCAAGCTCCTTGTAGGCCCGCACCACACCGGCCAGCGTGTTGTGGTCGGCGATACCGATCGCGGGCAAACCGAGTTCGCTGGCCTGATGCACATAGGCCCGCGGATCCGAGCCGCCGCGCAGGAATGAAAAATTCGTGGTGATGCCGATCTCGACATAGCCTGGCGTTGGCTCGATGCCTGAAATGCTCATGCGAACAGCCCATGCATGAACCAGTTGGCGGGGATCGGCTGGCCTTGTTCGTCGGCGAGTTCGTGGCCGTAAAGGCCGTCGCGGTAAATCCAGAAGCGCAGGCCGGAATCGTCTTCGACCCGGAAATAATCCCGGGTCAGGGCCTTACCGTCTTGCTTCCACCATTCCATCGCGACACGTTCGGGGCCTTCGACCCGCACCACCACATGGTTGGCGCGCCGCCAGGTGAATTGGTGCGGCGGTCCATCCGGAACCATCGCGAACGGCACCTTGATCGGTTCTGGTTTCTCGAACAGCCGCAGCGGCCGTAACGGCGGTTCACTCTCGACCCGAACCGGCCACGCCGCCTGCATCGCCGTGGCCAGATTATGCTGCGCTGATACGGCCATCACCGCACGTTCGGGGATGTGGGTGTCCTGCGGCAGATGCACGACCACGCGCTTGCCGCCGATGCGCGCGGCGATACGATCGATCAAATCGGCCAGTTCGTCATTGTCATGCACATGGGCATCGAGATCATGCTGCTGCTGCACCACGATTTCGGTGCGGCTCGCCGACAGCCGGATCAGATCGAAGCCGAATCCGGGATCGAGCGGATCGCGCAGGGCATCGAGCCGCTCGCGAAACAGCCGATCCATCACCGCGCTTTTGGTCACGGGCAGTCCAGTATCGACGGCGATCGCCCGCACGGCGCCATCGGTGCGAAAGAAACTCGCCTCCAGCCGTCGCGCGCCCTTGCCTTGCTTGTCCATCGCCGTAACCAGCGTTTGCGCCAGCCGGGATAAAGTCGCCGCAATTACTTCATCCGTCGCCACCGGCTCGGCAAAACGTTTCTCGACGATGTAATCCGGCAGCGGTTTGCGCGGACTGATCGGAGCATCGCCCTGCCCCAGCGCATGCTGCAGCAAGGTGATGAAGCTGGCACCGAACCGCGCGGTGATTTCGTGGCGCTCCCGCGAAGCCACATCGCCGATGGTTTTAAGCCCGGCGCGGCGCAGCCCGCGGCTGATGGCTTCATCAGCGCCGAGCGTGAACAGCGGTAACGGGCTGACCGCATCGGCTTCCTCGCCATCGCCCACGATGCGGCCATGGACATGGCTGCGCAGGGTTCGCGCGCAGACAGAGGTGGCGGCAATCGCGGCGCTGATGGCAAAGCCTTGCACCGTCAAGGCGCTGCACACGAGCTGCATCAGGGCGGCTTCGCCGCCGAACAGATGCGCGCAGCCGGTGATGTCGAGAAACAGGCCATGCGGCGGATCGAGCGCCACCAGCGGCGTGAAACGATCGCACCAGTCGGCGATGTCGTTCAATAGTTTGAAATCGGCGGCTTCGTCGGCATCGAACACCCGCAAATGCGGGCAGATCGCCCGCGCATTGGCCAGCGGCAGGCCGACCTCGAGGCCAAAACGTGCGGCGGCATCGTCCAGCGCGTAAATCTGCAGCGTGTTGTTTTGCTTGGCGACGACGACGCTCGGATTATCGTTGGTGTTGGTATCTTCAACCGGCGCGGCGCTGTTGCGCCGCAGTTCGCGCTGGATGCGATCGATGGGCAGGCGCGGCAGCCACAGGCTGAGGATACGCCGCGGGTTCGCTGAAAAGGCACTCATCACATTTCCATTCCATGATCCATCGCCCGACCGGGCCGTGACGATGACGAACGAGTTGCGCGTCGAACACAGGTGCGCCCCAGGCACCCCAGGCCGCCGCAGGCCCTAAAGCCGCCGCAGGCCCCAGATGAGATGCCGGCGGCGAATGCGCCGCCTGCACGATCCATCTTGTCTCCGCGGTCGAAGGCGATGGCTCCGCCGCGAAGCGCAGCACCAGACAGGTGACGCCGGAGGCTTGCGCTGATAATGTCAGCTTGCGGCTGGCGACGAGATCGAGCTGCCGCGCTTCACCCCAGACTTCCAGCACCACGGCGCCGACCGCATCACAGGCGAGCGCGTCGGCCGCGGTCCGCAATGCTGTGTCTACATCGGCCGCGCGCACGCTCACCAGCCGTCGCGGATCGAGGCCGAGTTCGCGCAATCCGCTCATCGACAACGCACCGGATTCGATTTCGGAAAAATCCTGACGCACCCACACCAAAGGGCGCCGTGCCGTCAGCCGTCCCGCCATGCCCGCGACGAAACCGGTCGCAGTCCCGCTCTGTCGTCCCTCTGAAAACACTTCATGCATCGCGCCGATGGCGAGACCGCCGCGCAGCATCGCATCGGCGCCGGCATGACCGAGCGGCACCCGGTTGAAGGCATGCGTCTCGCCAGGCGCCTCAAGCCGTTCGATGCGCCCTCGCAAATCTGCAAGCGTGCTTGTGCGCGCGCCGATCATGCGCCGCTCCTCGGAAAAATTTGATGCCACTGGGTTCTCTGAATGAACCCGAAGCTGGCTCATTTGTTCATGATATGTTCTAATATAAAGCTAACGAGGCCGTTGGAGTCAATCGAATTGGCGCTTCAGGCGATTCAGCAGTGGAATCAAGGGGATTCAGCGATGGATGTGGGACGCAAGCTGGAGATCCTGGCGGATGCCGCCAAATACGACGCGTCCTGTGCTTCCAGCGGCACCGAACGGCGGGATTCCAGCGACGGCAAGGGCATGGGCTCGACCGCGCCCGGCATGGGCATCTGTCATTCCTACGCGCCGGACGGACGCTGCATCTCGCTGTTGAAGGTGCTGCTGACCAACGCCTGCAATTACGACTGTCTATATTGCGTCAACCGCACCTCCAGCAACGTGCCGCGGGCGCGCTTCACCACGGATGAGGTCGTAAAACTGACGCTCGACTTCTATCGCCGCAATTATATCGAGGGACTGTTTCTCTCCTCCGGCATCATCCGCAGCGCCGATTACACATGGAGCAGGTAGTCAGTGTCGCTCGGAAATTACGTGAGCAACATCATTTTCGCGGTTACATCCATCTCAAGACGATTCCGGAAGCCGATGACGCGCTGATTACCGAGGCCGGCAAATATGCCGACCGTCTCAGCATCAACATCGAGGTCCCGGAGGAAGCAAGCCTTGCCAAACTGGCGCCGGAAAAAGACGGGCGTGCGATCCGCCGCACCATGGGCCGGCTACGATTGAAACTCGATGAGGCGCAGGAAGACCAAAAGACCGCGACGAAAGCAAAACCTCCGCGCTTCGCGCCGGCCGGTCAGAGCACGCAAATGATCGTCGGCGCGGATGCCGCCAACGATCAGACCATCCTCAATACGTCAGCCAATCTGTACGGCTCCTACAAACTCAAACGGGTGTATTATTCGGCGTTCAGCCCGATCCCTGATGCCAGCCGCGCATTGCCGTTGAGCGCGCCGCCTCTGGTTCGCGAGCACCGGCTTTATCAGGCCGACTGGTTGATGCGGTTTTACGGCTTTGACGCCGGTGAAATCGTCGACCCGGCAGAAGGCATGCTATCGCTCGAGATCGACCCAAAACTGGCCTGGGCATTACGGCACCGCGACCGCTTCCCGCTCGATATCGCGCATGCCAGCCGCGAGGATCTGCTGCGGGTGCCCGGCTTCGGCACCAAGGCGGTCGACCGCATCATCGCTACCCGGCGCGTGACCTCCATTCGCGTCTCCGATCTGGCGCGAGTGCATATCCCGGCGAAAAAGGCACTGCCGTTCATCGTTCTCAGTGATTTCAGGCCCGCGCTGCATCTGCTTGACGAGGCGAAGCTGGCGGAGCGGTTCAGACCAAAGGCAACACAATTGGGATTTGGATTTTAGCCAAGCGCAGGCCGTCATCCTGAGGTGCGAGCACTTGCGAGTCTCGAAGGATGAATTCGCGGCACATCCTTCGAGACGCGCGCAAGGGCGCACTCCTCAGGATGACGATGAGTATGTCGCAAGGAGAGTAAAACTATGCACCTCATCACCCTCGATAGCGAAACCGATTTCGAAGGCTGGCGCAAAGCGGCGCGATCGCTGGTGCTGCATAAGGTCAAACCAATCGACGTGACCTGGATCGTGCGCGGTGACGAGTCTGAATTGTTCGCACCGGCGGCCGAAACACTCGAAATCCCGCCGGGCACCTTCTCCGTCTCCGCCAAGTTCGTCGAACTCACGCAATCCGCGATCCTGCATCGCGACCCCGAGCGGTTTGCGATCCTGTATCGGCTGCTGTGGCGGCTGCGCGGGCATCCTCATTTGCTTGAGATAGCAACCGATCCGGATGTCGCGCAGCTTGCCGCGATGGCCCGGGCCGTGCGCCGCGATGAACACAAGATGCACGCCTTCGTCCGCTTCCGCGAAGTCGGGCGCGAACACAAAGCGCATTACGTCGCCTGGTTCGAACCCGAGCATCACATCGTCGAACTGGCAGCGCCATTCTTCGCCCGCCGCTTCGCCGACATGCCGTGGTCGATCCTGACGCCGGACGGCTGCGCGCATTGGGACGGCCATGCCGTCTCGATCACATCAGGCGTCAGCAAGGCCGATGCGCCGACCGAAGACCGGCTGGAGGATACCTGGCGGCGTTACTACGCCAGCATCTTCAATCCGGCCCGGCTCAAGGTGAAGGCGATGCAGACCGAGATGCCGAAGAAATACTGGCGGAACCTGCCGGAGGCTTCGTTGATTAAGCCCCTGATCGCCGGCGCCGAACGCGCAACCGGCGCGATGATCGCCAATGCCGCCACCGCACCGCATAAATCGCAGAAACGGCTGGAACCTTCGATGAAGACCGAAAGCAACGGCGAGATCGCAAGCTTGCGCGAAGAGGCCGCCGGTTGCCGCGCCTGCCCGCTCTGGAAGGATGCCACGCAGACCGTGTTCGGCGAAGGCCCGCCGCACGCCCGCCTCATGCTGGTCGGTGAGCAGCCCGGGGACAAGGAAGACCTCGCCGGCAAACCGTTCGTCGGTCCCGCCGGACAGATGCTCGACCGCGCCTTGCAGGAGGCCGGCATCGACCGGTCAAAGGTGTACGTCACCAATGCCGTGAAACATTTCAAGTTTGTGCCGCGCGGCAAGATCCGCCTGCACCAGAAACCTGCGACGCCCGAGATTCGGGCATGCCGTCCATGGTACGAGCGCGAACTGGCGGCGATCAAACCCGCCTTGGTCGTGGCGATGGGCGCAACCGCAGCGCACAGCGTGTTCGGAAAGATCACGCCTGTTAACAAGAGCCGCGGGCAGTTGATCGCGCTTGAGCATGGCGTCCGGGCGCTGGTGACGGTGCATCCGTCCTATCTGTTGCGATTGCCCGATGCGGACGCCAAGGCGCGCGAGTACGCGCGTTTCGTCGATGATCTGCGGATTGCAGCAGCATTGTTGAACAACAACGCGCACGCGGCGTAACCGACGCAGCCCGCCAGCCCCGCGCAATGTCCCAGCGATTCCAACAGGAAGCTGCGGAAATTCCGGCTTTGATCGCCCACTCTCCTCTCGATTCAATACCCTGAAAACACACGACTTTCGCGCCCGTTTCATGTGGCTGTCACATGCCTCAAGCATTGTCCGCCCATCGAATTCTGGGGAGTATTAACTATGGCCGATGTTGCATTACCCGGTTCTATCGAACCGGCCGCTCAAAAGGGGCCGAAGCTCGACGGGGCCGTCAATCCGCTTCAAGGCATCATCTATCTCGGCGTGGTTGCCGCCGCGCTTTTGTTCGTCACCTACAGCATCTATTCCGATGTCGATGCGACCGGCACCCGCGTCACCTCCTATTTGCCCTATCTGCTGCTGCTCGTTGCGCTGTTGATCGCGCTCGGCTTTGAATTCGTCAACGGTTTCCACGACACCGCCAACGCGGTCGCCACCGTGATCTATACCCGCTCGATGCCCGCCAACATCGCCGTGGTGTGGTCGGGTATGTTCAATCTGTTCGGCGTGTTGCTCTCGAGCGGCGCCGTCGCCTTCGGCATCGTTTCGCTGTTGCCGGTCGAACTGATCCTGCAGGTCGGCTCCAGCGCCGGCTTCGCGATGGTGTTCGCGCTGTTGATCGCGGCGATCATCTGGAACGTCGGCACCTGGTATCTGGGCCTGCCGGCGTCGAGCTCGCACACCCTGATCGGTTCGATCATGGGTGTCGGCATCACCAACGCGCTGCTGCGCGGCCGTAGCGGCACTTCCGGCGTGGACTGGAGCCAGGCAGCCGGCATCGGCAAGGCGCTGTTGCTGTCGCCGCTGTTCGGTTTCGCGCTGGCGGCGTGCCTGCTTTTCGTCCTCAAGACCGTGCTGGCGAAGGCCACTCCTGCCCTGTTCGGCGAACCCAAGGGCGACCAGCCGCCGCCGTGGTGGATCCGCGGCATCCTGATCCTCACCTGCACCCTGGTGAGCTTCTTCCATGGTTCGAATGACGGTCAGAAGGGCATGGGCCTGATCATGCTGATCCTGATTGGCACCGTGCCAACGGCTTATGCGCTCAACCGCGCGCTGCCCGACAGCCAGATTGCGGCCTTCTCCGCCAATTCGACCGCCGCCAGCAAGATCATCGAAGGCAAGGCCTCCGGCTACAACGTGATCGGCAATCCGCGCCCGGCCGTGACCAATTACGTCGCCGAGCACCAGATCAACGAGGGCACCTATCCCTCGCTGGCGGTTCTGGTCGAGGACATCGGCAAGCAGGTCGCGCAGTACGGATCGTTCTCCAAGGTGCCCTCCGACCTCGTCGGCAACACCCGTAACGATATGTACCTCGCCTCAGAAGCGCTTCGCTTCCTGATGAAGGACAAGGAAGCCGAACTCAGCGCCGATCAGATGTCCACGCTCAACGCCTACAAAGGCTCGCTCGACAGCGCGACCAAGTTCATCCCGTATTGGGTGAAGATCGCGGTGGCTATCGCGCTCGGCCTCGGCACCATGATCGGCTGGAAGCGCATCGTCGTGACCATCGGTGAGAAGATCGGCAAGACCCATCTCACTTATGCGCAGGGCGCCTGCGCTGAAATCACCGCGGCGCTGACGATCGCGGCGGCCGACGGTTTACGGCCTGCCGGTGTCGACCACCCACGTGCTCTCGTCCGGGATCGCCGGCTCGATGGCGGCGAACGGGTCGGGATTGCAGTGGTCGACCATCCGCAACATCGCGCTGGCCTGGGTGCTAACCCTGCCGGCGGCGATGATCCTGTCGGGCTTTCTGTATTTCGTGTTCTCGCGGATCTTCTGATCCCGCCTGACGCGGCACCAGCAAAAAGGCCCGCGCCATCGGCGCGGGCCTTTTCCGTATGTGCAGTGAGCGATGCGTTACGCCGCCAGCGTGTTCTCGACCAGCTTGACCCAATAGGACGTGCCGAACACGATCGCCTCGTCGTCGAAATTGTAGGCGGGATGGTGCAGCCCGGCGCTCTTGCCGTTGCCGCAGAAGATGAACGCGCCCGGCCGCGCCTCGAGCATATAGGCGAAATCCTCCGCCCCCATCATCGGCGGCATTTCGTGGACGTTGCCGTCGCCGGCGATTTCCCTGGCCACCCGCGTTGCCACTTCGGTCTGCGCCGCGTGATTAACCGTCACCGGATAGCCGCGCTCATAGACCAGATCGATCTTGGCGCCGGTGGTCTGCGCCACACCGGCGACCACCTCGCGCACGCGTTTTTCGACCAGCTGCCGCACTTCCGCGGTCAGGGTCCGGACGGTGCCCCGCAAGGTCGCGGTTTGCGGGATCACGTTGCGCGCGTTGCCGGCGTGGAATTCGCAGATCGACACCACAGCCGATTCCAGCGGATCGACGTTGCGCGACACGATCGACTGCAGGGCGGTGATCAGCTGCGAGCCGACCAGAACGGAATCGATGCATAGATTTGGCCGTGCCGCATGGCCGCCAAGGCCCTCGATCCTGATATCGATGGCGTCGGTGGCGGCCATCACCGGACCGCTGCGAATGGCGAACGAGCCGACCGGAAGCCCCGGACCATTGTGCATGCCATAGACCTGCTCGATGCCGAAGCGGTCCATCAGGCCGTCCTTGATCATCGCGGCAGCACCCGCCCCGCCTTCTTCGGCCGGCTGGAAGATCACCACCGCATCACCGGCGAAATTACGGGTCTCGGCGAGATAGCGCGCCGCCCCCAACAGCATCGCGGTGTGGCCGTCATGGCCGCAGGCGTGCATCAGGCCGGGGTTCTTGGAGGCGTAAGGCAGGTTGGTCTCTTCCACGATCGGCAGCGCGTCCATATCGGCGCGCAGCCCGATCACCTTGAGATCGCCGTTGGCCGCGGGCTTGCGGCCCTTGATGACGCCGACCACGCCGGTACGGCCAAGGCCGGTGGCGACCTCGTCGCAGCCGAACTCCCGCAAGCGATCCGCGACGAACGCCGCCGTCCGGTGCACATCGTAGAGCAATTCGGGGTGTTGATGAATTTCCCGGCGCCAGGCCTGAATGTCCGGTTGCAGATCGGCGACACGATTGATGATGGGCATGCAAAGTCTCGGGTGAGAGCCAAATATGACCCCTGCTCTAGCACGCGGTTGCGTCCGGCCCAACACTCTGCGGCAGGGGGCGGAGCTACCCGAAAAGCCGGGCTTGTCGCGGCCATCCGCGTCTGACTAATAAAACCCCGGGGAAGACGTGGATGCCCGGCGCACGGCCGGGCCTGCCGCGATCGGTTCATGTTGGGCGGAATTCAGGGATGGCGAAGCGGTTAGAGGGTGATTTCGACTATATCGTCGTCGGTGCGGGCACCGCCGGCTGCATCATGGCCAACCGTCTCACGGCCAATCCGGCCAACCGGGTCCTGATCCTGGAGGCCGGCGGCAACGACAACTGGATCTGGTTCCACATTCCGGTCGGCTACCTGTTTGCGATCGGCAACCCCCGCTCGGACTGGATGTTCAAGACCGACCCGGAAGCAGGTCTCAACGGCCGCTCGCTGGCCTATCCGCGCGGCAAGGTGATCGGCGGCTCCTCCGCCATCAACGCCATGATCTCGATGCGCGGGCAAGCCGCCGACTACGATCATTGGCGACAGCTCGGCCTGATCGGCTGGGGCTGGGACGATGTGCTGCCGGCGTTCAAGGGGATGGAGGACCATTTTCTCGGCGCCAGCGAACATCACGGCACCGGCGGCGGCTGGCGGATCGAGGCGCCGCGGCTGTCCTGGGCCGTGCTCGATGCGGTCGAGAAGGCCGCGGAGGAAATGGGGGCCCGCAAGATTCCGGATTTCAACACCGGCGATAATGAGGGCGTCGGCTATTTCCACGTCAACCAGAAGCGCGGTCGCCGCTGGTCGTCCGCGCGCGGCTTCCTCAAGCCGGTGTTGAACCGTGCCAATCTCCGGCTGGAAAAAAACGTGCTGGCCGATCGGCTGATCATCGAGAACGGCCGCGCGGTCGGCGTGCGCTTCATCCAGAACGGCGAAGTCGTCGAGGCCCGCGCCAAAGGCGAAGTGATCCTGTGCGCGGGCTCGATCGGCTCGGTCCAGGTGCTGCACCGTTCCGGCATTGGCCCTGCGGACTGGCTGGCGCCGCTCGGGGTCGAGACCGTACTCGACCGGCAGGGCGTGGGGCGCAATTTGCAGGACCATCTGCAGCAGCGCGCGATCTACAAGGTCGAGGGCATTCGCACCCTCAACGAAACCTATTACTCGCTGGTACGGCGCGGGCTGATGGGTCTCGATTACGCCTTCCGCCGCCGCGGCCCGCTGACCATGGCGCCGTCGCAACTCGGAATTTTCACGCGATCGGATCCGCGCCGCGAGCGCGCCAACATCCAGTTTCACGTGCAGCCGCTGTCGCTCGACAAGTTCGGCGATCCGCTGCACCGGTTTCCCGCCATCACCGTCAGCGCCTGCAACCTGCAGCCGACCTCACGCGGCACGGTGCGCATTCGATCAGGCCAGACCGATCAGGCGCCGTCGATCGCGCCGAATTATCTGTCCACCGACGACGATCGCGAGGTCGCAGCCGACGCGATCCGCACTACGCGGCGGCTGATGAAGCAGGCCGCACTCGCGCCCTATCATCCCAGCGAATTCCTGCCCGGCCCATCGGTCGGTGACGACGGCGCGTCGCTGGCAAAAGCCGCCGGCGATATCGGCACCACGATCTTCCATCCCGTCGGCACCGCCAAGATGGGCACCGCCAGCGATCCGATGGCCGTGGTCGATGAGCGCCTGAGATTTTATGGAATTGCCGGCCTGCGCGTCGCCGATGCCTCGGTGATGCCGACGATCACCTCGGGCAATACCAACACCCCGACCGCGATGATCGCGGAAAAGGCCGCCGCGATGATCCTGGAAGACGGACGATAGGTCGAAAAAAAGCCGTCCCTTTTGACAGGGACGGCAAAACGCTACGCCATACGTGCGGTCTTGTTGATTAATTGTGGCCGTGATGCTCGGCGTGATGACGGCTCGCCTCGACGTGGTGATGTTCGGCGTGGCTGGCATGACCGTGGGCGGTATGGGCGTGGTGCGCCGCCTTTTCATGATCGCCGGCTTCGTGGTGCTTGGCGGCTTCACGATGGTGCTTGGCGGCATGCTCGTGATGTTCGGCCGCCTTGGTGTGATGCTCGACGTGGGCGTGGTCGCTCATATTGGCTCTCCCGGGGTTACAGCTCGAAGTCGATATGGTTTACGCAAGCTCCCTGACGCTATGCTGACGGCCACACGACAGCTTTGTGGCAGCTGATTGGCTTGGCCACGACGAGGGCTGTCCCGAGGTTCACGGGATTGTCATCGGGTCGCCCGCCGGCTTTTTCCGCTCATCCCGGGATTTCCGGGAATAAACCCGCCCCCTGCCCGATCACGTCCCCGAAGCCCAATCAAGGGCCCATGGAGACTGGCGATGAGCGATCACGACCACAACAATGAAGGCCCCATCGATCCGGAAACCGGCGTCAGCCGCCGCCGGGTACTGGAATGCATGACGTGGGTTGGTACCGGCGTGCTCTGGACGATTTCAGGCGGCGTGCCCCGATCGCTGGGGCTTGTGGGCTCGGCGATGGCGGCCGAACCGGCCGGCATGACCTTCCTGCAAATCAGCGACAGCCATGTCGGCTTCGACAAGCCGGCCAACCCGAATGCGCTGGGCACCCTTGAGGAGGGCATCGCCAAGATCAAGACCATGCCGATCAAGCCGGCCTTCATGATCCACACCGGCGATATCAGCCATCTGTCGAAGGCTTCCGAGTTCGACGATGCCGAACGCATCATCTCGCAGGCCAAGCTCGACGTGCACTACGTGCCGGGCGAACACGACTTCCTCGACGAAGAAGTCAAATTCTACAAGGATCGCTATGGCAAGGGCACCAAGGGCGCCGGCTATTATTCATTCGACGCCGATGGCGTTCACTTCATCGGCCTCGTCAACGTCGTCGACCTCAAGGCCGGCGGTCTCGGCAATCTCGGCGCCGAGCAGCTTGAATGGCTGGAGCAGGACCTCAAGGGACGTTCGAAATCGACGCCGATCGTGGTGTTCGCGCATATGCCTTTGTGGACGATTTACCCGGAATGGGGCTGGGGCACCGACGACGGCGCCCGCGCGCTGGATTACCTCAAGGGCTTCGGCTCGGTCACGGTGCTCAACGGCCACATCCACCAGGTGATGCAGAAGGTCGAAGGCAACGTCACTTTCCATACCGCGCGCTCGACCGCTTTCCCGCAGCCGGCTCCGGGCACCGCGCCCTCGCCCGGCCCGATGAAGGTTGCCGACGACAAGCTCCGCAGCATGCTCGGTATCGCCAGCATCAACTTCAAGCGCGGCGATCAGCGCCTCGCGATCATCGACACCCCGCTGCAAGGCTGAAGGAAATCCGTGATGATATCGGCAACACTCCGCAGCCTCGGCGTCAAGCTCGTCGCCGCTGCTGCACTCTCTCTGTATCTCGGCGGCGCCCACGCCGAGGAGATCAAGGTGACGATCGACAACTTCACCTTCACGCCCGCCGAAGTGAAGGTGAAGGTCGGCGATACCGTGACCTGGACAAATCACGACGACATTCCCCACACCGTGGTCGCCGCGGGCAAGTACAGGTCCAAGACGATGGATACCGATGGCACCTTCTCGTTCACCTTCACGTCGGCCGGCGATTACAAGTATTTTTGTTCGCTGCATCCGCACATGACCGGGACGGTCAAGGTTGAATAGCGGCCGAAATCAAGGCATCACACTCATGCCCGGCCGGCGGATCGAGGCCGGCCGGGCACGCGCATTTTCAGCAACAGCCGGGCAACGGGCGATGCCGTTCAACAGTTCGAGCGAAGACACCGAAAAGGCGCAACGCTTTCGCGATGCGGCACTGCCGTATCTCGACGACGCCTACACGCTTGCGCGCTATCTGCTCCGCAATGCCGATGACGCCGAGGACGCCGTGCAGGAATGCTATTTGCGCGCCCTGAAGCATTTCGACAGCTATCGCGGGCCGGCGATGAAACCGTGGCTGTTCGCGATCCTGCGCAACGTCTGCCGCGCCGAATATGCCCGGCGCGCGAGTTCGCCGACCACCGACATCGACGGTATACCCGAAGGCGCGGAGCAAACACCGCTATGGCACGAAGTGCCGGACACGCCGGAAACGCAGATGTTGCGCGAACGCGATGCGTCGGCGATCCAGAAGATCGTCAGCACGCTCGGCGAGCCGTTCCGGGAGACCTTCGTGCTGCGTGAAATCCACAATTTGTCGTATCGCGAAATCGCCGACATCATCGCCGCGCCGGTGGGCACCGTGATGTCCCGCCTCGCGCGCGCCCGCGCCATGCTGCGATCGGCATGGATGGCGCAAGAGGAGCAACAGACATGACCTGCGATGAGGCAGAGATCCTACTTCACGCGTTGATCGACGGCGAACTCGATGCCGGGCACGCCCGCGACGTCGAAAACCATATCGCCGGTTGTCCGGATTGTGCCGCGGCGCTGGCCGCCTATCGCGAGATGAGCAAGGCGGTTGCCGGCGTGAATTTGCGATATACGGCGCCGCCCGGACTGCGCCAGCGCATCGAGGCATCGCTTCCGCAACCAACGCCGCAAACGCTTGTTACGCGCGCGCTGGCGCCGAGCCGGCGCTCGGTGCTGCGGGGGTTTGCGATGGGCTCGGCGGTATCAGCGCTGGCCGCGACCGGTCTGGTCGCGATCGTGCTGCGCAACGACGACGAACAACGCCTGCTGTCGGAAGTCGTCACCGCGCATCTGCGCTCGCTGCAGGCGGGCCATCTGATCGACGTGGTCTCGACCGACCAGCATACCGTCAAACCCTGGTTCAACGGCAAGCTCGATGTGTCGCCGCCAGTGGTCGACCTCACCGCGCAGGGCTTTACCTTGATCGGCGGCCGGCTCGATTATGTCGATGCCCGCGCCATCGGCGCCGTGGTCTATCGCCGGCGCCAGCACATCATCAATTTGTTCGTCGCCCAGACCGCCAACACCGAGCGTCATGCGGCCAAAATGGAAACCATGCAGGGATTCAATGTCCGGCGCTGGAGCGAGCAAGGCATGAATTTCTGGGCCGTCAGCGATGTCAGTCCCGACGAACTCGCCGAATTCGGCGAAAAGTTCGAAGCGGCGCTGCGGACCAATACGGGTTAGCGCGCGCGCTGAACGCCCGGCGCCATGTCGATCATACCCATATCCACCAGCGTGCGGTGGAATCGGCGCTTCCGTTCCGAGGACGACGCAAAGTAGGTTTCCCGGCAATGCTCGAGCAGGCTGGCGCGGGTGGCAAATATCGGATCAAGCGGCAGACCGGCCTGTTGCAGGGCGACAGTTCCGAGAAACGCGATATCCAGATCCGCGCCCGGCCCGGAAACAGGGCGGTCGGGGATATTCAGGGTTTCGATCGCATAAAAGGTGCGGAACGCGCGCCGCGCATCGTTCGGGAGTTTGAGTTGCCGATCAATGTGTCTCGTCACGACGGGCTGATGATCGCCGTAATGCACGATGAGCATGGCCCGTTCGGGAAATTTCGCTGCCAGCTCCGATTTGAGCCTTTTCCAGGTGGAGGCCGTTTCCGCGAGCCTTGCGTAATATTCGGCATATCGGGCATCGGGCAGGCTTGATGCGGCAAAGGCGCGTTCCCGCTCAAACTGCCCGGGAGCGACCAGCCTTCGGCTGTGGGGCCCGTGATTGAAATTAGTCAGCGCATAAAGAAAACGAGGGGTTGGGTCGTCGGCAATGCTCTTGGTATGGGCCGCCAACGCCGCTTCCAGAAAAAGGGCATCGGAATTTGTCGTCTCGAACTGACAAACATCGAACGGCGGCGAAAAATCGTCGGTGAAGATCCGTTCGTCAATGCCGATCGAACGGTAGAATTCATCGTAGTTGAGAAAATTGCGACGACAGCTCGACGTGAGCATGGTCTTGTATCCGAGCGCCGCCAACGAATGCGGAAGGCTGTTGTGGAACCGGCCCGCGCCTTGCTTGAAAAGGTAATAGGCATTCGAGCCGAAGCTTGCACTTGAAAGACCGGTCAGCAAGCTGAATTCGGATTGCCACGAACCTCCGCCAAAAATGTCGACGTTGAGGATTCCATGGAGACCATTCTCCGGGGATAGAAACCCTTCGACGGTTGGCTCGACTGGAAGGCCAAAAACCCGGGGATCGAAGATCGATTCGTGCTGGATAATGATAATGTCGGGATAGTGGATGGTGCGCGCCGGGACGGCCGCCATCAACGGCAACGGATCATTTGCGATATCGCTCAGGGCCAGCCCGCCGAATTGCCGCCAGGAATGAGGATCGATCAGCGAGGCCATGAAGGTCGAGTAAAGGCACCGCCGCTGAGCTGTGATTCGCTGGAAAGAATCGGCGCCGCCGCCTATCCGGTAGGCTGCGGCAACGCCAACAAGCGTAAGGCTGAATAAGGAAAACCGGCCTTCCAGCGGAACTGGCGAGCCGGCTCCGTAGATCAGAGCCGCGGCTGCAGCCAAAATGAGCGCGGCGCTTCCAGCCAGCACCGCCAGTACGGCCCGCGGGTACTGCACGATGAAAAAAGGAACGGTACCAGCAAACAGCAGGGGCAGATCGGTTACGATCAGTTTAAGAGCGCTGTGATTATATTTAACGGTTGATGCTGCGGTGATTGCAGCCGCCAGCACGCAAGCCAGCAATAGTGCTCTGTCGAAATCGGCAACGATGAACAAGAGTACGGCGACGTTAAAGGCGAGCGCCGCGATCGCAAATGGCAGATGCTCGACGCTGCGCTCCGCCAGCACAACGACGCCGATCGCCGCCAAAAATATCAGGGTCAGAATCATCGGATCAAGGCGGCTCGTGGAAGTGGGCGGATTCAACAGCTGCTACATCATCGAGACAGGCAAAGACAGCCGTCGCAATGGGTATCGCGGCTCATCCCGCCGGCTATTGCAGCGCAGCGAGGAACTTTGCGCGCTGAAAAACCGGCGTGGGGCGTGATTTGGACATTGCTTCTTCGAAAAGCCGGGACCTAGTATCATGGCGTCAGGTCGCTCAGACAGGAGGCCACCATGAACCCAAGAGGAGCCGTATTTCAGCCCGAGCTGATCGAATTGATGAAGTCGGTCCTCGACGAGGCCGCGCTGACGATACCCGAGTGGAAGCGCACGTCAGCGATGAAAGCCGAGATTGCATCTCACATCCTTGCATGCGCCGCGAAGGGCGAGCGGGACCCGACAGCGCTTAAAATGGCTGCCCTTTTGGCCGTGGTGGACTGCACGCACTATTCTCACGACATCTCTGCCGAGCGACGCGCCGTTTAAATGTCGGAGATATCGGCCGCCCGGCGCTATCGGAAGCGTCCGCGACATCTCGGAAAAGTTCGTATCCAGAAGCCTGTGCCCATGACGGCGCAACAAACGGAGTTCATCATCGGGCAGGCCTTCGGCGACCCGTTGGCTATTGTCCCTGCGATCGTTAGCTGCCTACGCCGACTTCCTTACCGCGTTGTCGACCAGCGTCTTGCCAAGCGACCAGATCGCGCCGGGGACCTTGTGGCTGGCGGCGATCACTTCATCGAACGCCTTCTCGATCCAGCTGCAATCTTCCTCGGTGATGGTCAGCGGCGGCAGCAGCTTGATGGTGTGGCTGCCGTGGCCGGAGACTTGCGTCAGAATCTTGTGATCCTTGAACAGCGGCACCGTGATGAGCTGGCAGAACAGGCCCTTGTTGGCCGTCTCCAGCACATTCCAAGACGCCTTCAGCCGCAACGATTTCGGTGGCCCGAACTCGACGCCGATCATCAATCCCTTGCCGCGAACCTCTTTCAGCAATTCATAGCCCGGAACCATCCGGGTCAGCGCCAGCCGAAGCTCGGCGCCGCGCTTGGCGGAGGCTTCGATCAGCTTTTCCGACTTCATCACTTCAAGCGTCGCGATGCCCGCCGCCATCGCCAGATCGTTCTTGGCGAAGGTCGATCCGTGCACGACCGCGCGATCCATGCGGTTGAAGATCTTGTCGAAGATGCTCTTGCGCGTCAGCAGCGCGCCGACCGGAACGTGGCCGCCCGACAGCGCCTTGGCGAGCAGCACCATGTCGGGCTCGACGTTCCAGTGCTCGACGGCGAGGAAGCGTCCGGTGCGACCGACACCGGTCTGGATTTCGTCGGCGATCAGCAGCGTGCCGTATTTCTTGCAGAGTGCCGCGGCACCCGGCAGGAATTCGTCGGTGGGCATATTGACGCCCTTGCCCTGGATCGGCTCGACGATAAAGGCGGCAACCTGGCGCGATGACAGCGCCTGCTCGAGGGCGGCGAGATCATTGAAGGGGATCGACGTGCAGCCCGGCAGCAACGGCTCGAAACCGCCGCGGAAATTGGAATCGTCGGTCAGCGACAGCGCGCCATAGGACAGACCATGGAAGGCGTGCGCGCAGTACACGATGCCGGGCCGGTCGGTAGCACCGCGCGCAAACTTGATCGCAGCTTCGACGCACTCGGCGCCGGAGTTGGCGAAAAACACCTTGTCCAGATAGGGAACATATTCGAGCAGGCGCTCGGCCAACACACCGGCCAGCGTCGAGACATCGAGCTGCACGAGATTGGGCAGATCGCTATCGAGGACGCTCTTCAAGGCCTCGCGCAAGACCGGATGATTTCGGCCAATCGCAAAAACGCCAAAACCGCTCAGTAGATCGAGATAGCGAACATTGTCGCGATCGAACAGGTACTGACCTTGGCCCTTCTGAAAACCGACATCATAGCCAATCGTCTTCAGCACGCGCACGAGTTGTTCGTTCAGGTATCGAGTATGCATGGAACTGCGCTGTGCCTCGCGGTCCATAAACATCTCGGAAACGTCTAGATTCGGATATAACATCAGCTACATACTTCGGTTGATGGTCGTTTCGTCAACTGAAAACACTCAATGCGGCGTTTTGCCCCTCGATTTTGACCATCTACTTAAGCATAGGTTTAAAGCCATGTTGCACTGCCCCCGACGCGTCATACGCACATTAACATATTCCGGAATATTTTTGGCAACAGGTCTCGCATCCGCTTTGGCCGCGGATCCGACTGGTGATTGGAGAGTGCAGGACGGTGTCGCCAACATCCGTGTAGCAGAATGTAATGGAAGCATGTGGGGCGTCGTGGCCTGGGAGAAAGTTCCCGGCGGCCATGACAAGAACAATCCCGATGTTTCAAAGCAGAACAGGCCCACTTTGGGAATGCCGATCCTGCTCGACATGAAGAAGAAGCCGGGCTTCGATCAGTGGGAAGGCGAAGTCTATAACGCCAAGGACGGCCAAACCTACAGTTCCACCATCAAGCCCGTCGGCACCGATCAACTCGAGATCCAGGGCTGCGTGCTGGGCTTTCTCTGCGGCGGCGAAACCTGGACCCGTGTAGCGCCTCCGATCCCCTCGAGCCCGGTCAACAGCATGGCCAAAGGCGCGCCAAAAACCACAGCCGCGCTGCCCAAAACCGGTGCAGCCGCGGCCACCGCGCCGAAGCCCCCCGGTCCTGCCCCGACCGCCAAAATGCCCGGCCAGAAGCTCGCCACCGCCGCGCACCCGGTCGACCCGGTCGGCGATATCTGCCTAATCCCTGACATCGCGCGGTTTGCCCATTAGCGCAGGCTGAAACAACAACACCGCAGCCAATGTCGTGACCAGCGAGAGCGCCAACAATTTACCCATGCTGGCGGTACCGGGATGACTCGATAGCCACAGGCTGCCGAAGGCGGTGGCCGTCGTCAGCGCGCTGAAAAAGATCGCCCGCGTCAGGCTCGATTGCAGCAGATTCGTTCTGCCGGCGCGCCACGCCGTTACATAATAAATCTTGAAGGCGACGCCGACGCCGAGCAGCAACGGCAGTGCTACGATATTGGCGAAGTTGAGCGGCAGCCCGATCAGCACGCAGATTTCCAGCGTCACGCAGCCCGCCACCAATAGCGGAACCAGCGTCAGCAGGACGTCGGTGATCCGACGCAGCGCCAACCACAGCAGCAGGCTGATCACGGCCAACGCGCAAATGCCGGCCTCGATGAAGGCCTTGACCACGGTTTCACCGGATTTGAGGATCGAAATCGGGCCGCCGATCGCGGTTGGTTCCGCATCCAGCACGACGCCGGCGAATTTGCGCAGCGTGTCGTTGTCATTGGGGTCACCGCGCGGCAGCGCCTCGACGCGCTGCAGGCCCTCCTTGGTTTTCCAGGAATTCACCAGGTCAGGCGGCAGCGTCTGCAAGCTCACCGGCTGGGCCTGCAGCAGATTCTTGAGCTGACCGAGCACGATCTTCAGCGGCTCGACAAAGATGGCCTGGGCCTTCTCGCGCGTGGCCTGATTGGACTCCGCGAGCTTGGCCAGTGCATCGGCGAGCCGACGCGACGCCACCGCGCCCGTCCCCTTGGCATCGCCGGCGGTCTTGCGCAGGTTCTCTATGGTGCTCTTCAAGGCATCGACATTCTCGGCATCGGAGGGCGCCGCATCGATCTGGTCCGGGTTGAGCGCGGGGTTGAGGACCTTGGCGCCTTCGGCGATCAGCTTCAGTTTGGCCGGCTGGTCTTCCGGCACAAAACTCTCCAGCGACCGGACCTCGAGGACTTCCGGGATCTTCTCCAGTCTGGCCTGGATCTTCCTGGCGTCGTCATCCGAATTCGTCATCACGTCGATGGCATTGGCGCCGGTGTTGGGGTCTTTTCGCAGATCGAGAAAGGTCGCGATCGACTCGGCCTTGGGGCTGCGCAGATTGATCGGGTTGAAGTCGAACCTCAGGAAGTAGAGCAGCGGCAGACCGGCCACGCAGATCAGCAGCGTGCCGACGATAATGATCACGCGATGCTTTTCGAGAAAGTGATCGAGCGGCGCCAGGAAGGCATAGCCGACCGCCTCCTTCTCGCCGGGAGGATTAAGCAGGTTCAACATCGCCGGCAGCACCGTGATGCTGGTCAGGAATGCCACCAGCATGCCGACGCCGGCGATCTCGCCGAGTTCAGAGACGCCTTTGTAATCGGTCGGCAGAAACGACAGGAAGCCGGATGCCGTTGCCATCGCGGCCAGCGACAGCGGGACAGCGACATATTCGGCGGCCTTCTCCAGCGCCAATTGCAGATTGTCGCCCTTGAAACGTTCCGAGCGGTAGCGGACGCTGAACTGGATGCCGAAGTCGACGCCAAGCCCGACGAACAGAACCGCGAACGCGACCGACAGCAGGTTGAACGAACCCACCATGATCAGTCCGGCGGCGGTGGTGATCGACAGGCCGATGAACAGGTTGACGAACACTGCGAAGATGATCTTGGAGGAATGCAGCGCCATCCACAGGATCAGCAGCACCACGAGCACGGTGCCGATGCCGTTGACGACGGCGCCGTCCTGCACAGTGGCGAATTCTTCGTCGGCCATCGGCACCGGTCCGGTCAGCCTCACGCGCGCGTCGTATTTTCCGGCGAAGTCGAGATCGTGGGCGGCCTGCCGGATCGCGTCGGTGGCATCCTTGCCGGGCTCCAGCGCATTGAAGTCGAGTTTCGGCTTGAATTCGATGAAGGCGCGCAAATCTGAATCAGCCAGAGGCTTGTCGCTGACCAGTTGGCGCCACGAGAAAGTCGCGGTGCCGTTCTTGAGGATGTCTTCCACGGTCTTGGCGATCAGGTTGAACGGCCGCTCGGTGCTGTCGAGCTTGACCTGACCGCGCTTGACGCCGGAGAGCCCGGTTTCCAGCGCGCCGGTCAGCCCGCGGATCGAGGGATCGCCGGCCATGATCTCGATCAGGGGGGCTGCCGAGGCAAACTGCCCGGTCAGTTCCTTCACCTCGGCCTCGGGCAAATACAGCAGCCCGTTTTTTTCAAAGAATTCGCCGGAGCCGAGCGGCTGCACGGACGAAAAATGCTGGGTATCGCCGGACAGCTTTTGCGCCAGCGCGGCACTCGCGGCGCTCGTCAGTTCCGGCGTCGGGGAGTCCACCACCGCCAGAATTGTGCTGTTGCGATCGAAGGCCTTGTCGAATTGATTGTCGCGCTTGCGCCAATCCAGCTTGGCCGAGATCAGCGTGTTGATGTCGGTATTGATCTGGAAGTTCTGGGCGGTGTAGTAGCCCGCGGCTATCGCCAAGAAGAGCGCGACGAGGACAGTAAGAGAGGCAAACCGCGTACAAGATTTAACGATCGATACGACAATACTTGTCAGCACATCTATTCTTTCTACTGTCGGGGCTTGCCGGAAACGCCCGCTGTCTAGCGGAGTTCCGACGGTCGATCTAATGTTGTTTTGGATGTTTTCCTTCAGGCCGCGCACTGATAACGCAAAATTTGCCTAAATCGTGCCCGGGGGCGGTATAATCCGGATCGACCTCCAGTAAAGTGACGAACAAGTGAGGATTCTGCCGCTTCCCACCACAGCGGCTTTGTCGTAAGATGTATTATGATACCTTTAGCGCATCAACCATAGCCGATGCTTTTTGTGATCCGGCTTTCCTAGCCAATCATTTTTTGACACAAAGCCCTGTTTATCCATGCGCTTAACGGCGGGGTGGGTATGTGACGCGGGGCATGGTGTGGATATTGCAAATATTGCGGATGTCCGCTGACATACAACTTTGAGAGTGGTGCAACTTGCTTAACGGGCGTCCCATGGAAGTGTTTCTCGCGCAGCCGCGCGGATTTTGCGCAGGCGTCGTGCGCGCCATCGAGATCGTCGAGCGCGCGCTCGAAAAATACGGGCCGCCGGTCTATGTGCGCCACGAGATCGTGCACAACAAATACGTGGTCGAAAGCCTGAAAAACAAAGGCGCGATCTTCGTCGAGGATCTGTCGGAAGTACCGCCCCGCGCCGTGACCGTGTTCAGCGCCCATGGGGTGGCCAGGAGCGTCGAGGAAGAGGCCGCGGTGCGCGGCCTTCCGGTCCTCAATGCCACCTGCCCGCTGGTGACCAAGGTCCATAACCAGGGCAAGCGGTATATGTCCAAGGGCCGGGCGCTGATCCTGATCGGGCATGCCGGCCATCCCGAGGTTGAGGGAACCATGGGTCAGGTTCCCGGCCCGGTCCTGCTGGTCCAGAATGTCGACGACGTGGCAGCGCTAACATTGCCGGTGGATACCCCGGTGGCCTACATCACCCAGACCACCCTGAGCGTGGATGATACAAAGGACATAATTCTGGCGCTCCAGCAGCGGTTTAAAGATATTCAAGGCCCGGACATCCGGGATATCTGCTATGCGACACAGAACCGTCAATCTGCGGTAAGAGATCTCAGCAAGCTCGTCGACGTTATATTGGTGGTGGGGGCCACCAATAGTTCCAACTCAAACCGGCTGCGCGAAATTGGCACCGAAGTCGGTGTCGCGAGTTATTTGATTGCCGACGGCAGCGAGCTGAACCCGGAATGGCTAAAGGACGCAAAGGCAGTCGGTATCACCGCGGGCGCCTCGGCGCCGGAGGTTCTGGTCGACGACGTCATCGAGGCCCTGAAGCGTATCGGACCGGTCTCGGTTTCGGTGCTTCCGGGCCGGGAAGAAAACATTGAATTCCGGCTTCCGGCCGAACTAACGGCGGGCTGATCCAAACGGGACTGATCTAAACGGGGCGATTTAAGCGGCGGGCTGATCCACCACTATTCTACCTGAGTCCAGAAAGAAAATTCGTAATGGCAATACCGTTCTTCAAGGAACTGAGCATCGGCGGCTATCTGATCAAGCAGAAGCTGCTCGGCCGCAAACGCTATCCGCTGGTGCTGATGCTCGAACCGCTGTTTCGCTGCAACCTCGCATGCGTCGGTTGCGGCAAGATCGACTATCCGGATGCGATCCTCAACCGCCGCATGTCGGCGCAGGAATGCTGGGATGCCGCCGACGAATGCGGCGCCCCGATGGTGGCGATCCCCGGCGGCGAACCGCTGATCCACAAGGAGATCGGCGAGATCGTGCGCGGCCTCGTGGCGCGCAAGAAGTTCGTCTCGCTGTGCACCAACGCGCTGCTGCTGGAAAAGAAGCTCGATCTGTTCGAGCCGTCGCCCTATCTGTTTTTCTCGGTGCATCTCGACGGTCTGAAGGAGCACCACGACAAGGCGGTGTCGCAGAAGGGCGTGTTCGAGCGCGCCGTCTCCGCGATCAAGGCGGCGAAGGCGCGCGGCTTCACCGTCAACGTCAACGCCACGATCTTCGACGGCCACGCCGCCGAGGAGATCGCCAAGTTCCTCGATTTCACCACCGAGCTCGGGGTCGGCGTTTCGATGTCGCCGGGCTACGCCTATGAACGCGCGCCGGACCAGGCGCACTTCCTGAACCGCACCAAGACCAAGAAACTGTTCCGCGACGTGTTCGCGCTCGGCAAGGGCAAGAAGTGGAACTTCATGCATTCCAGCCTGTTCCTGGACTTCCTGGCCGGCAACCAGAGCTATGAATGCACCCCGTGGGGCATGCCGGCGCGCAATATTTTCGGCTGGCAGAAGCCCTGCTATCTGCTCGGCGAAGGCTATACCAAGACCTTCAAGGAACTGATGGACACCACGGACTGGGACACCTACGGCACCGGCAAATACGAAAAGTGCGCCGACTGCATGGCGCATTGCGGCTACGAGCCGACCGCGGCCAACGCGGCGCTGCTCAACCCGTTGAAGGCGATGTGGGTGGCGCTCCGCGGTATCCGGACCACGGGTCCGATGGCGCCGGAAATCAATCTCGATCAGCAGCGTCCGGCGCAGTACATCTTCTCGGCGGAAGTGCAGAAGCGCCTGTCGGACATCCGCCGCGACGAGGCTGCGGCAGCGCAGTTGAAGGCGCAGGAAAAGGCCTCGACGGCCGCGTAAGCTGACGACTTTCCTAGTTAAACAGCACGAATCAAAACAGGGCGCGATCAGATCGCGCCCTGTTCGTTTGCGATGGAACTCTTTGCGAGGGGATCTACGCGGCGGCTTCCAGGTCCGCGGTAACGAGGTTTGCGCTGACGAAGTCCTCGCCGCCGAGCAGGAAGCTGCGGCAACCGCGCAGGCTGCGCAGCGCGCGGTTGAAATCGATCCCGGTGGAGACCAGAGCGCGCAACGACATCGGGTTGCGCGCCACGCCACGCAGCACCTTGCGCAGATCGATATCGCCATTGGGCTTGATCGCGCTCATCGCGATCGCCGGCAGCGCACGGCTGGCCGGGTCGCTGATCACGCGCAGCGCCGCGAACGGAAGGCCCACTTCAGCGGCATAGGCGGCCGCGATATGGCTCTCCATATCGACCGCCGCAGCACCGGTCTCCGACCACAGCGCGGCTTTTCCGGCACGGGCCGCGATAACCTGCTCTACGCCGGCAAGACCGCCCCTGACCACGCGCCCGCGCTTCAACGCCACGCTGGCGATCTGGCTCTCGTTCAACGGTAGTTCGGCGAGCCAGCGCGCATCGCCCGCCAGCACTTCAGTCGCCACCACGATATCGCCGGATTTCAGCGCCGGATCCAGCCCACCGGCAACGCCGAAGCTGATCACGCCCCGGAATGAGGATGGATCGAGCGTCGCCAAAAGCGACCGCAATTGCCGTGGATCGCTACTGCTGCAGATCACGGCCATGCCAGGACCGGCCGCGATACGCGCCTCCTGAACCAGCCCTGTCACAATCAATACCGGCCGCGGGTCAATTCGACCACCCGCGGAAACGTCGTCCTCCGCCTCCAAAGTCACATCCCGACCCCTACCACCCTGCTATTGGTGCTGTTCAAATTTCGATACCGCGCTAGCGCCCAGAGCGGAAAGAACTTCGAATAACCATGATAACGCAGATAAAACACCCGCGGAAAGCCTGTTGCCGTGTATCGCTGCTCGTCCCAGAGTCCTTTTTCGGTCTGTGTGCTTTTTAGGTACTCCACACCCCGCAAAACCGCAGGATTCTCGACCTCGCCGGCCGCCATCAATCCAAGCAAGGCCCATGCCGTTTGCGAGGGCGTGGTGGGGGCGCCGTCGAATCCCTTGTAATCCAACCGGTAGCTTGTGGCATCCTCGCCCCAGCCGCCATCGGTGTTCCGGATCGAAACCAGCCAATCCACCGCTTTGCGCATCATCGGGTCCTGATGGTTCACGCCGGCGGCGTTGAGCGCCGATAGCACCGACCAGGTTCCATAGATGTAGTTCAGGCCCCAGCGGCCATACCACGATCCCTCCGCCAGCTGGGTCCGGCGCAGATACTCGATTCCATCGGCCAGCACCTTGCTGGTTTGCGCGGTCTCGCCAAGCTGCGCCAGCATCGAGACGCAGCGCGCCGTGACGTCCTCGGTCGGCGGATCGAGCAGCGCGCCGTGATCGGAAAACGGGATGTTGTTGAGATAATATTCGAGGTTGTTGACGTCGAACGCCGCCCAGCCGCCGTCGCGGCTCTGCATGCCCTCGATCCACTCTCGGCCGCGGGCGATCGCGGTATCAAATTCGTGGCTTTGCGAGGCGCGCTGGGCGCGATCCATCGCCATCACCACGACCGCGGTATCGTCGAGGTCGGGATAGTAGTCGTTGTTGTATTGAAAGGCCCAGCCGCCGGGCCGGACGTCGGGACGCTTCACCGCCCAGTCACCCTTGACCTCCAGCACCTGCCTCGGCAGCAGCCAGTCCAGCCCCAGCTTGGCCGCAGGCAACGCCTGCTCGCCGCCGGCTTCGAGCATCGCATGACAGGTCAGCGCCGTATCCCACACCGGTGACACGCAGGGCTGGCAATAGGCCTCGTGCTCGCCGATCACCAGAAGCTTGTCGAGCCCCCGTCGCGTGATCGCGCGCGGCGGATAATCCGCTGATTTGCCCAGCACCTCGTACATCATCACGGTGTTGGCCATCGGCGGATAGATCGCGCCGAGGCCGTCCTCGCCGTTCAGGCGCTGCTCGATGAAGGCGACCGCGCTATCGATGGCGCGGGCCCGCAATTTCCTGGGAAACAGCGGCTCGATCGCCCGCAAGATAATGTCGAGGCCGCGGAACAGCACAAACCAGCCCCAGCTTTGATGGGGCGCCTTGGCCGTCATGCCGATCGAATGCGGCGGCTGCAGGAACAGCTCATCGATGCCGACGCCGCGGGCATTCCTGGCGCGCGGCTTCAGCGCCGCCAACACCATCAGCGGCACGATCGTGGTGCGCGCCCAGTACGAGATCTTGTTGAGGTGGAACGGCGACCACATCGGCAGCAGCATGATCTCGACCGGCAGCACCGGCACGCTGCGCCAGGTCAGCACCCCGAACATCGCCAGCATGAACCGGGTGAACACGTTGCTGTGGATCGCGCCGCCGCGCGCGTGGATCGCGGCGCGGGCCCGTACCATATGCGGCGCATCGACGGAATCGCCGATCATTTTCAGCGCGAAATAGGCCTTCACGCTGGCGCTCATTTCGAAATCTCCGGCGTGCACCAGCGGCCAGCCGCCATGCGCGCCCTGAACGCGGCGCAGATAATTGGCGATCTTGCCTTCCAGTACGGCGTCGACCGGCTCGCCCAGATAATGCCGCAGCAGCACATATTCCGCCGGGATGGTGCAATCGGCTTCCAGCTCGAAAACCCAGTGTCCATCGGGTTGCCGCATATCAAGCAAGGCGCGCGTCGCCGCATCGATGCTCGCCTCCAGGGCGGCATCGGTCCGAACGCCAGCGGTGTCATCGCCGGAAGGCATCTTGCTCGACATCCCCGTTACTAGTCGCGCCCGGTTGATCGGAACCGTGCGCCATGTCACCGATCAGGCCGGCCCGATCAAGCCTGCCGAAGCGCCAGTACAAGATCGGCGGCACGGTCGCCCGACCGCACCGATCCCTCAATGGTGGCCGGTAAGCCCGTATCAGTCCAGTCGCCGGCGAGAAACAGGTTTTTCCACTGCGTCACCGGACCGGGCCGCAAGGCGTTCTGCTCCGGCGTCGCCTCGAAGGTCGCACGGCGCTCGCGCACGATCTGCCAGGGCGGCAGTTCACCCTGCACGCCGCCGGCCTTGCAGATGTCCCGCCAGATCGCCTGCGCCAGTTCCTCGCGCGGCATGTCCACCAGATGATCGGCGCCGCTGACGGTGATCGATAGCCGCTGCGGAAACGCGAACAGCCACTCGATGAGGCCGCCGACGACCCCGAGGATCGGCGGCATGTCCTTGGGCGGATCGAAACGGAAATGCGCGTTGACGATGGCGCGGAATTTGGTTGGTGTTTTCAGGCCCGGCAACAGCGACGCCGCGGGACGCGGCGGCACCGCCATGACGACCATATCAGCCGGCGTGAGCGCAATTTTATCGTCGCCGAAATTCAACTCAACGACGCGGGTCCCCGACATGCCGAAGCTGCGCAGTTCATGTCCGAACTGGACGCTGGCGCCTTTCGCCTCGAGCAGCTTGATCGCGGGGTCGACCAGCACCGCGCTCAAACCGTCGCGCGCGATCAGCGGACGGCAGGCCTGTCCGCCCGCCAGCAAGGTCTCGCGCACCACCGCGCCGGCAAGGCCGGCGGAGCCTTCGGGCGGATCGACATTGAGCGCGGCCAGCAGCAGCGGCTGTACCAGCCGCTGATAGAGCGTGCCCGCGCAGGGAATGGCGTCGCCGACAAGTTTGCCCTTCCCGGCCCAGATCAGCGGCGCCAGCTTCAGATAATCCAGCAGGCCGGTGTCGGGAACCCGACGTCCCTCATCGAACACCCACAGCGGCAGCCGGCCGTCGCCGAGATCGAGCTGCCAGCGTTGGCCCGTCGTGAGGTCCACGAAGGGAAATTGCGCGCGCTTCGGCCCGACCAGTCCGGCCTCGGTGCCGATCGATCTGGCATAGGCGACCGCGTGGCGGTTGCCCGAGAGCAGCAGATGATTGCCATTATCGATGGTGAGATTGGTCGCCGCGTCAAAATACGACCGGCAACGACCGCCCGCTTGTTGCGTGGCTTCGTGGACATGCACCTTATAATTCGCGTTGGCCAGCCTAACCGCAGCCGACAAGCCCGAAATCCCAGCGCCGATGATATGGACGGTTTTTTGCATTTTTATCTAGAGATGAATCAGATGAAAGCGTAGCGAAGAATGATGGCGATACGGGCCGCCTTGTTGAGGCGCACGGCCTGCCGCGGCGGCGCAAAGCCCCGCTCAACCAGCAAGCGCAAAATCGCCCCGTAATATTTCGACATGATCCTGGGCGCGCGCACGACGCGGCGCGAGCTGCGCTTCATGACTTCGTCGGCTTTCTCGAAATGGGCCCGTGCCCGCTCCACCAGCGGCGCGCAGACTTTCGGCAGCGCCGGATCGGCCGTGACCTTGAGCGGATCGTTGGAGGTGATGCCGGCGTGCAGCAGCGCCTCGAGCGGCAGATAGAGCCGGCCGATGCCGGCATCCTCATCGATGTCGCGCAGGATATTGGTCAATTGCAGCGCACGACCCAGATGATGCGCCAGCAGGACGCCGTCATCCTCGGGAAGACCGAACACCCGCACCGACAGCCGTCCGACCGCGCTCGCGACCCGATCGCAATACAGATCGAGCGTCGCCATGTCCGGCGCGCGGATATCCTGCGGGATATCCATCTCCATGCCGTCGATGATGGCATGGAAATCCTCGCGCTTGAGGTCGAAGCGGCGCACCGAGGCGACGTAATCCGAGAGCCGTTCCGGCGGACGGCCCTGATACAGCTCGTCGATATCGTCGCGCCATTGCTGGATCGCGGCCAATCGCACCTCGCGCGGCCCGTCGGAGTCGGCGATATCGTCGACCTGCCGGCAAAAGCTGTAGATCTGAAACATCGCCTCCCGCTGTTCGCGCGGCAAAATCCGCATCGCGGCATAGAACGAGCTGCCCGACGCGGAACTCCCGTAGCTCGGATTGGCGACGGCGGTATCGAGCGTCATGCGCCGGCCGCCGGATTGGATACGGGCCGGCGTCCGACCGCGCGCCGCGCCATTTCGCCGGCCATTCCGCCAAGGCTATGAGCGAACAATTCCGTCGGGCCGAGATGAACCCGCTCGCTCAGGGGATCGCGCACCTTGAGCATACGAACGATCTTGTCGGCGAAGCCCTGAATCACGGAGACCTCGAGCCCAAGCCGGAAATCCCTGACCTCGGCACTGAGCGATTTGCTTTCGTTGAGCAGCGCTTCGGTTCGCACCGCCAGCGCATGCAGGCATTGCAGCAGCGGCGCCGGCGCCCGTTGTTGCCCGAGTTGCTCGACCGAGGCGCCTGCCGTGGCAAGCGCATCGCGCGGAAGATAGACGCGGTTGAGGTCGCGATAATCCTTGCCGCAATCCTGCAGATGGTTGTTGATCTGCAAGCCGGCGCACAGCGCGTCGGACGCCACCCAGGTCGACGTGCTCTCGCCGTGGACGTCGAGCATGAAGCGTCCGACCGGCATCGCCGAATAGCGGCAATAATGAATCACTTCGTCCCAGTTCTCGTAACGAAGCTTGGTCACGTCCATCCGGAAGGCGATCAGGACGTCGAGTGCATGGCGCGGCGGCATCGAACGCGCCGCCAGCGCATGGCGCAGATTGACGGCCTCGGGCTGGGTGTCGCCCTTGCCCAGCAATTCCGCTTCCAGCAAATCGAGATAGGTCAATTTGTCGCGCTCGCCGAGCGTCGGGTGATCGGCGATGTCGTCGGCGGTTCTGACGAAATTGTAGAACGCGAGAATCAGCGCCCGGTGACGCCGATGAATGATCCACGACGCGACGGGAAAATTCTCGTCGCGGTGGGTTTTGCCGGATCGCAGGTCGCTCGCGGTGGTCATCAAGAACTGGCTACATTCGTCGGGGTGAATTCGCGCGCGCCGCTCATCCGCGCATGCGGACGGAGCGCGCACCCCATATAGGGGAATACGTCACCAAAACCAATGCTGTCTGCGATCGCTCGCAAATTCCGCCGCGTCCGAAATCAAGCCCGTAACGGGTCAGCCCAACGGATGACCCGTCGCCAATAAGGCCTACTGACCGTGGTTTTTCAGCACCAGCTCGCACGCCTTGCTCAACTTCGGGCGATTTTGCTGCAGGCAAGCCAGAATGGTGAAGTCGCCCTGATCGATCACGGAACGGCAGAAACGCTGGACGTCGCGCGAACAGGCCGCCTGCTCTTCCGGGGTGCCGCTGCGCGCCGGCTCCTGCTGGGCCATTGCGGTGGTGGAAACGGAGATCGACAACAGCGAGAGAACGAGAAAAAACTTATGCATCGTGTTCCTTCAATGGTACCGCGGAGAATACCCTTCCCGGATAGCACAGGCTGAACGGGAAAGATGATTCAGATTGCAAACGCCACGAACCGCGGCGACGAACAAACCAAAAGCGCTGGTAAATGCGGCCAAATTTACGGCGACCGCCTTCCGAATACCGGGCCCTGCGCGCCAACTCAATGACACTCATAATTGGTTGATATTGCACGCCAATTTTCGATCCATTTTTCATCCCGCGGATGACGCGAACAAGCCGGCCGGCCGGCGCGTTGTGCGTTCCAGCCAGAGCCGGACGAATATCTGAAGCTTTTTTGACGCGGTCACGCGAAAAATTGCCATTCGCCCACGCGCGGTTGGTGTATTTTGTCACTATATCCATGCCGTCGTGATGGCCGGTTGGCGCTATTTGCAGCCCCGCGGGCCCGCTCGGCTTTTGAACCTTAGACAACTGCGGCGACACTAAACCTTCGATGCGGCGAGACGTTCCTCGCAAGAACGTCAATTTGAACGGGAAAAATCGATATGAAATTGTTTGGACAGGCGATCAAGGCAGCCGCTGTCGGCGCCGCGCTGATGTTGTCGATGTCGGCCAGCCACGCCCAATCGGGTCCTTTCGTTGGTTTTGACGGGTCATGGTCCGGCAACGGTACGGTTTCGCTTTCCGACGGAACCACCGAGCACATCCGATGCAAGGCCGATTACAAGGTCAACGGCACCGGTCTAAATCTGAAGCAGAATCTGCACTGCGCCAGCGATAGCTACAAATTCGATTTGAGCAGCGACGTCACGAGCCAGGGTGATCGCATCTCCGGCAACTGGAGCGAGGCGAGCCGGAATGTATTTGGCAATCTGCAGGGCACCGCCGGCGGAGGTCAGATCGACGTGTTCGTCGAAGCTTCGGGATTTGCCGCCAATCTGACATTGCGAACCACCGGCAACCGGCAGACCGTTCAGATCAGCTCCAAGGGCGAGATCCGGGGCGTGAACATTACGATGGTCAAGAGCTGACGCCGCGCCTCCTGCGACACGTCGAGAGAGCCATTAAAAACCCCGTTCCGATTATATCGGAACGGGGTTTTTCGCTGTCTATTTTTGCTGTGGTTCAGCTCTGTTGCGATTGAGCCGGCTTGGCGTGACGGCCGGTTCCGCGAATCCGATCGGACAGGTTGATCAGGAACATCGCGGTCGGGCGCAGGATGAAGAGATCCGCGACCAGGGCAGCGACCATCGCAAACGCGCTGAGCCAGCCGAACAGGCGCAGCGACGGCAGGTCGGAGAACACCGTCACCACAAGACCGCAGGCCAGCACGACCGTGGTCAGGATCAGCGCCGGACCGACCAGCACGGTGGCGCGTTCGACCGCCAGTTCCGGACTGACGCCCGGCGTGGTCTCAAGCCGCAACCGGTTGAGGAAGTGAATGGTCGCGCTCAACCCCAAACCAAAGGACACGGTCAACGCGACGACGCTGGCGAACTGCAATCCCTCGCCCATCAGATAGAGCACGGTGCCCGACAGCACGACCGGGAAAATACCCGGCAGGATGCAGGAGAACATCACCACCACCGAGCGGAAGGCGAGCCCGATGAAGATCGCGACCAGCGCGAATTCGACCGTCAGCCCTCGATTGAGCTTTTCGATCATGCTGGCGCTGTTGCGCGCGGCGATCGCGGAAAGGCCGGTGACGGCAATTTCATAGCCCGGATGCTTGGCGCGGACCGCGTCGAGCGCGCTATCGAGCTTGTCGACCACCGGCAGGATCTTGCTGGAATCGAGATCCGGTACCCGGCCCGAAACCACCACGGCATCCTGATCGGCCGAGATGAAGCGCTGTACCAGATATTTCGGGATCGCGTTGACATACTCCTTCAGCGTGGCGACGTCGGAGCTGCCGGCCTTTTCGGCCAGCCAGCGGCGCAGCGTCTCCAGCGACCAGACGTTGCCGACGCCGGCCGCCTGCTCGACGGTGGCGTGAACCTCCGCGATCGTCTGCAAGGTGTCCGGCGCATAGAGCGAAGCGCCCTTGGGGAATTCGATCAGAACGTCGATCGGATTGGCGCCGGTCAGCTTGGCATCAAGCCGTCCGCTCGCCGCCACTGCCTGCTGCTTGTCCGGCACCTGATCGGCGAGCCGGTAACGCGGCTGCAGATTGGCGTAAACAAACCCGAGGCCCGCGACCAGAATCACCGCGATCAGGCTGAACAGACCGGGGCGGCTGACCATGCGGACCGCGATCCAGTAACAGAAATTACGCAACGCCTGCACGCCGGCATCGGCGGTCTGGAATTTAACCGCGAACAGTTTTTCGTTGCGCACCAATAGTACGCCGAAAACCGGCACCAGCGACAGCACCGCGATCAGCGCGATGATGGTGGCGGCCAGTCCGGCCTCGCCGAATTTCCGGATCAGGTCGGAATCGGAGAATTGCAGGGCGATAAACGAAATGCCAGCGGTGCCGTGCGTGAGCACGCAGGCCGGTCCGACCACGAGCACGGCGTTCTTGAACGCGGTGTATTTGTCCTGCCCGGCGATCAGACGGTCTCGCGCCGCAAAGGTCAGCTGCATCGAGTCCGAGAAGCTGATCACCATGATCAGCGGCGTCATCACGTTGAGGAACATGTTGAGATTGAAATTGGCCCATCCGAGCACCCCAAGCGCGAGCAGGATCGCAATCATCGGCGGGAACGCGGCCACCACCATGAACGACCACTTGCGGAAGAAGATGATCGCGATGACGCAGCCGGCCAGGATGCCCAGGATGTTGTAGGTCAGCCCGTCGCGTTCGACCGCATTACGGATCTCGAGCTGCATTACCGGAACGCCCGATAGTTCGGCATTGAGGCCGCTGCCCTTGAGGTCCTCGGCCATCAGCTTGCGGATATCGCCGACGGTCTTGCCGAGCTTGTTGCTCGCAACCACTTCGGGTTCGAGCGACAGCACGACCAGCGCCAGCGTGCCATCCTCGGACAACAGCTTGCCGCGGATGATCTCGTTGGATTTGACGGTCTCGATGAACTTGTCATAGTCGGCGCCTTGCGGCAGCTCGCTCGGGAACAGCGCGGCCGGCAGCTTGCCGGGCGCTGGCGCCTGCCGCGCCGAGAACAGCGAAATCAGGCCGCGGGTACCGTCGACCAGTTGCAGGTCGGTGACGAGATTGCGCATCTTCTCGAGATTGCCGCGCGAAAGCAGCGTCTTGCCTTCGACCACCACCAGCACGTCGAATTCGGTCGCCGGGAAGCGCTTGGTCTCCGCTTCGTACTGCTTGTAATCCTTGGAATTGGACCGGAACAACTGGCTCAGCGAATCGTCGATCTTGATGCGGTGGATCCCGAAGATCGCGCCAATGATCAACGCGACCAGAATGATGCAGGAGACGATCGGCGCCCGGACCGCAATCAGCCCGATTTTCTCCAGCCCGAAAGCGATGCTGGTTCCCGTCGGCGGCTGCTCGATCTTGTCCGTATGGACTGCACTGTCGTTATTTTTGTCGAGCATGGCCTATCCGATTCTCACATCAGCTCAATTTGTGTAGCTTAAGTTCCCGGGCGCGAATAAGGCCTCAAATCGGCCGTGAATGGATGTCGCTAGCCCTTGAAATCAATACGGAAAATTCGTCAGACGAGGTTTAGCAGGTCTCTGCGCCTTCTCGCAAGCGCACCCGACCGCGGAAAATCGATATCCAGCGGTGATATCGGTCTCAAATCCCTGATTTAGCGGGCTGGCCCGAATTTGCAGCAATGCGCTGCGTCGTTCCGCCGCCGCTTTCATCCTTCAACGCGACGCCGGTGACTTCCCGGACCAGACCCTCGCGGACCAGCCACGCGATCTTCGCGGCGGCCTCATCGTAGCCAAGTCCGCCCCGGTGAATGTTGGAAATACAATTGCGCGCCGAGTCGGTCAGGCCGACCCGGGGCGCGAAGGTCAGATACGCGCCCAGACTATCCGGGGTGGACAAGCCCGGCCGCTCGCCAATCAGTATCAGCAGCATGCGGGCGCCGAGGATGGCGCCGATCTCGTCGCCGAGCGCAACCCGTGCGCCCGCTGCGACCACCGCGCAGCCGATCTCGATGCCATCGAACGCCAGCCGTGGAATGAGGCTGCGGATCAATTCGATCGCGTGCGTGTTGACCGCCGAAGGCGACAGCCCATCGCCGACCACGATCGCCAGTCGGCACGGCGCGCCGTTGCGGCTCATCAGCGATTGCTGCGAAGCCTCGTCGAGCATCCGCCCCAAATCGGGACGCCGCAGGTAGTCCTTGCGGTCGCCGGCGCGGCTGCGGACGTCGGCGACTTCCAGGCCGAGATCGCCAAGACCCAGCATCAAGCCGGCCACATCAAAGGCGGTGTGAACGGCATCGCGGGCGCGCGCATGATCCAGCGTAAAGGCCAGCAATGCCTCGGTCGGCAGGCCGCCGCCGACCCGGCCAAGCCCGACCCGCGCCGGCGTCAGATGACGCAAATCCCGCAGTGTTTGTCCCGGCGGGACAGGTGTCGTCGTCAAGTCTTTGGCCAAGTCTTTGACCATGTCGTTGATCTACTCCGCAGGCACGGAGGCTTCCTGCAGTTTAAGCGAGTAGTAGGACGCGTTGGTCTGGCCGCCCGATGCATCGCGGGCAAACATGATCAGATGATGCGCGACCAGGATCGAGGCGATGAGGTGTTCGATCTCGCCACGCGCCAGCCGCCGCAGCGCGAATTTCCAGAATACCAGCTTGTAATTGCCGAGCACACCGACCTTCCAGAAGATATTGCGCAGCATCGTCAGGCCGAGCTTGATATTTTTCCACGACGCCTGCTGCGGCGAGCGCGGCGGCTGAAACCGCTTCGGATAGGTCTCGCGGATCTGGTACTCGTAGCGGTCGAGCAGCTTGGCGGGCTGGTAGGCGCTCCCCATGCACGCGCGCCACGAGGTCACGACATCGTCATAGGGCAAGCGGAAATCGACGTTGGAATCGCGGCTCTCGTCCTCGATCAGTCGGTTCTCGCGCTTCAACCGATCCCACAGCGGCGTTTGCGGCAACGCCTGCAGCAGATTGATGGTCAACAGCGGAATTTGCGACGCGTCGACGAATTCGAGCAGATTCTGGCCGGTCTCCGGCTTGTCGGTATCGAGGCCGAGGATGATGCCGGATACCACTTCCATGCCGAAACTGTTGAGCGTTTGGATCGCTTCCATGATGGGAACCATCATGTTGTGATCCTTGTGCATCGCCTTCAGCGCCACCGGATCCGGCGTCTCGATGCCGCAGAAAATGGTGCAGAAGAACGCTTCGCGCATGCCCGCCAGGATTTCCGGACGCTTGGCGATGTTGAGCGTCGCCTCGCAGGAGAAGCGCAGCACATAGCCGGTCTTCTTCTGCCATTCGATCAGATGCGGCAGCAGGTCGAGCGCAGCCTTGCGGTTGCCGATGAAATTGTCATCGACGAAATAAACCGACCCCATGATGCCGCATTCCAACAGCTTGTCGAGCTCGGCGGTAATCTGCCGCGGGCTCTTCAGCCGCGGATTGCGGCCATAGAGCCCGGGGATGTCGCAGAACTCGCACTGATAGGGACAGCCGCTCGAATACTGGATGCTGCCGAGAAAATATTTCGGGATGTCGGCAAGCTCGTAGGCCGGAATCGGAAACTGCGTCATGTCGAGGCGGTCGGCGGTTTTCAGCACGACCTGCTGCTCGGGACGGGACGGATCGCGCGCCAGCCGCGCGATCAGCTCGTTGGTCGCATCGCCGAGTTCGCCGACATGCAGATAGTCGAACGAGGGATAATAATCCGGACAGGCGCTGACCGAGGGGCCGCCGATCGCGACCGCCAGATCGTGGGCATGCGCGCGCCGGCAGATATCGTTCATCTGCTGACGCTGGATATGCATACCGCTCACCAGCACGGCTTCCGCCCATTCGAAATCTTCCAACGACGCTTCGCGGATGTTCTCGTCGATGAAGCGGACCGGCCAATGCTCGGGCAGATAGGCCGCGATCAGCAGCAGCCCCTGCGGGGGCATAAAGGCCTGGACGCCGGCGGTCAGTGGATAGGCATACTCGAACGTGCCAAAAGAAGACGTGTAGCGTGGAAAGACGCACAAAATGCGCCGCACGTTGCCTATGCCCTCAGCTCGCATCCAGGTTCCTCTGCGACTACAAACCTGTAGTCGCGTGATAGTGAAGCACGTTCGAAGCTGGGCTACAAATTCTTCAACATTGTGGCAGCCATGGTCCCAGCGGCGGTACCCAACCCGCAAAACGCGGATTGGTTGCGGCGCCACCTCTCGCCGATGCGATATCTCAGGAAATCAATCGCGACGCGAAGTCTGGCAGCAGCCCGGTATTTCCGGCCAGCCGCGCATTGGCGTCGGCAAGGCCTGCCCGGACCAGCCATTCGTCGAACTCCGGCGCCCGCTTCAGGCCGAACAGGTCGCGGACATACAGCGCATCGTGGAACGAGGTGGACTGATAGTTCAGCATGACGTCGTCGGCTCCGGGCACCCCCATGATGAAATTGACGCCGGCGGCGGCGAGCAGCGTCAGCAGATTGTCCATATCGTCCTGGTCGGCTTCGGCATGATTGGTGTAGCAAATGTCGACCCCGAGCGGCAGCCCAAGCAGCTTGCCGCAGAAATGGTCCTCCAGCCCGGCGCGGATGATTTCCTTGCCGTCGTAGAGATATTCCGGACCGATGAAGCCGACCACGCTGTTGACCAGCAGCGGATCGAAGGCGCGCGCCACCGCATAAGCCCGCGCTTCCAGGGTCTGCTGGTCGACGCCGTGATGGGCGTTGGCGGACAACGCGGAGCCCTGCCCGGTTTCGAAATACATCACGTTGCTGCCGACGGTACCGCGCCGCAGCGCCAGGCCGGCTTGATGCGCCTGCCGCAGCAGCGCCAGATCGATGCCAAAACTGCGGTTGGCGGCCTCGGTGCCCGCGATCGACTGGAACACCAGATCGACAGGATAGCCCTGCTCGATCAATCCGAGCGTTGTCGTGACGTGGGTAAGAACGCAAGCCTGGGTCGGAATCTGCAGCCGCGCGATGATGTCATCGAGCAGCCGCACCAGGGCGCCGATCACGGCCGGATCGTCGCTGGCCGGATTGATGCCGATACAGGCGTCACCCGATCCCAGCAGGAGGCCGTCGAGTACAGACGCGGTGACGCCCTTGATGTCATCGAAGGGGTGGTTCGGCTGCAGCCGCACGCTCATCCGCCCGCGCAGGCCGATGGTGTTGCGAAACCGCGTGGTCACCGCGCATTTTTTCGCAACCTGAATCAGATCCTGGTTGCGCATCAGCTTCGAGACCGCGGCGGCCATTTCCGGCGTCACCCCGCGCGATATCTTCTGCAACACGTCGCCGGTGGCCACGTCGGACAGCAGCCAGTCGCGGAATGAACCGACCGTGAGCGACGAGATCGCCGCAAACGCCGACCCGTCATGGCTATCGACGATCAGCCGGGTGACTTCATCCTCGTCATAGGCAATGACGGTCTCTTGCAGGAACTGCTTTAAGGGAACGTCGGCCAGCGCGATCCGCGCCGCGATCATCTGCTGGGCGCTATCGGCAGCGATCCCGGCCAGCCGATCGCCCGCGCGCGGCGGCGTCGCCTTGGCCAGCAAATCCCTGAGATCGCCGAAGACATAACTCGTGGCATCGATGACGTGGCGATAGACCATGGCAACTCCGAAGCCATCATCGCTTCAACGCACGATGGTCAGGCTCAAACAGTATCATCTTCGTTTGACGGAGGTTCAGCCCGTCAAGACCTGCGCCTTCGGCGTGGCGAAGCGCGTCCGCGCATGCGTCATTCGGCCGCGAACCCGGGCAAGCGCTGCGCGGGAATCTGCCTTTTCAGCTAAAATACTGATTTTGCTGATAGTTCCACTGTCACAAATGGTTAGTAAGTTAAGGGTTTATCCATGAAGATTCTGCATAATTTTTAGACGGCCGAGCACGCGGTCTCACTGGAGAGACTGTGGTGCCCCAACAAACACATTTCCCCATAACCACTTTTTCGTCAGGACCCCCATGTCCAGGCTTTCGCTTGCGGCCAAGCTATATTCCATCTTCGCCTTGTTCGCGGTCCTGATCGCCGCGATCACCGCGTTATCCGACTACAATTCCCGCCGGAATGCCGAACTCACGGAAGCCGTCGAGACCGCCAGCCACGCCGCGCTCAATGTCCAGCATGTCAATTCGCTGGTCTATGCGGTGGTGATGGAATCCCGCGGCGTCTATATGTCGACGGACACGGCAGGCGCCAAGAAGTTCGGCGGTGGGCTTCTCAAGTTCAACGACCAGATTCTCGCCGTGGTCAAGAGCTGGGAATCGCTGGTGCGGGCCGATGATTCCGAACAGTTCGCGGTCTTCAAGAAGCGCATCGATCAGTTTGTCGAATTCCGCAAGGAACTGGTTCGCCGCGGCGTCGAGATTGGCCCGGCCGCCGGCCGCGAGTGGGGCGACAACGACGCCAACCGTGAAGTGCGTTCCGCCCTCAACAAGGATCTCGACGCGCTGTCGAAGGTCTATGCCGAACGCAGCAAGCGGCTGGCGCTGCAGACCGACGCCAACCACCAGCTGTCCCTTCTGCTGACCTGCCTTGGTGTTCTCGCGCTCGGCGTGGTCGTGATCGGCGTGCTCATCATCGCCCGCTCGATCGCGCGGCCGCTGTCGGTGATCACCGCAACCATCAAACAGGTGGCTGACGGCGCCGACAACGTCGAGGTTCCCCACACCGAGCGCGCCGACGAGATCGGCGGGCTGGCGCGCGCGATCCAGATCTTCAAGGAAGCGATGGATCGCAACCGCAATCTCAATTCGCAGGTGCTGCAGGACTCCGAGGCGCGGGAAGAGCGGGCCCGGCATATCGAGCAATCGGTCGAAGCCTTCCGAGGCGCCATGGAAGGCGTGGTACGCGCCGTTACCGACAGCGCGTCGTCGATGCGCCACACCGCGCAGTCCATCACCAAGGTTGCGTCAGACGCGAACGGACAGGCCGTCGTCGCGGCCGGGGCGACCGAACAGGCTTCGCGCAGCGTCAATGCCGTCGCAGGCGCTGCCGAGGAGCTATCGGCCTCCGTCGAGGAAATCAGCCGGCAGGTCCGTCAGTCCGCCAGCGTGGTCGAGCAGACCGGCCTGCGCACCGACAAGTCGGTGACCGAGATCGAGAGCCTCGCGGCCGCGACCCAGCGCATCGACGGCGTCCTCAATCTGATCCAGGCCATTGCCGAACAGACCAATCTGCTGGCGCTCAATGCCACGATCGAAGCGGCCCGTGCCGGCGACGCCGGCCGCGGCTTCGCCGTGGTGGCGCACGAGGTCAAGGCGCTGGCGGAGCAGACGGCCAAAGCGACCACCGAAATCGGCCAGAACGTCGGCATGATCCAGACCTCGACGCGCAACGCCGTCGATGCCGTGCGCGAGATCGGCAGCGCGGTGCGCGACATCAATGAGGTCACCTCGAGTATCGCCAGCGCCGTCGGGCAGCAGGATGCCGCGACCCGCGAGATCTCGGTCAACGCCCAGATGGCCGCCCAGGGCAACGAGACGCTGGTGGCCAATATCGGCTCGCTCAGCGATGCGATCGGCGAGACCACCAAGGCCGCAAGTTCGGTGCTGTCGGCGTCAACCGACCTGACATCGACAGCGGAAATCCTGTCGCGCGAGGTCGAACAATTCTTCCGCGCGCTTCGCGCCGATCCACATGACCGCCATGGCGAACAGCCGCCGCGGTCACGCGCTGCGGCGGGCTGATCAACCACCGCGGCCGTGACGGCCGCGCCGCGCCGAATGAAGTACCCAATGAAAAAAGGATAGCGCGCAGTCTGCGTGCTATCCTTTTTCAGTTGTTAACAGTGCCTGGAACGCCGTCGCGACGGACGGCCTTAGAGCCACTGCGCGGGAATCTGCAGATCGTAGGCGAAAGCCAGCGCCATCGACAACGACAGGCCGGCACCGCTGAACATTGCGATCTGGGTGAACAGGCTGGATTCCAGCTTCGCAAACAAAATAGCCATGATAGATGCCCCCCTGGCAGGTTTCGCGAGATGTTGCTCTCGTCTACGGACACCAACCTAGAGCGGGTCGATTAAAGAGAGACTTACCGCCGACCGGATTGCAGAACCGTGGTAAAGATGCCGCCCGCTTATGTGGTCAATGCCGGGTAAATCCGGACCCGCAAATTGCGCGAATTCCCTCATTCCACCAGGATGACGTCGACCGCCACGCTGAGCTTTTGCTTGCGCGATCCAACGATGATGCCGTCGACCGGCGAGACATCGGAAAAATCCCGTCCCACCGCCAGCACGATATGATCGTTCTCGACCAGGATGTCGTTGGTCGGGTCGAACCCGATCCAGCCCATATCGCCGCACCACAGCGAGACCCAGGCATGGGTCGCATCCGCGCCTTGCAGGCGCGGTTTGCCGGGCGGCGGGATGGTGCGTAGATAGCCGCTGACATAGGCCGCCGGCAGCCCGAGGCCACGCAGGCCGGCGATCATCACATGAGCAAAGTCCTGGCACACGCCGTGGCGTTTTTCGAACACCTCGGTGAGCGGCGTCGAGATCACGGTGGCTTTCGGATCATACTTGAATCCGGTGCGGATGCGATGCATCAGGTCGACCGCGCCGGCCAGAATCCCGCCTCCTGCGGGAAAGCTCGCGGATGCATATTCGGTGACCGATTGCAGCACCGGCACCAGATGGCTCGGGAACACGTAGCCGACCGGCGAGGTCGGCCCCAGACTGGTGGCGGCAAACGCGGCCTCACGAACACTCTCCCAGGCCGGGCTCGGCGCGTCGCGTACCGGCGCCTGACGGAACACCGATACCCGCGACTTCGAATCGATGCGCAGCGTGCGGTGCGGGGTTTCGATCAGCACGCTTTCGGTATGGGTGCCGAAGAAGTCGCGCCTGACGGTGCGGTCCGCCGGCTGCGGCCGGATATCGACGGTATGCGAGACCAGTTGCTGGCCGTCGCCGCTGCGCGGCTCCAGCCGCAACGAGCATCGCGCAAAGCTGACCGGACTTTCGTAAGCGTAGGTTGTGACATGACGGATGTCGTAGATCACGCGAGGCCCGTCAGCTTCTCGGGCCGGCTCGCATTGGGACCATGCGGAAAATAATGCAGGCCGACGGCGTCCGCGAGGTTGAGCAGATCCTGCTCCAGCGCAAACAGCGTCTTGGTGTCGAGTGCCGCGGCCTCCATCGTCGTCAATGTCGCCTGCAGGCTGACCGCGAGACGGCGCGGCCGCTCGATCAAGCCGCCCTCTTTCAGGGTCGGCAGGCTTGCGATGTGATCGTTGAGCGCGAACACCTGGAACGCGACCGATCGCGGATTATAGGGATCGAGCACCACGAGGTCGCGCACCGGCGCCAGCAGCGGCCCGACCAGATAGCGCGAGCGATAGGTGATCTGGCAATCCACCAGGGTCAGCAGGACGTCGAGGTCCTCGTTACCGGCTTCGTCATAGGCGAACTGGCGTGCGAAACGCAGCGTGTTGATGGCACGCTCGGCGCGGCGGCCCATTTCGAGGAAACGCCAGCCCGCGGCGCGGTTCATGTTCTCCTGCGCCAGCCCGGCAAAACTCGCCAGTTCCTGCAGCGTGAGTTCTGCCGCACTGACGACGCCATCGTCGTCCTCGACCTCCTGCGCCAGGCGTTCGGTCATCTCGGTGATGACCTGCCAGGCGTCCGGCGACAACCGCTCGCGCAGCGAGGTCGCGGTACGCTGCGCGATGCGCACCAGCGACAGCGCCGAGCCGAATTTCTCCTCGCTCTGCAAGGCTTCGGCCGCGATCCTGGCCGGCTGCGTCCGCGAGGCCTGCGAGGTCGCGCCCCAGGTCACCAGCAGCCGCTGAATGCGTTCGACCGACTGCAGCGCGGTCGACGGTCCCTTGCCGGGATCGCGCTGGGTGCCGAGCGCCCGGATCAGCCGCAGCGTCGCCTCGGCGCGCTCGAGATAACGGCCCAGCCAGAATAGATTATCGGCGGCACGGCTCGGTACCACCCCGGCGACGCGCCGGATCCGAACCGTGTCGCCCGCCGGCAGCAAGGTCGACGGCGGTACCGCCCGGTCGGAAACCACCCAGACATCCGCGGCGCGGGCGCCATCGCCCATCGACACCGCGCGGGCGTCGGGCTGATCGGCGATCCGGCAAAACCCGCCGGGCATGATGGTCCAGCCATTGGGCGTCGCGGCGGCGAACACCCGCAGCACGAAAGGGCGTGGCGTGATCCGGCCATTTTCCCACACCGGCGTGGTCGACAGCCGCACCAGTTCCTGGCCGACATAGTCGATGCCGCGATCGCTGATCGCGGTCTTCAGCCGTTCGCGCTCGCTCGGCGACATCTCGCTCGGCAGGATCGGCCCATTGCCTGGAAAACCGGGAACGCTGCGGCCATAGGCGCCTTCGATCGCCACCCGATCGAGCCGCTCCAGCACTTCCTCGCGCGCATCCTTCTGGCCGCACCACCAGGTCGCGATGTGCGGCATCTTCAGATCTTCGCCGAAGAAGCGCTGGCACAAAGCGGGCAGGAAGCCCAACAGCGCGCGGGATTCCATCACGCCCGAACCCGGCATGTTGGCGACGACGACGCCGTTCTTGCGGATCACATCGATCAGGCCGGGCACGCCGAGCTGCGAGCCGGCGTCGAGTTCCAGCGGATCGAGCGAATTGGAATCGACCCGGCGCAGCAGCACGTCGAGCCGCTTGAGGCCCGCGACGGTGCGAATATGGACGCGGTCGCCGCTGACGGCGAGGTCGTCGCCCTCGACCAGCAGGAAGCCGAGGTAGCGCGCCAGCGTGGCGTGTTCGAAATAGGTCTCGCTGAATTGGCCCGGCGTCAGCAATCCGATCCGCGGTTCGTCGCGATCGGCACCGCCGCGCAGGCTGTCGCGGAACGCCTCGAAGAACGGCGCGACGCGCTCGACATTCATCGACTTGTACAGCGAGGCAAACGCCCGCGACAGCACCAGCCGGTTTTCCAGCGCGTAGCCGGCACCGGATGGCGCCTGGGTGCGGTCGCCCAGCACCCACCAGCGTCCGTCGGGCCCACGGCCGACATCGGCGGCGTAGAGGTTGAGATAGCGGCCACCGGGCGGCTTGATACCGCACATCGCGCGCAGATATTCGGCGCTGCCGGCAATCGCGGCCGCCGGCACCGCGCCTTCGGCCACCAGCCGGCCCTCGCCATAAAGATCGTTCAGCACCAGCTCCAGCAACTGCGCCCGCTGCACGATGCCGGCGGTCAATTGCTGCCACTCGGTCTCGTCGATCAGCAGCGGCAGATGGCTGAGCGGCCACAGCCGGTCGGCGGTTTCGCCCGGCGCGCGATAGGACACCCCGGCCTCGCGCAGATGGCGGTCGGCGGCGCCGAAACGCCGCTCGATATCGGCAGGCGTCAGTTCGGCGAACGCGTCGAAAAACCGGGTCCAGACCTCGCGCGGCGTCCCGTCCTCGGTCAGATATTCATCGGGAATCCCCGGCAGCCGGGCATAGCCGCGGGTCCACTGCGCCACGCGGCGGTTGGCTGGGCGGGCCTTGCTGCTGGCCCCGCCGCTTGCGCCACCATTCCCTTGGCCGGCGTGTCCCGCCATTCCGACTCTCCTGCGCCCCAAGCCCTATTCAATGCAGGAGCAGCGTTCGCAAGTCGAGGGTCAAGGGGAATTCCAGGCTGCGTTCTTCGCGCGGCGGATCGACCTTGCCCGGGGTATGGCCATGGTCGACAAACCGGGCCAGCCGCCGCGCCTCCGCCTCATAGGAATTGACCGGTTTGGTCTCGTAGTTGCGGCCGCCGGGATGCGCCACGTGATAGACGCAGCCGCCGAGCGAACGGGCGTTCCAGGTATCGATTAAATCAAATGTCAGCGGCGCGTGCACCGGGATGGTCGGATGCAGCCCGGAGGCCGGCTGCCAGGCCTTGAAGCGCACGGCCGCGACCGCCTCGCCGGACCGGCCGGTTGCCGTCATCGGCAGCCGCCGGCCGTTGCAGGTGACGACGTGACGTCCCTCGACAAAGCCGTCGGCCTTGATCTGCAGCCGCTCAACGGATGAATCGACATAGCGCACGGTGCCCCCCGCCGAGCCTTCCTCGCCGAGCACGTGCCACGGTTCGAGCGCCTGGCGCACCTCCAGGCTGACGCCGCCATGGTGGACAAGTCCGAACGCAGGGAAACGAAACTCAAGCTGCGCGGCATACCAATCCGGCGAAAAATCGTAACCGGACTGCTTCAGTTCGGCGAGCACGCCGAGAAAATCCTCCCAGAGGAAATGCGGCAGCATGAAGCGGTCATGCAGCGTGGTGCCCCAGCGGACGAAATGGCCCTGTTGCGGTTCGCGCCACAGCTTTGCGATCAACGCCCGGATCAGGAGTTGCTGCGCCAGCGACATCCGCGGGTCGGGCGGCATCTCCAGCGCGCGGAATTCGACCAGCCCGAGCCGGCCGGTGGTGCCGTCAGGCGAATAGAGTTTGTCGATGCAGATTTCGGCGCGGTGGGTGTTGCCGGTGATGTCGACCAGGATGTGACGGAACAGCCGGTCGACCAGCCACAGCGGAGCTTTCACGCCCGCCGGCGGCACATGGGCCAGCGCGATTTCCAGCTCGTACAGGCCATCATGGCGCGCTTCGTCGATGCGCGGGGCCTGGCTGGTTGGGCCGATGAACATGCCGGAAAACAAATAGGACAGCGACGGATGCCGCTGCCAATACAGCACCAGGCTCTTCAACAAATCAGGCCGGCGCAGGAACGGCGAATCCGCCGGAGTGCTGCCGCCGACCACGACGTGATTGCCGCCGCCGGTCCCGGTGTGACGGCCATCGACCAGAAAGCGATTGGCGCCGAGCCGGACTTTCGCAGCGTCTTCGTACAGGCCGAAGGTGATATCGACCGCCTCGCGCCAGCTTTGCGCGGGCTGGATATTGATCTCGATCACGCCGGGGTCCGGCGTCACCTTGATGACTTCGACGCGGGGATCGAATGGCGGCGGATAGCCTTCGACATGCACCTGCATCTGCATCTCTTCGGCGGTGGCTTCGACGGCGGTCACCAGTTCGAGATAGTCTTCCAGTTTCTCCACCGGCGGCATGAAGGCGCAGAGGATGCCGTCGCGGATTTCGATCGACATCGCGGTGCGGACGCCGCCGGATCGGATCTGCTGTTCCTGCACCGCCTGCTGCGGCGCAGCCTCGCTCGGCGCGACCGCGTCATAGACCGGCAACGCCTCGCGCGGCTCCAGCGGATCCTGCTCGACGATGTAAGGATAATCCTCCGCCGGAATATGCGGCAATGATGCAATCGGCAACCGCAGGCCGAGCGGCGAATCGCCTGGCGTCAGGAACAGATTGCCGCGGCGCAGTTTCCAGCGCTCGCTTTTCCAGCGCGAAGGCGTTTGGCCGGCGTCGGCGTTCCAGCGCTGGATCGGCAGCACAAAGCCTTTCGGCGTGTTGAGCCCCTGATCGAACACCCGCGCCATCCGCGAGCGCTCTTCCGGATCGGACAATTTTGAATCGCTGGGATCGACGTTCGGCGGCAGCCCGGCTTCCTTCTGCAGCCAATGGCCGGGGTCCTCGAACGCCGGCAGGATGAACTCGGAATCGACGCCGAGTTTTTTCGCAGCACCCTCGGCGAAGCGCTCGGCATCCTGAATTCCCGCTTTGCGCGGACTTTCGATCTTCGCGATCAGGTCCGCATTCTTCCAGATCGGAACGCCATCCTTGCGCCAATACAGCCCAAACGCCCAGCGCGGCAGGCTTTCGCCAGGATACCATTTGCCCTGGCCGTAATGCAGCAGGCCGCCGGGCGCGAAGCGCGTGCGCAGACGGCGGATCAGATCGTCGCCGAGGCCGCGCTTGGTGGGGCCGACCGCGGCGATATTCCATTCCGGCGATTCCAGATCGTCGATCGAGACAAAGGTCGGCTCGCCGCCCATGGTCAGGCGCACGTCATCCGCTTTCAGATCGGCATCGACCTGCTCGCCGAGCTGGTCGAGCTGCGCCCAGGCCTGATCGGAAAACGGCCGCGTGATCCGCGGCGCCTCGCGGATGCGCTTGACGCTCATGTCGAACGCGAAATCGACATTGGCAAAGCCCGCGCTGCCGGAAATCGGCGCGGCGGAACGGTAATGCGGCGTCGCCGCGACCGGGATATGCCCTTCGCCGGTCAGCATCCCCGACGTGACATCGAATCCGACCCACCCTGCCCCCGGCAGATAGACTTCGCACCAGGCGTGCAGATCGGTGAAATCGTTCTCGACCTCGCGCGGCCCTTCGACCGGATCGACATCGGGGCGCAACTGAATCAGATAGCCGGAGACGAAGCGGGTCGCGAGCCCGAGATGCCGCAGCGCCTGAATCAACAACCACGCCGAGTCGCGGCAGGAGCCCGCGCCCGAGCCAAGCGTCTCTTCCGGGGTCTGGATGCCCGGCTCCATCCGGATCAGGTAGCGAATTTTCTTCTGCAGTTGCGCGTTGAGATCGACCAGGAAATCGACCGTGCTCGACGCCTCGCGGGGAATGTCCGCGAGATAAGCATCGAGCAGCGGTCCGGATTCCGTCACCGCGAGATAGGGCGCGAGTTCAGCCTTGAGATCGTCGGTGTATTGAAACGGAAAGCTCGTCGCATAGGGTTCGACGAAGAAATCGAACGGATTGACCACGGTCATCTGCGCCGTGAAGTCGACCTCGATCTTGAGTTCGGTGGCCTTTTCCGGAAACACAAAGCGGGCCAGCCAGTTTCCTTGCGGATCCTGCTGCCAGTTCACGAAATGATTTTCGGGCTTCACCTTGAGCGAATAGCTTGGGATCGGCGTCCGCGTATGCGGCGCCGGGCGCAAGCGTATGGTTTGCGGACCGAGGTCGATCGGACGGTCGTAGGTGTAGTGCGTGACGTGATGTAGTGCGACGAAGATCGACACAGATGGACAACTCCAGCAGCTTTTTTGAGCAGAACACCGGTTCAGGTATCGATCAAGCACTAACAACGGGCAGCGATTGCCTATGCGAAGGGCGGAACAGCGGCGTCTCAGTAGAAAAATGAGCCTCTCAACCGTCATCGCCCGGCCTTGACCGAGCGATCCAGTATTCCAGAGCGCTACC
>JBDTKZ010000104.1:0-31123 GCA_039935075.1 Bradyrhizobium sp.
CGGGATGGTCCGAAGGACCAGACCCGGAATCTCGAGGGTTCCGGGTTCGCTTCGCGCCCCGGAACGACGAACTAGAATATCTTCCTGTACTGCATGAAACCGGAATTGTCCGCGACCTGATCGTACAAGATCCGCGCCTGCGCATTGCTGGTTTGCGTCAGCCAATGCACCCGGCTGCAGCCGGCGGCCTTTGCCTTCTCGTACACCGCCTCGATCAGCGCGCGGCCGACGCCGTGGCCGCGCCCGCTCTCGGCGACGAACAGATCCTGCAGATAACAGTAATTACCCGAAGTCCAGGTCGAGCGATGATACAGATACTGGACGATGCCGGTCAGCTCGCCCTCGACATAGGCGCCGAGCAGGAACATCGGCTCGTCGGGATCGTGAAAGCGCTGCCACGCGACGTCGCTGACACTCGCCGCCAAATTCGCCTTGTAGAAGGTGAGATAGCCGTTCCACAGCGGCTGCCACGCGGCACGTTCGTCAGCACCGACCGACCGGATCACCACCTTGCCAGCCATCGCGGCGCCCTCAATCGAGGTGGAATTTGTCGAGCTGCCGGTGCTCGGCCTTGATGTAGCGCACGGTGCCGGTGACCGAGCGCATCACCACGGTCTCGGTCTCGATGACATCCTTGCGAAACTTGACGCCCGACAACAGCGAGCCGGTGGTGACGCCGGTCGCGGCGAACAGGCAGTCGCCCCTGGCCATGTCCTCGATGCCGTAGATCATGCGCGGATCGAGCACGCCCATCTTGTGGGCGCGTTCCCTCTTTTCCTCGCTGTCGAGGATCAGCCGGCATTGCATCTGGCCGCCGATGCAGCGCAACGCCACCGCCGCCAGCACGCCCTCGGGCGCGCCGCCGGTGCCGATATACATATCGACGCCGGTCTCCTCGGCGTTTGCACAATGGATCACGCCGGCGACGTCGCCGTCGGTAATCAGGCGCACCGCCGCACCGGTGCTGCGGACACCCGTGATGATGTCGGAATGGCGCGGGCGATCGAGCACCAGCACCGTGATCGCGGAAGGATCGACGCCCTTGGCCTTGGCCAGCCGCCGCACGTTGTCGGCCGGCGACGCGTCGAGCTCGACGACGCCCTTGGCATAACCCGGACCGACCGCGATCTTCTGCATGTAAACGTCGGGCGCGTGCAGCAAGGTGCCGCCATCAGCCATCGCCATGGTCGCGATCGAGCCCGGCATGTTCTTGGCGCACAAGGTCGTGCCTTCGAGCGGATCGACCGCGATATCGACCTTGGGGCCGGCGTTGATGCCGACCTTCTCGCCGATGAACAGCATCGGCGCCTCGTCGCGCTCGCCCTCGCCGATCACGACGGTGCCTTCGATCGGCAGCTTGTTGAGTTCCCGGCGCATCGCATCGACCGCGGCCTGGTCGGCCGCCTTCTCGTTGCCGTGGCCGCGCAGCCGCGCCGCCGAGACCGCCGCGCGCTCCGTGACCCGCACGATCTCGAGCGTCAGAATGCGCTCCAGCAACATCTGCGGCGGAACGGAAATATGGGTCGACATCGGTGCACTCCTTAAAACCAATTGGCAGGTGTTTCGGCCTGCCCGTAACAGCGCATGATCACACGCTATTTAAATTTAAGCATGATCTTTTCGGAAAACCGGTATCCACTTTTCCGGATCATGCTTTTAGTTCTTCTCAATCCGGATGACCTGCGGCCGTCCGCTGATCACCTTGTCGCGCTGCACTGCTTGCAGCGCGCGATATACCGCATCTTCGCTGGTCGCATAAGTAATCAGAATGACCGGCACCGGCGAAGCTTTGCCGTTCGCGGCCGCAGCGTCAACGCCATCGGGATGGCGCTGCACAATCGATTCAATGGAAATCTTCTGTTCCGCGAGCCGGGTGGCGATGGTCGCCGCCGTGCCTGCCAGATCCCGCGCCATCAGGCGGATATAATAGCCGCCCTCGTGGCGCTCCATCGGCGCCTTGCTGGTGGCGCGCAACCGTTCCACCGGACGCCCGAACGGCTTGGCGCGGATGCCGCGCGCGACATCGGCGATATCGGCCACCACGGCCGACGCGGTCGCAGCACCGCCGGCGCCCGGCCCGACCAGCGTGATCGGTGGAATGCCCTCGCCATCGATGGTCACGGCATTGGTGACGCCCATCACCTGCGCGATCGAGGATGATTTCGGCACCATGGTCGGATGCACGCGCTGTTCGATGCCCTTGGCGGTGCGCACCGCGACGCCTAGCAGCTTGACGCGGAACCCGAGTTCCTCCGCCGCGCGCAAATCCTCCGGCTTGATCGAGGAGATGCCTTCGACATAGACCGCGTTCTGCGCGACCTTGGTGCCGAAGGCGAGGCTGGCCAGGATCGCGAGCTTTTGCGCGGTGTCGTGGCCGTCGACGTCGAACGACGGATTGGCCTCGGCATAACCCAGCCGCTGCGCATCCTTGAGGCATTCGGCGAACGACAAGCCTTCCTGTTCCATCCGGGTCAGGATGTAATTGCAGGTGCCGTTGAGAATGCCGTAGACGCGGTTGATGTCGGTACCGGCAAGCCCCTCGCGCAGGGTCTTGATGACCGGAATGGCCGCGCCGACCGCGGCCTCGAAATTCAAGGCGCCGCCGTGCTGCTCGGCCCACTTTGCCAGCTTGAGGCCGTGTTTGGCGATCAGCGCCTTGTTGGCGGTGACCACCGACTTGCCGGATTTCAGCGCGGCCTCGATCGCCGACAACGCCGGATCGCCGGAACCGCCCATCAATTCGACAAAGCAGTCGATGCCGGGATCCTGAGCGAGTTCGAGCGCGTTCCTGGCCCAGGTGATGCCACGCAGGTCGAGGTTGCGCTTTTTGGCCTTCGAGCGCGCGGTGACCGCGACTACCCGCACGCCACGCCCGCTGCGCGCCGCCAGGGTGCGGGCCTGCGTTTCGATGAGGCGAACGACTTCAGCGCCAACCGTGCCGAGCCCCGCAATACCCACTTTCAGGGGTGCGACCATGACGAGAAAAACCTGCCGGAAAGACTATGACGAGGCATGATCCCTGCCGGGAATCAGGCCTACCGCCGATTGGCGAGAGGAACCACGTTGTGCAACGTTTCAAGGCCGCTTTCAAGGAAGCGGCGCACCCCGCGGGCGGCCTGGCGGATCCGCTGCTCGTTTTCCACCATGGCGATGCGAACATAGCCCTCGCCATGCTCGCCGAAGGCGACGCCCGGCGAGACCACGACGCCGGATTTCTCCACCATCAGGGTTGCGAACTGCATGCTGCCGACGTCGCGGAAAGCCGCGGGCAGCGGCGCCCAGGCAAACATCGAGGCATCGGGCGGCGGGATGTCCCACCCTGCCCGGCCAAACGACTCTACCAGCGCGTCGCGACGCTTGCGGTAGGTGTCGCGCATTTCCTTGATGCAGTCGTCCGGGCCGTTGAGCGCCGCGGTCGCGGCAACCTGGATCGGCGTGAACGCGCCGTAATCGAGGTAGGATTTAACCCGCGCCAGGGCGGCGATGATGCGCTCGTTGCCAACCGCGAATCCCATGCGCCAGCCAGCCATCGAGAAAGTCTTCGACATCGAGGTGAATTCGACGGTGACGTCGATCGCGCCCGGCACCTGCAACACCGAGGGCGGTGGATTGTTGTCGTCGAAATACACTTCGGCGTAGGCCAGGTCCGACAGGATGAAGATCTCGTGCTTCTTCGCGAAGGCCACCAGATCCTTGTAGAAATCAAGGCTCGCGACATAGGCGGTCGGATTCGAGGGATAGCAGACGATCAGTGCGATCGGCTTCGGGATCGAATGGATGATGGCGCGCTCGACCGCTTCGAAGAATTGCGGCGTCGGCTCCGACGGCACCGAGCGGATCACGCCGCCCGCCATCAGGAATCCGAAGGCGTGAATCGGATAGCTCGGATTGGGACACAGCACGACATCGCCTGGTGCCGTGATCGCCTGCGCCACATTGGCAAAACCCTCCTTCGAGCCCAGCGTCGCAACGACCTGGGTTTCCGGATTGAGCTTCACGCCGAAACGGCGCGCGTAATAGGCCGCCTGCGCCTTGCGCAGGCCGGTGATGCCGCGCGAGGCCGAGTAGCGGTCGGTGCGCGGCTTGCCCAGCGTCTCCTTCAGCTTCTCGATCACATGGGGCGGCGTCGGCAGATCCGGATTGCCCATCCCGAGGTCGATGATATCGGCGCCGGCATTACGCGCGGCCGCCTTGGCCCGGTTGACCTGCTCGAACACGTAAGGCGGGAGGCGGCGTATGCGGTAAAAATCTTCCATGGGTCCTGGCTCCGACAGCCGGTAGGGCAGAATCTAGGGTAGAATCGCCGACAGCTTTTGCACCGAAACGAGACAGGGTTTCGAGCAGAATTCGCAGCCAATCAAAGGTTTAGCGCGAATTCAGGCGCAAAATCGTCGGCCTCGACCTGATTTGCGGTTGAATTGGGTTCTTTTATCACGGAAGGCCGCTTGCGCCAGCATGACCGTTCGGTGAGGTGAGGGATTGTTATTTCCCGACCTATTTTCCGGCCAAGGCGACGCCTTATTTCCCGGCCTGGGCGGCCGCTTGGTCCTTGGCGGCGGCAGCCGAGGCCTGGCGGTCGCGGGCGGCCAGCAATTCGGCCTTGATCTTGGCCTGGTCGGCCGGCGCGATCACGGCCTCATCCCGATTGGGAGGTAAATCTTCCACCGGCAGATAGCCGCCGGCCTCCTTCGAACGTCCGGGCGCATCCGCAGGCGTACCGACCAGCGGCAGATCGGCGATCGACATCGAACAGCCGCCGAGCGCGAGCGCCGACGTCAGCAGCGCTCCCCAGACCAGCGCCTGTTTTTTTCGATTCCCCGACATGCGTCCCCGCAGTCTCCAACTCTACTCGAACTTTAGCGCACTCTGGCGCTTATTTCATCAGCGAGCCTATCCCCCGCTCAAAGCACCGTCGCAGCAAACCCCTAAAACCTGAACCGTTAAAACCTGAACAATAGACTGGACCGTTGGGGCTTGAATATGACCGAACCGAGATCGCTTGCCGCAGTGCAGCACAGGCATTCATCAGGATTAACTTCGTCCCTGACATCGTCGATCGAGCGCGGTGACGAACCGCAAATGAATCTGTAGTGTTGTCGATATGAGCGACGTCACGACCGACACCCAGCCGAAGAAGCAATTCAATCCCGAAGCCTTCGCGATGAATCTCGCGCGGGCGATGGAGAGCAGCGGCCAGGCGCTGGCAGCCTATCTCAAGCCGCGGGAACATGGCGAGCCAAAAGATAAGCCGCCAAACGAGCTTGGCGAGGTGATCAAGACCCTCACCACGGTCGCCGAATACTGGCTGTCGGACAATGCGCGGGCGAGCGAACTGCAGATGAAGATGGGCAAGGCCTATCTCGATCTGTGGGCCTCCTCCGCACGCCGTCTGGCCGGCGAACAGGTGCCGCCGACGATCGAGCCCTCGCCGCGCGACAAAAGGTTCAGGGATCCCGAGTGGAAATCGAACCAGTTCTTCGATTTCCTGATGCAGCTTTACCTGCTGACCACGCAATGGGCGCAGGACCTGGTGCAAAAAGCCGAAGGCCTCGATCCGCACACCCGCAAGAAGGCCGAGTTCTACGTTCAGCAGATCACCAACGCGCTGGCACCGTCGAATTTCGTTCTCACCAACCCGGAAGTGCTGCGCGAGACGCTGGCCTCCAGCGGCGACAATCTGGTGCGCGGCATGAAGATGCTGGCCGAAGACATCGAGGCCGGGCACGGATCTTTGCGCATCCGCCAGTCCGACCCGTCCAATCTGGTGGTCGGCGTCAACATGGCGACCACGCCGGGCAAGGTGATCTTCCAGAACGAACTGATGCAGCTGATCCAGTACACGCCGGCGACGGAAAACGTGCTGCGCACGCCGCTGTTGATCGTGCCGCCCTGGATCAACAAATTCTACATTCTCGATCTCAAGCCGGAAAAATCCTACATCAAATGGTGCGTCGATCAGGGCGTCACGGTGTTCGTGATTTCCTGGGTCAACCCCGACAAGGCACTCGGCCAGAAGACCTTCGAAGATTACATGAAGCAAGGTCCGCTGGCGGCGATGGACGTCATCGAAAAAGTCACCGGCGAGATGAAGGTCCATACCGCGGGCTATTGCGTCGGCGGCACCCTGCTCGCTTCCACACTGGCCTGGCTGGCCGAAAAGCGCCGCGTCCGCGTCACCTCGGCGACCTTCTTTGCGGCCCAGGTCGATTTCACCCACGCCGGCGACCTCCTGGTGTTCGTCGACGAAGACCAGATTACGGCGCTCGAACGCGACATGCAGGCCTGCGGCGTGCTCGAAGGCAGCAAGATGGCGATGGCCTTCAACATGCTGCGTTCGAACGATTTGATCTGGTCGTATGTCGTCAGCAACTACCTCAAGGGCCAGCCGCCTTCCGCCTTCGACCTGCTGCACTGGAATTCCGATGCGACGCGGATGCCGGCGGCGAACCATTCCTATTATCTGCGCAACTGCTACCTGGAAAACCGGCTGTCCGCGGGCAGCATGGTGCTCGACAACACGCTGCTCGATCTGTCGAAGGTGAAGGTGCCGGTCTACAATCTGGCCACCCGCGAGGATCACATCGCGCCGGCGGCTTCGGTGCTGTACGGCTCGCAGTTTTTCGGCGGTCCGGTGCGCTATGTGCTGTCGGGATCGGGCCATATCGCCGGCGTGGTCAATCCGCCCGCGCTCGGCAAATACCAGTTCTGGACCAACGACAATATCAAGGACGTCTCATTGGCGGACTGGATCAAGGGCGCGCAGGAACACAAGGGATCGTGGTGGCCGGACTGGCGCCAATGGCTGGGCAATATCGATGCCGAGGAAGTGCCCGCGCGCGCCGTCGGCACCGACGCGTTGCCGCCGATCGAGGATGCGCCCGGCAGCTATGTCCGGGTTCGCGCATAGCGCAATGAAGCGCGTTTGAATATAAACGAAGCGGCCCGTCGGGCGGCGGGAATCAAAATCCGATTGAGGGGGAAGTGCCTATGACGCGCGAATTGTTCTGGCTGACGCTGACGGTGATTTTGACCGGCGTGCTGTGGGTCCCCTACATCCTCAACCGCTGCCAGATTCGCGGCCTCGGCGGCGCCATGGCTAACCCCGCGCGTGGCGACAAGCCGCATGCCGAGTGGGCCAATCGACTGATGTTCGCGCACGACAACGCGGTCGAGAACCTCGTCATCTTCGCACCATTGGTCCTGATCCTCAACGCGATCGACTATTCCAGCAAATGGACGGTGCTGGCCTGCGCGGTGTATTTCTGGGCCCGCGTCGCCCATCTGATCGTCTACACGCTGGGCCTGCCGGTATTCCGCACGCTGGCCTTCACCGTCGGCTTCCTGGCGCAAGCGGTGCTGGCACTGGCGATCTTCCAGATTCTCTGATCCATCGCATCGAAAAGCGCGCGCATCGAAACAGCGCGACGATTACGCCGCGCTGTTTCGTACCGTCAGATGCAGCATGGTCGCGGGCGTCTCGTCAAAACTCTTGACGACGCCGGTGTCCGAACTCAGCGAATCCCATTGCCCGGCGGCGGCGTAGGTGGCTTGAAGCCATTCCGGCGAGGGATAATTATAGTAGCGGCCGAGGTTGTCGCGGCCATCGCCCTCGCCGATCTTGAAGCTCGCATAGAACACGCCTGACGGCTTCAGCGCGCGGTGGATGCGATCGAGAATGCTTTCCAGTTGATCCCGCGGCACGTGCAGCAGACAGGCGCTGGCCCAGACCCCGTCATAGGCTTCCTGCGCGTCGAGTTCATCGAAGCGCATCGCTTCAACCGGATGGCCGAGACGGCGCGAGGCGATCGCGGCCATCTCGGGTGAACCGTCGGTCGCGCGGACGGCAAAGCCTTCGCGCAGCATCACCGCCGAATGATTGCCGGCGCCGCAGCCGAGTTCGAGGATCAAACCGCCCGGCGGCAGCAGCGCGAGAAAACCCTTCAGCCGCGTCGATGGCGCTTTCGCCCAGTCCGCGTAGGACTGGGCGTTGCTACGGTAGAATTGCAGGGTCTCTTCGTCCACGGCGACACTCCGATCAGGGAAACAGCGCGATCTGCTCCAGTCCAGCGGTCTCGGGAAATCCGAACATCAGGTTCATGTTCTGGATCGCCTGACCGGCCGAGCCCTTCACCAGATTATCGAGCACCGAAATCACGATGGCGCGGTTCTTGATCCGGTCGGCGATGACACCGATCTGCACATAGTTCGAGCCGCGTACGTTCTGGGTCTGCGGCAGCACGCCCTTCTTGACGACATGCACGAAGGGCTCGTTCGCGTAGGCTTTCTCGAGTGCGGCCCGCAAATCGTCCGGCGTCGCGCCGTTGAGCTTGACGTAGGACGTGCAGAGTTCGCCCCGCGACATCGGAATGAGGTGCGGCGTGAAATTGACGGTCACGCTCGCGCCCGCCGCGACGCCGATCTCCTGTTCGATCTCCGGCGCATGCCGGTGCGTGCCGACCGAATAGGGCGAAATCCCCTCGCCCGCCTCGCTGAACAGCGTGTTCTGTTTCAGGCCGCGTCCGGCGCCGGTGACGCCTGATTTGGCGTCGATCACGATGTCATCGACGTCGATCAGTTTTGCTTTCGCCAGCGGCACCAGCGCCAACAGCGCTGCCGTCGGATAGCAACCGGGACAGGCGACCAGCCGCGCCGCGGTGATCTTCTCCCGATAGAATTCGGTCAGGCCGTAGACGGCTTCGCTCTGCAACTCGAGCGCCTGATGTTCGTGGCCGTACCACTGCGCGTAGGTTGCCTTGTTGCGCAGCCGGAAATCGGCGGACATGTCGAGGACCTTAATCTTCGGGTTGGCCCTCAGCACCGCCGCGATGATCTGCTGCGTGGTGCCGTGCGGCAGCCCGCAGAACACCGCGTCGAGCTTGGTCCAGTCGACCTTTTCCCATTCCACGAGTTTGGGCAGATCCAGCATGAAGAAATGCGGAAACACCTCGCTCATGGCCTTGCCGGCATGGGTGTTGGCGGTGAGTGCCGTGATTTCCGCATTCGGATGCCGCGCCAGCAGGCGCACCGCGTCGGCGCCGGTGTAGCCGGACGCGCCCAAAATGCCGATTTTCTTCTTCGCGCTCATCACACGTTCCTTTCAACTGTCGCCGCTTCGTTTACTTGTGCTGTATCGGACGCAAAGGCCTGCGGGCGCGCCTCGCGCATCAGGCCCGCGATCCGCTGTGAACCGGCGTTGCCTTGCGCACCCATTGCATCGCTGATCGCCGCATAATCGGCATCGGATTTGTGCTGATTGAGTTTGAAGCTGCCTTCGACCTCCTCAACCGTCATCTCAAGACCCACGATCGCTTTCTTCATCGCTTCCAGCCGCCCGGCGGTCATCTTTGACGAGGTCCATGGCTTTTTCGGCAAAAGCCAGTCTTCAAATTTGGCGCTGAGCGTATCCACTTGCACAGTAAGTTCGTCGTCCGACAATTTTCGCACCACGCCGGTCAGATGCACCGCCTGGTACAGCCAGGTCGGCACCTGGTCCGGCGAGACGTACCAGTCCGGCGACACATAGGCATCCGCGCCGTTGACGGCCAGCAACCAGGACGTTGTCCCGTCCGCCAAATCTATCAGCGGATTGTGACGGGCTAGATGAAACAATACCTGCGGCGTGCCGTCGTTGGCGGACGTGAGATAAAACGGCAGCAAGGATGCGATCGGCTTTTTGCCGTCCCACGCGCAGGCGGTGCCGAAGCCGCGCGCTTCCGCAAACGCCAGGCTGGCGGCGCGGTCGGATTTGAACATCGGGGGCGTATACATCTCGAACTCCTGCTTGACGTAGGAGCCGCCAGACCGAACCGCGAGATTTTAAGGGAAAACGCCGCGGAAAGGATCCGGCGGCAGGGCTGATATCTTAAACGCAGATGTCCGCCCGTACCGCAGTGGTACGGCGGCGGCGAACGACAGACATGGTCGCAGCGTTGGTCATGGGCGCGGCTATAAGGCCGCGCGCGGTTTTCGTCAAGATGTGGCGCAGTCATTCCGGGGCGGGAGCGAAGCGAGCGAACCCGGAATCTCGAGATTCCCCGATGCGCAATTGCGCATCTGAGGTTCGACACTTCGTGTCGCCCCGGAATGACGTCCTACCCTCAGATCACCGGATTCCACGGCGCGGGCACCACCCGATACCCGGCGCCGTCCTTTTCGACATGGCCGAGGCCAGGGAACGGATAATGGAAGCCCTGCACCGCGAGCTTCTCGGCCACCACCATGTCGTAGACCCGGCGGCGGGTCTTTTCCGCGACATCGCCGTCCTGGTCGAAGAACGCATGCCAGCCCGGATTGCTCGCGAACGGGTTCGGATTGTTGGTGACATCCGATTGGATGAAGACCTTGCCCGACCCCGACGACAGCACGTAGGAGGTGTGGCCCGGCGTATGACCGACGCTTTCCACCGCGAGCAGCCCGGGGGCGACTTCCTTGCCCCACTCATAGGGCGTGACCTTCTTCTTCAGACTAGCCTCGAAGATGTTGCGGTTGTTCTTGAACAGGCCCGCCATGCGCCCCGCCGGCGCCCGGCTCATCTCGCCGTCATCCATCCAGAATTTCCACTCGGTCGCGGGCACCAGCACCTCGGCGTTTGGAAACGCCGGCGTGCCATCAGCCGTCAGTAGACCGTTCACGTGGTCGCCATGGAAGTGCGAGATCACCACCATGTCGACCGCCTTGGGATCGAAGCCCGCGGCGGCAAAATTGTCGGCGAACAGCCCGTTGGCGCCCTTGCTGCTGGCCTTCGCCAGCGCGCCGTTGCCGGTGTCGATCACGACCAGCTTGCCGCCGGTATTGAGCACCAGCGGCGCGAAATAGATCGTCATCATATCGCGCGGCATGTAGGCCTTTTCGAGCGCCGCGTTCACCTCATCCTTTTTCGCATTGGTGATGAAGGAATCCTCGAGCTTGAAGACGTTCTGGCCGTCGGAAACCACCGTGACCATGATGTCGCCGACCTTGTAGCGATAGAAGCTCGGCGCCTGCTTGTCGGCGGCCGGTGCGGCAGCCTGCGCTGAAATGGCCGGCAACAAGGGTGCCGCGGCGATGCCGGCGGCTCCGGCTGCTACTCCAGCCAATGCGTGACGTCGTGTCAGGTCCATCTGATGTCCTCCCAATGAGACGATAAGTCTGGTTGCGTTGTCCGCTTCTTGAGGCGTTTGTCGCGGGGTTGCTTTACCAGCGTTTTGCCGGTCGCGCGATCAGATCGACACCGCCGGCGTTTCGAGTTCCCGCTCTCGGGGCTAACCCCCGCTTGCCAGCCTTATTCCGGAACGCGGAGTCAGGCCGCCCGCCACAGCCATTCAAGCACCTGCCCGATCACATCGCCGAACAGCAGAAGGGCGGCCGACCACACCAGCGCCGAGACGAAATTGGCGATCTGGAAACTCCAATACGGCATCTCGAAGATGCCGGCCGCGAGCGGCACCGAGGCGCGCAGCGGCCCGAAGAAACGGCCGATGAAAATGCTCGGCACGCCCCATTTCTTCACGAACACTTCGCCGCGCGGCAGGATGTCCGGGTAGCGCGACAGCGGCCACATCTGGGCGACCCGTTCCTTGTATTTGAAGCCGAACCAATAGGAGACCCAGTCGCCGAGCGCAGCCCCCAGTCCGCCGGCGATCCAGACCGGCCAGAAGCTGATGCCGCTCGCGCCGATCAGGGCGCCGATCGCGACCAGCGCGCCCCAGGCCGGGATCAGCAGCGAAATGAAAGCAAGCGACTCCCCGAACGCGAGCAGCAGGACGATCGGAGCGGCCCAGGCCGAGTGATCGCGCACGAAGTCGGCGAGCGCGCGCGCAAAATCTTCCATCAACGAAAAAGCCCTTCCGAGAGGCCGCCTTGGCCTTGAACCTTTCCAGGGTCCGATCTCCAAGAACAGGTAAGCCAGCCCCTTGCGTGACATCAAGTCACAAAGGGCGGATAGAGCCGTGAGTCTGATCGTGGGATCGCTGATCGTGTCGCCGCGACGGCATTGTTTACGCTGATCGTGTTACGGACGGCACGGATTGAGGTGCCTGCTGGCGCCGATGGGAGCCCAGTCGAGACCAGCGCTCGCCCCAATCCCACGGTCACTTTTTGAGCCCATCCGTGGCATAGTCAGAGAAATCGATTCGCTGCGGATGCCGCGCGCAACACATAAAGACATATGTCCAAACCATTGAAATCAAACGCTAAGACGAAGACATCCAGCGACCTGTTCGGGGCAGAGGAACCGAAGGGCCGCGCCCCGTTGAAGGTCGCCTCGCGCGGCTCCCGCGCCGAGGACGCCTATACCGCGGCCGATATCGAGGTGCTGGAAGGTCTCGAGCCGGTGCGGCGGCGCCCCGGCATGTATATCGGCGGCACCGACGAAAAGGCGCTGCATCATCTGTTCGCCGAAGTGATCGACAACTCGATGGACGAGGCGCTGGCGGGACATGCGACCTTCATCAGCGTCGAACTGACCGCCGACGGGTTCCTGACCGTGACCGATAATGGCCGCGGCATTCCGGTCGACCCGCATCCGAAATTCCCGAAGAAGTCGGCGCTCGAAGTCATCATGTGCACGCTGCATTCCGGCGGCAAATTCGACTCCAAGGTCTATGAGACCTCGGGCGGTCTGCATGGCGTCGGCGTCTCCGTGGTCAATGCGCTGTCGTCTCGCCTTGAAGTTGAAGTCGCCCGCAGCCAGAAGCTCTATCGCCTGGCGTTCGAGCGCGGCCACCCCAAGGGCAAGCTGGAAGATCTCGGCAAGGTCAATAACCGCCGCGGCACCACCATCCGCTTCAAGCCCGACACCGAGATTTTCGGCGCCAAGGCCGCGTTCAAGCCGCAGCGGTTGTTCAAGATGGCGCGCTCCAAGGCCTATCTGTTCGGCGGCGTCGAGATTCGCTGGCGCTGCGATCCGGAGTTGCTGAAGGGTCTCGATGACGTTCCGGCCGAGGACACCTTCCACTTCGCCGGCGGCTTGAAGGATTATCTCGCCGCCGCGGTTCACGCCGACACCCTGGTGCATCCCGATATCTTCTCCGGCAAGTCCGGCCGCAACGGCGCGCACGGCGCCTGCGAATGGGCGGTGGCGTGGACGGCGGATGCCGACGGCTTCCTTTCCTCCTATTGCAACACCGTGCCGACGCCGGATGGAGGCACCCATGAATCGGGCATGCGCAGCGCGCTGCTGCGCGGCCTGAAGGATCACGCCGAGCGTGTCGGACAGGGCAAGCGCGCCGCCTCCGTCACCTCGGAAGATGTCATGGTGGGGGCCGCCGTGATGCTTTCGGTGTTCGTGCGCGAGCCGGAATTCCAGGGTCAGACCAAGGATCGCCTCGCCACCGCCGAAGCCCAGCGCATTGTCGAGCAGGCGATCAAGGATCCGTTCGACCACTGGTTGTCGGGCAATCCGTTGCAGGCCTCAAGGCTGATGGATTTCGTGATCGAGCGCGCCGACGAAAGGCTACGCCGCCGCGCCGAGAAGGAAACCTCGCGCAAGACCGCGGTGAAGAAGCTGCGGCTGCCGGGCAAACTGGCCGATTGCACCAACAGCGCGACCGAGGGCTCCGAGCTGTTCATCGTCGAGGGCGACTCGGCCGGCGGCAGCGCCAAGCAGGCGCGCGACCGCAAGACCCAGGCGATCCTGCCGTTGCGCGGCAAGATCCTCAACGTCGCCTCTGCCACCAAGGAAAAGCTCACCGCCAACGCGCAGCTCTCCGACCTGATGCAGGCGATCGGCTGCGGCATCGGTCCGCATTACCGCGAAGAGGATCTGCGCTACTCCCGCATCATCATCATGACCGACGCCGACGTCGACGGCGCGCATATCGCTTCGCTGCTGATCACGTTCTTCTACCGGCAGACGCAACCGCTGATCGATCAGGGCCATCTCTATCTCGCGGTGCCCCCGCTCTACCGCCTGACCCATGGCAGCAAGACGGTCTACGCCCGCGATGACGCCCATAAGGACGAGTTGCTCAAGAGCGAATTCAACGCCAACGCCAAGGTCGATGTCGGCCGCTTCAAAGGCCTCGGCGAGATGATGCCGGCGCAGTTGAAGGAAACCACCATGGACCCTGCCAAGCGCACGTTGCTGCGGGTGGTGCTGCTGACCGAAGACCGTGAAGGCACCGCCGATTCGGTCGAGCGTCTGATGGGCACCAAGGCCGAAGCCCGGTTCGCGTTCATCTCTGATAAAGCAGAATTCGCTCGCGACGACTTGCTGGACGTCTAGATCAGAAATTATTTTTGTAAGCAATTACAACAACTTACGACAGATACGCGGAGATGGCCCGCGAGCCCCCTGCAAGCCGTTTTCCGCCGGGTGTGTTCGCGGCGCAACAGCATTCCGAGCGAAACCATCTATAACAGGATCACGGTATTCGAGATTCTCAAGCGGTCGACATCGACGCTAAAATGGCTGAGGGATTTAAAATGAAGAAATTAGTGCTTGCTCTGACCGCGGTTGCCGCGCTCACCGGAACGGCCTCGGCCGCCGATCTTGCCGCCCGCCCCTACACTAAGGCTGCGCCGATGGTCATGGCTCCGAGCTGGACCGGCTTCTACATTTTCGGCGGCGTCGGTGGCGGCGTCTGGGATGCAGACAATTCGGTTCGTGACACCTTTACCGGTACACGCCTTACGACCAGCCAGAAGCAGGGTGGCGATGGCTGGTTCGGCACGGTCGGCGCTGGTTACGACTGGCAGTTCAACAGCAGCTGGGTGTTCGGTATCCTGGCCGACGGTCAGTTCGGCAGCCTTCGGGGCACGGTCGTTGACCAGTTCGCCAACATTTCTGGAACCGAGAAGCTCCGGGATACGTATGCGGCTGGTGCGCGCTTGGGCTACCTGGTTGCGCCGAATGTGCTCTCTTACGTCAACGCCGGTTGGACCGGATCCGATTGGTCAGGCGCGACCCTGCTCACAAACCTCGGCACTCCGTCGGGCATCCACACCGCCAGCTACAACACCAACAACGGCGTGTTCGTCGGTGGCGGCGTCGAAAACAACCTGAACATCTTCGGCATCACCGCGCCGGGTTGGTTCATGAAGACCGAATATCGCGCAGCTTATTTCGGCACCAAGAACCTCAATGAGCTTACCGCCGCCAACACGCTGGTCGGCAACGACATCAGCGTGAAGCCCTTCGTTCAGACCATCAGCACCTCGCTCGTCTACCGCTTCAACTGGGGTGGCCCGGTGGTTGCCAAGTACTGAGCTGAGCTAACTTCCTAAGAAAAAGCCCCGGCATTGTCCGGGGCTTTTTTGTGTGTTGTTGAAAGACGCCCGGCGACCGCACACAAGCGCCATCGGCGCTTTCATTGCCTCTTGCCCTGTCCCGGGCGGAGCGTCACTCTGCCGATCCCAAGCGCTGCCGTTCTCAAGTGCGATTGTCGCACGGATGCTGGTTGCCGCGCCGCCCATGCGAACAAGGATCGGTCCATGCGCCAATTGCTTTTGACCGTTGGCTTTATTGCGCTCGCGATTGGCATGCTCTGGATCGGCCAAGGCACCGGCGTGATCAAGTGGCCGCAATCGAGCTTCATGATCAGCCAGATCCAATGGGCTGGCTACGGCGCGGCGCTCGCGGGGCTCGGCCTGATCCTGATCTGGCAAGGCAAGCGCTGAAAGCGGGGTCACCCCGCGATCAAGGCCTGATATTGAACCTGAAGATAGCGAGCCTTCGAGGACCCCTGCCCGCCCAACAAAAATGAGGAAATGCTCATGACGGCAAAGCTGTTCGATCTCACCGGCAAGGTCGCGATCATTACCGGCGGCAATGGCGGGATTGGTCTGGGCATGGCGCGCGGGCTGGCCGAGGCCGGCGCCGCGATTGCGATCGTGGCGCGCAATGAGGCGAAGTCGAACGATGCCGCGGCCGAGCTTCGGCAGCACGGCGTGAGAGCGATCTCCGTCATCACCGACGTCACCGACAAGGCTGCGGTGGCGACCATGGTCGAGCGCGTCAGCCGCGAACTCGGCCGCATCGACATTCTCGTCAACAACGCCGGCATCACCGTTCGCAAGCCGCCGCATCTGCTCTCACTCGAGGAATGGAACAGCATCATCCAGACCAACCTCACCAGCGCCTTCCTGTGCTCGCAGGCGGTCTATCCCGCGATGAAAGCCGCGGGCGGCGGCAAGATCATCAATATCGGCTCGATGATGTCGATCTTCGGCGCAAGCTTCGCGCCGGCCTATGCCGCGAGCAAAGGCGGAATCGTGCAGTTCACCCGCTCCTGCGCCTGCGCCTGGGCCGCCGACAACATCCAGGCCAACGCCGTGCTGCCGGGCTGGATCGACACCGACCTGACCAAAGGCGCGCGACAACAGATCGGTGGCCTGCACGACAAGGTGCTGGCACGCACGCCGGCGGCGCGATGGGGTGCCATCGCGGACTTCGCCGGCATCGCGGTGTTCCTGAGTTCAGCGGCGTCGGATTTTGTCACCGGCACCGCCATTCCCGTCGATGGCGGGTTTTCGATTTCGGGATAGCGGGGCTAATCCGAATTGGCTGGCGCCACCGGCGAGCGGACATGCTCGGGGCGCACGCCGATCGCGAGGAAACGCGCGGTGATGCCTTGCAGCCAGGGCAAGGCGTTGACCACGCGCGCGAACAGCGGGACCTTGAGCGGCTGATCGCCCGGCTTGAGCGCGACGCTGATGATGTTGTTCTGAATCACCCTCTGCATTGCCTGCGTCATCCGCACCGGAAATGTTCGGCGCCGGCGCACGGCATCCAGTTCGTCTTCGGACGGGCGCCCTTTGACCAACCTTGCCGCCAGCAGGTTCGCGGTCGCGACCGCATCCTGGACCGCGAGGTTGACGCCAACGCCGCCTACCGGCGACATCGCGTGCGCGGCATCGCCGATGCACAACAGCCCTGGCCGCGTCCAGCGCTCCAGCCGGTTGATCGCCACCGTCAGCAGCTTGACGTCGTCCCACGTCTTCACATCGGCCATCCCGGTCTTCAGGACCGGCGCCATGCCGACGATATCGGCGCGGAACGCATCGAGGCCGCGCGCTTTCACCGCATCATATTGTCCCTTGGCGATCACATAGGCGCATTGCCAGTAATCGCCGCGATCGAACGTCACCATCATCTTGCCGGGCTCGAGGCGCGCGAACAGGTTTTCGCTTTCATCGGCGCGACGGCCGGCGCGAAACCACAGCACGTCCATCGGGGCGCCGATCTCTTCGACCTCCAGTTTGGCACATTGCCGCACGATCGAATGCCGGCCATCGCATCCGATGGTGAGATCGGCGCGAATCTCGACCGGCCCCTCCGGCGTATTGGCCAGCACACCGGTGACGGTATCGCCTGACCAGATCAAATCGGTCGCGTCGGCGTTCATCATGACATTGAGCGAGGCAAACCGCTTGCCGTTCTCGCGCAGGAAATTGAGAAAATCCCACTGCGGCATGAAGGCGATGAAGGGATAGTTGACCTTGAGCCGGCTGAGATCGGCGATACGTATCGTGGTGCCGCCAAACTGGCCGTCCATTTTCTGTATTTGCTGGTGCGGCAGCTTCAGGAATCCATCGACCAGGCCGAGTTCGTGCATGACCTGAAGCGTCGAGGGATGCACCGTGTCGCCGCGAAAATCCCGAAAAAAATCCGCGTGTTTTTCCAGCACGACCGTTTCGACGCCGGCACGGCCGAGCAAATAGCCCAGCATCATCCCGGCCGGGCCGCCGCCGACAATGCAGCAGCGGGTGTTTATCGTGCGCGACGGTTGCCGTTCGGAGGGAGTGCCCGCGTCCATGATCCAGCTTCCATAACCCATGTGAGCATGATCTCCGCGCAAACGCTTCGCGTTTGTCGCAAGGAAAACCGGCTGCCACTTTTCCGGATCATGCTCTATCGCCGGAAGCTTTTTATCTCAGACACGCTGCCGTCGCGATAGGTCAATTCGACCGACACCGATTTGGTTGCAGGCGGCAATTTGAGATACGGCACCGCGTCGCCCGGGATCACGCTGGGATCCCTGGGATCGCAGGGTGGCATTTTCAGAACCTTGTCGGGCACCGCGGTGTCGATACCGACGCGGGCCTCGCGGATCGCGCAACGATACGACATCAGCTGGGTATAATAGACCAGCAATCCGTTGAACTCGCGAAATGACAGCCAGCTCGTCGCGGTCATGTCGAGAATTTTTCGCTGGTCATGGATCAGCGCGGCCTCCGGATCGAATTTGATCGGAAACGGCCCCTGCATTTCGCCGGACATATCGACATAGCGAATCTGAAGGGTGGCTGCCGGCGCATCGGCGGCAAGCTCGATCGACGGATTGGGCATCCGTTTGCGGGTGCGCGGATCGAGCGTATCGAGAAATCCGGTCTCGCGGAAATCGCCGCCATCGCCCATCCGCCAGGAAATGCCGAGCGTCGGATCGAGGATCGAGAACACCACGGTCCAGCCGCCATTGTGCCGGGAGAACAGCGCGATCGGTGCGTTGACGGCGTCATTCGATGGCGGCGCGGTGCGAGGCACCGACACCGGCGGCAGCGCCGCGACTTGCTGCGCAGGCCTGGTCGTTTCCGCACCCGGTTGCCTGGCCGCCTCCGACGGCCCCTTTGCCGTGCCATTGAGGAAGACGTCATCGACCATCTGGTCAAAATAAACCGGGATCTGCTTGTGGTTCACGGTCTCGGCCATCTCGCTGACGAGCCGGCGGGTGTGCTGGGCGACCTGGACCATATTCTCGCCGGGTTGCAGCAGCTCCCTTGAGAACGTCCGGGTGAATACCGAATTGGGGTTGTCGTCATTGTTCGACAAGCGATCGAGCGCGGTCTGCCGTGGCCCCGCCGAAAACACCGAGAACACGCCTTCCGGCAATTGCGTCATCGGCGCCAACCCGCCGCCGCCGGCCAGCGCACGGGTACCCGAGCGCTCGAACGGATTGTTGCGGCAGGCGTCGAATACCAGGATCGCGGTGCGCACGCCCTTGTTCTGCAGCCGCTCGATGATGCGATCGGCCAGCACCGACGCGTCACGTACCAGCTCTTCCTGGCCCTCGCCCGCGGCCGGCACGTCGGTCGGCAACAGGAAGTTCTGGCCGGCGATTTCGAAGCCATGGCCGGCGTAAAAGAAGAACGCGGTGTCGCCGGGCTGCAGCGCCTTGTCGAACGCCAGCAGGCTCTCGCTGAAGGCCTGGCGGGTCTGGTTTTCGGCGACCATCACGGTGAAGCCGAGCTGCTTGAGCGTATCGCCCATGGTGCGGGCGTCATTGACCGCCTTCTGCAGCTTGGGCACATTCTTGTAATCATTGTTGCCGATGACGAGCGCGACGCGCTTTTCGGCGTGCGCGGCCTGAACCAGCGTCAGTAATGTCACCGCAAGGCCCAAGATCGCTACAGCCCTGAACGGCAGCCAGTTCATCATCCCTGTTCCCGCTCTATTTTGATCGTCCACGACGCGCCCTGACCGCCCCTGTGTTGGTCGGCAAACCGGGACCTGTGGTTCAAGGACTTGAGGTTCAATCCAGCACGGCGGTCCGCCGGCTCCATTTCCGGATCAGCGGTGCGGCGAAATTGAGCGCCAGCGCCCACAACGCCACGCGCGGATGGATAAAACTCAGCGCGATCGCGAGCATCGAGGAGACGATCAGCAGCATAGCCGAGAATTGTCGGTGCTGCAGGTGATCGCCCTGTTCCAGATGCGGCGTGATCAGGACCAGCCGAAGCCCGACCGCGGCGATCAATAGCGTATGACCGGCATAGAGCCAGATCGCCGACGCGAAATGCCCGAAATTGCCGACCACGATGGTCGTAAACGGCACGCAGGTAATGAGCATGAGGTAGAGCAGCCACCAATTGACGTATTCGCGGTTGACGAATTCGGCGCGCGACCTGATCTCGATATTGGCCAGCCAGCGCATGCCCAGCACGCCAAAGCTCAGCGCGTAGGGCAGGAATTTCGGCCACAGATTGAGCAGGCCCTGCAAAAGCTCGTTGCCATCCTGGGGATGGAAGCCGTCCGGCAGCCGGACATCGAGCACCAGGAGCGTCATGGAGACGCCGAAAATTCCGTCGCTGAGCGTATCCAGACGTGCTTTCGAGTACATGCGGCTGCCCGTGTTCCGGCCCCCCCCACCCTTGACGCGGGCTTGAGTCGGCGCAAGAAGCCTAACCAACAACGAGCCCCATGGTGACGAAAAGCGAAGCTTTCGTCACGCCTCGACCACATCCGATTTAGAGCCCGCCCGAAAGCCGCCACCTCGCGGAACCCGGCCGATTCCGGCAGCATTTTCAGCGAAAACATTAAGCTTTTTCAGTGCTTCCCGCGCCTGCTCCATTGACTTTGGCCAATACGCGCCTATGTTCCGGCCTGACGCGGCCCGGTATCGAAACGCGATGCTTTGATTAAGCCGCCTGTCTGCGTATCCGAAATCCCGTGCAAATTTGCGTGCCGTTCCGGGGTTGAGCGCGACAGCTTTTTCTGAGATTCCAAGCGGCGGTATCTACCAGAGGCTCAATGTCTTTTTCCCATCTCGGCTTGTCCGACAAGGTGCTCGCCGCTGTCGCGGCCACCGGTTACACCACCCCCACCCCCATTCAGGAACAGGCGATTCCCCATGTTCTGGCCCGCCGAGACGTTCTCGGCATCGCCCAGACCGGCACCGGCAAGACCGCTGCCTTCGTCCTGCCCATGCTCACCATCCTGGAAAAGGGCCGTGCCCGCGCCAGAATGCCCCGCACCCTCATCCTCGAACCGACGCGCGAACTCGCCGCCCAGGTGAAGGAGAGTTTCGACAAATACGGCGCCGGCCAGAAGCTCAATGTCGCGCTGTTGATCGGTGGCGTCTCGTTCGGCGACCAGGACGTCAAATTGACGCGGGGCGTCGATGTCCTGATCGCGACACCCGGCCGCTTGCTCGACCACACCGAGCGCGGCGGGCTTTTGCTCACCGGCGTCGAGCTGCTGGTGATCGACGAAGCCGACCGCATGCTGGATATGGGGTTCATTCCGGACATCGAGCGAATCTGCAAGATGATCCCGTTCACGCGGCAGACGCTGTTCTTCACCGCGACCATGCCCCCCGAAATCCGCCGCATTACCGAAACCTTCCTGCACAATCCCGAGAAGATCGAGGTTTCCAGGCCTGCCACCACCGCCGTCGGCGTGTCCCAGTTCCAGGTCGCGGTCGGCCGTGAGCCGCACGAAAAGCGCGAGGTACTCCGCCAGCTCCTGCGCGATGCCAAGGACCTCAACAACGCGATTATCTTCTGCAATCGCAAGCGTGAAGTCGCTGTCGTTCACAAATCACTGCAGAAGCATGGCTTCAGCGTCGGCGCTTTGCACGGTGACATGGATCAGTCCGCCCGCACCGCAGCACTCGATCAATTCCGCAAGGGTGAAATTCCGTTGCTGGTCGCCTCCGACGTCGCGGCCCGCGGCCTCGACATTCCCACGACCAGCCACGTCTTCAATTTCGACGTTCCTCATCATGCCGACGATTACGTTCACCGCATCGGCCGCACCGGCCGCGCCGGCCGCGCCGGCACCGCGATCTCCATCGTCACGCCACTCGACCAGAAATCGATGGCCGCGATCGAAAAGCTGACCGGGCAAACCATTCCCCGCGCCGAAGGCATTACCGCGGTGCAGCCGTCTGAGGATTCGACTGAAGCCACCGGCAGCCGCAGCGAGCAGCCGCGCGGACCGCGAACGCGCGAAGGCTCGCGTGAAGGTTCACGCGGGGGCCGCAAGCCACGCCGTGACCGTGAGCCCCGCCGCGACAATGCTGGCCGTGACCCCGCCCCGCAACCGCAGGCAGCCGCCGCGGCATTCACGCCACCGGCCAAGCCGCCGGCCCCGCGCACCCCATCGATCGGCCGCGCCGAAGCCGCCCCGGCCCCCCGCGATGCCGCATCGGAGCCCGCCGATCATTCGCATCTGCCGGCATTCCTGCTGCGGCCCGTTCGCGCCCGGGTTTGATCCGACAAGGCGTGTTCCAACAAAGGCTTGAGCCTGCAAGGCCCGATCGCGCGACGCGCGGTCGGCTAATGGCGGAGCCCCGTTTACCGGCCGTTCACTCTCCTCCGTTAGCTTGACCGCAATATTTCTAAACATTGCGCTTTGGGGACGACGGGCAGAACGCTCGCTATTTTGGGGACGAGAAGGTGCTCGACGAACACGAACGCACATTGGCCTTCGCGGAAGTGGCGCTCGGCCAGATCAAATCGCTTCGGCAGACCGCCGTCCCCCGCAACTATGAAATCTGGTACGTCTACGCCACCGGATACAATTCCCAGCTCAACAAGATCATCAACGAGACCCTGGCGCGCAACGGCAAGCTGACCGAGGCCGATCTCGAACAGATCTACGAGACCTATCTTTCCCAGATCAAGACCACCGACCGCATCGACAAGGTCGGCGCCCGCGTGATCGGCGAGATCGACGACGTGATGAGCCTCATCACCGAAGCGCTCGGAATGTCGGCGAGCTACGACGACAGCCTGTCAGGTGCGGCGAAAAAACTCGCATTTGCCAAGAACAACGTTCAGGTCAAGGAAATCGTCGATTCGCTGGTAAAGTCGACGCGCGAGATGCGCGACACCAACAAGGCGCTGGAAGAACGGCTGGTGCTGTCGAAGACCGAGATCAGCAACCTGCAACACAGCCTCGACGCGATCAGGGCCGAGAGCCTGACCGACCCCCTGACCGGCCTCGGCAACCGTAAATATTTTGATCGTTCGATCGACAGCGCCGTCCAGAGCGCGCTCGCGAGCGGCGAGCCGCTTTCGCTGTTGATGTTCGACATCGATCACTTCAAATCGTTCAACGACTCCTACGGTCATTTGACCGGCGATCAGGTGCTTCGCCTGGTCGGCATGTCGCTGAAACAGACCATCAAGGGCCAGGACATTACCGCCCGTTACGGCGGCGAGGAATTCGCCGTAGTGTTGCCGAACACAGCACTACGCCAGGCACTGACGGTCGCCGATCACATCCGCCGCGCCGTGATGTCGAAAGAGCTGAAGAAAAAATCGACCGGAGAAATTCTCGGCCGCGTCACCATCTCGGTCGGCGTCTCGATCCTCAAGCCTGGCGACGATACGGATTCGCTGATCGAACGCGCCGACGCCTGCCTCTATGCCGCCAAGCGTAACGGCCGCAATCGGGTGATCTGCGAAGTCGATCCGGAATACGTCGCCGAAACCCAAACCCAAGTGGCGTAAGTTCCAATTCCGCGAAACACCACCGCGCTCATGGTCAGGTCTTTTTCCTTGATGCTTGCCTCTTGGATGCTTTCTTCGCCTTCTTTGGCGCGGCTTTCTTTGGTGCCACTTTGCCAGCCGGCATCTTTTTCGCCACGGCCTTCTTCGCCTTCGGGCGCTTGCGCAGCGCCGCGCGCTGGGCGGCGGCCAGCGACGCCTTCGCCCAATCCGTCAGCTCTTCGGGATCGTCGTAAAGCCGCTCCGGCAATTGCCAGTACGACGCCACGGTGACGGTCTTGGCCCGGGTTTGATACGAAAACGGCTTTGATCCCTCTGCCTCGAACCGCGGAATGGTCTGCTCATCGGCGCGCAGATACAGCCCGCCGCGCAACGCCAGCGCGAAGTTGGTACCATCAGCTGAAATGCCGAAGCCGGAAAACATCCGCCGGATCGCAACCGGCCCGAAATCCGCGAACAGATCGATCAGGAAATCGCGATCCATCGCAAGCCTGCCACCTCTATAGCGTTTTCGAGCCAACGGGTCACGCGAATGCGCGCCCGATGACAGGCTCCGGGCATCCGGTTCGCGTGAAGAAAACGCGTCAAAACAGGATCTAATTAGCCGTCGATCTTGGCAGCCGTCAGTTGCACCGATTCACCGCAGCCGCAGGCGCTGATCTGGTTCGGATTGTTGAAGATGAACTGGGCCTGCATCCTGTCGGCCTTGTAGTCCATCTCGGTGCCGAGCAGGAACAGCACGGCCTTGGGATCAACCAGGATCTTGACGCCCTTGTCCTCGACGATTTCGTCAGTCGGTTTGACGTCATGGGCATATTCGACCGTATAGGACTGGCCGGCGCAGCCGCCGTTCTTGATCCCGACCCTCAAACCCACGATCTCGGAATCCGCGCGGCTGGTGAGTTCCGCGATCCGCTGCGCCGCGGCATCGGTCAGCCGCATGACCTGCGGACGGGGCCGCGGCTTCGGCTTGGAAGCGGGGGTCGTGGAAGCGGGTGCCATGTCAGTCATGTGGTCTATCCCAGCGGCAAATCAATGCCGGTTATCTCAGCTTGTACGATCTTGCCTCGAACCCGTTAACACTCCAGAACTTCACCACATATTGAGGACGAGGCGCGCCTCGTCGGTCATGCGGTCCGGCGTCCACGCCGGATCCCACACCAGATTGACATTGACCACGCCGACGCCCGGCACGCTGGCGACCGCATTTTCCACCATCGTCGGGAGTTCGCCGGCCGCCGGACAATTCGGCGTCGTCAGCGTCATCATGACATCGACACTACGGTCGTCCTTGAGGTCGACCTTGTAGATCAGGCCCAGCTCATAGATATCGGCCGGAATTTCCGGGTCGAACACGGTCTTCAACGCGGCCACGATCTCACCGCTGAGCCGCTCGGTCTCCTCCGGCGGCAGCGCCGACTGGGTTTCCATGTTGGCGGTCTTGATGTCCGCTTTGACTTCGTCGGTTTTCATTTGGGCGGTGTCGGTCATGAAAACAATTCCCGCGCCTTGATGAGCGCCTGTGCCAGATGGTCGACTTCTTCCTTGGTATTATACATCCCGAATGAGGCGCGACAGGTCGCCGTGACATTGAACCGCTCTAAAAGCGGCATCACGCAATGCGTGCCGGCGCGCACCGCGATGCCCTGCCGGTCGATCACGGTCGCGACATCGTGCGGATGCGCGCCCTTCATCTCGAACGAGATCACCGGACCCTTGTTGCGGGCGGTGCCGATCAGGCGCAGCGAATTGATTTCGCGCAGACGTTCCTGGGCGTAAACCATCAGATCGTGCTCGTGGGCGGCGATGCGCTCCTTGCCGATCGAATTGACGTAATCGATCGCAGCGCCAAGACCGATCGACTCGACGATCGCCGGGGTGCCCGCCTCGAATTTGTGCGGCGGATCGCCGTAGGTGACAAAGTCGCGGGAGACCTCGCGGATCATCTCGCCGCCACCATTATAGGGGCGCATCGCCACCAGATGCTCATGCTTGGCATAGAGCGCGCCGATGCCGGTCGGGCCATAGAGCTTGTGGCCGGTGAAGACGTAGAAATCGCAATCGATATCGCGGACATCGATGGTCATGTGGACGGCGGCCTGGCTGCCATCGACCAGCACCGGAATGCCCCTGCTATGGGCGATCCTGACGACCTCCTTGACCGGCACCACCGTCCCGAGCGCGTTCGACATCTGCGTGATCGCCACCAGCTTGGTGCGCGACGTCAGCAGCTTCTCGAACTCCTCGATCAGAAAATTGCCTTCGTCATCAACCGGCGCCCACTTGATCACGGCGCCCTGACGTTCCCTGAGGAAATGCCACGGCACGATGTTGGAATGGTGCTCCATGATCGAGATGACGATCTCGTCGCCCTCTCCGATATTCGGCTGGCCCCACGAGGACGCAACCAGATTGATCGCCTCGGTGGCGTTGCGGGTGAAGATGATCTCTTCGGGCCGTTCGGCATTGAGGAATTTTGCCACCTTGGCGCGGCCGCCCTCATAGGCTTCGGTGGCCGCGTTGGCGAGATAATGCAGCCCGCGATGCACGTTGGCGTACTCGCTCTTGTAGGCCTCGGTCATGCGGTCGAGCACCGCATTGGGCTTCTGGGCGGACGCGGCGTTGTCAAGATAGACCAGCGGCTTGCCATAGACCTTGAGCGACAGCGCGGGAAAATCTTCCCGCACCCGCGCCACATCATATGAACCATTCGAAACGGCGGGGTGCGTGGTCATGCTCTCGCCTCCAGCCAGCGCTGCGCGGCCGCGATCGCCAGCTCGCGCAAATCGTCATTCACGACGGACTCGATCGCCTCGCCGACAAACGCCTGGATCAGCAGCGCCTGGGCTTCCTTCTCGGAAAGGCCGCGCGCGCGCAGATAGAACAGCAGGCTCTCGTCGAGCGCGCCGGTGGTCGCGCCGTGGCCACAGGTGACGTCGTCGGCGAAAATCTCGAGTTCCGGCTTGTTGTCGGCCTCGGCCTCGTCGGACAGCAACAGCGCCCGCGTCATCATCTTGGCGTCGGTCTTCTGCGCCTTGGGCCGCACGATGATGCGGCCCTGGAACACCGAATGGCCGCGGTCATCGACCACGGCACGGAAGATCTCGCGGCTGGAGCAATTCGGCACCGCATGATCCAGCACCAGCGTCGAATCCGCATGCTGGCGGCCGTTGAGCAGATTGACGCCGTTGGTCTCGACCCGGGATTGCTCCCCGTCAAACGCGATCACCGCCTGATAGCGGCTGACCGCGCCACCGCTGGTCATCCCGAACGTGTTGAAATGCGCATGCGCGCCGAGCGTCACCACGGATGAAGAAATATTGAAAGCCTCGCGGCTATCCTCGACCAGGCGCACATGATCCAGCCGCGCGCCATCGCCAACGCTGAGCACCAGCGCGTCATGGACCTGATAGGATTTTGTCGCTTCCGCCGCGATGTAGCTTTCCACCAGAGTCGCGCCGGCATTCTTGCCGAGCTTGAGCAGTGAGCGGGTGAACATCGCCGCAGGCTGTGCTGTGCTGGCGACGTGAACGACGTGCAGCGGCTGCGTCAGCACGACGCCGTCGGCGACCTCGATCACCAGACCGTCGGTCATCATCGCGCTGTTCAACGCCACCATGGAATCTGAATTGTCGGGCGACAGCAATTGGGTTTGCAAGGACGTGTCGTTCGATTGCAGCACTTCGCTGAGCGCGCGGATCGACAGCCCGTTTTCCAGGTTTCCCATATTGGACAATTTTGGCACGAACACGCCGTCCACCAGCACCAGCCGGCGCACGCCGGGAATCGCATGCGGCTTCAAGGCGGCATCGGCGCGCTTGAGCGCCGCGGCGTCGGGGGCTGCCGCCAACGGCAACACTTCGCGCATCAGCACCCGCAGATCGGTGTATTTCCACTCTTCCACGCGCCGATGCGGCAGGCCCGAGCGCTCGTAGCTCTCGAACGCCTGCCGGCGCGCATCGGCTATCTTGCCGGTGCCGGGCAGCCGATCCCGCGCCACCGCGAAGATATCGCTCAGCGCGCGTCCGGTGTCGGTTTTTGCCAATGCCAAATTCATCATCAATCCGTCTGACTTCAGGCCGCGTCTTCGAACTGCGCGTAGCCGGAAGCCTCAAGCTCCAGCGCCAATTCCTTGCCACCGCTCTTCACCACGCGGCCCTTCGACATCACATGCACGAAATCAGGCACGATGTAGTTCAGCAGCCGCTGATAATGCGTGATCACAACCATCGCCCGCTCCGGTGAGCGCAAAGCGTTGACGCCGTCAGCCGCGACCCGCAGCGCGTCGATGTCGAGGCCGGAATCCATTTCATCGAGGATGCACAGGCTGGGCTGGAACAACGCCATCTGCAGCACTTCGTTGCGTTTCTTTTCGCCGCCGGAGAATCCGACATTGACGCCACGGCGCAGCATGTCCTGCGGGATGTTCAGAGAGGCCGCGACCTCGCGAACCTTCTTCAGAAAATCCGGCGTCGAATATTCGCTCTCGCCGCGCGCCTTGCGCTGGGCGTTCAGCGCAGTGCGCAGGAACGTCATGGTGGCAACGCCGGGGATTTCGACCGGATACTGGAACGCCAGGAAGACGCCCTTGGCGGCGCGCTCATCCGGCGCCATTTCCAGCAGGTTTTCGCCCTTGAACAGGATCTCGCCACCGGTGACTTCGTAGCCGGGCTTGCCCGCGATCACGTGAGACAGGGTCGACTTGCCGGAGCCGTTCGGCCCCATGATTGCATGCACTTCACCCTGATTGACGGTCAGCGACAGCCCGTGGAGAATCTCACGCTCCTCAACACGAACCTGCAGATTTTTGACTTCGAGTAGTGACATCATGTTTTCCCAGTGCGTCATCCTGAGGTGCGAGCCGCCTGCGGCGAGCCTCGAAGGATGATTTACGTTTGTTCGGTCACCCTTCGAGGCTTGCTTCGCAAGCACCTTAGGGATGACGGCTTGATTAGCCGACCGATCCCTCAAGCGAGATCGAAATCAGCTTCTGCGCTTCCACCGCGAATTCCATCGGCAGTTGCTGCAGCACGTCCTTGACGAAGCCATTGACAACGAGGCCGACGGCTTCTTCCTGGCTGAGCCCGCGCTGCACGCAATAGAACAGCACGTCCTCGGAGATCTTCGACGTCGTCGCTTCATGCTCGAACAGTGCCGATGAATTCTTGGCTTCGACATAGGGCACGGTATGCGCGCCGCATTTGTCGCCGATCAGAAGCGAGTCACAGGCGGTGAAGTTGCGCGCGCCGGTCGCCTTGCGATGCGCCGTGACGAGGCCACGATAGGTGTTTTGCGACACGCCGGCCGCGATGCCCTTGGAGATGATCCTGGAGGTGGTGTTCTTGCCGAGATGAATCATCTTGGTGCCGGAATCGACCTGCTGGTGACCGTTCGAAATCGCGATCGAATAGAACTCGCCGCGCGAATTGTCGCCGCGCAGGATGCAACTCGGATATTTCCAGGTGATGGCCGAACCGGTCTCGACCTGGGTCCAGGATATCTTGGAATTGTTGCCGCGGCAATCGCCCCGCTTGGTGACGAAATTGTAGATGCCGCCGACACCTTCGGAGTTGCCGGGGTACCAGTTCTGCACCGTCGAATATTTGATCTCGGCGTCATCGAGCGTGACCAGTTCGACCACGGCGGCGTGCAACTGGTTTTCGTCGCGCTGCGGCGCGGTGCAGCCTTCGAGGTAGCTGACGTAGGCGCCCTTGTCGGCGATGATCAGCGTGCGCTCGAACTGTCCGGTATTGCGCTCGTTGATGCGGAAATAAGTCGATAGTTCCATCGGGCAACGCACGCCCGGCGGCACGTAGACGAACGAGCCATCGGAAAACACCGCCGAGTTCAGGGTCGCGAAATAATTGTCCGTCGTCGGCACGACGGTGCCGAGATACTTTTTCACCAGTTCGGGGTGCTCGCGGATCGCCTCGGAGATCGGCATGAAGATGACGCCGGCCTGCTTCAGTTCCTTCTGGAACGTGGTGGCGACCGAGACGGAGTCGAACACGGCATCGACCGCGATTCTGCGCTCGCCTTCCGGACGAACAACGCCTTCGAGCAGCTCGACTTCGCGCAAGGGAATGCCGAGCTTCTCATAGGTCTTCAGAATCTCCGGATCGACCTCGTCGAGCGAGCCGATCTCCTTCTTCTTCGGAGCCGAGTAATAATAGAGGTCCTGGTAATCGATTTTTGGATAATGGACCCGGGCCCATTTCGGCTCGGTCATGGTCAGCCAGCGGCGATAGGCTTCCAGCCGCCACTCCAGCATCCAGGCCGGCTCGTTCTTTTTCGCTGAGATGAACCGGACAGTATCTTCCGACAGCCCCTTGGGGGCCTTGTCGGATTCGATCACCGTCTCGAACCCATATCGATACTGATCGACGTCGATACGACTGACGCGATCGACCGTCTCTTGTACAGCCGCCATTTTCTCCTCCGCTCGCGGTTTCAAGGACCGCGGTGGATCAATTCCGATAGGTCTTACGATGTTTTTCTGGCGAAATCACCTGCTTAGAATCCTTCAAGCCGTGTTTCGTCGCTACCCTCTAAGTAGGTTACCGGACAGCTTTCGCCAAGCCTCCAGGCAGCGATCAATGTCTGCGCTGGAGGTGGAGCAGCCCAGACTGAGCCGCACCGCCCCTTGGGCGAGTTCAGGGCCAAACCCCATGGCTTCCAGCACATGGGAGGGCTGGACCTTGCCGGACGAACAGGCCGAGCCTGACGATACCGCGATACCGGCGAGATCGAACCCGATCACAGCGGTTTCCGCCTTCAGGCCGGGAACCGTGAACAATGTGGTATTGGGTAACCGCTTCGCGCTCTCGGAGAATACGATAGTACCTTCCTGTTGCTTCAAGCCGCGTTCGAGGCGCTTCCGTAAATCCTCCAGACGGGCGGAGTCGCTGTCGAGAGCGCCGACGGAAGCCCTCACCGCCGCGCCAAATCCGGCAATGCCCGCGACATTCTCGGTACCGGCCCGTCGGCCCATTTCCTGACCGCCGCCTCGCAGCAGCGGCTCTAGCCCCGCCAGCTCCTCGGCCAGGATCACCGCACCAACCCCCTTGGGGCCACCGATCTTGTGCGCCGACACCGTCAGCAGATCGGCCCGCAGCGCATGGATATCGACCGGAATCTTGCCGAGCGCCTGGATCGCATCGACATGCAGCACGCCGCCGGCGGCGTGGACGATCTCCGAGGCCTCGGCCACCGGCTGCAGCGCGCCGGTTTCATTGTTGGCGAGCATCACCGACACCAGCACCGGCGCCCCCCCTTCGAGCGCCGCGCGCAGTTGGTCGAGATCCAGCACGCCCGCGGGCGTGACGCCTACTGAGCGGATCGCATCGGTCGAAAAGCGTCCGCCCGCCAGCACCGAGGCGTGCTCGACCGCCGACACCAGCAGCCGCTCGACCGGCGCCCCTGCGCCCCGCCGCAGTCCCGGCGCCAGCGCCAGCATATTGGCCTCGGTGCCTCCCGAGGTGAACACCACGTTTCGCACGGGCGCTCCAACCGCCGTGGCCACCGAGGCCCTGGCCTCCTCGACCAGCCTGCGGGCCTGGCGACCCTCGGCATGGACCGAGGACGGGTTGCCGCTGATCTCCAACGCCGCGGCCATCGCCGCTTTCGCCTCGGGGCGAAGCGGCGTGGTCGCATTCCAGTCGAGATAGACGCGGTCGGGCATGCGCCGTCTTACCACTTTTCATCGAGCCGCCAATTACTGCGCCGGCTGGCTGCTCACCCTCATTGTCATGGCGGGTTCGGCTGCGACCGCCCGCAGTCCGAACAAGGGCCTCAAAATGGTGACGCGCCGCACGATTTCATAGGTCAGCACGCAACTGGCGATGGTGCCCGTGATCACGATGCCGGCCTCCAGCCAGGCCGGAAGGTCGCGGCCGTGCAGCGCGTGCGCGATCATGATGATCGCGGTCTGATGCACGATGTAATAGGGAAACACCGCTTCGGTGAGATAACG
>JBDTKZ010000105.1:0-24681 GCA_039935075.1 Bradyrhizobium sp.
GGATGGTCGCCATCGCCGAAATCAGCTGCTGCGGACCACCCGCATAGCCAATGCGCCAGCCGGTCATGCAGTAGGCTTTCGAAACCCCGTTCACCGTCAGCGTGCGGTCGAACAGTTTCGGCTCGACCTGCGCCGGGGTGGTGAAAACGAAGTCGTCATAGACCAGGTGCTCGTACATATCGTCGGTCATGATCCACACCTGCGGATGCTTTACCAGCACATCGGTGAGCGCCTTCAACTCCGCGCGCGAATAGGCGGAGCCGGTCGGGTTCGACGGCGAGTTCAGAATGATCCACTTGGTTTTCGGCGTGATCGCCTTCTCCAGCGCGTCGGGCTGCAGCTTGAAGCCGAACTCGGCAGTGCACACCACCGGCACGGACTCGCCGCCAGCCAGCGCGACCATCTCGGGGTAGCTGACCCAGTACGGCGCGGGAATGATGACCTCGTCGCCGGGATTCATCGTCGCCATCAGCGCGTTGTAGAGCACCTGCTTGCCGCCGGTACCGACGATGATCTGGTTCGGCTTGTAGGTCAGGCCGTTCTCGCGCTGGAACTTGGCGATGACGGCTTCCTTCAACTCCGGAATGCCGCCGACGTCGGTATATTTGGTCTTGCCGGCCTCGATGGCGTGGATCGCCGCCAGCTTGATGTTGCCGGGGGTATCGAAATCCGGCTCGCCGGCGCCGAGGCCGATGACATTGCGGCCTGCCGCTTTCAGCGCGCGTGCTTTATCCGTTACCGCGATGGTCGCGGACGGCTTCACACGGTCGAGCGCAGCGGACAGGAAGGGCATCATCGTCTCCTTGAGAGGTGGCATCAAAAGGCAAATCCATCAAACGACACGCATCGTGAATCGGGGTTCGACCACGACTCTTTTTGAAGGGATCGGCGCACCCTAAAGCGGGCCACGCGGCATCGCAAGAAGGTTCCGGCAGACTGGACGAATTGTTCAGGAAAACGGTGTTTTCTTGCGGTCCACGAGGGCTGGGCAAACGAATATTGCGAGCCTCACGCCCTCGATCCGGTGCGAAATCCGGATTGGACGCACCGCGGGGACGATCGACATCCGCCGGCGCCGCGGCTCCCCTAACGAAACGTTAAACCCCGCCCGCCTAGACTTGGTGCTTCCACAACGACGGGACGTTGAGCGATGGTGGGCTTCTGGCAAGATCTGCGGTCCGGCCGCTGGCTGACCGCGGACCGCGCCCGCGCCTACAGCCTGATCCTGCTCGGGCTCTATGCGGTCGCGATTGTCGGCTGGATCGCGCTGTCGGACGGATGGGTCGATCGCAACGGCAAGCCTGTCGGCACCGATTTTTCGAGCTTCTACGCCGCCGGTTCGCTGGCGCTCGAAGGCCGCGCCGGCGACATCTACAACACGGCCGCGCATTTCGCCCGCGAGCAGCAGATCTTCGGCGCCGCTACGCCGTATTATGGCTGGCTGTATCCGCCGCTGTTCTTGTTGGTCGCGACGCCGCTGGCGCTGCTGCCCTATCCGCTGGCGCTGATCGCCTGGCAGGGCGCGAGCTTCGCGCTTTATCTCGCCGTCATCGCCGCGATCCTGCGGCAACCGAGGCAGCAAGGCGGCGTGATCGCCCGCTTCTGGCTGCTGGTAGCGGCCGCCTTCCCGGCCGTCTTCATCAATCTGGGTCACGGCCAGAACGGCTTTCTCACCGCGGGATTGCTCGGCGCGGCGCTGCTGGCGTTGCCGCGACGGCCCATCCTTTCCGGCATGCTGTTCGGCCTGCTCGCCTACAAACCGCAATTCGGCCTCCTGATCCCGTTCGCGCTGCTTGCCGGTGCGCAATGGCGCACCATGATCGCCGCCGGCCTCACCGTGATCGCGCTGGCCGGTGCCACGACGTTGGCGTTCGGCTCCGATATCTGGTGGGTGTTCGCGGCCTCGACCGAAACCGCGCGCAAATTGCTGCTCGAGCAGGGCGACGTCGGCTTCGAAAAGCTGCAAAGCGTGTTCGCGGCGATCCGATTATGGGGCGGCGGAATATCGCTCGCTTATGCCGTCCAGGGCGCGGCATCGCTGATCGCGATCGGCGGCGTGGCGTGGATGTGGCGTTCATCGCCTGACCGCAATCTGAAGGCCGCCTTGTTGATGATCGCGACCCTGCTCGGCTCGCCCCATGTGCTCGATTACGATCTGACCATTGTCGGACCGGCGATAGCGTTCATGGTCGCCGCGATCCATGCGGGCGGCTTCCGCGACTACGAGATCAGTCTGCTGGCCGTGGCGTGGATCACGCCGCTGCTGGCGCGCGAGGTTGCCGGCGCGACCGGCCTGCCGCTCGGCCTCATCACGATCATGGCGCTCTATGGGCTGGTGATGCGGCGCGCGACAGAAACGCGCACCGGATCGGTGATGGTATCGTCCGGAATCGCGCAAGCGTGATCCGATTTGTATCGGCGTGTTGGCAACAACTGGCACAAAGTTCTGGCGATTGCAGTGCGGTAGAGAATTTCGGCTTTTTCCATTGTCAGGGCCTTGCGACCCATCGCCATCGGCATCATTGTTTAGCCGCGTTGCGGGATGACAAGGCGCTTGCCGCGCGCGGCGCGACCGACCGGTCGCGTGTCCTGACGTTTGCGAAGCTAACTTCGCAAAAACTAACTTCGCAAAAGCCAACTTCGCAAAAGCCAACTTCGACTGAATCCAGATGTACAAGCTCTATTCGATGCAGCGCTCCGGCAACAGTTACAAGGTCCGCCTTGCGCTGGCGCTGCTCAACGCGCCCTACCGTGCGATTGAAATCGACATCCTGCGCGGCGAGAGCCGCACGCCCGACTTTCTCGCGATGAATCCGAGCGGACAGGTGCCGTTGCTGGAAGTCGGCCCCGGACGCTACCTCGCCGAATCCAATGCCATTCTGTGGTACGTCGCCGGCGGCACCTCGCTGGCGCCGGACACGCGGATCGAACGCGCCGAGGCGTTGCAATGGATGTTCTTCGAACAGCACGCGCTGGAGCCCAATATTGGTGCTGCGTATTTCTGGCTGTCGCTGGTCCGGGGCGGCCGCGACCTGCAGACCCACGCGCTGGAGGACTGGATGGAGCGGGGCTACGCCGCGCTGCAGGTGATGGAAAATCACCTCAAGACCCATGAATATTTCGCCGCGGGCCAGCTCACGGTCGCGGACATCGCGCTCTACGGCTACACCCATGTCGCCGACCGCTGCGATTACGATCTGGCGACCTTCCCCGCGGTGCGCGCCTGGCTGCGGCGGATGGAGCAGACCTATGGTTTCGTCGGCATGGACTGGCGGCCGGATGCCGAGGCCGACGCCGGAATGGCCGCCGAGGCCTAGCTTTTTATTTTGACGCGTTTTCTGACGCAGAGAGGTCTACGCAATCTGCGTAAACTTGATTGCGACGCGAACCGGCTGCCACGGAGCCTGTCATCGGGCGCGCATTCGCGCGACCCGTTGGCTCGAAAACGTTATGAGCCGCCCAAATAGCGGGCATAACCGCTGTTTTCGCCGCTGTTTTGCCATTTTCCGGATAATTGCCGCCGTAAAATTGCCTGCGGGGACTGCAAACATCTGGAGTCGCAGGTGATTCGCCTGCGCATCAAAGGAACTCGGCCATGATACGGACGCCCGGCGCGATAGGCTTCAAAGCCCGTTCTGCGCCCGTCGCCTCCTCCCGATTGCACGACGCCGTCGCCACTTCGCTGGCGATCGGCGCGCTGTCGCTGTGCCTGATCGTCACCCTCACGGTGTTCTCGATCAAGGTCGGCATGGCGATGCCGATTCCGGCCTAGCGCATAATCATTTTTCCCAGAGCCATTCGCCTTTCTCGCGCCATTCTCGAACGACAAGGCGCGGTGATGTGCACCGCGATTGGGGATCGATGAAAGCACCGGTGATACTCGTGACCGCGACGCTGACGATTGCGATCCTGCTGGCAGCCTCGCTTTTGATTGCCACGGGAAGGCGCGGCGAAAGCCCGCCGCAGCGGACGCAACCGCCCACGGAACGGATTTCGGCTGTCATGCCGGCCGCGAACTAAGATTATTTGAATCAAACAATCGGAAATCCGCAGCAGTCCGTTCAATCGATTTTTGAGCATGCGGCCAGAAAGACCGCAACGATCTGCAACAATCCGTCAAGCTGCAGCCTTATTCTCGGCGAAAGCGAGAACAGGCATGCGGTTCGACTGGCGCGCGATCTCCGGCCCGGTACTCACAGCAGCGACGGCTTTGACCGCCATCCTGCTCGATCATCACGTAATGACCGTTCCCAATCCCGCGGCGCTGTTCGTCTGCATCGTCGCTTTCGGCGGATCGCTGAGCGGCCTGCCCTCCGCCCTGGTCAGCGCCGCGCTCGCGGTCGCGTCGTCGGCTCTGTTCTTCCTCAATCACCGTGCCGTGCCGGGTTACGACACCACCGATCTGGTGCGGCTGGCCATGCTCGCGATGACCGTCACCGGCACTGCAATCATCACCGGGCTGTTGCGGAAACGGCTGACCGATACATTCGCGTGGGAGCGCAAGCAGCATACCGCCGCGGAACGGCTGTCGGCGGCGCTCGATCAGGTCGACTTCGGCATCGTGCTACTGGATTCCGATACCCGCGCGGAATTCATCAACCGCGCCTTCCGGCATTATTTTGCGCTTTCGGACGAGAAGGCCGACAGCAAGCCGCCGTTCATCGCGCTGATGTATCACAGCCGCGATACCGGCGCCTGGGATATCCCGGAAGAGCAGCTGAGCGAATTCATCGCCGAGCGCACCCAACTGATGCGCGACGGCGACCAGACCCCGATCAACATCACGCTGCGGGACGGACAAGTACTGCGTTTCAATTGCGCGGTGTTGCCCGACGGCGGAAGAATGCTGAGCTATACGCCGGTGACCGACCTGATCCGTCACAGCGACGACCCCGCCAATGCCGACTACTACCAGTCGTTGCGCGGCGGCGGCAATCGCGGCCTGACCCGCTATCTGCGCGCCGCGGAATAGCGCCGGCGCCGCATCGGCGCATAGCGCGATTGATCCCGCATCCCAGTATCCCCTAATACACCTGATATCACCGGCCACTCAGGCCGTGCGTGATGCAGCTTCGATCGGTCCGGAAAGCACGCATGTCCAACGACGTCATCATCCGCCCCGTAGCCCCCGCGGACTACGATCAGTGGCTTCCGCTGTGGGAGAGCTACAACGCGTTCTATGGACGGGCGGGCGCGACCGCGCTTGCCCCCGAGATCACCAAACTGACGTGGACGCGCTTCTTCGACTCCTATGAGCCGGTGCATGCGCTGGTCGCGGACAGGGCCGGCGAATTGCTCGGCCTGACGCATTATCTGTTTCACCGCAGCACCACCGCGGTAGCGCCGAACTGCTATCTGTCGGATCTGTTCACCAACCAGGCCGCGCGCGGCAAGGGCGTCGGCCGCGCCTTGATCAACGGCGTCTACGAAAAAGCCAAGTTGGCGGGATCACCACGGGTGTACTGGCAAACGCATCAGACCAATCAAACCGCGATGCAACTTTACGACAAGGTCGCCGAGCATTCCGGATTCGTCGTCTATCGCAAGGTGTTCTAGCACTCCGACTCAAGGAGCAGCCATCGAAGTCGCGGCCTGAAAGTTCGTCATGCCCGGGCTTGTCCCGGGTATCCACGTCTTCCTTGTTTGTTGCCAAGACGTGGATGGCCGGGACATCTAGTGCGAAGACGCGCTTCGCGCTTCTGCCCGGCCATGACGAGAAGTGGGTCACGCCCAATTGCCGCGCGCCATAGGCCCTGTGGATAAGTCCAGCTGTCACGGCTGCGTAATAAAGCAAAGTTACGCTGCGGCTGCGTTTGATCAGGCCCCCCGTCACGATCACGCGCCCCAAAGCGGTCCCCGTCAGTCGCCGCGTCTGACCGGGGCCGCATTTTTTTGTGCCCCCATTCTGGCCGACGTCCAATTTGACGACCGGCCTGTGCGCCGCCGCGCCAAGCGCCGAAGCGGGCCTGAGTTGCGCGGCTGGCAACGCCGGCCGCCTTGCGGCCCGGTGACCGGCGGGCCACAATACTGATGTCACAGGCACATTTCGTCTCACAGGATCCAATTCATGCAAATTCGCAATCTCGGCGGCTCCGGCCTGCGGGTGTCCGCCGTCGGTCTCGGCTGCAACAATTTCGGCCAGCGCACCGATCTGGAAACCTCGCGCAAGGTGATCCACAAGGCGATCGACCTCGGCGTCACGCTGTTCGATACCGCCGATATCTATGCGGGCATGGGCGGCTCCGAGACGGTGCTGGGCCAGGTGCTCGGCGACCGCCGCAAGGACATCGTGCTGGCGACCAAATATTCCAAGCCGATGGCGGCCGACGGCACCAAGCAGGGCGCGTCGCGGCGCTACATCATGTCGGCGGTCGAAGCCAGCCTGACACGGCTGAAGACCGACTACATCGATCTCTATCAGCAGCACGATTTCGATTCGCTGACGCCGATCGAGGAAAGCCTGCGCGCGCTGGACGATCTGGTCCGCCAGGGCAAGGTCCGCTACATCGGCAATTCGAATTTCCCGGCATGGCGGATCGCGGAGGCCGAACTCACCGCGCGGCAAATGAATGTCAGCCGGTTCGTGTCCTGCCAGGACGAATACAGTCTGGTGGTGCGCGATATCGAAAAGGACCTGTTGCCCGCGGCAGCGGAATACAAATTGGGCCTGCTGCCGTTCTTCCCGCTCGCCAGCGGACTTCTCACCGGCAAATACAAGCGCGGCAGTGCGGCGCCCGACAACACCCGCTTTGCCAAAGTGCCGGCGCTGAAGGATCGTTACGTCACGCCACGCAACGAGGACATCGTCGAGAAGTTGCAGGCCTTCGCCGAGAAGCGCGGCCACACCATGCTCGAACTCGCCTTCTCCTGGCTGGCATCGCGGCCGCAGGTCTCCAGCGTCATCGCCGGCGCCACCCGCGTCGAGCAGATCGAGCAGAACGTCAAGGCGATCGATTGGGCCATGACGACGGAAGAGCTGGCGGAGATCGACAAGATCACCAGGGGATAAAGCGATTATCGCCAAGGGCAATTCATGAAACGCTTGCTAGCCATCTTAGTTCTGGCCTCGATACCGCATTGCGCTTCGGCGTTCGACCACTATGCCGGCCTCGCAGAAGCCGAACACCCGGCCTCGGATCTGTCGAAGGCGCTCAATCTTGTGATGTCCACAGCCACACCGGATCTTTATTTTCACAAGCGAGAGCTGATGGTGGAGGGATACGAGAAGGCACCGGTCAACAAAGCGCTTGCGGTAAATACCAGGAGCGCGGAATATTGGCAGACGATGGATCAGGATAGCAAATCCGTTGTCGGCGATCGGACGCTTGAAGGATGTGAGCTAAGGTTTGGGTCCCCTTGCAAATTGCTGGCCGTCAACGACGAGTTGGTTGCAAGTGGACCGGCCGGGTTACAGGAAATGCCTCGCTTGAAATATTCGGGTGGCTTCGACCTCGTTCGATTGCCGATCGTGAAAGATGAAATTCTCAAACGAGAGGACGTCAAGAATTATCTGGCGACCGCGCAGCCGAAAGCGATCGCCATCAACCCGATCGGACAGCTATTCGTGGTTTCCGGTTTTCCAGATGACAAACGCGCGATAGACGCCGCTTTGACCAGATGAGATCTCGCGCCGGACCGAAAAAAATCAGACGGCCCTTGCTATCTTTACGCCGTCAACAATGACGTCGTGATCGCCAAGCGACAGACCTATCACTAGGCCGCTAAACGCCGAGTTCGCATCGATCGGTTGTAACGCAGTATGCTGGACCAGCGGACCTGCCGACGATCATGCCGCTCGCGGGTCAGGCGCCATAGCTTGGCCTTCGCATATCAGCTTTTAAGCTGATATGATGACAGTGTAACCAAGAGGCCACGGTTGGCCGAATTAGGGGCGTAGGCGGGGTCTTCGACTTGCGCCTCTCCAGAGCCGGTGTTCAATTTTTCCGGGAGCTTCGAACGGGGGCGGTGATGCATTGGAGATTTGGCTCGCGGTCCATGACGATCGGCCTGTTGGCAGCCTTGGCGACGGTCGCCGTGGTGACGGGCGCGTCGATCGAGCGAGCTGACGCCCAGATGCAGCAGGTTACCGACGGCTTTAACCCATCGGACCCGCAATGGGCGCTCGGCAATCCCTTTATGTCTTCGGGATGGGGCGCCGGTTCCAGCATGAACCAGCCAGCCTACACGGCTCCGTTAGGGTCCGGAATGGTAGGATTATCGGTCGCGTCCTACGGCGTAAACGCCACCGGCGGAAATTTCTTCAGCCCTTCGCTCGCGTTCCCGACATCCCAGCAGCCGAATTGGCTCCCGAACTTCGGAAGCGCCTCGGTCACGTCAGTTGTTGGCAACTACAAGTCCGCGCCCAATGCTGCGCTGTTCGGCGGACTTTATACGACGGCGAGCTTTGGCATCACGTCGATCAGCACGAACCCGGCGGGCTTCTCCGGCCTGCCGAATTTCACCGCCGGCAATGACGCTGTCGGGTTTTCGGCGAAAGCGGGCCTGGGCCTGCAATTGACGCCTCAAATCACCATTGAAGGCAGCGTCGGCGTGACCCAGATGCCCACTTCAACGCTCCGATAAAGGCGCGCCAGACGGTTTGCCTTCGCTGAGGCGAAGACGGCTATTTCCGCACATATTTCTGGACGCGCCAGTTCAGCGTGTCGGCCACGAAAACCTCATCGCGCGGGCTCACCGCGATATAGTGCGCCTCGCCGTATTTGCCCGGAATCTTGCCCGAGCCCGCCCCGGCCATCATCCCGACCAGTCTGCCGTTCAGATCGAGCTTCATGATCTGGCCGGTGTGGCCGTGCGCCAGCCAGATGTGCTGATCGGCGCCCATGAACAGTCCGCACGGTGTGCCGGGATGCTGCGACTCCCGGATGTAGCTGCCGTCGGCATCGAATACCTGGATGCGGGCGTTGTTACGATCGGCGATGTAGAGCAACCCTTGCGCGTCGAATACCAGCGAGTGCGGCAGGTTGAATTCGCCCGGCCCGTTGCCCTTTTTGCCCCAGCTTTTGATGAAGTTGCCGTCTGAATCGAATTTCAGCACGCACGACTCAGCCTTGCCGTGCCCTTGCAGCACGAAGACGTCGCCGGTCGGCCCGACCACCGCCTCGTTCGGTTCGTGCAACAGCCGCAGACGCCCGAACGGATGCCACTCGCCGCTGTGGCCCTTGACGCCCAGCACCATTTCAAGGCGCCCGGACGGATTGAACTTGTAAGCCAGGTTCGAGGCCACGTCGGTGGCCCAGATGTTGTCCTGCGCGTCGATCCGCAGCCCGTGCGACCGTTCGAACAGCCCGTCGCCGAATCCGCGGATGAAGTTGCCGTCGGGATCGAACTCCATGATCGGCGTCGGTCCGCGATGAATGACGAAGATGTTGCCTTTGGAGTTGAAGGCGACGCCCGACGTGCCGCGAAAATTCATGCCCGGCGGCAGCTTGAACGATTCGGCAACGGCGATGTAGGGAAGCGGTGCAGCTGTGATTTCCATCATGCGCGATTATCGGGAGAGCTCAAGAAAAAGTCTACCCCACCAGCCCCTTCATCGCCTTCACTTGCGCGCTGTCGGGAAACACGTTCTCGGCCAGCACGCGATCGGCGAGGCCGAGATGATCGTGCAGCACGCCCTTGAGCGCAGCGCGCAGATCGCTGGTCGGCGCGAGGTCGCGGGCCTGGTAGAGATTGGCGGGTTTCAGTCCGGGCCAGTCGGAAATCACCCGGCCACCTTTAATCGCTCCGCCGGCGAGCAAGGCAACGGTGCCGGTGCCGTGGTCGGTGCCTTCGGTGCCGTTGATCCGCGCGGTGCGGCCGAACTCGGTGGCAACCACGACCACCGTGTCGCGCCAGCGCTCGCCCAAGCCGTACTCGAATTCCGCCAGCGCGCCATCGAGCCCCGACAGCAATTGCGCGAGACGGCCGACCGGGCCGCCTTCATTGGCATGGGTATCCCAGCCGTCGAACGCCAGCGCCGCGATCCGCGGACCGTCATCGGCCGCCATCAGCTTGGCCGCACCCTTCGCCACCAGCCGCATCGCGCCAACAGCGTTGGTGCCGGGCTTCGGCTTCATGTCGTCGCCTTGCGCCGCCTTGTCGAGCTGCAAGCCCTGCGACAGCGCCGACGCCAGCGCCGGATCGCGATGGCTGTAGAGTTCGACCAGCCGCATCGCGGTATCGTCGGCGGCTTGCGGCAGGGCGACCGGCGCCCAGCCCACGGTCGGCGCCGCGCCGCGCAGCACCAGCGGCGTGGTCGGGCCAACGGCCAGCGCGCCGGTGACGCGATCGCCTTTGGGCAATGCCTCCAGCGCGCGATTGAGCCAGCCGGATTGCACCCGGCCGGGACCGGCAAAGCCGCTTTCGAGCACATCCTGGCCGTCGAAATGCGAGCGGTCGCGATACGGCGTCGAGACCGCGTGGATAACCGCCGCGTGCTTCTCGCGATACATCCGCGCGAATTCCGGCATCGCCGGGTGCAGCGCGAAAAACGAATCCAGCATCAAGGCGGCGTGCGGCCCATCCGGTGTCAGCGCGATCGAACCGTGCAGGCCCGCGTAATCGGGATCTCCGACCGGCGCCACGGTGGCGAGACCGTCCAGCGCGCCGCGCAGGATCACCACGATCAGCCTGGGATCGCGGCCATCGGCGGCGCGGGCGAATTTCGGCAAATAAGCCCAGGCCGCGAACGACGCGCCGCCCAGCAACAGCGACCGCCGCGAGGTGCGCGATGATGTCAGGCTTTCACAGCAATCCATCGTCGTTTCCATTGGTGTTTTCATTGCTGTCATCTCCTCTGGAATTCCGGTGACATCAACAACAACGCCAGCGCCTGCTGCCGCGATTCGGCGCGCTCGATGGTCCGCCGCGTTTCCGGCGATGCCGCGTCGGCCGCCGCCAGCTCGAGCAAGTCACGGGGGTCGATGGTGTCGGCCAACCGCGACGCCACTTGCGCCGAAACGTCGAGGCGCAGTTTCAGGCCTTCGGGCGCCGCCCATGCCGCATTGGTATCGGCAAATCCGTTCGGGCCGGCCGGCGACCACAGCGGTTGTCCCAGCAAATTCAGGCTGCCGAGATAGCGGCCGGGATCCTCCGGATTGCGCCCGAGCAGCCGTCCGGTCGCCACCAGGAATTCATAGGGGCTGCGCAGCTTGGTTTGCGGCGCCTGCCAGGCCTCGTCGGAATCCACCAGCGCGGTCGCCATCGCCTTGAGGTCGCCATCGGTGTTGCGGAACACGTCCTGCATCCGCGCCACCAGGATCGGCGGCGGATCGTCGGCCACGAAGTGGCGCACGAATTTGGTTGCGATGAATTTCGCGGTCGACGGATGCCGCGCGATATCGGCCAGCGCCGCTTCGCCCTGCGCGATACCGTTGTTCTCATAGACCTTGCCGAGCAGCCGCTGCGGCCCCGGCTCATGCGCGTTGGCGTTGAACACAAAACTGCCGGGGGTGCCGAGTTGTCCCTGGCGACCGGCAAAGGTCCAGCCGGTGATGATGCGCGCCAGCGAGGTCACGTCGTCCTGGGTATAGCCGCCACCGACGCCGAGCGTATGCAGCTCCATGATTTCGCGCGCGAGGTTTTCGTTCAGGCCGCGGTTGCGGTTTTGCCCGGCGCGGGAATCCGGGCCGAGCGATTGCTGATTGTCGAGAAAGAACAGCATCGCCGGATGTTGCTCGACGGCCTTCAGCATATCGGCAAAGTGCCCGAACACATGCGGCCGGATCGCCTCGCGCTCGAACGAACCGGCCCACATCCGCGCCAACCCGCCTTTGTTGGCCGAGATGCAGAAATGATTGGACCAGAACACCACCAGCCGTTCGGCGAATCCGCAATCGGCGATTACCGCGCGTTGCAGCCGCGCCAGCGCCTCGGCGCGGTAGGTCTTCTGGATGATGTTGAGCGGCTGCTGCGGCGGTTTCGCGGTGATGGGCTGCATCGCCTCGACCGGCGCCATGGTTGCGTTGGCTGCATCGGCGTGGTTGTTCGCCGGCTCTTTTGGCGCCATCTCCATCGCGATGGTGTTGAGCGAAAGATTGCGCCGCTGCGGCTTGCCATCCGTCGCCGATGGCGCCGGATTGGCCTCGGATCCCGCCGCGCCCGACTTCGCCGCCGCGGCGCGCGCCTGATTGATCTCCAATTGATAGGCGAACACCGCCTGACCCAGCGCCGGCGTCGACAACAAGCCCGGCATCTCGAGCAACACGCCGTTGGGGCGGCCGAGTTCGGCTTTGACGAAGCCGCGCGGATCGGAAGCGGCGTTGACGAAATCACCGGAGGCACCGCCGCGCGCGCCAAGCCCGAAGCGATTGAGCGCCACCAGAGCAGCTTGCGAATCGCGCGCCATTCGATTTCCCTCTGACTGCCTCTGCGCTTATATTCGGCAGGCGGATCATACCGCCGTTCGGGATGAACCCGACATGAAAATCACGGCCATGGTTTGGTTTGATTCATGACAAATCGGTTAGAAATTCCGGTCCCGCGCCGCCTCGCCTGTTCCGGCTGCGGAACGGAATTCGGTTGTGACCTTTCCGGCACCTGCTGGTGTGCGGAAGAGACCGCTCGACTCCCGATGCCCAGCGAGGGCGGCGACTGCCTGTGCCGGGACTGCCTGCGCAAGGCGGCGGCGGGAGCCGCGAGCGTGATGACACCGTGACCGATCGATGGAACATCGACGCCGTCCTGCTCGACATGGATGGAACGCTGCTCGATACCGAAAAGGTTTATCTGGAGAGCCTGATCGCGGCTTTGGGCGCGTGCGGCTATACCGACGATATCCTGACCCTGGGTCACGCGATGGTCGGCCTGCCCGCTTCGGATTGCGAGGCCATGCTGCGTGATCGCTATGGCGAGCATTTTCCGCTCACCGATTTGAACGCGGCGTTCAGCATCAGGCGAGACGAAATCTTTCGCGCGGGAATACCGCTCAAACGCGGCGCCGTGGCACTGCTCGACGCCCTGCACAGCCATGGCTACCCGATGGCCATCGTCACCTCCTCCTCTCGGCGCACCGCGGAAGAGCATCTCACGCTGGCCGGAATCCGCGGGCGCTTCCAGGCTGTGCTGACCCGCGATGATGTCGCGCGCGGCAAGCCCAGTCCCGATCTCTATCTGTTGGCGGCCGAGCGGCTCGGCCTCCAGCCCGCATGCTGTCTCGCCGTCGAGGATTCAAATCCCGGCGTCGCCGCGGCGCATGCTGCCGGCGCCATCACCATCATGGTGCCCGACATCGTGCCGCCGACCGCGGCCTCTCACACCAGATGCGCCGCGGTGTTGGACGATCTCGGTGCTGTCATGGAGATGCTCCGCGAACGCGGCGAACTGACTCGCACGCGATCGCTTCGCGCGCGTTAGCGACGATTCGCCTACTGGATAGCGACGCGACACCATTTCTCGTCATGCCCGCGCTTGTCGCGGGTATCCACGTCTTCCTTCTTTGAAGCCAAAGACGTGGATGGCCGGGACATCTAGCGCGAAGACGCGCTTCGCGCTTTTGCCCGGCCATGACGACATATATGTTGCTATCTACTTCACCACCGCGGCGGTCTGGCCGAACAGCAGCTTGCGCTCTTCCTCGGTGCGGTTCACCGGCTGTCCGAAATTCGGATTGACGTCCTTGGCCAAAGCATAGGCACGCTCGGTTGCCGGGCGCGCGCGAATGGTCTCGAACCAGCGCTTGAGGTGCGGGAAGTCATCGATGTTCTGGCCCTGGTTCTTGTATCCCGCGACCCAGGGATAACTCGCCATGTCGGCGATCGAGTAATCGCCGGCGACGAATTCGCGATCGGCGAGGCGCTTGTTGAGCACGCCGTAAAGCCGATTGGTTTCGTTGACATAGCGATCGATCGCATACTGGATTTTTTCCTGGGCGTAGTTGCGGAAATGATGGTTCTGCCCGGCCATCGGCCCGAGCCCGCCCATCTGCCAGAACGTCCACTGGATCGCATCGTAGCGGCCGTAGAAGTCGGCGGGCAGGAACTTGCCGGTCTTCTCCGCCAGATACAGCAGCATCGCACCGGACTCGAAGATCGAGATCGGCTTGCCGCCGCCCTTCGGCTCATGATCGAGCATCGCGGGGATGCGGTTGTTCGGCGCGATCGCCAGGAAGTCCGGTTTGAATTGATCGCCCTTGCCGATGTTGACCGGAAAAATCTTGTATTTCAGCCCGGTCTCTTCGAGGAACATCGTGATCTTGTGGCCGTTCGGCGTGGTCCAGTAATGCAGGTCGATCATGCGGTGCTCCTGTCCTGATAGCGGGTGCACGGCCTGCGGCGGGCCTGACCCAAATTGGATGCGATTGCATGAAGTTCATCGCATCGAGGACATGAAGTCAATGCCGGGCGCCGGCCATCCCGGCGAAGTGATCGCAGGGAGTGACGCGGTTCAGGGCGCGCGGGTCACGATGACCGTCTTGGTCTCGGTCTTGCACAGGCTATGCCCCAGGACGCGGGCGACGGTCACGGATTTCTCGGTGATCTTTCGCGTCATGCCGTCCTCGACCTCGAACGTCGTGGTCTCGTCCTGCGTGAGCACCATTTCCTTGACCAGTTTGGCGACCCGCTCGGTCTGGGTCGGATCGCCGGCTGCCGCCATGAGCTTGCCGGTGACGGATTGCATCAGGTCCTTCATCGAGGCTGGGTCGTAGGACGAGGTTTGCACGAATACCCGTTTGCCGGTAGCGGCATCGGCCTCGGTCAGTTCAAACGCCGCGTTCGATTTCAGCGCGACGCCGCCGCCCAGTGGATTGTCGGCCATCGTCGTCGACTGCTTGACCTCGCCAGGTTTCATGCCGGTGTTCTGTGCTTTTGCGAGCGCCGGCAATTCTTCCAGGTAAAACGCCGCGGCCCCGTTGGCGTCGACCTCGACCAGGCGATTCACCATCCGGGTGAGCACGGCGACCAATTGCGGCTTGTCCTTGAACGGCGCCATCATGGTGTCGAGCATGTTGCGCACCGCCGCCCTGGCTTCATCGAGATTGTCGACGCGCACCGGTTTGCCCGCGAGGTCCGTGGTCGCGTGGATCGGAACATTCTCCAGCGCCTTGAGCGCCGAGAGCATGACCGGCAGCACCGGCGCGTTGCCCTCGGCCGTCGCGCCGCGATTGACATAGGTGATGTGGAACCCGTCGGCGGTTTTCTCGTCGATGCTCAATTCGGCGCGGGTCTTGATCAACTGAGTTCGCGCACCTTCGGGCCGCGCCTCGTCACTGCGGGTCTCGGCCTCGATGATCCAGTGGCTGCCGACCGGCGGGTTATACATGCGCTCGACGGCATCGGCAGCCAGGGACGGCACCGCGTGCAGCGACACCACCGCGGCCACAAGCCATGAGGCAACACCGATCCACCTCGCCATCGCAAGCGGACGGCATTCAGCATTGGATGATTTCTGACAGGTGCGGCACATCCCCCTTGGTAGCCGGCCGAACCGGACGGGTTCAAACCGGGCGACCGTGCGCGCGCAACAGTTTTTCGCCGCCCTCGGTGATCGCGACGAGGACACCGGTTCCAGCAATCACCTCGCGCGTGACATAGCCGCGATCGACCGCATCTTCCCAGATCGTCAGCCGCGGACACGAGGTGCGCCAGTTCGCGATCACTTCGGAATAAAGCCTGGGCTCTTTCGCGACCCACTCCACGAGATCGAGCACCAGGGCATCTGCCGCCTCGGTCATCCACTTCTCCCTTGGTCAGAAGAACGACGTCGCTCAGGTATTTCTGCCGCTGTTGTGCCGCGCGCGCAAACCGGTTTATCTTGCTCTGGCACCAGTTTTCCTGAGGGTAGTATGCGACGGCTGCTGTTTCTCAATGGCATCAAGGCGTTCGAGGCCGCGGCCCGCAGCGGCAGTTTTGCCGGCGCCGGCACGGAGCTGAATGTCTCAGCGGCGGCGATCAGCCGGATGGTGCATCTGCTGGAGCAGCGGCTCGGCGTCGCGCTGTTCGAACGCAAGGCCAACCGGCTGGCGATGACACCCGCGGGGCGCGCCTATCAGAGCGGGCTGACGCCGATCTTCGATGCGCTGGCGAGCCTGACCGCGCAGGTCACCGCATCCTCCAGCGTCCGCGCGCTCACCGTCGGGGTCGGGCCGACCTTTGCGATGCGGTGGCTGATCCCGCGGCTGGCGGATTTCCGTAAAGCTGAACCCGACATCGAGGTGCGGATCACCACCGGCGGCATGGCAGCACCTTTCGCCGATGACTGGAGCTGCGGCGTAGCACTCGGCGACGGCGAATGGCCGGACCTGGTGGCGGAGCCGTTATTCGCCGCCGATCTGCTGCCGGTGTGCACGCCGAGGCTGGCCGCCCAACTCAAGCGGCCCGGCGACCTCAAAGGGCCCGGCCTGCTGCGCGTCGCGCATTCGTCGGAGGACTGGCCGCGCTGGCTGAAAGCCGCCGGGGTGGCGCGGGTGACGCCGCGCGGGCCGGAATTCCAGTATTACGGCCAGGCGCTGCAGGCCGCCGCCGACGGCCTCGGCGTTGCGATGGGCATTCGCCCCTATATCGACGACGACCTCGCCGCCGGGCGACTGATCGCGCCGTTCGAACAGGCGGTGCCGAAGGGCATGCGATGGTATCTGGTCTATCGCAGCTTCCGCACCGAGCAGCGCGATTTCGCCGCCTTCCGCCGCTGGATCATCCGCGCCGCGGCGGGCTCGGCCGATCGCAGGACGAAGCGCCAGAGCGGGACTCACCTGAGTTGAATCATGCACTGGCCACGCCGACCGATTTCGCCGATCTTGCGCCGCATGCCGGGTGAACGCGTCCAGACCCTGATCGTCGGCGGCGGCCAGGCCGGGCTGACGATGAGCCATCGGCTCAAGCAGCGCGATCTCGCCCATCTCGTGCTCGAGCGACACCGGATCGCCGAGCGCTGGCGCAGCGAGCGTTGGGATGGCCTGCGGTTTCAGTTTCCGAACTGGTCGGTGCGGCTGCCGGATTTCCCGTTTCCGCATGCCGATCCCGATGGTTTCGCAGCTTCAAGCGACATCGTTGATTACATCAGCGCCTACGCCGCGTTCGTGGCGCCACCGATCCGCTGCGGCGTCGCGGTGACGGCGCTGCGCCGGACCACTGGCGGCTTCATCGCGCAGACTTCCGGCGGCCCGATCGAGGCGGACAATGTGGTGGTTGCCACCGGCCCCTATCAGCGGCCGATCCTGCCGGCGGCGCTTTCGGACGGCATCGGCGGGTTTCAGGTCCATGCCAGCCGCTACAGCAATCCCGATCGGCTGCCGCCGGGCGCGGTGCTGGTGGTCGGCTCGGGGGCATCGGGCGCGCAGATCACCGACGAACTGGTTCGCGCCGGCCGCCGCGTCTATCTGTCGGTCGGCCGCCACACCCGGCTGCCGCGGCGCTATCGTGGCCGCGACCTGATCTGGTGGCTGCGCGAAATGGGCATCGACCAAACCCCGGTGGAACAGCGCGGGCCGTCGCGCTTGCTGCCGGTGATCTCCGGCGCCCATGGCGGCCAGACCATCGATTTCCGCCGCTTCGCCGCCGACGGCGTGAGCCTGCTGGGACGGATCATTGCCGCGCGCGATGGCGTGCTCGATATCGCGCCCGATCTGGCCCAAAGCCTCGCCGGCGGCGACGCCGCCTATGCCGGCTTTGTCGAGCGCGCGGACGCCCATGTCGAACACCATGCGTTGCCGATGCCGCAAGACCCGGCCGCGCTCGCCAAGCCGCCGGATCCAGCCAGCGTCACCGCGCCCTGCCGGCGGCTCGACATCGGGGCCGAGGGCATTGCCGCCGTGATCTGGGCCACCGGCTACGGCCTGGATTTCGGCTGGATCGATATCCCCGTGCTGAACCCGCGCGGCGATCCGGTTCACCGTCACGGCTTCACCGAAGTGCCCGGGCTTTATTTCCTGGGCCTGCAATGGCTATCCAAAATGAGTTCGTCGTTCCTGTCCGGCGTCGGCGACGACGCCGCCGTCCTCGCCGACCACATCGCCGCGCGTGGCGACTAATCCCGCAAAACCCGTATTCTAAGGGCTGCGAAGCTATCTCCGACCTCATCCTGAGGAGCGGCGTGTTCGCCGCGTCTCGAAGGATGGCCGCATGCACGGCCGTCATCCGCTTCCATCCCTTCGAGACGCATCGCTGGCGCGATGCTCCTCAGGATGAGGTCAGAGCGCGGCAACGAAATAATCCGTAGCTCGTGTGAACGAGTTCACACATGTTTCTCCCGAAACCGTGGTCCGATCGGGCTCCAGTGCGCATCGGGGGAATCAGCCATGGCCCGCTCTTATGACGGTTTTGATATCGAATCCTTCGAGGCGGGACGCAATCTGTGGCACGCCCGTATCCGGCGCGCCGATGCGGCGCCCGTCATCATCGACGGCGTCCCGTTCCCGGCGCTGGAGCTCGGCGTCGCGTGGGCCGATTCCGACGCCGCGATCGCGGATGCGATCAGCCACATCGACCGGTTTGGCCGGCGATATGCCGCGACCGCCGCTCGGACCGTCGCCTGACGTCGCGAAGGATGGCCGCCATGCTGCGACTCGTCTCGTCAATTCCGGTGTATCCCACCAAGGCGCGGTCCCATTGTCCGGATTGCGAGGGTGCCCTCGCCGTGCTGCGCGTCATCCCGGGGCGAGCCAAACCGGAGGCCAAGCCGGAATTCAGGCCAGAATACTGGACCCTGCGCTGCACGAAATGCGGTGGGATTCATCTCGATATCCTGCAGGCTCCCCCGCTCGCGAGCGAACACCACGCCGAATCCGGCGCGGATGGATCGCCCGGCGTCAGTAGCTAGCCGCCTCTCTCACGCCTCGAACGCCCGCGTGATCGCACGCTGCGCGTCGTCCTGAATCTGCCGCAGATGATCCTGGCTGCGAAAACTTTCCGCATAGATCTTGTAGACCTCCTCGGTGCCCGACGGCCGCGCCGCGAACCAGCCGCTGTCGGTCGAAACCTTGATGCCGCCGAACGGCTGGCCATTGCCGGGCGCGGCGCTGACCGCCGCGCGCACGGGCTCGCCGGCCAGTTCCTTCATCGCGAGTTTTTCCCCTGACAACGACTTCAGCACGCTCTTTTGCGCCGAGGTCGCCGGTGCGTCGATGCGTTCGTAAAAGGGCACACCGAGTTCGCCGGTCAGTTGATCGAACGATTGGCTGGGGTCGCGCCTGGTGCGCGCGGTCATTTCGGCGGCGAGCAATCCGAGAATGAGGCCGTCCTTGTCGGTGGTCCATACCGTGCCGTCGCGCCGCAGGAACGAGGCGCCGGCGCTCTCCTCGCCGCCAAAGCCGAACGAGCCGTCGACCAGTCCGTCGACGAACCATTTGAATCCGACCGGCGTTTCCACCACCTTGCGGCCGATTTTTTTGGCGACGCGATCGATGATCGCGCTTGAGACGATGGTCTTGCCGATCGCGCTGCTCCGGCTCCATTGCGGGCGGTTCTCGAACAGATAGCCGATCGCGGTCGCCAGATAATGGTTCGGATTCATCAGACCACCGGAGCGCGTCACGATGCCGTGGCGGTCGGCGTCGGTATCGTTGGCAAAGGCGACCTCGAAACGGTCGCGCATCCCGATCAGCCGCGCCATCGCGTAAGGCGACGAGCAGTCCATCCGGATCTTGCCGTCCCAATCCACCGTCATGAACTGAAAGGTCGGGTCGACGACATCGCTGACGATGGTCGCGGCGATCCCGTAACGCTCGATGATCGGCTGCCAGTAGCGCACGCCGGCGCCGCCCAGCGGATCGATGCCAATCCTGACGCCGGAGCCGCGGATCGCCTCCATGTCGACGACATTGCCGAGATCGGCGACATAGGGCCCGATATAATCGTGGCGATGCACGCACGACGCCCTGCGTGCCTGTTCGTAGGGGATGCGCTTGACGCCCTTCAACCCGTTTTCGAGATAGGCATTGGCGGCACGTTCGATGCCGGACGTGATGTCGGTATCCGCCGGGCCGCCATTGGGCGGATTATATTTGAAGCCGCCATCTTCCGGCGGATTATGCGACGGCGTGATCACGACGCCGTCGGCCAGGCCGTCCGTGCGGCCTTTGTTATAGGTCAGGATCGCATGCGAGATCACCGGCGTCGGCGTGTAGCCGTCATCCGCGTCGATCATCACCTCGACACCATTGGCCGCGAACACTTCCAGCGCACTCACCGCTGCCGGCTCGGCCAGCGCGTGGGTATCGATGCCGAGGAACAACGGACCGGTCAGTCCGGTGCGCTGCCGGTGATCGCACACCGCCTGGCTGATCGCGAGGATGTGCATTTCGTTGAAGGCGTTGTTCAGCGACGAGCCGCGATGCCCCGAGGTGCCGAACGAAACCCGCTGCGCCGCCATCGACGGATCGGGTTTTTCAGCGAAATAGGCCGTCACCAGCCGCGGAATGTTGGTCAGCATGGATGGCTCGGCGGTCTTGCCGGCCAGCGGATGGATTTTGGCAGCCACTTTTATTCCTTTGAAAAATCCCGGCGGGGAACATCGTTGGCGATAGCTTAGAGCCCGGCCGAAAATGCGTCCAGCGTTCGTCATGCCCGGGCAGAAGAAGGGTCGTCGTGCCCGGGCAGAAGCGCGAAGCGCGTCTTCGCGCTAGATGTCCCGGGCATCCACGTCTTTCTTGCGTTTGTGCCGTTAAGACGTGGATGGCCGGAACAAGTCCGGCCATGACGAACAACGATGCAGTGCAGTTGTTCCCCGCCTGATGTCACCAGATGGCAGCAGCTGACCGCGATCCCACCGCGAAGCTCCGCCAACCCCATTTGCCCTTTTATGTCGGCCGGACTCGCCCCATATTCCGGACATGGCGAAGAACCCCGACACTCCCAAAAAACCCGGCAAAACCACCACATCCAAGGCGCCGAACTCCAAGACTCCTAATTCCAAGGCGTCGCGGCCGGACGTGCAGCCGATCGGACCGGCGCTGGCGGAACTGCTCAATCCCGCGATCAACCGCGGCGAAAGTGGCATGGGCTCGGGCACCGGGCTGCAGCCGCCGCCGGATAATTCCAGGGACCGCCGCTCCGGCGGCGAGGCCGCCGCGCATCGCGCAAGGGCCTCGACGCCGAAGGAATTCCCGCAAAGCGCTGCCGATCCCTATCCGATGCCGTTGCGGCCAAAGCCGCAACCATCAGGCGCGCGCAAGCCTTCTGCCCCCGGCGGCCTCGCCGAAGCCCCGCAATCCGAATTCGCACCGGCCAATTACGGCACAACGGCCACGATTCCGACGCTCGATCCGGAACTGGCAAAGCAGCTCGGCTTCACCACCGAGGAGGAAGATGCCGCTGCGCTGGCGCGGCCGCCGCGCAACAAGATGGAAGCGCTCGGCGTTGCCGCTACCGCCGATGCGCTGGATGCGCTGATCCGCGACGGCCGTCCCGAATTCAAGGGCGACGACGGCGGCGTGAAAATCTGGACGCCGCATCGGCCGCCGCGCCCGGAAAAATCCGAAGGCGGCCAGCCGTTCGTGATCAAGTCCGAATACGAGCCGAAGGGCGACCAGCCCACCGCGATCAGGGAATTGGTCGAAGGCATCAGCCGGCAGGACCGCACCCAGGTGCTGCTCGGCGTCACCGGTTCCGGCAAGACCTACACCATGGCCAAGGTGATCGAGGCCACGCAACGCCCGGCCATCATCCTGGCGCCGAACAAGACGCTGGCGGCGCAGCTCTATGGCGAATTCAAGAGCTTCTTCCCCGACAACGCCGTCGAGTATTTCGTCAGCTATTACGACTACTACCAGCCCGAGGCCTATGTGCCGCGGACCGACACCTATATCGAGAAAGATTCGTCCATCAACGAACAGATCGACCGCATGCGCCATTCGGCGACGCGCGCGCTGCTGGAGCGCGACGACGTCATCATCGTGGCGTCGGTGTCGTGCATTTACGGTATCGGCTCGGTCGAAACCTACACCGCGATGACCTTCGCGCTGAAGAAGGGCGAGCGCATCGATCAGCGGCAATTGATCGCAGATCTGGTCGCGCTGCAATACAAGCGCACCCAGGCCGACTTTACCCGCGGTACTTTTCGTGTAAGAGGCGACGTCATCGACATCTTCCCGGCGCACTATGAAGACCGTGCCTGGCGGGTGAATTTGTTCGGCGACACCGTGGAAAATATCGAGGAGTTCGATCCGCTCACCGGCCACAAGCAGGACGAACTCGAATTCATCAAGATCTACGCCAATTCGCACTATGTGACGCCACGCCCGACCCTGGTGCAGGCGATCAAATCGATCAAATCCGAATTGAAGATGCGGCTCGACCAACTCCACAACCAGGGCCGCCTGCTGGAAGCGCAGCGGCTGGAGCAGCGCACCACCTTCGATCTCGAAATGATGGAAGCCACCGGAAGCTGCGCCGGCATCGAAAACTATTCGCGCTATCTGACCGGACGCCGCCCCGGCGAGCCGCCGCCGACGCTGTTTGAATATGTCCCCGACAATGCGCTGGTGTTCGCCGACGAGAGCCACGTCACCGTGCCGCAGATCGGCGGCATGTTCAAAGGCGACTTCCGCCGCAAGGCGACCCTGGCCGAATACGGTTTCCGCCTGCCCTCCTGCATGGACAACCGTCCGCTGCGGTTCGAGGAATGGGACATGATGCGCCCGCAATCGGTCGCGGTGTCGGCGACGCCGAGCGGATGGGAGCTGAACGAATCCGGCGGTGTGTTTGTCGAACAGGTCATCCGCCCCACCGGCCTGATCGATCCGCCGGTCAATATCCGTCCTGCCCGCACCCAGGTCGATGATCTCGTCGGCGAGGTCCGCGCCACCGCGCAAGCAGGCTATCGCTCGCTGATCACGGTATTGACAAAACGGATGGCGGAAGACCTCACGGAATATCTGCATGAGCAGGGCATTCGCGTGCGTTACATGCACTCCGATATCGACACCATCGAGCGCATCGAGATCATTCGGGATCTCCGGCTCGGCGCGTTCGACGCGCTGGTCGGCATCAACCTGCTGCGCGAAGGCCTCGACATTCCCGAATGCGCGCTGGTCGCGATCCTCGACGCCGACAAGGAAGGCTTTTTGCGCAGCGAGACCTCGCTGATCCAGACCATCGGGCGCGCCGCGCGCAACGTCGACGGCAAGGTGATCCTGTACGCCGACCAGATGACGGGCTCGATGGAGCGCGCCATCGCCGAAACCGACCGCCGCCGCGAAAAGCAGGTCGAATACAATACGCTTCACAACATCACGCCGGAGAGCATCAAGAAGTCGATCGGCGACATCATGAACTCGGTCTACGAGCGCGACCATGTGCTGGTGGAAATCGGCGACGGCGGCATGGCCGATGACGTGATCTCGATCGGGCATAATTTCGAGACCGTGCTGGCCGACCTCGAAACCCGAATGCGCGAAGCCGCCGCCGATCTGAATTTTGAGGAAGCCGCCCGCCTGCGCGATGAAGTCAAACGCCTGCGCGCCACCGAACTCGCCGTGGTCGACGACCCCACTGCCAAGCAGCGCACGGTGCAGAACAAAGCCGGCGCCTATGCCGGCACCAAGAAATATGGCGAATCGGCCAACCTGCCGCGCGGTTCATCCAAGCGCGGCGGCAACAACACCCCGCGTGGCATTGCCTCAAAAGTCCACAAACCCCATCTCGACGAAATGCACGGCCCGGAATCCCTGCCCTTCCGTCCCGACGGCGCGCTGCCCGCCAAACCGTTCGGCGGCGACAGCCGGATCATCCAGCCCACCGACTCGCGCCAATCAGGGCCAGAGTTCGGACCAGCGCCGCGATCGAGTGGAGGGGCGCCGGGACATAGGGGTGGATGGAAGAAGCGGTGATGCATTTTCAAGCGAGATGCTTTTCGAAACAGAAAAGGCTTTAAGCTTTCGGCTGTTCAGCTGAGCGTGAAAATCTGCGGCGTGGCCTGAACTTACATCGATTCTGCCGATCCATCGAAGGGCGGCCCGACAGCCCTTCTCTGTCAGGATTCCCCACCACCGGCAGATCCCTACTTAGGATCTAGCACAAGGATGAGCTCACTACGGTATTGCCGTCCACCACGGCCAGCCTTTCCGGCCGGCAACACGTTTCCGCCCAAAGTGCTGAACTTACTGTCGACCTCTTTTATGTTGATGCGAAAATACTCATCGCTCATGTCCACTATGGTTTCACCTGACAGACCGTTTGAACACTCGTGATCCGGAAAGGTTATGATCGCTTTTCCTCCGCTATCCGCAATTGTCGCGAGCAAATCGTCGAGGGCTTCGACGGCTTCACCTTTCATGCTGTACGACGATCGTGGCCGCTCGTTTGGCGGCGGGTATCGACCAACGCCTGAGACCTCGCCGCATTCCATGCGAGCGATAGTTTCAAGAACATGATAGAAGCGGCTGTAATGGACGCCAGAATATGGCGGGTCTAAGAAAACCAGATCTCCTTCTCGCACCTGCTGTGCCGCCTTATTCGCATCGGCAACCTTGCTTGCTCCGATTTGTATCGCGTGAATTGAAGCCAAAGTTTTTAGACCTAGTTCCACTTTGGACGGCAGATCGATCCTCCAGGAGGTCTCAAGATATTTTTTTGCACCGCGCGTCGGCTGAAAAGGCTGCGCCGTGTGCCCAGGCGCGGCCGCTGATTGACTTGCAGCATCGATGAGGGCGGCTAAGGCGACATTCTTCTCCGAGATCTTGGTCGGCAACGTCTCCAAAAAAGCGTCAATCCAACTCGCCTGCGTGGGACTGAAGTAGTGCCCCCCATA
>JBDTKZ010000106.1:0-14204 GCA_039935075.1 Bradyrhizobium sp.
GCTAAAGCATGATGACATTAGGTTCGATAGCCTGAGTTTTTGAGATAGTTCGCGCATTCTTCGGGGGTGAAGGCTGGGAGAGCTTCGCCGATGGCGGCGCACACGGCATCGACGGTTCGAGCGGCGGCCTTTCTGATGAGATGCTTGAGTTTGGCAAAGACCTGTTCGATCGGGTTCAGGTCGGGTGAGTATTTTGGCAGGAAGAAGAGCTTTGCGCCAACGGAGCGGATGAGTTGGCGCACGGCTTTGCCTCTATGGCTGCCGAGATTGTCCAAGACCACGATATCGCCGGGACGAAGCGTCGGCAGAAGAACCTTCTCCACGTAGGTCCGAAAGCTCTCGCCGTCGATCGGCCCCTCGATAAACCACGGCGCATCGATCCGATCATGGCGCAATGCCGCCAGGAAGGTCATGGTCTTCCAGCGGCCGTGGGGAACCTTGGAGGTCAGCCTGTGGCCGCGCGCTGCCCATCCCCGCAAGGGAGCCATATCGGTTCTGGTCCAGGTCTCGTCGATGAAGACCAGCCGCTCAGGTTCGACGCGATCTTGATACTTTGTCCACTGGGCGCGCCGCCGCGCCACGTCGGGCCGATCGCGTTCGCCAGCCACCACGCTTTTTTTTGAAGCTCAGCTTCTCGGCATGGACGAACTCCCATACCGAGCGGTAATCGACCTTCAACCCGCGCTCTCCAAACTCGGCGACCAGCCCGCGCAAGGTGAAATCGCCAGATCTGATCCGCTGCGATAACCAGACCGCGTGCTCGCCCGAAATCGCCTTCGGCTTGTGACCACCCATCTGGCCAGGAGCAACGCTGCCGGTCTGCTCCACCCGCTGCATCCAGCCAATCGCCGTGCTGATAGCGACCCCAAACTGCTTAGCCGCTTGATTGCGCGACATGCCGGCCTCAATCGCGGCCACCACACGTCTGCGAAGATCAACAGAGTAAGGCTTCCCCATCCATGCTGGCCTCCTTCCCAGCCAGCATGGTGAATCAGAAGTCGACTGATTTGGGAATCCCAAATCGATTCAAGCTAAAATCATCCCGCTTTAGCCGAAATTCTGCAGCGACGGAAACGTCTCCAGCAGCCAGATGCTGACGTTGGAGATCCCGCCGGTGAGAAAGGCAACGCCGGTGATCACCATCAGCACGCCCATCGCGCGCTCGACAATGGCGAGATGCCGCTTCATCCGCGCAAACAGCGACGAGAACTGATCGACCATCAAGGCCGCGATCAGGAACGGAATCCCGAGGCCCGCGGAATAGACCGCGAGCAGGCCCGCGCCCCTGGTCACCGTCGCCTCGGCGGCCGCGACCGACAGGATGGCCGCGAGGATTGGCCCGATGCATGGCGTCCAGCCGAACGCAAAGGCGAGGCCCATCACATAAGCCCCCCACAGGCCCACCGGCTTTGGAATCGACAGGCGCCCTTCCCGCATCAACAGGCCGATCCGGGTCAGCCCGAGGAAATGCAGGCCCATCACGATGATGACGATGCCGGCCGCGATCGAGAGCTGCGCCGACCAGGCCCGGATCAGCGCGCCGACCAGCGACGCGCTGGCGCCGAGCGCCACGAACACGGTGGAAAAGCCCAGCACAAACATCAGGGCCGAGACCATCACCGCGCGTCGCGACGACGACGCGGTCTCGTCATTGGCGACATGCTCGATGGTCGCGCCGGTCAGATAGATCAGATAGGGCGGCACCAGCGGCAGCACGCAGGGCGAGAGGAAACTGACCAGCCCGGCAATCAGGGCCGCCGGGATCGAAACATCGTGAATCATGCCATCATCGAACCATGTTGGACAGAGCCACCCAGGGACCCCGCTACTGTTGAATTGCGCTCGCCGGCTTCGATCTCATAGCGCTTCGGCCTCCATCCTGGCACCCGCGAAAGGCGCGGCGCCGGAATCCCCCGATAACAAGAAATCTCCGCGACCCTGTTTTGCGGTTGTTTGGCACATTTGTTGCTCGGGTGAGGCTTGAATCCGGGCATGGGTTCAATCACAGGGGGAGCAGGTCATGTCAACCATCGCGGCAACCGTCGTAAGCGTGAGAAAACCGCTTTACCAATCACTTTTCGTCCAAGTCGTGATCGCGCTGCTTCTCGGGATCGTGCTCGGGATGGCGACCCCTGATTTCGCCATCGGCCTGAAGATTTTCAGCGACGCCTTTTTGAAGCTGATCTCGATGATCGTGGCGCCGATCGTGTTCTGCGTGGTGGTGCATGGCATCGCCGGCGCCGGCGACCTCAAGAAGGTCGGGCGGGTCGGCGTCAAGGCGCTGGTCTACTTCGAGACCATGACCACGGTCGCGCTGTGCGTCGGCCTGCTGCTCGCCTATCTGTTCGGGCCGGGCCACGGCATGAACATCGATACCTCGACCCTGGACGCCAAGGCGCTCTCAACCTACGCCGACAACGCCCACAAGCTGAAGGGCGAGGGCATCGGCAGCTTCCTCATCAATATCATTCCGACCACCTCATTCGATGCGCTGTCGCGCAATGATGTGCTGCAGGTGCTGTTTTTCGCCATCCTGTTCGGCGTCAGCCTCGCTTTGGTCGGTGGCGAGAAGGGCGAGCGCATCAGCTCCTTCATTGACGCGGTATCGACGGTGCTGTTCCGCGCCATGGGGCTGATCGTCCGCCTCGCCCCGCTCGGCGTGCTCGGCGCGGTGGCCTACACGGTCGGCAAATACGGCGTCGGCTCGCTGCGGCAATTGATTTCCCTGGTGGCGCTGTTCTACGTCTCGGTCGCGATCTTCGTGCTCGGCGTGTTGGGCTCTGTGATGGCGCTGGCCGGACTGAATATCCTCAAATTCCTGAGCTATCTGCGCGAGGAACTGACCATCGTGCTGGCGACCGCCTCCTCGGACGCCGTGCTGCCGCAGATCATGCGCAAGCTGGAGAGGCTCGGCGTCAAGGATTCCGTGGTCGGCCTCGTCATTCCCACCGGCTACTCCTTCAACCTCGATGCGTTCTCGATCTATTTGACGCTCGCCGTGGTGTTCATCGCGCAGGCCACCAACACGCCGCTGTCGTTCGGCGACCTGATGCTGGTGCTGGGGGTGTCCCTGATCACCTCCAAGGGCGCCCACGGCGGTCCCGGTTCGGCGATCGTGATCCTGGCCGCGACGTTGAACGCGGTGCCCAGCATTCCCGCGATCGGCCTCGTGCTGGTGCTTTCGATCGACTGGTTCATCGGCATGGCCCGCGCGGTCGGCAATTTGATCGGCAATTGCGTCGCCACCGTCGTGGTCGCCGCCTGGGAAGGCGACCTCGATCTCGCCAAGGCACAGCGCGTGCTCGATGGCGATGAACTGGTAGACGTCACCGCGGGCTAGGAATGCAGCCGTCGTCCCGGACTTGATCCGGGACCCATCACCCCTGGCCTCAGTTGTTCATGAAGGCGTTCGCCCCAATACCGAAACGAGAGGACACGGCGTATGGGTCCCGGATCAAGTCCGGGACGACGGAGAATGAATGCGGAGTTCAGGAAGCCGCGGCCTCGGCGGCCGGCCGCGGCCGGAAATTCTCGACCAGCCGCAGCAGCACGCGGGCGCCGGCATCGGCGTCGGCTTCCTCGACATGCTCGTCGGGATGATGGCTGATGCCGCCGCGGCAGCGCACGAACAACATCGCCACATCGGCGATGTCGATCATCGCCATGCCGTCATGCCCGGCCCCGCTCGGCAGTTCAAAGGCGCGAAAACCTTCGGCAGTGACGGCATCGGCCACCTGTGCCTTCAGCCATGGCGCGCACGGCACGGTGCGGTTCTCGTGGGTGACATCGACCTGAAGCACCAGCGTTCGCCGCTTGGCGATGGCCTCGATGTTGCGGACGATATCGGCGACCGCGCGCTTGCGGTGCTGGTCGGAAGCGGTGCGGATATCGATGGTAAAGGACACTTTTCCCGGGATCACATTGGTGGCGCCGGGCATCGCGTCGATATAGCCGACGGTGCCGACCAGCCCCTGATCGGTGCGGCAAAACTGCTCGATCGCGACAATGCATTCGGCAGCCCCTGCCAACGCATCGCGCCGCAGCCCCATCGGCACGGTGCCGGCATGACCGGCCATGCCGGTGAGGACGACCGACAGCCGGGTCGCGCCCGAGATCGCGGTCACGATTCCGACCGGCAGGCTCTCGCTTTCGAGCACCGGCCCCTGCTCGATATGTAGTTCGACATAACCATGAAGCTCGCGCCGGCTCCGGGCGGCCGCGCCGATGTGATCGGGATCGAGCCCGAACTGCGCCAGCGCCTGGCGCATGGTGAGGCCAGCCTTGTCTTTGGAATTGAGCGCGGCCTCATCGAAGCTGCCGGCGACGGCGCGGCTGCCGAGCAGGGTGGAAGCGAATCGCACGCCTTCCTCATCGGCGAAACCGACGACCTCGATGGCAAAGGGCAGCCGGCGCCCGCGCCGGTTCAGGTCGGCGACGCAGGAAATCGCCGTGATAATCCCGAGCGGCCCATCCCATTGGCCGGCGTCGCGCACGGTGTCGTAATGCGATCCGAGCATCAGGCACGGCAAGCCCGGACGATCGCCCTCGTAGCGACCGCACACGTTGCCGATCGCATCGAGATGCGCCCGCATCCCGGCCGCCTGCATCCACGACAGCAGCAGGTCGGCCGCGGCCCGATGCTCGGGGCTCAAAAAGATGCGGGTCAGATTGGCCGGGGTCTCGGAGACCGCGCCAAGCGCGCCGATCCGGCCGACGATTTCCCGGCCAAACGAGAGATGAACGACCGTGGCTTTCGCCATTCAGACCGCCTCGAACCTGACCTTTTGCGCACCCTTCCAGAGCACGGTCTTGCCAAGCTCCGCCAGCCGATCGAGCCCGGAGGTCAGCGTGATGAAATGGTTTCCGGCGAGCTGGCCCATCTTGCTGGCGAAATGCACCCCGCCATAGGCCAGCAGGATCTCGGTCTCGCTGATGCCGCCGGGATACAGGATGATCTGGCCCGGCGCCGGATAGCTGGTGTGGTTCTCGTAGCCGACGCCAAAATCGAGATCGCCGAGCGGAAGCCAGACCCCCTCGCCGCTCCAGCGCACATGGACCATCTGGCTCTCGAACGGCATTGCGCGACGAAACGCCGCGCACGTCTTCGGCGCCAGCTGATCTTCAAAACGCGCGTCGAACTTAAAGTCGCCGGCATGGACAACAAGTTGGCTCATTCGATGGGCTCCCGCTCCTCAAGACCGGCGATGAGATTGCAGCCACCACGCGTCGAGGCAAGAACATTTTGGCACCGCGGGGCCGGCTGCACGATTTCGCGGCAGACCCGACGCACGCCATCGGCGTTCCCGTAACTTGGGTCGGCGTTACATCCCCGCGACAGCGTTCGAACTCATGGCAAGCCCGGGAATAGACCGGTCCTGAAGCAAGAACACTGATACGCGGGTGGCATGTTTCTGTCCGGGCAAGATCGGCCATGCCTGATAAATCGAGCTGCCGAACCCGCCGCTCTGAACCCGTGTTGGTTGTGGCCCGTACTATATTCTGTCAATCTTGGCAGCCGGAAAGGGGGGCCGCGGGTGCCTGAAAAACGTCCGGGAACCTGACCGGAAAATAGTACCGTTAACTGTCAAATGGCGGCCGCCGCTCGACATTTTGTTCTCATAATACGACCCTGGGAAGCTTTTAACTTTTCAAGATTCCGGTGGTTGCAGGACGAATTGGTCGATCCTGATCAACTTAAAGCAGTATATAAGGGTGAATCCCTGACCCACTTATTCAGGGCCTCTCGATCAAAGGACGGTAACAGCAGAATGATTAAATCAGCGGCAAAAAAGATGAAGCAGCGCAGTGCCGGCAAGCCCGACATTGAACTGGGCAAGCGAATTCGGCTTCGGCGCGTCGAGCAACGTATTTCGCAGGCGGAACTCGGCGGCCAACTCGGCGTCAGCTTTCAGCAGGTCCAGAAATATGAGAAGGGCGTCAACCGGGTTGGTGCCGCTCGTCTGCAGCAGATCGCAACCGCGCTCGATGTGCCCGTCACGTTCTTCTACGACGGCGACGGCAAGGCACGGGAAGTCGAAAGCCTGCTGTTTCTCGACAGCTCGTTCAGCCTGAGGCTGCTGCGGGCCTACAGCAAGATCAAGGACCAGACCGTTCAGCGTCAGCTGGTGTCCCTGATGGAATCGATCGCCGCGAACGAAGACTAACGCACGGTCCGCAAGGTGCCGGCCGCCCCGTGGAAGATCATGCGCGCGTCAACTTAAGCGCCGATCGAATGCAGGGTTCGCTTCACTTGTGCTGATCGTACCCCGGACGCAATTCGTTCGGGCAATGCCAGCGTTGCCTCCCTAATTTATAACGCCTCGGACATGATCGATCAGCGCCAGCGGATCGGGCGGCAGTCTGTTGCCGCGCCATGCCACATGCTGGTCCGGGCGTGACAGCACGAGGCGGCTGCCGTCGTAGATCGCCGCGTCCGCCGGCTTGATCTGAAGCACCTTGAGCGGCACGCCCCTTTGGCGCGCCGCGGTTTCCAGCGCCGCGACATCCGCCGAGGAATCGAATTTCAGCAGCGTAAACTCCGGCCCCATGGCATCATAGAGCGAGACGCCATCCTCGCACCACAGATGCGGCGTGCGGCACCCCGGGACCGTCGATGGCGTATAGCTGCTCATCGTGTAGACCGGCTGCTCGGCGCCGTCATAAGCGATGATCGGCGAGCGATCGTAGTAGGTTCCGAAGTTCAGACCGGCGCAGGCGTATTGCTGCACATTGATCTCATAGGCGAGACGCCCGACTTCCGCGCGCGCCAACTCGCCCGCGGGCCCGGCATCCTCGATGGCCTCGGGCACCGCGCCGCGGCGGCGAATTTCCGCCTCGGCATGCGACATCGCAAAGCGCGAGACCTGGTTGGTGATCGGCCAGCGCTCGGCCTCGTAGGCATCGAGGATGGAAGCCGGCGCCCAGCCGTTGAGGTGGGCGGCCAGCAGCCAGGATAGGTTCATCGCGTCCGCAATCCCGGCATTCATGCCGAAGCCGGCATAGGGCACCCAGATGTGCGAGGCATCGCCGGCGATGAACGCGCAGCGGTCGCGAAACTTGTTGGCGATCAGGCGGCGTCCATACCAATCCTCTTTCGAAATCACCTTGTACTGGAAATCCGCGTCCACCCCGAGAATGGTGCGCAGGCACGCATCGCGATCGACCGCCTCGAACTCGGTCTCGCCCGGCTTCATGTAATTGTGCACCAGCCAGCGCTCGCTTCCGTCGATCGCGTATACCATGCCGGAGCGCCGCGGATTGATCGCGCCGGTGCCCCAGGCGCTGGCGTGTTGCTGACGATCGATCAGTCCGGGCGCGCGTATATAGGTCGACTGCACGCGCTGGATGATGGCGTCGCCACTCAACTCCGCGCCAATCGCCTTGCGAACGACCGAGCGCGCGCCGTCACAGCCGATCAAATAGCGGCACGTCACCCGCCGCGTTGTTCCGTGATTGAGATCGCGCAGGCTGACGGTGGCGGAATCATCCTCGACCAGGACGTCTTCGACCGAGCTGCGATTAATGATGCGGATCCGCGGTTGGGCCGCTGCGTGCTCGAACAGGATCGGTTCGAGAAAAATCTGGTTGATGCGATGCGGCGGCTCGGGCGTCGGCCAGTTGCAATCGGGACCGTCGGTCGTCGTGAAGTGATCGCGGCGGCAGGGAATTAAAATGCGCGTCAGCTCCTGCCCGGTAAACGAGGTGCGATAGCTGATGTCATGGGCATAGTCCGCCGGCAATCCTGCGTTACGCACCGCTTCGGCAAGGCCAAGCCGCCGGAATATCTCCATGGTGCGGGCGGCGACGTGGTTGCATTTCGGCTCCGGAGGTGCTGCCCGCGCGCGCGTCTCGGCGATCGTCACATCGATCCCGCGCCAGGCGAGGTCGATCGCCAGCGTCAATCCGACCGGGCCGGCGCCCACGATCAGTACATCCAACTCAGGCATTTCGGGCCGCGTTTCGCAGAGAGAATAGAGAAAATAGAGAGAATGTTGCCGGCAGCATGCCTTTTTTACCGGGAGCCTCGCGTCATTCCGGTTCGGCGCCGGAATTCCTGACGATCGTGGCCCATCGGTCCACCTCGGACTTCACGTATTCAGCAAAACTGTCCGGTGTCGATGGTGGCAACGGCTCCAGCGCCAGCAGCTTGAACTTGTCGCGGGTGGCGGGATTGGCGACCAGTTTGCCGATCTGCGCAGCCAGTTGATCGACGATCGGGCGAGGCAGGCCGGCGGGCCCGACCACCCCCTGCCAGGCGACCAGCTCAAAACCCGGCAGGCCGCTTTCGGCCAGCGTCGGAATATCCGGCGCCGACGCCACCCGCCTGGGCGTCGTCACGCCCAAAACCCGCAACTTGCCTGCCGCGATCTGCGGCAACGCCGGTTGCAGATCGACCACCATGAACGAAATATGTCCCGCGATCACATCGAGCATCGCCGCGACGCTGCCGCGATACGCCACGTGACGGATATCGATTCCTGCGGCCGACTTTAGCATCTCGGCGCCGAGATGCTGCGGACTGCCATTGCCGGCCGAACCGTAAGCCAGCCCCGGCTTCGATTTGGCGTAGGCAATGAACTCCGACAGCGTCTTGACCGGAAGCGACGGGTTGACGATCAGCGCGAACGGCACGCCAGCCACCAGCGCGATCGGCGTAAAATCCTTCACCGGATCGTAGGGCAGATTCCTGTAGAGGGTCTTGTTGATGGCGAGCGTGGTCGAGGTCGCCAGCAGCAACGTATAGCCGTCAGGCTGGGCCCGCGCGACCTGCTCCGCGCCGATGGTGGTGCCGGCACCGGGCTTGTTTTCGACGACAACCGCGCCGCCAAGCCCGATCTGGAGCTGATCGGCGACCATCCGTCCGAGCAGATCCGTGGTGCCGCCGGCCGGATAGGGTACGATCATCTTGATGGTTTGGCTGGGATAGGCCTTCGCGAAAGCCGGCAGGGCGGCCAGCAAGGCCAAAGCGCCGCCACAACTGGCGATCGCCCCTCGACGCGTCCACGGCATTTGCCCTCCAATCGTAAACTCTTTTTTTGAGTTGAATGGGTTGCGAACCACTTTAGCCGTTACGACGACATATCAAAGGCAACCAAAGTCCAACGCGGATCGCCAATCCGGGCCTTCTGCACCGCAACAGCCGCAACATCAGCTTAATCAGAACGCAACTCTCGCAGGCTAATATTCCGGAAACCATTTTGCAGATCAGGTCCTACCCGATGGCTTGATCGAACCTGAATCAATTTCCAGGGTCTATTTCAATGTCTGCGCCGGCAAGGCGCATTGCAGGGGCATCCGACATGCGCACAACGACGATCATGGCCATCGCGACGATGCTTGCGACCGGGCCAGCCTTTGGCCAGAGCGCTGAAACGACCACCGGCGCCGGCGCTGCGGCCAAGCCGGCCGCGACGGCGCCCGCGGCGCACGCCATCAAGCCGGCGGCGGCATCGACGCCGGAATCACGTTCAGCGGCGGCGCTGGCGCTCTCGCATGAGCCGACCTTCGACGAAGGCACCGCGGCGCGAATCAAGGAAGCCGCGCTGAGCTATGGCGATCTCGCGGTGCGCGGCGGCTGGCCGACGATCCCGGCCGACGCCAAATTCGTATCCGGCGTGGCTGGCCCGAACGACGATGTGCTGCGCAAGCGCCTGATCATGACCGGCGATCTCGCCGAGGACAAGGCGAGCGGCGCCTTCGACGAGGCGGTGATCGAGGGCGTGATGCGCTTTCAGGCGCGTCATGGTCTGGCCGCGACCGGCGTGATGACGCCGCGGACACTGGCCGCGCTCAACATCTCGGTGCAGAAGCGGATCAAGCAGCTTGAGGCCTCGCTCGAACGGCTCGAAAACATGAACTTCACGTTCGGACAGCGCTATGTCGTCGTCAACCTGCCGGCGACGTTCGCCGAGGCGGTCGAAAACGACAAGGTGGTCCGGCGCTATCGCGTGATCGTCGGCAAGACCGAAAAGCCCTCGCCGACGCTGATCGCCGAGATCACCAGCGTCAACCTCAATCCGACCTGGACCGTTCCGTCATCGATCTCGAAGACCGAAATCTCCGCGCATATGCGCAAGGATCCGACCTATCTGGCGCGCATGCACATGGAAGTGCTCGATGGTCATGACGCCCCGATCGACCCGCATTCGATCGACTGGTCCGGCACGCACACGCCGAACTTCACGGTCCGTCAGCAGTCCGGTACCTGGAACGCGCTCGGCGCGGTCAAGATCGATATGCCGAACCCCTATTCGGTCTACATGCACGACACCAACCAGCGCAACCTGTTCAGCGACGACTACCGCTTCGACTCGCATGGCTGCTCGCGGGTCGACAACGTCCGCGACCTCGCGGCCTGGCTGCTGCAGGAAGAAATGCCGAAATGGAATCGCGCGGCGATCGATGCGGCGATCGCCACCGGCCAACGCGAAGACATCGCATTGCCGAAGAAGGTTCCGGTGGCGTGGATCTATCTCACCGCATGGATGACCAGGGACCAGACCATCCAGTTCCGCAACGACATCTACGATCAGGACGAGCAACTGCTGGAGGCCACGGCCGAGGAAGCGGCGTTCTTCAGCAAGGCCGGCGCCCATCCGCTGACGGCGCATTTGGCGCAGTAGATTAAAAGGCCACCATCGCCCGGCGGAGAGCCGGCGGCGCGGCCTTTGATATCGATCGTTCCACCATCGCAGACGTCGGAGATCGAAGCAGTACGCGTTAATGTTTGCCGCAAACGGCAGCGCATGTATGCATCGAACGACATTGCACCCCCATTCAATCAATGCTGCAATGCCTGCGAAGACGCTCGATAGCGTCGGCGGCCAGGAGTGCGCATGCCCATTGATCGACGGAGCTGTTTGGCCGTGCCCACGGTCGCGACCCATTCGCGATCGAGTATCCCATCATGATCGTGCTTCATCACGGCTGGCGTTCGAGCGCGTCGCGCCGCGTGCGGCTATGCCTTGAGGAAAAAGGCCTCGAATATGAAGGCCACGTCGTCGATATGGCCAATTTGGAACATCATTCGCCGGAATATCTGAAGATCAATCCGCTCGGCGTGATCCCGACCATGATCCACGACGGCAAACCGCTGCATGAGAGCGGCACCATCTGCGAATATCTCGACGAGACCTTTCCCGATCCCCCGCTGCGCCCGGACAGCGCCTACGAGCGCGCGCTGATGCGCAACTGGATCCGCCACATCGACGGCTTGATCGGCAATCTCATCATCTTCAACTGGCGCCATCATCTGCAGAAGACGGCGCAGAAATGGACCGATGAGGAGCTCGCCGCGAAACTCAAGAACATCCCGAGCAAGGAGCGCCAGGAGGCTTGGCTGCGGGTGGCGCGCAAGCCCTACACCGAGGACGAACGTGCTGCGGCCCGCGACAAGCTCACCACCCAACTGCTGGACCGGATGGAAGAGGCCCTGAAACCCGCGGGCTGGCTGGTCGGCAAGGCCTATTCGATCGCGGATATCGCCGCGACCCCGTTCGTGAAGCGGATCGATGAGGAGATCGCCCCCGACGAGGTGACACCAAAGAAACATCCCCGCGTCACCGAATGGTGGACTAAAATGCAGGCGCGGCCGGCCTTCGACCGGGCGAAATTCGAGCCCTTTATCACCACTCTCTGAAATGCCGCCCTTGAAACACCAATGGCGTTCTCCTCACCGAAAGCAACCCCGATGCTAGATGTCCCCAACAGCGCCGAGAAATCCTACGCCGACGGCAAGATCCTGCAGAGCAGCACCGATGGCGTCGGAATCATCACCTTCAATAACGCCGAAAAGCGCAACGCCATGTCGCTCGACATGTGGGAAGGGCTCGGCAGCGCGCTGGTCGCGCTGCGCGACGATCCCGGCATTCGCGTGGTGGTACTGCGCGGCGCCGGCGACAAGGCCTTCGTCTCAGGCGCCGACATCAGCCAGTTCGAAAAGAACCGCCACAACGCGGCAGCCTCGAAAGAATATTCCAGGCGCAGCGAGGCACAGCGCACGCTGCTGGCGAATTTTCCGAAACCGATCATCGCCTCGATCCGCGGCTTCTGCCTCGGCGGCGGCATGCAGATCGCGATGTCGACCGATATCCGCATCGCGGCCGAGGACAGCCAGTTCGGCATTCCCGCCGCCAAGCTCGGCATCGCCTATGGCTATGACGGCCTCAAGCATCTGGTCTCGCTGGTCGGGCCGTCCTGGGCGCGACTGTTGATGTTCACGGGCATGCGGATCCACTCCTCGGAGGCGGTCAGGATCGGCCTGGTCGACCGCGTGGTTCCCGACGCCGAGCTGTGGGATGCGACGATGGAGATCGCACGTACCATCTCCGGCAATGCACCGCTGGCGATCAAATCCGCCAAGGTCACCATCGCGCAGGTGCTGAAGGATCCCGCGGACCGCGACATGAGCGCGATCAAGCAGATCGGCACCGACTGCATGGACTCCGAGGATTTCCGCGAAGGCCGCCGCGCCTTCATGGAAAAGCGCAAGCCGCAGTTCAACGGGCGGTAATGGACAGTTCGCATGCATAAACCCGTCGAGACCTCCGCCAGCGCCAGCGCGCCGGCGCAAGCTTCAGCGCTGCCGTTGTCGCGCTTCAAGGTGATCGACCTGACTTTGGCGCGCGCCGGCCCGTCCTGCGTGCGCACCTTGGCGGACTGGGGCGCCGACGTGATCCGGGTCGAGCCGCCGCCGGTCGAAGGCGAATCCGACGAACTGGTCGGGCGCCGCGACGGATCGGATTTCCAGAACCTGCATCGAAACAAGCGCGCCATCACGCTGAATTTGAAGACCGACGAGGGCCGCGAAATCCTGCTGCGGCTGGCCGAACAGGCCGACGTGGTGATCGAGAACATGCGGCCGGGTGTCACCAAACGGCTTGGCGTCGATTTCGAATCCGTTCGCAAGCGTAACTCGCGGATCGTTTACGGCAGCATTTCCGGTTTTGGCCAGGAAGGCCCCTATGCCGAGCGGCCCTCGATCGACCAGATCGCGCAGGGCATGTCCGGCATCATGTCGGTGACGGGCATTCCGGGCCAGGGTCCGGTGCGTGTCGGCGTCGCGGTCACCGACATCATGGCCGGTGCCTTCCTGGCGCAGGGCGTGCTGATCGCGCTGCTCGATCGCGAAGTGAGCGGCGTTGGCCGCTGGGTGCGGACCTCGCTGATCGAGTCCGGCATCGCGTTGCTCGATTTCCAGGCCACCCGCTGGACCATGGACAAGAAGATACCGCCGCAGGAAGGCAATTTTCATCCGACCAACACCCCGATGGGGCTTTATCCCACCGCCGACGGCTTTATCAATCTCGCCGCCACCAGCAACAAGAATTTCCAGAAACTGTGCCGGCTGCTCGATCGCGAGAAGATGACAAGCGATCCGCGCTTTGCCTCGGCCGGCTTGCGCGGCCGAAACAAAGAGGCGCTCAACGAGATGATCGCGAACGCCCTGCGCGCCAAAACCACCCGCGAATGGTTCGACCTGATCGTCGAAGCCGGCCTGCCCTGCGGCCCGGTCTACAACATCCGCGACGCGTTCGCCGACCCGCAGGTCGAGTCGCTGCGTATCAAGCAGCCGGTCGAGCATCCGCGCCTCGGCAAGCAAGATCTGGTGGCACAGCCCTGCCAGATCACCGGCTTCGACCGCGAGATTCGCTCCGCCACGCCCGACATCGGCGAACACAACAGCGAGATTTTGCAGACGCTAGGCTATGGCGCGGATGAGATCGCGAAGCTGAAGGCCGCGCGGGTGATTTGAGGTAACGCAACATCGTCATTGCAATATCGGGAACGTAGCCCGTTGCCCGTCGGGCAAATCACCTGAAACCTGTCCAGCCCCCTTTGCAAAAATATTTCCCCTTCACACCGGACCCAAATCACCGGCTTATTCTTAGCCGTCTCGTCCCACCTGAGGGGCGGCTCGCGATCGTCACGGACGCGGGGCGGGATGCGGTGGACGCAGAGGTGCCGATAACGAACGGCGCCGATGCGGACGGCGAAGTCGTGTGGTCCTGACGCCTCGACGCCGGCGTCAAGTTCGCGATGATGCTTCGCATCACGCGGGCGACGGTGACAAGAAAGCCCGATCACCGGCTATCGAATGCACACATCTTTTTAGGTTGCGAAGCTTTTCAAAGGCTGATTCCTTTGTGGCGTAGGTCTTACGGGGAGCATTTGCATGTCGATGAAGACTGGACTGGGGCGATTTG